>CAZFMI010000001.1:0-187320 GCA_964519915.1 uncultured Geomonas sp.
GGTACAGGGAGACGGCGGCCAGGAAGGTGGTCAGCGAGGTGATGATGGTACGGGAAAGCACCTCGTTGATGCTCCTGTTGAAGATCACGGTCATCGGGTCCTTGATGCTCTTGTGCATGTTCTCGCGGATGCGGTCGAACACGACGACGGTATCGGTCAGCGAGTAACCGGCGATGGTGAGGACCGCGGTGATCAGAAGGATGTTCACCTCCTTGTTCATCACGTAGAAGACGGCGATGATGGCGAGGACGTCGTGCATGGTGGCGACCACCGCCGCCACGCCGAACTTGAAGTCGAAACGCCAGGCGATGTAGAGGATGATCCCCAGCATGGAGAGGGCGACTGCCACCAGGGTGTCCTTCTTCAGCTTCTCGCCTATGGAGGGGCCGATCTCGGTGGAGCTCTCCACGGTGAACGGGTTCTGCGGCATCTGCTGCTTCAAGATGGTCTCCACGTCGTTCGCGGTCTTGTCCGAATGCATCTTGACCAGCACCTGGTTTCCGCCGGTGATTTCCTGCAGCTCGACCTCCTTCAGCCCCCCCTTGGCCAGCGCGTCGCGGACCCCCTGCGTGGTCGCGGGCTGGGCGAACTTGAGCTGCATGGAGGTGCCGCCGGAGAAGTCGATCCCCATGTTGGCGGTGCCGCGGCCGATGGCGATGATCCCGATGATGCCGACGATCGCTATGATGCCGGAGATGATGAAGGAGACCTTCCTCATCCCTATGAAATCTATATTGGTCTTCTTTAACAGTTCCATTGGTCTCCCCCCCTTATATGCTGAGTCTCTTCACGTGGAAACGCTCCAGGTAGGCGTCAAAGATCACCTTGGTGGACACGAGCGACGTGAAAAGGTTGATGATGATGCCGAGGCTCAGGGAGACTGCGAACCCCTTGACCGGGCCGGTGCCGAACTGGAACAGCACCGCCGCCGTGATGAGCGCGGTCACGTGCGAGTCCATGATGGTGAGAAACGCCTTGTCGTAACCCGCGTCGAGTGCGGCGTGCGGCGTCTTCCCTAACCTCAGCTCCTCCCGGATCCTCTCGAAGATGAGGACGTTGGCGTCGACGGAAATACCGACCAAAAGGACGATGGCGGCGATGCCGGGGAGGGTCAGCGTGGCGCCAAGGGCGGAGAGCGCGCCCATCAGGAACAGGATGTTCAGCACCATCCCGAGGTTCGCCACCAGGCCGGAGACCTTGTAGTAGATCGCCATGAAGACGAACACCAGGGCGACGCCGATCATGCCGGCCATGAGCCCCTTGCGGATCGACTCCTTGCCGAGGGAAGGTCCCACCGTGACGTTCTGCAGGATCTTTACCGGCGCTGGGAGCGAGCCTGCGCGCAGCACGATGGCGAGGTCGGCGGCCTCCTTTTCGGTGAAGGAGCCGGAGATCTGGGCGGAGCCGCCGGAGATCCTCTCGCGGATCACCGGTGCGGAGTAGACGTTGTTGTCGAGCACGATGGCGAAGCGCTTGCCCACGTTGGCGGCGGTCACCTGGTCGAAGAGCCTTGCGCCGGTCGAGTTGAAGTCGATGGCGACGTAGGGCTGGTTGTACTGGGAGTCGATCCTGATCTGCGCGTCGGTCAGGAGGTCGCCGGTGATGATCGCCTTCTTCTTCACGGCGAGCGGGGTCTCGGAGACGGCGCCGGTGGCCGGATCGGTGCGCTTCTCGTACAGGATCTCGGTGTCCTCGGCAATACCGGTGGTGGCGGCTGTGGCCGGGTTCACGCTCTCGTCCACCAGCTTGAACTCGAGCCTTGCCGTCTTGCCGATCAGCTCGATGGCGCGCTTGGGGTCCTTGATGCCGGGGAGCTGCACCACGATGTTGGTGAGACCCTCGCGCTGGATCACCGGCTCGGAGACGCCGAACTGGTCGATCCTGTTCCTGATGGTCTCAAGGGCCTGGGCAACCGCGCGGTCCTTCCTGACCTGGGCCTCTTTCTCGTTGATGCGCAGCTGCATGTTCACGAAGCCCCCCTCGTCGACGGCAGGGACCACTTCCATGTCGGGGTACTTCTTCTTGACCAGCTCCTGAGCCTTGTCGGCGGTCCCGCGATCGTACAGGGAGAGCTGCACCTTGTCGCTGCCGACCCTGGCGATCGACTTATAGCGGAGGTTCTCCGTGGCAAGCGAGTCCTCAAGGTCGGTGGCGATCAGGTCGAGCGACCCCTCGACAGCCTTCTGGGTGTCGACCCCCATGACCAGGTGGGTCCCCCCCTGCAGGTCGAGACCGAGATGGATCTTGTCCTTGGGGAGCATCATGTCCGTCCACCAGGTGGGGAGCGTGTTCGCGAGCGTCGGCGTGAGGTAGACGGCCGAGGCGACGATGAATGCTACGATCAGAAAAATGCGCCAGGTATAACCCTTCATGGGAAAAGCTCCTTTCGGAAAAATTGGATCAATGCATTAGTCCTGCTTGATAGACGCAATGTACCCCTTGTTGATCTTCACGTTGACGCCCGGTGCGATCTCGAGGGTGACCACCTGGTCGTCGAGGGCGGCAACCTTGCCGTGCATGCCGCCGGCGGTCACCACCTGGTCCCCTTTCTTCAGTGCATCCAACAGGGCCCTATGCTCCTTGGCCTTTTTTTGCTGCGGCCTGATCAGCAGAAAGTAGAAGATGGCGAACATGAAAACGAGCGGGATCAACCCCTGGAACTGCGCCATCATCCCCCCACCCTGCGCGCCCGCCTCCGGGGCCGCCATTGCAAACGCCAAACCTAACATGTGTTACCTCCTGGATTTGTTTTCCATCCTTGTCATTTTAAAAACATTTTCCTACCGCGGAGCGCGCGGAGTGCGCAAGAGAAAAACGTAAGGGTTAAACCAAGAAGTTTTTGGTCTTCTCAGCGTACTCTGCGTTCTCTGCGGTTAAACCGATTTCCTTTCCTACCGCGAAGAGCGCGGAGCGCGCGAAGCAAGGCTTCAAGGTTGAAACCCGAAAAGTCTCGGTCTTCTCGGCGTACCCTGCGTTCTCTGCGGTTAAACCGACTGGGTCCTGCCCGCGTAGAACTCCTTCCTGAAGCGGGAGAACTCGCCCTTTTCGATGGCGCCCCTCGCCTGTCTCATCAGGTCCAGGTAGTAGTGCAGGTTGTGCCAGGTGTTCAGCCTTGAGGCGAGTATCTCCTGGCTGCGGTACAGGTGCCTCAGGTAGGCCCTGCTGTAATTCCTGCAGACATAGCAGTTGCAGGCGGGATCGATGGGGGACTGGTCCTCGGCGTAGACGGCCGCCTTGATGTTGATCCTGCCGAAACTGGTGAAAAGGGCGCCGTTTCTGGCGTTCCTGGTCGGCATGACGCAGTCGAACATGTCGAAGCCCGCGTTGATCCCCTCGATCAGGTCCTCCGGGGCGCCGATCCCCATGATGTAGCGCGGGGAGTGCTCCGGCAGGATGTCGGAGCAGGCCTGCATCATGCCGTGCATGACCTCCTTCTCCTCGCCGACCGAAAGGCCGCCCAGGGCATAGCCGTCGAAACCGATGTCGATGATCTGCCGGGCGCTCTCCCGGCGCAGCTCCGGGTGCATCCCCCCCTGCACGATGCCGAAAAGCGCCTGGTCCGGCCGGGTGTGCGCCTGCTTGCAGCGCCTGGCCCAGCGCGTGGTGAGTTCCAGCGACTTTTGCACGTAGCCGTATTCGGCAGGATACGGGGGGCATTCGTCGAAGCACATCGCGATGTCGGCGCCCAGCGCCTCCTGGATCGCAATCGAGACCTCGGGGGAGATGAAGTGCCTGGAGCCGTCGATGTGGGAGCGGAATTTCACCCCCTCCTCCGAGATCTTCCTGAGTTCCCCCAGGGAGAAGACCTGGAAGCCGCCGCTGTCGGTGAGCATGGGGCGGTCCCAGTGCATGAAGCGGTGCAGACCCCCAAGGCGCTCGACCAGCTCGTGCCCGGGGCGCAGGTACAGGTGGTAGGTGTTGGCGAGGATGATCTGGGAGCCCACCTCGACCAGCTCCTCGGGTGTCATCGCCTTCACCGTCGCCTGCGTGCCGACCGGCATGAATATCGGCGTCTCTATCCTGCCGTGCGTGGTTGTCAGAGAGCCCAAGCGGGCCAGAGAGCCCGGGTCCTTCTTGATGAGTTCAAACGTTAGAGCTGGCAAGATATCCCTGTTCCGCATCGTTTACTTTCTAAACCAACACCGTGGCTGCTCCCTCGTCCGCCGCCTCGCGGGTCCTTCTCCCTGAAGGGAAGGACCGGATCGCCCCCTCGGGGAGAGGGCGGCCGCTGGCCGGGTGAGGGTTCCTGCTTAACTTATGAACATCGCGTCGCCGTAGCTGAAGAACCTGAAGCGGCGCTCGACCGCCTCACTGTAGGCGTTCAGCATCTTCTCCTGCCCGGCGAATGCGCACACTAGCATAAACAGGGTCGATTTGGGGAGATGAAAATTTGTTATCAGCGCATCTACCACGCGAAAACGGTACCCCGGGAGGATGAAGATGTCCGCCTCCCGCTCCCCGGCCTCGAGTTCTCCGGAGGCGGCGGCATGCTCCAGGGCCCGCAGCGAGGTGGTCCCGAGGGCGATCACCCTCCCCCCCTCTTCCCTGGTCCGGCGGATGGCGGCGGCCGTAGCGTGCGGTATCCGGTACAGCTCGCGGTGCATGGTGTGCCCGGACAGCTCCTCGACGCGCACCGGCATGAAGGTGCCAAGCCCCACGTGCAGGGTAAGCGGCGCGATCTCCACGCCGCGCTCCCGGATCTGCTGCAGCATCTCGGGGGTGAAGTGCAGCCCGGCGGTGGGCGCGGCAACGGCCCCCTTCTCGCGCGCGAACACCGTCTGGTAGCGCTCCTGGTCCTCGCCTTCGGGGGCACGCTTTATGTAGGGGGGAAGCGGCATGCTCCCCGCCTGCTCCAGCCACCCCATGAAATCGTCCGTTCCCTCGAAGAGAACCCGCCACTCCCCCTCTTCCCTCTCCAGCACGGTGGCGGCCACGCCCCCCGGGAGGATGACCCGGGTGCCGGGCTTGGGGGACTTGGAGGCCTTCATGAGGCAGCTCCAGCTCTCCGCCTCGCCGGCCACCCTGCGCACCAGGAAGATCTCCACCTGCCCGCCGCTCTCCTTCTCACCCTTGAGGCGTGCCGGGATCACCCTGGTATCGTTCAGCACCAGCAGATCGCCGGCACGGAAGCTGGAGGCGATCTGCGCGATGGCAAGCTCGCCGATGGCGCCCGTGCCGCGGTCCAGGGTCATGAGCCGGGAGGCGTCCCTGCGGCTGGCCGGATGCTGGGCGATCAGCTCGGCCGGGAGATGGTAGTCGAAGTCGGAAAGGCGCATGGCTATCGACCGTACCCGCCGGCCAGCTTCACGCCGGGGTAGTAATAACCGAGGATCTCGCGGTACTCGAACCCCTCGATGGCGCGCCCCTTGGCGCCCCACTGGCAGAGGCCGACGCCGTGTCCGGACCCGGACCCGGTGATCCTCACCCCGTCACCGCCCCCCCTCAACTCGAAGTTGGTGCTCTTCACGGCGCCGTAGCCTAGCGCCTTTCTGAAGGCGACCGCCGGGACCGCGACGGTACCCTTCGCGCATTCGACCGCCACCTCCTGGACCCTGCCGCTTTGGTTCCGGCCGCGCACCCTGATCTCCTTCGCCCCGGCGACCTGGAAGCCGGCAGCACGCAAAAGGGCCTCGACCTTCTTCAGGGGAAGGTTCAGCTCCCAGTTGATCGGGTTGGCTTGGTCGCAGTATCGGCAGGGGACCCCCTGCAGGTAGGGGATGGACATCCCCCAGACGTTGCCGGAGGCTTCGGTGTGTCCTGCGCAGTTGGAATGGTAGAAGGCCTGGATGGTCCTGCCGTCGAAGGTGAGCACCTCGCCGGCGGTTTCCTGCACGCCGCGCGCGGCCCGGCTGTCCTCGACGTCCGCCCCCTCGTACACCTGGTCCATGACGCTCGACTCCAGCTGGTACGGGGCGCCCCGGCGGGCCTGCATCTGGTACATGGCGTAGGAGCGGGCGATCACCGCCTGCGCCTTGACCGCCTCTATGGGCCAAGCCGAGGAGATCTCGCAGTTGATGAGGCCGACCAGGTACTCCTCGAGAGGGAGCTCGTTGACCACCAAGAGCCCCTTGTCGGAAGCGGTCACCTCGATCACGGCACGGTACCCCTTGCCGTTGACGGCGATGCGCGCCGGAGCGGAGGCGACCACACCGTCGACCACCCTGCCGTTCACGGTTAGGCCGTCCTTGACCCGTCTCACCTCGATGGGCATTTCCACGCGAAGCGGCTCGCCCCTGCGGTCGGTCAGCAGCACCCCCGCGCCGTCCATGCTGACAGCCTCGGCCCCCTTTATCAGGGCGACGCGCACCGTCTCGGGTCGCACGGCAGCGCCGCTGCCGCCGGCGGCGAGGGAGATCAGCAGTATGATTAACGTCCTTAAAAAACTCATCAATTCCGTATACGCATGGGTTCGGGTCGTCGTTAAAAGCCCTAGATATAAACCATGGAACCGTCGGCAAAGTCAATAATTTTATCGTTCTAACGAAAGGTGCGAGGGAGCGCCCGGGAGCGCTTAGGTGCGTTTATTCATTAAGCGGGCGCGCGTCCCCCCGCGAAGTCGTGGAGGGGGCGCGCCTGTTTCGGGCTAAGTCGCCGAACTCCCCCCGATCTCTCCGCGCATCTATATATGCCGGCGGGGCAAATAACAGTTGCCAGAAAGGCAAAAAAAGGCTATATCGCTGTTACGCTTGGCCTTTGGCGTTATCTGCCCCAACGTAGTGCGGACGTCTATGTGCAATTCGCTTAAAATCAAGATGCTCACCCTGGTGACCCTGATACTGGTGGTCATCATATCCTCCGTCGCCTACCTCAATTTCCGGCAGCAAAAAGAGATGCTGCACGAAATCGCCAACCGCAACACCTCGGTTCTCATCGAAACCATCAAGAGCAGCGTCGCGAACGCGATGCTCTCCGGACGCTCCGACGAGGTCGGCAGCATCTTCGCCAGGATCAAGTCCCGCGAGTTCGTGAAATCGATCAGGATCGTCGATTCCCGGGGGATCATCCTGAACTCCGCGGACAGCGAGGAGATCGGCAACGAGGTCCCGGAACTGGCGGGCCCGGAGCGGCAGCGCCGCAACCACAGCATCCTTCCCGAGGAGGGGGTTTTCCTCTCCTACACCCGCATCCTGAACGCCCCGCAGTGCTACAAGTGCCACGCGGCCAGCAACGAGACGCTGGGGCTCTTGGAGATCAAGCTTTCCCTCGACTACATGAACGGCTTCATCTCGCGCGAGCGGGACCTGGCCATCGTCTCCAGCATCCTGCTGGTATTTCTCACCGTCGCCACCATCTTCGTCTTCCTGGTGATCTACGTGGAGAGGCCGATCCGGAAGCTGATCCGCTACATGGAGCAGGTCGAGGGGGGGGATTTCCAGCGCGAGATCAGCCTCACCTCCAGCCAGGAGATGTACACCCTGGGGAAAAGCTTCAACCACATGGTGCGCACCGTCGACACCCTGATGGAATCCACCGTCGCCCACGAGCGGGAACTGGCGCGGGCCCAGGAGAAGCTCTCCTTCCACCGCGAGACCCACCAGATGAACGGGAGGCTCGAGGAGCAGATCCGCGAGATCGAGAACCTGAACATCACGCTCGAGGAAAGGATCGAGGAGATCGAGGAGGCGAACTACAAGATCGCCGACCTGGCCGGCGAGCTCGAGGACAAGAACACCAACCTGGAGAAGGCGGTGGCGAAGCTCTCCACCCTTTACAGGCTCGGCCTGGCCATAAACTCCACCATAGAGGTGGAGGACCTGTACCAGCTGGTGGTAAGGACGACCATGGACACCCTGCAGGCCCAGGTCGGCTACATCATCCTCTTCGATGCCGAGCACGGGGAGCTCAAGGTAACCAACCTCGTGGGGCACCGCGACCCCAACCCGCAGTTCTTGCGGGTCGGCATGAAGCCTTCCAGCGTCTCCACCTGGGTGATCCAGAACTGCAAGCCGCTCTTGATAACGGACATCAACCAGACCCCCGAGTTCGACCGGGTGAGCCCCCTGGGGTTCGAGCGCCAGACCCTGATCTGCGCCCCGCTCATGGTGAAGGACGAGATCATCGGCACCCTCACGGTGGTCAACAAGCTGAACAACACGGTCTACAACCACGAGGAGCTGGAGCTCCTCTCCACCATCGCCGCGCAGGCCTCCATCGCCATAAAGAACGCGATGCTCTACGACGAGCAGCAAAAGACCTACCTGAACACCATCCAGGCGCTGGTATCCGCCATCGAGGCCAGCGACAGCTACACCCGCGGCCACTCCGAGCGGGTCACCCGCTTCTCGCTCGCCCTGGCGCGCAAGCTGGAACTGCCGCAAAACAGGCTCAAGGTGATCGAGAGGGCGGCGATCCTGCACGACATCGGCAAGATCGGCATCGACCTCTCCCTGCTGCACAAGGAGGCGAGGCTCACCAGCGACGACGTGGCCGAGCTGCAGCAGCACCCGACCATCGGCATGAAGATTCTGGAGCCGATCGAGTTCCTCCACGACGTCCGGCTTTGCATAGGGCAGCACCACGAGCGCTACGACGGCAAGGGGTACCCCAACAACCTCGCGGCGGAGGAGCTCCTCCTGGAGTCGCGCATCCTCGCCATCGCCGACGCCTTCGACGCCATGACCTCCGACCGCCCCTACCGCAAGGCGCTGAACCTGGAGGTGGCCATCCAGGAGCTGGCGGAGCATGCCGGAACCCAGTTCGACCCCGCGCTGGTCCCCATCTTCATAAAGCTGCTGAAGACCCCGAACTTCCTGCCGCAACGGGCGGAGCACCCGGGACTGCACATGGTGCCCACCCCGCAAAAGCCCTGCAGCCCGTCCCAATCCTGCATTGCTCCTTAAGTGGAATAGTGCTATAAAGTAATCTTTCGCCTACGCCAACACCCATCGACAGGGCGCGCAGGCCTTAAAGCGTCCAGGAGTCTCCTTGCCCCCGCTATTGGAAATCACAGGACTCTGCACCGAGTTCCATCAAAAATCAGGCGTGCTGAAAGCGGTCCGGGGCGTAGACCTTGCCCTGGAGCCCGGGGAGACCCTCGCGCTTGTCGGCGAGTCCGGCTGCGGCAAGAGCATCACCGCCGCCTCCGTGATGCGCCTGGTCCCACCTCCGGGGCGGATCGTCGCCGGCTCCATCCGTTTCAAGGGTGAGGAGCTGCTCGAACTCTCCGAGGAACGGATGAGGGATATCAGGGGGAACCGGATCGCCATGGTGTTCCAGGACCCGATGACCTCGCTGAACCCGGTCTTCACCATCGGGTACCAGGTGGCCGAGGGGCTCAGGATCCATCGCGCCCTGGACCGCGCCGCCGCCGAGCGCGAGGCCGTCGCCATCCTGAGCGAGGTCGGCATCCCGGCGCCCGGGGAGCGGATGAAGGACTACCCGCACCAGTTGAGCGGGGGGATGCGCCAGAGGGTGATGATCGCCATGGCGCTCGCCTGCAGGCCGGAGCTGGTGATCGCCGACGAGCCGACCACCGCCCTGGACGTGACCATCCAGGCCCAGATCCTGGAGCTTTTGGACCGGCTCATGTCGGAGAACAGCATGGGTCTCGTCCTGATCACCCACAACCTCGGCATAGTCGCCGAGCGCGCCCACAGGACCGCCATCATGTACGCAGGGGAGATCGTCGAGAGCGCGCCGACCGCAGAGCTCTTCGCCCACCCGCTGCACCCCTACACCCGGGGGCTCCTTGCCTCGCTCCCGGAGTCGGGCAGGCCGGGGGAGAAACTCGCCACCTTCGCCGGGAGCGTCCCGGACCTGAGAGGCGAGCTCTCCGGCTGTCCCTTCTTCGAGCGCTGCCCCATCGGCGACGAGCGCTGCAAGGGGGAAAAGGCGGGGATGACGGAGGCGGCACCGGGCCATCTGGTCCGCTGCCTGAAATGGCGATGACGGCACTTCTTACCGCTGAAAACCTGGTGAAGCAGTTCTCCGTGCGCGGCGGGCTGTTCGGGGAGAAAAAGACGCTCACCGCCGTCGCCGGGGTGGACCTTGAGCTCCACCCGGGAGAGACGCTGGGTTTGGCGGGTGAATCGGGGTGCGGCAAGTCCACCGTGGCTCGCCTGCTGACCGGGCTGATCCCCCCCACCCGGGGGTCGATCCGCTACCGGGGGGAGGAAATCTCGGCCCTGGACCGGGGGGGGGTCGCGCAGTACCGCAAAGACGTCCAGATGATCTTCCAGGACCCGTTCTCTTCGCTAAACCCCAGGATGCGCGTGTCCGAGATCGTCGGGGAGGCGCTCGCCATCCACCGGATCGGGACGCCGCCGGAGAGGCGCGAGCAGGTAGCGGCCCTTTTGCAGAGGGTCGGCCTGTCGCCGGAGCACCTCTCCCGCTTCCCCCACGAGTTCTCCGGCGGGCAGAGGCAGAGGATCGGCATCGCGCGCGCCCTGGCAGTGTCCCCCAGGGTGATCGTCGCCGACGAACCGGTCTCGGCACTCGACCTCTCCATCCAGGCGCAGATCATCAACCTTTTGCAGGAGGTGAAGGAGGACCTGGGACTCTCCTTTCTCTTCATCACCCACGACCTCTCGGTGCTCAGGCACCTAAGCGACAGGATCGCCATCATGTACCTCGGGCGCATCGTGGAGTCGGGAGACCGGGAGAGCGTGCTCACGGCGCCCCTGCACCCGTACACGGAGGCGCTTTTGAGCGCCATACCGAGCATAGATCCTCAAAAGAGGACCAGGCGGGTGATAGCCCGGGGGGATCTCCCCTCCCCGCTCTCCCCCCCTTCCGGGTGCCCCTTCCACACCCGCTGCCCCTACGCGGAACGGCTTTGCAGCGAGGAGCGCCCGGAACTCCTGGAAAAGGAGCCGGGACACAGGGCAGCCTGCCACTTCAGCGAGAGGATCTATCGCTCGCAATAAAGCTTTTGATTGACAAGACCAATTGGCATATATAGATTAACTTTAAGCAAATTCCGGAGGGTACTAAGTTGGCATTCGACAAGACGAAGGATTACGGGAAAGAAGCGGAGATGCTGAAGGTGCTGGGGCATCCGATCCGCCTGAAGATAGTGGCCGGTCTCTGCACCCAGGAGTGCAACGTGAAACATATCTGGGAGTGCCTGGGGCTGCCGCAGGCGACCGTCTCCCAGCATCTGGCCCTGCTGAAGAACAAGGGGATCATCGAAGGGACCCGCGACGGGGTCGAGGTGCACTACGCCGTGGTGAGCCCGTTCGTGCGCAGGCTGATCGAGATCCTGCACGACGAGCCGTAAAGAGGCAACCACGCGAGGCCGCACCCCCGGGTGCGGCCCTAGGTGCCGCTCACCTCGAGTTCGCCTATCCTGAGAGAGGGCGAGCCCGCCCTCCCGAAGAAGCGGAGGTCGTTTCCGACCAGATCCACCCCCCTGAAAAGCTCCAGCAGGTTTCCGGCCAGGGCAATCCCCTTTACCGGATGCAGGACCTTTCCCCCCTCCAGGTAAAAACCGGCGGCGCCCACCGAGAAATCCCCCGAGATCGGGTTTGCCGTATGCATCCCCATCACGTCCGTGATCAGCACCCCCCGCTCCACCCCGGCAATCAGCGTTTCCAAAACCGCCTCCCCCGGCTCTATGCAGAGGTTGTGCACACCCATCCTGGGAGCCCCCTTGGCCCCGCCGCGCACGGCGTTGCCGGTGGAGGGGCGCCCCATCCTCTTCCCCCAGTAGGAGTCGTAGAGAAAGGCCTCCAGCACGCCCCCGGTGACGAGCGCGGTATCCTGGTGCGGAACGCCTTCGCCGTCGCAGGGGGCGCTCCCCATCCCCCCGGGAAGGAGGCCGTTGTCGCGCACCGATACCAGCTCGGAGAAGACACGCTCCCCCATCCTCCCCGCGAAGAGCGATTTCCCCTTCTGCACGTTCTCGGCCAGGAACGAGGATGCCAGCACCTCGAGGAGATCGGTCGCCACGCGGTTGTCGAGCACCGCCTGGCAGCGCATGGTCGCCATGCTGCGCGCGCCCAGAAGCGCCGTCGCCTTGCGGCTCGCGCCGTCGGCGGCAGCCTGCAGGTCGATCCCCGAGAAGGAGTTGGAGAAGCCGAAATCCCAGCCGGTCTGGGCATCCCCGCCGCTCTCCGCCACGGCCGACACGGAGCAGGTGACGTAGCTCCCGCGGTAGCCGGCCTGAAGCCCGTTGGAGTTTCTGATCAGCGTGGCGTAGACCGACTCGCCGTAGCTGCACTTTCTCACCCTCTTCACCCTGGGGTCGCATGCCAGCACGAGGCGCTCCAGCTCCAGCGCGCGGGCGACCTTCACTTCCGGGTCGATGCCTGCAAGCTCGGGGTCGTAGAGCCCCGGGAGTTCCGGGTAGCTCCCGCAAGGGGACGGCAGCGTGCACCCGGGGTCCGGAGTCTGCATCCTGGCGGCCACCAGGGCCCCGTCCACCATCCCCGCGAGGGCCTCGGGGGCCATGGTGGTGGAGAAGGAGAAGCCAAGCCCCTCGCCGCTGAGAAGCCTCACGGCGACGCCGAAGGGCTCGCCCCCCCTGAAGGCGTCGACCTTCCCGTCCTTGGCCTCGATGGCGAGGTCGCGCGCTTGCGAGACCATGATCTCGTAGCCGTCCAGTCGGCGCCCCTTGAGGAGCCGCTCCACTGCGTCTGCATGCCGGGATAGTTCCATGGGTACACCTATGGGAAACAGGTTGAGGTTAAGGTTAAGGTTAAGGTTGAGGTTGAGGTTGAGGTTGAGGTTGAGGTTGAGGTTGAGGTTGAGGCTTATCCCACTAGAGGCAGGTTGAGGTTGAGGTTGAGCCTGGTTTCCTCTTAACCTCAACCTTAACCTTAACCTTAATCATTGATCCGGATTCCTCCTACAGGTCGAGGATCATCGCGATCTCGTCGCAGTCGGGGAACTTCACGCACTTGATGCAGTCCCCCCACACCTTGTGCGGCAGCTCGGATTTGTCCGCCACCTTGAACCCGAACTTGGCGAAGAAGTCGGGCTTGTAGGTGAGGCAGAAAAGCCTCTTGAGACCGAGCTCGCGGGCCTCGGCGATGCAGGCGCCCACCACCTCGCTCCCGATGCCGCGACGGCCGGCGCTCTCCGATACCGCCACGGAACGGACCTCGGCCAGGTCCTCCCAGACGATGTGCAGCGCAGAGGTGCCTAGCAGCTCCCCGTCCTCCTCGAAGACGTAGAAGTCGCGCAGCGCCTCGTAAAGCTCTGAAAGCGAGCGGGAGAGCATCTCGCCGCGGCTCGCGAAGTTGGTGAGCAGTTTCTGTATGTCCTTTACGTCGCCTATCCTGGCCTTTCTTAGCATGCAACTGCCTCCTGAATCATCTCCCTGGCATGTTCCAGGGTCTTCTCCGTGACACGCGCGCCCGAAAGCATGCGCGCCACCTCCGCCACCCTCGCCTCCCCCTCCAGGAGCTCGACGCTTGTGGCGGTACGCCCTTGCTCCACCTTCTTCTCCACCTTCAGGTGCAGGTCTGCGAAGGCCGCCACCTGGGGAAGGTGCGTGATGGCGAGCACCTGCTGGGAGCCCGCCACCCGTTTCAGCTTCTCTCCGATCAGGGCCGAGGTGGCCCCGCCGATCCCGGTGTCCACCTCGTCGAAGATGAGCGTGGGGACCTCCGAATCCGGGTGCAGCTGCTTCAATGCCAGCATGAGCCTGGAGAGCTCCCCCCCGGAGGCGGTCTTCGCCAGCGGCTTGGGCGGCTCGCCCGGGTTGGGAGAGAAGAGGAACTCCACCCTCTCGAAACCGTAGGACCTGGGCTCGCTCATTTTGTCGAAGGAGGTTTCGAACACCGCGTGTTTCATGGCCAGCTCGGAGAGCTCCCGCTCCATGCCGGACTTGAGGGCCGCGGCACCCTTCTCGCGGGCCTTGGAGAGCTCCCCGCCAAGCTTTGAGAGCTCCGCTTCGAGCTTGGCGATCCGCCCGGCCAGCTCGTCCCGGGTCTGCTCCCGGCCGGTGAGCGCGGCCAGTTCCTCGTCGACCCCCGCCTGGTAGCTCAGGATCTCACCGACGGTGGAGCCGTATTTCCTTTTCAACCGGTTGATGGCGTCCAGCCGGTCCTCAAGCTGTTCCAGGCGTCCCGGGTCCGACTCGACGCCGCAGGCGTAGTCGCGCAGGGCGAGGGAGGCATCCTCCATCTGGGCGTAGGCCGCCCGGAGCGTCTCGGCTACCGGGTGCAGCGCGTGGTCCACCGAGGCCGCCTCGGCTACGGCGCCGATGACGCCGGAGAGCCCCCCCAGCAAGGCGGCGTCGCCGCCGTAGAGGGCGTCGAAGGCCCCCTGCGTGAGGGCGAGCAGCTTTTCGCTGTGGGAGAGCCGGTGCCTCTCCTCGGCCAGCTCCTCCTCCTCGGCCGGGTAGAGCTTCGCTTGGGCGATCTCGGAGCTTTGGAAGGAGAGGAGATCGAGCCTTCTGGCCGCCTCCCTTTCCCCCTGCTCCAGTGCCTCCAGTTCCTGCCTGGCACCCTGCCACGCCTCGAAGGAGGCGGCGAACTTCTCGCGCAGGGGAAGCGCTCCGGAGAAACCGTCCAAGAGCCGCAGGTGCTGCTCGGTCTTCAAAAGGCTCTGCGCGTCGTGCTGGCCGTAGATGTTGATCAGGTTGCGGCAGACCTCGGAGAGAAGCGAGGTGGTGGCGAGCCCGCCGGCGATGAAGACCCGGTTCTTCCCCCCCGGGGAGACCACGCGCCTCACCAGGAGCTCGCCGTCGCACTCGATCCCCGCCAGGGCCAGGGCCTCTACCAGCGACTCCCGGCCGCAGAGGTCGAAGACGGCCTCGACCGATGCCTCCTTGGCGCCGGAGCGGATCAGGTCGGCGCTCGCCCGCCCGCCGAGGATCAGGTTCACCGCGTCGATGATGATGGACTTGCCGGCACCGGTCTCGCCGGTGAGGATGTTCAGCCCCGGGCTGAACTCGACGTGAAGCTTCTCGATGATGGCCAGGTTCGTTATCAGCAGCTCTCTCAGCAACTCCTCACCTCTCGCCCCACTTGAGCTTGGTCCTCAGGACCTCGAAATAATCCTTGCTGCGGGACTGGATCAGGCGGGTCAGGTGCGCCGCCTTCCTGATCTTGACCACGTCGCCGCTCAAAAGCTTCATGCCGACCTGCCCGTCCAGGGTGAGAAAGACCGACTCGTCCGGGGCGTAGTTCAGCTTGATGTCGATCTGGGCATCCCCCGCCATCACCAGCGGCCGGTTGGTGAGGGTATGGGGGCAGATGGGAGTGATCGAGATGCACGCGAGCTCCGGATGAATGATCGGCCCGTTGGCCGAAAGTGAATAGCCGGTCGAGCCGGTCGGGGTCGACACGATCAGGCCGTCGGCCTTGAAGGTGGTGAGGTAGCGCCCGTCGACCGAGGTCTCCATGTCTATGATCCTCGCCAGCGCCCCCTTGTTGATCACCACGTCGTTCAGCACACGGTGCAGCTCCACCATCTCGCCGGAGCGCTCGACGCTCGCCGTCAGCATCATCCGCTCGGTCACCTCGAAATCCCCGGCAAGGCAGCGCTCCACCGACGGGTAGAGCTCGTCCAGGGTGATCTCGGTGAGAAACCCGAGGCTTCCCAGGTTCACCGCGAGGATCGGCACGTCCCGCTCGCCCACGAGCCTGGCAGCCGCGATCAGGGTGCCGTCGCCGCCAAGGACCACCACCAGGTCCGCATCCCGGGCGATTTCGGAGCTCTCCGAGCTCTCGGCCAGCGTGGTCCGCCTGAGCCTCTTGGAGAGATGCTCCTCGACGTGGGCCGTCACCCCGCGGGCCGCCAGCCACTCGATCAGCTCCTCGGCGACGCCCAGGCTGCGGGGGTCGTGAACTTTGGCGAAAATGGCGATTTTTTTCATCAGGAGCCCTTTACTTGTATTGTAATCTAGGATTTACTAGCACAGTTGGTGTATCATGTCCAACGGAAACTAGTGCCCAATGGCACAGGTTCAAGGACGGATCCCGCAGCAAACTACAGTGAAAAGCAGGGTGACTCATGACTGAAGAGCAAATCGGCTTGAACGAAGAACTCGACAAGGAAATGCTCATTATCAAATCCTTCCTTGAGCACTTGGAATACACGCTGGGCAAGGACAAGTACTCAGCGACCAAATATGACAGATTCAACGCCCTGGCCTATGCCGTCAGGGACCATCTCGTCGAGCGCTGGCTCGACACCCAGCAGGCATATTACAACTCCGACAACAAGAGAGTCTACTACATATCGATGGAGTTCCTGATGGGGCGCACGCTCGCCAACAGCCTCATCAACCTGGGGTTGTGGAACGACTTCCGCGACGCCATCAATTCCCTGGGCAACGACTTCGAGGGGATCCTCAACGAGGAGCAGGACGCGGGCCTGGGCAACGGGGGGCTCGGACGGCTGGCCGCCTGCTTCCTCGACTCCATGGCCACCATGTCGATCCCCGCCTACGGCTACGGCATCCGCTACGAGTACGGCATCTTCAGGCAGCACATCGTCGACGGGGCCCAGCTGGAGATCCCGGACAACTGGCTGCGCTACCGAAACCCCTGGGAGCTCGACCGCCAGGAGCACCTGCACACGGTGAAGTTCTACGGCAGGGTCGTCAGCACCTTCGGCAAGAGCGGCAAGCTGCTGCGCGAGTGGGTGGACACCGAGGACGTCATGGCCATGGCCTACGACACCCCGATCCCCGGCTACCAGACCCACAGCGTCAACACGCTCCGCCTTTGGACCGCCAAGTCCAGCCGCGAGTTCGACCTGAAGTTCTTCAACGAGGGGAACTACATCCGCGCCGTGGAGAAGAAGATGCAGTCCGAGACCATCTCCAAGGTGCTCTACCCCGCCGACAACGTCATCGAGGGGAAGGAGCTCCGCTTCAAGCAGGAGTACTTCCTCGCCTCGGCGACGGTGCACGACGTCATCTACCGCTTCAAGAAAAAGCACGCGGACATGAAGCTGCTTCCCGAGAAGGTGGCCATCCAGCTGAACGACACCCACCCCACCCTCGCCATACCGGAGCTGATGCGCGTGCTCATCGACATCGAGGGGCTGGAGTGGGACGACGCCTTCCGGGTCACGCAAAGGACCTTCGCCTACACAAACCACACCATACTCCCCGAGGCACTGGAGCAGTGGCCGGTCTGGTTCTTCGAGCAGATCCTACCGAGGCACCTGCAGATCGTCTACGAGATAAACGAACAGTTCCTGAAGGAGATCAAGGAACGCTTCCCGGGGGACCACGACCGCCTCTCCAGGATGTCCATCGTGGAGGAGCACTGGGAAAGGAAGATCCGCATGGCGCACCTGGCCATCGTCGGGAGCCATTCGGTGAACGGGGTGGCCGCGCTTCATTCGGACATCCTGAAAAACGAGCTGTTCCGCGACTTTTACGAGATGTACCCGGAGCGGTTCAACAACAAGACCAACGGCATCACCCAGAGGCGCTGGCTCAAGATGTCCAACCCCACCCTCTCCCTGCTCATCGACGACTACATCGGGGACGGCTGGACCCGCGACCTCTACGAGCTGGAGAAGCTCAGGGCCGTGGCGGGAGACCCGGAATTCCTCAGGCGCTGGCAGAGCGTAAAGCGCCAGAACAAGGAAGGGCTCTGCCGCTACATCCTGCAGCACAACTGCATCGAGGTGGACCCGGAATCGCTTTTCGACGTGCAGGTGAAGCGTATCCACGAGTACAAGCGGCAGCTTTTGAACGTGCTGCACATCATCACGCTCTTCAACAGGATCAAGGACAACCCCGCCGCCCAGGTGGTGCCGCGCACCTTCATCTTCGCCGGCAAGGCGGCACCCGCCTACGCCGCCGCCAAGCTCATCATCCGCCTCATCAACGCGGTCGCCCAGGCGGTGAACCGCGACCCGGACGTGGCCGGGAGGATCAAGGTGGTCTTCCTCGCCAACTACGGCGTCTCTCTCGCCGAGAGGATCTTCCCCGCCTCCGACCTCTCCGAGCAGATCTCCACCGCCGGGACCGAGGCCTCGGGCACCGGGAACATGAAGTTCGCCCTGAACGGCGCTCTCACCATCGGCACCCTTGACGGCGCGAACATCGAGATCATGGAGGAGGTCGGGCGGGAGAACATCTTCATCTTCGGCATGAACGCGGCCGAGGTGGGGGGCTTGAGGGAGCGCGGCTACAACCCGAGGGAGTACTACAACGGCAACCGGGAGCTGAGGCGCGTCCTCGACATGGTCGCCTCCGGCTATTTCTCCCCCGGCTCTCCCGAGCTCTTCACCCCGCTCACCGACTCGCTGCTGAACCTCGGGGACCACTACATGCTCCTTGCCGACTACGCCTCCTACGTCGCCTGCCAGGACGAGGTGGGCGCGCTCTTCAGGCAACAGGACGAGTGGGCCAGGCGCGCCATCCTCAACTGCGCAGGGATGGGGAAGTTCTCCAGCGACCGGACCATCGAGGAGTACGCCCGCGAGATCTGGGGGATAACGCCCGTCGACATCCGCCCGGGCGCCGTTGAACTGCAGAGGCACTGACGGTGGATTTATTCGATTCCAAAAAAGATAGCTTCGCCCCCCTGGCCGAAAGGATGCGGCCGCGCTCCATCTCCGAATACCTGGGGCAGGGCCACCTCATCGGCGAGGGGAAGCTTTTGCGCCGCCTGATCGAGAGCGACCGGCTCACCTCGCTCATCTTCTGGGGGCCGCCGGGAAGCGGCAAGACCACCCTGGCCCGCGTCATCGCCAACGCCACCAAGTCGCACTTCATCTTCTTCTCCGCCATCATGAGCGGCATCAAGGAGATCCGCGAGGTGGTGAAGGAGGCGGAGGACACCCTCAGGTACCAGGGGAAGCGGACCATCCTCTTCGTCGACGAGATCCACCGCTTCAACAAGTCCCAGCAGGACGCCTTCCTCCCTCACGTCGAGCGCGGCACCTTCACCATCATCGGCGCCACCACGGAGAACCCCTCCTTCGAGGTCATCGCGCCTCTCTTGTCGAGGTGCAAGGTCCTCGTGCTGCAGCCGCTTTCCGACGACGAGGTCCTGCAGATACTGGTAAACGCCCTGGAGGACCGGGAGCGAGGGCTTGGGGAGCTCGGGCTCGCGGCCTCGCAGGAGGCGCTCTCCTTCATGGCCGAGCAGGCGGGGGGGGACGCCCGGGTGGCGCTCAACACCCTGGAGACTGCGGCGCGCCTGGCCCACCAAGGCGGGATCACGCTGGAGACGGCGCGGGAGGCGGTCCAGAAGAAGCCCCTTCTCTACGACAAGGGAGGGGAGGAGCATTACAACGTCATCTCCGCCTTCATCAAGTCCATGCGCGGCTCCGACCCGGATGCGGCGCTCTACTGGCTCGCCCGCATGATCGAGGCGGGGGAGGACCCCATCTTCATACTGCGGCGCATGGTGATCTTCGCCTCTGAGGATGTCGGCAACGCCGACCCCCGCGGGCTGCAGATGGCCGTCTCGGCGCTGCAGGCCTTCCAGCTGGTGGGGATGCCCGAGGGGAGGATCATCCTGGGGCAGGCTGTCACCTACCTCGCCACGGCCCCCAAGTCGAACGCGAGCTACCAGGGGATCAACGAGGCGCTCTCGGAGGTGAGGAAAAGCGGTGCGCTCCCGGTCCCGATGCAGACCAGGAACGCCCCCACGAGCCTCATGAAAGGGCTTGGCTACGGCAAGGGATACCTCTACCCGCACGACCACCAGGGGGGGGTGGCGCCCCAGGGGTACCTGCCGGAAACCATCGCGGGAAAGCGCTTCTACACCCCGAAGGAGAGCGGCTACGAGAAGAGCATCAAGGAGAGGATGGAGTGGATCAGGGGGGAGCGTGAGAAGGCTCATTAATATGCCCCCCTCTGTTGAAAATGCCCCTCCCCATGATATATTCAAGCTGGCTTTCTCTCGGCCTGCCGATCATGAAAGGCGCAGCTGATCCTCTCCAAGAAAACGACCGGAGTCACAAATGAAGAAGATAGGGATTCTCACCAGCGGCGGGGACTGTTCAGGGATGAACGCCGCCATAAGGAGCGCCACCCGCACCGCCCTCGGGCATGGGGTCCAGGTGATCGGCTTCAGGAAGGGTTACGCGGGGCTTTTGAAGGGGGATTTCCTGGAGATGGGGACCAAGGACGTCGCGGGGATCCTGCACAGGGGCGGGACCTTCCTGCAGTCGGCGCGAAGCGACGAGTTCCGCACCGTGATGGGTCGTGAAAAGGCGGTCCGGCACCTGGAGGAATTCGGGGTGGACGGGCTGGTGGTGATGGGGGGGGACGGCTCGCTAAACGGCGCGCTCGCCCTGCACCGGATGGGGGTGCCGGTGATCGGCATCCCGGCCAGCATCGACAACGACATCCCCTTCACGGACATGTCGCTCGGCGTGGACACGGCGCTCAACAACATCATCTACGCGGTGGACTGCATCAAGGACACGGCGAGCTCGCACGACCGCGCCTTCGTCATAGAGGTGATGGGGAGAAACTCCGGCTACCTGGCCAGCATGTCAGCCATCGCGACCGGTGCCGAGTACGCCATCATCCCCGAGGTGGAGTGCGACATCACCGACCTCTGCAACCAGCTGCGGCACCGCTACGAGGAGGGGCGCAGCAACGCCATCATCATACTCGCCGAAGGTGCCGGGCGGGCGCAGAACATAGCGGACAACATCAAGGACGCCATCGGTTTCGAGACCAGGGTCACGGTGCTTGGCCACTACCAGCGCGGGGGTGCCCCTTCGGTCTTCGACCGGCTCCTGGGGAGCCGGCTCGGGCACGCGGCGGTGGAGCACCTCCTGGCGGGACAGATGGGGAAGATGGTAGGACTTTGCTGCAACGCCATCGTCCCCACCCTCCTGGAGACGGTGGTGGTAAGCGAGAAGAGGCAGCAGGACGAACTGCACGAGATGTCGCTGATCCTGGGGATCTGAGCCCCGACTGCGGGAAGAAAAAAAGGCCGCGGCACCCTCGCCTGGGGTGCCGCGGCCTTTTCCGTTTGGGGGTGCCTCGGGGGACATCGGGCGGCCGCCGCGGGCAACGACGCCCTGCCGGTCCTGCCAAAGCGCGCTTTCAGCGCAGCCGGAGACGGCTCAACAGGAGGCCGAACCACTTGTTCACGAGGTGGTCCCGGGAGAGGAAGGAGAGCGGAGGGGATTTCCTGGAGCCGAGCGCGTCGAGCATCCCCACGATCTCGCTGCTCCCCCCGAGGGCCACCCCTTCCCGCAGCGCGGCGATCGCCTCCGTCTTGCGGCCGGCGATCTGGTGCACCTTGGCGAGGTTCAGGTAGTGCACGGGGTTCCCCGGCTCGACCTCCAGCGCTGCCAGGCAGAGCTCGCGTCCCTTCTTCACCTGCCCGCGTTCCTTGGCGATGCAGTACCCCAGGTGCGAGTGAAGCGCAGGGTTGTCCATCACCTTGAGCGCCCGCTCCAGCTGAGCCAGGGCGGACTGGGTGTTGCCGGCGGCCAGCGTATCGAGGGCACGGCTGTACATCTTTTCGACGTCGTCCTGCGGCATAAGCTCCATAGATACCACCTCCGGCAACTACAGCAGTAACAGCAGATCCTGGTGCCTGTCGATCCTGGCCATGGCAGGCATGTCCCCACGGTAGGCGACGAAGGGAACCCCCGCGCCGTCCGCCGCCTGGCGGTCGACGTCGGAATCGCCCACAAAGAGCGCCTCTTGCGGGGCGATGCCGTAGTGCTCCAGCACCTTCCAAAGCGGCTCGGGGTGCGGCTTCGGGTTCTCCACCAGCGCCGCGGTCATCACGCAGCTGAAATAGCCCTCCAGCCCGAACGACTGAAGCAGCATCTCCATGGAACTCGCCCGGTTGGTGCAGACGGCGAGCTCCACCCTGCCGTGCAGGGCCTGCAGCGTCTCGCGCAACCCCTGCTCCATGACCATCAGGGGGAAGAGCTTGCGGTAATCGATGCCGGCCGAGAAGGCGCGCACCTCGCTCATCCTGTCGTCGCCGCTGAAGAGGTGCATCAGCACGTCCTTGTTGCAGTAGGTGTGCAGAATCCTCATGAGGTCCACATCGCGCCTGTCCAGGGGAGGCTTCCCGAAGCGCTCCATCACCTGCCCGTAAAAGGCGAAGTTGGCCTCGAAGGAATCGAACAGCACGCCGTCGCAGTCGTAGATGACCGCCTTGATCTCTTTTTTCAACGTATTCTCCGCGAGCGCCCCTGCCCCGGTCACTTCCCGGCATCCTGCGAAAGCGTGGTCAGGTACTCCTCCCACTCTATGGGGAGCATGTGCTTCTTCTTGTTGTTGCACTCCTTGCAGGAGGGGACCACGTTGCCGCGGCTCGACTTCCCGCCCCGTATCACCGGCACCACGTGGTCCATGGAGAGCCCCTCTGCAGGGAACCTGCCATGGCACCAGTGGCAGATCCCCCTGCCGACGCGGTTCTTCCACCACTGGCTGCGCCTTAATTCGCGCGCCTTTTCCCGCTCTTTCCTGATCTCCTCTTCAGAGACCTCTATGATGAAATAGTCCAAAACCTCGCAGCACCCCCGCCCCTACCCGCACGCCCCAGCCCTGAAGCTGTCGATGGCGGCGCGCGCCAGCTCGTCGCAGCGCTCGTTTTCCACATGTCCGTTGTGGCCGCGCACCCAGACCCACTTTATCCTGTGCACCTTGGAGAGCTCCAAAAGCCTCTCCCAGAGGTCGCGGTTCAGCACCGGCTCCTTCTTCGAATTCACCCATCCCTTTTTGACCCAGCCGGAGAGCCATTCGGTCATCCCCTTGGCCAGGTACTGCGAGTCCGTGGTAACCACCACCTCGCAGGGGCGGGTCAACGCCTCCAGCGCCGCGATGGCAGCGCTCATCTCCATGCGGTTGTTGGTGGTGCACTCACAGGCGCCGGAGAGTTCCTTCACCTTCTCCCCGCAGCGCAGGATGCTCCCGTACCCACCCACACCCGGATTGCCGCTGCAGGCGCCGTCGCAAAAGATCTCAACCTGCATGGCCGTCGCTCCCTTGCCGCTTCAAAAGCGAGGCGATCGCCTCCATGACCCGGTCCACGATCATCTGGTGGGTCTCCTTGCAGTCTTCCAGCTGGTAGAGGTCGGAGAAATCGAGGGGCGCCCCGAAAACCACCCCCCCCCTTGCCCCGAGGGCGGGGAACTTCCAGCGGTTGACCCCGAAAAGCGCCGCCGGTATCACCTGGGGCCGCGTGTCGTAGATGATCTTGCCGACACCGCGATTCCCCTTGCCGAGCACACCGTCCCTGTGCCTGGTCCCCTCCGGGAAGAGCATCACCTTCTGGTCGGTCAAAAGCCGGTTTATGTGCTTTCCGGCGCGGACGTCCCTGCCGCGCCGGACCGGAAAGGCGCCCCAGGAGCCGTAGATGAACCCCATGAGCCGGCTCCGGAAGAGCTCCTCCTTGGCCGGTGCCCAGAGCATCTGCAGCGGGTTGGCCCGGATCACCGCCCAGGGGAGGAACACCGTGTCGTAGGCGGAGATGTGGTTAGAAGCGACCAGCACCCCCCCCGAGGCGGGTATCCGGTCGGCACCCTCGATGCTGAAACGGTTCAAAAGGGAAGCGTAGCTGCCGATGACCCAGATGGAGAAGGTCACCCAGAGGCGGCGAAAAAGTGAAACCTTCAAGAAAAAACCTCTTCATGCCGTGGATTTGATTGCGGAGAAGTCAGATTTATAACATGAATGGAGGACCCGGGGCAACCGCTTTCCAATTAAAGGGGAGATCAGCCGTTGACGGTAAAATAGAAGGTCGCGCCGCAGCCGGGCTTTCCTTCCCCCCAGACACGGCCGTTGTGGCGGCGGATGATGCGCCGCACGGTGGCGAGCCCGAGGCCGGTCCCGGGGAACTCCCGCGAGGAGTGCAGCCGCCGGAACGGCTTGAAAAGCTCGTCGGAGCGGGAGTCATCAAACCCCGCGCCGTTGTCGCTCAGGTAGACCACGGTCTCTCCCTGGTCCGAGGCGAAGGCCCCCAGCTCTATGACGGGATCGGCCGCCCCCGAGGTGTACTTCCATGCGTTGGACACCAGGTTCTCCAGCGCGATGCGCAGCAGCTGCGGATCTCCCTGCACCACCACCTCGGGCGGGATCTCCAGCCTCACCCTGCGTCCCGGGGTGCTTAGCAGCATCTGCCCGACAAGTTCCTTCACCAGCGCGCTGAGGTCGACCGGCCGCGAGACGATCTCCATCTCGGTCACCCGGCAAAGCACCATGAGCGCGTCGATCATCTCCTCCATCTGCACGCATCCGTCGTTCACCAGGTTGACGAAGAAGCGTCCGTTTTCGTCCAGCAGCTTGCCGTACCCCTGGAGCTCCTGGGCCGAGCTGTAGATCCTGGTGAGGGGGGCGCGCAGGTCGTGGGAGATGGCCAGGCAGAACGCTTCCAGTTCCCGGTTCACCTGCTGCAGCTCGAGGGCCTGCCGGGTAAGGGTGGCGTTCAGCGCGGCAGCCTCCTTTTCGGCGAGCATCCTGGAGGTGATGTCCCTGATCACCTCTATGCCCAGGGGGTCCTTGCCGTCGGCGCCGTTTAGAATCGAGCTGATGATCTCGATGTGTCGGTCATCGCGCGTCAGAGGCGGCCCCAGCTCTACCCGGTGCACCTTGCCGTCCCGGAACGCCTCCAACACGTGGCAGCCGGGGCAGGCGTCGCTTCGGTTGCGATAGGCCTCGTAGCACCGCCTGCCAACGTGGCGGCCGCCCGCCATCTCCTGGTGTGCGCTGTTTTGGTATACGACGTTCAGATCGCGGTCCTGAATGGAGATGGCGTCCCCCATCGCCTCGACTATCCCCATGAATTTCGCCCTTTCCGCTTCGGCCTTTTGCAGCGCATCCTGAAGTGCGGCTTTAAGCCGGGCCTCGGCCCGGTGCCAGTGCCTGCTGTAAAGGAGCAGGCATACCACCAGGAAGACGACCAGGGAGAAGTCGGCAAGCTCGTGGGAGTCCGGCTCCATCAGGAAGTGGAGGAAGGTCCCCGACTCGAAGGTGACCAGATCGATGGCGGCATCCACCAGCCAGAACAAAAGGATGAGCAGGGCTCCCAGCACCGCCTGGCAGGCAAAGGACCTGCACCCCGGCTCCGAGAGCCTGGTCCTGGCTATGAGACGGCGAGTCAGCTCCATACGCCGTCGATCCCGCTGCCGCAGGCGGGGCATTTTCCTTGGTCAAGCAGGTTCTGCTCAACCAGGTAGCCGTACCTCCTGATCAAAACCGACCCGCAGCAGTGGCAATAGGTGTTCTCCCCTCCCTCGCCGGGGACGTTACCCTCGTACACGTAGCGCAACCCGGCGTCGACCCCGATGCGCCGCGCGTTTCTCAGGGTGTTCACCGGCGTGCGCGGCTGGTCGGTCAACCGGTGGGTGGGGTAGAACTGAGTGACGTGCCAGGGGGTCTCCCGGCCCAGCTCGGAGGCGATGAATCTGGCGATGCCGCCAAGCTCCTGCTCCGAATCGTTGCGGTTGGGAATCACCAGGGTGGTGAGTTCAAGCCAGATGCCGTGCTTCCTGTAATCCCTGATGCAGTCGAGCACCTCCGCAAGGGAAGCCCCGACCACTTCGCGGTAGAACGATTCCGTGAACCCCTTCAGGTCGATGTTCGCGGCGTCCAGAAACGGCGCGATCGCGGCGAGGGGCTCGCTCGCTATATAGCCGTTGGTCACGAAGATGTTCTTGAGCCCCGCCGCCCTGGCGAGCACGGCGATCTCATAGGCATATTCGAAGAAAATGGTCGGCTCGGTGTAGGTGTAGGATATGGTGCGGCATCCGGCAGCAAGCGCGCGCTCCACGATGGTCTGCGGCGGCACGAGGCTCCCGGAGCGCTCCACGCTCTCCTCGTCGGGCTGGGAGATGTTGTAGTTCTGGCAGTGCAGGCAGCGGAAATTGCACCCTACCGTCGCCACCGAATAGGACCGGCTGCCGGGAAGGAGATGGAAAAGCGGCTTTTTCTCGACCGGGTCGACATGCTCGGCTACGGCGCGGCCGTACACAAGAGAATAGAGCACGCCATCGCGGTTCTCGCGCACCCTGCAGTGCCCGCGCTTGCCGTTGCCAATCAGGCAGCCGAAGCGGCACAGGCCGCAGCGTACCCGATCCCCGTCGAGTTTCTGGTAAAACATGGCTTCTTTCATGACCGGCCCCCTGTTGGACGCGCCGCAGGCAAGCGAAATTAACGCGCGTCAATATACCATTAGGCATTCTGCATTTCCAGAGGGAAATTACATTCCGCCCATTTACCCGCGAAAAAAGAGGATTTTCCCGCCGGACAGACCCAAACCATCGTTACCGGTTTGGACCTTAAAAATAAATATTCTTGCCGCCGGGCGGTTTACGTAAGGATCAACCGGAGGTTTGAAAAAAGCCATACCTTTGTTTGATTATAAAAAAACGACGGAGATTCAAGGTCTTAAGAAGTTATTAACCGATCTTTTCCAATCGCGGGAGGGGTCTGTTTTAAAATGAAGGCTTGGGGAGGGAGGGAGGGGAAAAGGCTAAACTGCTGTTTTAGGTCATCTTTTAGCAAAAATTACGCTTGACCTGTGAAAGACATTCTATATAGTGTCACAGTCAAATCTACCCCACAGGAGAAAAACAAACATGCAATGCCCCCACTGTAACGACAAGAAAGGTATCGAGATCGACATGCATTCCGACGGCTACGCCCAGGACCTGCTGGAGTGCACCTCCTGCGGCACCATCTGGCTCGAGAAGCAAAGCGAAATCATCATGGTTAGCAAAAAGGCAGCCTGATCGGGAAAGGGGGCGCCCAAAGCGCCCCCCCTCTGATCCTCCCCCGCAGCACCCTCCTACCAGGCTCCGACCACCGGCACCACCCCTTCCGGAGCAGCAACGAGTCCCGAAAAGAAGCGGTCGTACAAGGGAGCCAGGCGCTCCCAGTCGTAGCGCCGGGCAGAGCTCTCCAGCGACTCTCCCCTTCCCTTATCCTCAATCAGGTCCCTCAGCCTGTCGACCAGGGGTTCCTCCTCCCCGTAGAGCACGCTCCCCCTTGCGGCAGCCGGGACGTGTTCCGGGTAGGCGAGCCGGTCCGGCAGCAGCGGAGTGCATCCGCAGTAAAGGGCCTGCACCACGGAGGCGCCGAAGAACTCCTGGCGCGAGGTGACCGGCAGGATGTCCGCCCGCCAGAGCCAGCTCGCGTAGTCGGCGAACTCCTTCAGATATCCCCACTGCAGTACCCTTTGCCCCAGCCGCTCACGCGCCTGCCGGAAGATCTCCGGCGCGCGCCCGAAAGACTCGCCAAGCACCGCCACCCGGAAGTCCGCCCCCTCGTCCGCCAGCTGGTAAAGCGCCCGGAAGAAGGCCTCGGGGTCCTTGTCGAACTCCCAGCGGTGGTTCCAGAGCAAAACCGGGGCGCCCCGCTCCCCATGGTTGCCGGGACGGTGGACGTCGAGCCTTTTCAGATCCAGGCCAAGCGGCAGCACCCGGCTCTTTTGCGCAACCGGTTCGACCGAAGCAGCTTCGGCATGGTCGGGAAACCCCTTCAGGAAACCTGGAAGCGCCCCGAGGAAGGAGTCCCTGTGATAGCGGGAGTTGAACAGTACCGCATCTGCGGCAAGCGCGCTCACGTAGTTTATGAAGGCGTAGTGGAGGTCCCTTTGCGCAGCACGGTCCGGATCTCCGGGGGACCAGGGGTAGGTGAGCTGGTTTTCGTGAAAGTAGAGGGCGGTGCGGCAGCGCGCGCTCTTCGAGCGGGTGAGCGCCAGGAAGGTGGTGAGATCGAGCATGTCGGTAGCGAGTATCAGGTCGGGCCGGCTGCCGCTCTCCAGAAACCGGGACGCGAGGGTCACGGCCCCTCCGTGCATGCGCCATTTCCAGTTGCGGCCGGCAAGCGTCAAAAGCTCGACCTGGTGCCCGCTGAAGGAGGCGTACTCGCGGGCCCAGGATGCGTGCGAACCGGTGAAAAACGGCTCAACGAGTGTGATGCGCATGCGGGTGGAGCTCCTTTTGCCTTAGAACATGAAGCGCCGCATGCTGATGTTGAGCAGGATCCCCACCCCCACCATCGAGGTGACCATGGAGGTACCGCCGTAGGAAAAGAATGGGAGGGGAACCCCCACCACCGGCAACAGGCCGATCACCATCCCCATGTTGATGACGATGTGCCAGAAGAGCATGGTAGAGACACCGACGGCGAGAAGGGCCCCGAAGCGGTCGTTGCACCTCTTGGCGATCCCGAGCCCCCAGAGGGTAAGGAACAGGTACAGGGTCAGCATGAGCAGGCAGCCGGCAAAGCCCCACTCCTCGGCAAAGACGGAGAAGGCGAAGTCGGTATGCTGTTCGGGGAGGAAACGGAGCTGCGACTGGGTCCCCTGCATGAACCCCTTCCCGAAGGTGGCGCCCGAGCCGACCGCGATCTTGCTCTGGATGATGTGGTAGCCGCTCCCCAAGGGGTCCAGGTCCGGATTCAGGAAGTTGTAAACCCTCTTCTTCTGGTAGTCGTGCAGCCCGAATTGCCACGCGAAATAGACGATGGGAACGGCGGCGGCGAAAAGGCTCGCCAGCGCGGACCAGCGCACCCCGACATAGAGGAGCATGGTCCCGCCGATCAGCGTCACCAGCCCGGCGGTGCCGAGGTCGGGCTGCTTCATGATCAGGAGCGCGGGGATGCCCAGGATCAGCAACGGGTAGGCGAGATCCTTGAGAGAGAGCCCCTTGAAGATCGGGTAGCGGCTGAAGAAACGAGCAAAGGTCATGATGATGACGATCTTCATCGGCTCGGAAGGCTGCATGTTGAAGAAACCGAGATCGATCCAGCGCGTGGCCCCCATGGTGGTCTTGCCTACCAGCAGCACCATGACCAGCAGGAGGAGCACCCCGCCGTATAGCCAGTAGGCGAAGTCCTCCAGCATGTGGTAATCGAGGCTGCAGACCGTTATGCAGAGGGTGAGCCCGGCGAAGATCCAGTAGAGCTGCTTCAGGTAATAGGGGGTGCCGATGTCCCTGTAGGAAGACGAGGCGCTGAATATGTTGATGACGCCAAAGGCGGTGATGAGCAGCACCACGCCCAGTAGCGTCCAGTCGAAGTTGGTGAATAGCCGTCTGTCGAACATGAAATCCCCGATATCCGTGCACCTTCAAGGTGCATCGTTTTACGCGTGTTGAGCGTGCTGAGCGCGTTGGCGCCGTTTCTTTCCTTACTGCGTGCCCGGGGTCCCTGCGGCTCCCGGCGCGCCGGTATCGGGCTCGGCCACGGCCTCGGCCCCCTCTTCCGGCGGCACCGGCTTCGGGACGGGCTTCTTGATGACCCCCTTCCCCTCGAAGTAGGTACGCAGGATCCTGCCCGATATCGGCGCCGCAGCGCTCCCGCCGTGCTCGCCGTGCTCCACCACGACCGCCACGGCGATCTCCGGCTTCTCGAAGGGGGCGAAGGCGACGAAGAGGGCGTGATCCCTGAAACGGTAGGGAACCCCCCCCTTGCTGTCGCGCAGCTTGACCACCTGGGAGGAGCCGGTCTTTCCCGCCACCTTCACCTCCCAAAGACGCGACATGCCGCCGGTGCCGCGCGGCTCGTTCACGACGGCGAAAAGCCCCTGCTTCACCAGCCGGTACGTTTCGGGCTTGAGCCCCGTCTTGCCTGTCACCTGCGGCGAGAATTCCTGCAACACCTTTCCGTCGGAGTCCACCACCCGCTTCACCAGGTGCGGCTTGTAGATGGCACCCTCGTTGGCGACGGTGGCTATCATGGAGGCGAGCTGTACCGGGGTGGTCAGCACGTACCCCTGCCCTATCCCCACCGGCAGGGTCTCGCCTGCGTACCATTTCTTGCCGAAGCGCTTCAGCTTCCACGCGGCGGTGGGGATGATGCCGGCCTTCTCGTTCTCAAGCCCTATCCCCATAGGAGCCCCGAGGCCGAAGCGTTTGGCGTAGGCCGCGATCCGGTCCACCCCCAGGCGTTCGGCGAGCTTGTAGTAGTAGACGTCGCAGGATTCCCTAAGCGACTTCTTCAGGTCGACGGTGCCGTGCCCCTTCCTCTCCCAGCACCGGAAGGTGGAGTTGCCGAACTTGTGGGAGCCGGTGCAGTAAACGGAGGTGTGCTCGTCGATCAGCCCCTCTTCGAGGCCTGCTATCGCGGTTATGATCTTGAAGGTGGAGCCCGGGGGGTACAACCCCTTGAGCGCCTTGTTCTCCAGCGGGTGCCTCTCGTCCTCCAGGTACTGCTTCCAGATGTCGGGGGGCATGCGGCCGGTGAACAGGGCCGGATCGAAATCGGGACTGCTGACGAAGGCGAGGATCTCGCCGGTGTTCACGTCCATCGCTACCGCGGCTCCCGCCTGATCGCCCAGTGCCTGCTCCGCCGCCTTCTGGATGTCGAGGTCCACGGTGAGCACCACGGTGTTGCCGACGCTCGAGCCGGTCTCCGCGACGGTGCGCAGGAAACGGCCTCGGGCGTCCACCTCGATCTGGCGCCCGCCGTCGGTGCCGTGCAGGTACGACTCCCAGGCCCTCTCGATGCCGCTCTTGCCGATGTAGTCTCCGGCGTTGTACTCCTTGTAGCGCTCGGAGGAGAGTTCCTCCTCGTTCAACTCCCCCAGGTACCCTAGCAGGTGCGAGGCGAGCACCCCGTTGGTGTAGGCCCGGATCGGCTTCATTTCGATGTTCACCCCGGAGAGGGCCAGCCGGTTTTCCTCCAGGAACTCCATCTGGTCTCGGGTGATGCCGGAGGCGACCACCAGCGGGTAGTACTTGGCCCTCCCCTGCCCCTTGTTCCACTTGGTCTCGATCTCCTTGCGGTCCAGGTTCAGGTAGCGGGCCAGGTTGTCGATCAGCTGCTCCTTGTTCTTCACGTCCTGGGGGATGACCGCGACGGAGAAGGAGGGTGTATTGGAGACCAGCACCTTGCCGTTTCGATCCAGTATCGCCCCGCGCGGCGCGGCGACCGGGACGAAGCGCAGCCGGTTGTTCTCGGACTGGTTGATGAGATCATCTGCGTCGACCACCTGCAGGTACCAAAGCCTCGAAAGGAGCAGGAAGAAAAAGACGAACGCGCCAAAGGAGAGCCCTATGATGCGGCGCCCCCCTCCGTCGTCGTCCGGCAGTATGTTTTGCAGCGGTTTCATCGCGCCTCCTCCACCGGGAGCCTCACGCCGAAAAACAGCGAGGCGATCAGCCCGTTTATCAGGGCCTGAGGTATCAGCGCCGGCAACAGCGAGGCGTAAACCCCGTTCGACACGGAGAAAATGGCCAGCATCAGCAGGTTCAGGAACGCACTGAACACGGTCGCCAGCAAAACCACCAGCACGAACAGCGCCCGGTTGTTTGTGTAGAGCCGGTCGGCCAGCTCGGCCAGGAGCGTGTAGATGCAGAGGTACGAGAAGGCGTGCAGCCCGAGGTAGATCCCGCTGAAGGTGTCCTGGAGAAGCCCGAGAGCGAAGGCGGCGACTCCGGCCAGGCGGTGCGGCAGCTTAAGCCCCAGGTAGACCACAAGGATGATAAGCAGGTTGGGCTGGAATGGGTCCAGGAGATACCTGGGGAGAAGCGTCATCTGGAGCAGACATGCCGCCAGGACCACGCCGGCTATTTTGAGATAAGCTATCAAGGCTGTAACCTGCTTTGGAAAACCCTATTCACCGCTCTGCCTGACCAGCACGAGCATCTCTTCCAGCTTTCCGATGTTCACCGAGGGACGCACCTCGATGGTCTGGAACACACCGTACTCGCCCTTTTTTACCATGGTGACCTCCCCGATGGGAAGCCCCTTGGGGAACACACCGCCGATGCCGGAGCTGATCACCGCGTCGCCTACCTTCACGTCCTCGTCCTTCACGGTGAACTCGAGAGAACAGCGTCCCCCACCGGCGCCGCGCACCACCCCGCGTGCCCGGGAGCGCTGCACCACCGCGGCTATGGCGCTGGCATGGTCGGTAAGAAGCAGCACCCGGGAGCTTTGCGGAGCAACCTTGACCAGCCGCCCGACCACGCCACCTGCCGCCACCACAGGCATCCCCTCCAGCAGGCCGTCGGCACTGCCGCGGTCCACCACCAGCGTCTTGAACCAGGCGGAGCTGTCCTCGCCGATGACGGAAACGGCGATAGAGGGTACGGCGACCGCCCCCTTCAGGTCGAGAAGGGCCTTGAGCCTTGCGTTTTCGACGGCGGCCTCGTTCTTGGCAACCATCCGTTCGTTCAAGAGCTTGACGCTCTTTCTGAGCTCGATGTTCTCCTGCCGGACCTCAAGCAGATCGATGTAGTTGCTCCAGATGTCCCCCGCTGTGCCGGTTATGGTCGCAACGGAGCCGGCCACCGGCGCGGTGACGTTCATCACGGCGCGCTCCAGCGGGTTGGCGTGTTCCTTGTTCCGCAGGTTAAGGGCGTAGGTCAGGAAAGCCACCAGCAGGAAGACGGCGGTCATGAGGAACCGCTTATAGCGGAGTAAAAGATTTCTCATCGGCCTCAAAAATGGTATAGGGGGCGCTCCGGCCCCCTATCAAGGTAGTAATCAAAACGCATCTGCCGGCGCGGCAATCAACATGCATCTGGGTCTGCTACAGCACGAGCTAATCCAGCTGGAACAGCGAGCCGGCCTCTTCCTCGTGCCGTATCTCGTCCACCGGCTCACGCTTGCCCTGACCGGCGTAGAGCCGGTTGGGCGCGTTGAAGACGATGCCGTTCTCCATGCCGACGTTACGGTAGGCGTGCACGACGCCAGGCGGCACAACAAGCGCGACGGGTGCATCGATGCCGGCATAGATGACCTGCTTGGTAGCGTAGCTCGGGGAATCGGGGCGCGCATCCCAGAGGTACACCTTGAAGTTGGAGGGGCCCATGAAGCAGAAGTAATCCGTCTGCTCCTTGTGTTCGTGGGGCCCGCGGGCGACGCCTGGCTGCGTCATGGAGATGTAGGCCATGGCCGGCAGGATCTCGGCGTCGAGCTCGTCGCTGCGATAGAGCTCGGCGAGCCAGCCCCGCTCGTCCAGAAACTTGTTCAACGGCCTGACGATCACGTCGTGGATGCGTCCCTTGCTGAAGCTCTTCACCTGACTCATCTTGCTGCACCTCCACCGCAAAGCGCCGTTTCGTTATAAACCCGCAACAGGTAGTCGCGGTAGGAAGATTTCGGCGTCTCGTCGATGACCTTGGCCATCGCCTTGCAGTCGAGGTATCCCATCCGGAGCGCGATCTCCTCCAGGCATGCTATCTTCAGCCCCTGCCTCGCCTCGAGAGTCCCTATGAAGTGGGAGGCCTCGAGGAGGCTTTGATGGGTGCCGGTATCGAGCCAGGCGATGCCGCGACCGAGCCTTTGCACGGTGAGTTCGCCGCGCCTCAGGTACTCCAGGTTCACGTCCGTGATCTCCAACTCCCCGCGCGCCGAGGGGGCCATGGACCTCGCGATCCCGACCACCTCACCGTCGTAGAGATAGAGTCCCGGGACCGCGTAACTGGATTTGGGGACCGTCGGCTTTTCCTCGATGCTCAGCACCCTTCCGTGCGGGTCGAACTCCACCACGCCGTAGCGCTCCGGATCCTGGACGTAATAGCCGAAGATCTTCGCGCCGCCGTCGAAGCCGGAGATCAGGCGGTCGAGTTCCATCTTGCCGTAGAAGATGTTGTCGCCAAGGATCAGGCAGACCGGGTCGCCGGCGATGAACTCCTCTCCTATCAGGAAGGCCTGTGCGATACCGTTTGGCTCGGGCTGGACGGCGTAGCTGAGGCGGATCCCCCAGCGCGACCCGTCGCCAAGCAGGGCCTGGAAACGCGGGGTGTCCAGCGGGGTGGAGATGATCAGTATATCCGCCACGCCCGCCATCATGAGCGTCGCCAGCGGGTAGTAGATCATCGGCTTGTCGTAGACCGGTTGCAGCTGTTTGCTGGCAACCATGGTGAGGGGGTAGAGCCTGCTTCCTGCACCGCCTGCAAGCAGGATTCCCTTCTTGATACCTTGCGACATACAATCCCTTTCTGCAGCCAAAATACACATTAATAAAAGATACTTTCTATCACACAGGCGCGTCCCGCGTCAAATACTTAAAGAAACAGAAAGAAACAGAAAGAAACAGGTTGAGGTTAAGGTTGAGGTTGAGGTTTAGAAGAATCTGTCTGTCCTTAACCTTAACCTTAGCTTCAGCCTGCCTCTACAAAAGTCTGTCCTTGAGCGCCTGGTCCAGGAAGCTCTCCTCGATCGCGTCCCGCACCCATGGCTCCTTGCAGCGGGAGAGGACTATGGCGGCCCCCTCGGCTACCGCCGGTATATCGCTCCAAAGCGCGTTCCTGATCCCCCTGAGCCGGCGCGGATCGACGTTCTTCGCGCCGTTTAGTGCGCGGCACGACTCGCAAAGAAGCGCAAGGTTCTCCGGCGCGGGCTCCTGTTCCGGCTGATACTCCCAGACAGCCAGGCTCTCGCTCCCCTCGCACCATTCGCAGCGAAACCCCGCCCTTTTGCTGATGGTCTTGCCGAGGAGCTGTACTGCACTCCGGTGCTCCTGATGATTTTTCAAACCTTTGGCCATATCCCCCCCACCGACAACCCCGCGCCGGGCTTCCCCCGGGTCGATCCAGCAGCTGAGTGTAGCAGAATGGCCAACCAGATCAATACTTTTCTCCGGCAGGTGGGGTCCGCCACCCCCATTTTTGACTGGACAGCAGACGGCGCTACCGGTTAATGTTTGCGCTCGCCCCGCCAATCGGGCGGGACGGGAATCCACTCGCCGGGACCGGCCTCCCCTGCTGAACGCCGGCCCGACCGCAAAAGGAAGCCGATGAAACTGCCGCAACCGCTCTACCAGGGGACGCTGATACGCCGTTACCAGCGCTTTCTCGCCGACGTGGAACTGGACGATGGGACCTTGGTCACCGCCCACACACCCAACACCGGGAGCATGATGGGATGCGCGCTCCCGGGCAACCGTGTGCTCATATCCAGGAGCTGCAACGCGGGAAGGAAGTACCCCCACAGTTGGGAGCTCGTGCACGCCGACGGCGTCTGGGTCGGGATAAACACGCAGCTGCCGAACCTCCTGGCCCGCGAGGCGATCGAGAACGGCACCATCGTCGAGCTCGGGGGGTACCGGCAGATCAGGAGCGAAGTCCCCTACGGCAGCGGCAGCCGGATCGACCTGCTTCTGTGCGGTGACCACGGGCTTTGCTATGTCGAGACCAAGAACGTCACGCTGGTGCGCCAGGGGTGCGCGCTCTTCCCGGACGCGGTGAGTGCCCGGGGGCAGAAGCACTTGAGAGAGCTCATGGAGATGGTGCGCCAGGGGCACCGCGCCGTTAACCTCTTCGTGGTGCAAAGGGAGGACGGGGAATCGCTGTCACCGGCCGACGCCATAGATCCCGCGTACGGCGCGCTGCTGAGGGAGGCGGCCCGAAACGGGGTGGAACTCCTGGCCTACCGCGCGTCGGTCACCCGCAGCGAGGTCCGCCTGGAACGCTCGCTGCCGGTCCTTTTGTGAGTTTGACAACCTCGGGAACGACGCTAAAGTTATACGCGTTGTGCCGGGGGTCCAATGAGAATACCAAGATGTACCATCTACGCCAAAGAGAGCGGCGTCGAGATCTCTGCCTGCCAGAAGAAGCAGCAGGGAAAGCCCGAGGAGGGGCGTGTGGCCCTGCGGTTCTTCCGTCTTGCCGCCGGTGCCCATCAGATCCGCTTCGTCGTCGAGCCGTGGGAGGCGTTCGACATCTCCAGGAAAATCTACGCGGTGCAGCCGGATGGCGGCAAGGAGACTCTCACCCACCGCTTCGACTCCGGGGAGGGGGGCGAAACCGTAACCAAGCTGAGCGTCGAGTGCTACGAGAGAAACGGCAAAAAGGGGTACGCCTTCTCGATTCAGCGCGGCGAGGAGAGCATCAACGTCGCCGCTTCGCTGGGGGAGTTCCTGTTCGCCGCGGAGTTTCTGAAACACCTTTCGGTGGCGCAGTCCTGGGTGGACCAGGGTGCGCAAAGAGAGGGGCTCCCTCAGGGGCGCCCTGACCGGTAAATCCGGCGAATCCGGCCGCAGCGGATGCGGCGCACAGGCGGGAACAACAGCGGGCCAACGTGACAAAGAAACCGAGCAAGACCCTATACATGAGCATCGAGAGCAGGCTTGGGGACGTCGCCCTGGTGGGGCATGCCGTGCGCGGCATCTGCGCGGGGTCGCCGCTTAAGGAAGACGCCTACGGCGAGATGGAGGTCTGCGTCGTCGAGGCTCTCAACAACGCCATCACCCATGCCTACCGGCGCCAGGAAGGGTTCCGGGTCGAGACCGCCGTCACCCTGCACCATGACCGGATCTCCTTCGACATCTCGGACGAGGGGGTCTGCATAGAAGATTACGCACCGCGCAGCCTGGAGTTCGATCCCGAGGTGATCGGCTCCATCCCCGAAAACGGCATGGGGCTTTTCATCATCGAGACCATCATGGACGAGGTGAGCTACAGCTCCAGGGACGGCAGGAACACGCTCTCGTTCTGCAGGTATTTCACCCAGCCCCAAGCCTGAAAAGACCCCCTACCCCAACAGGTAGTCGAAATCCTCCCGGCTGATCGCGTTCCCCCCCTCGTGCTCGGCATCCTCCAGAAGCGCCCGGTAAAGCTTGAGCTTTCTCTTCTTCAGTTCCATCATCTTCTCCTCGATCGAGTGGCGCATGAGCAGCCTCGTGATGGTCACCTGCCTCTGCTGGCCGATCCGGTGCGCGCGGTCCGACGCCTGGCTTTCCACGGCCGGGTTCCACCAGGGGTCCAGGTGGAAGACATAGGAGGCGCGGGTCAGGTTCAGCCCGCGTCCGCCGGCCTTCAGGCTCAAGAGGAACACACCCGGCTCGGTCGACTCCTGGAAGCTCTGCACCATCTCCTTCCTGCGCGCAACAGGCGTGGAACCGTCCAGCCTGGAAAACGGGATGCCGTGCTGGGAGAGCCCCTGCTGCACGATGTCGAGAAACGAGGTGAACTGGGAGAAGACCAGGACGCTGTGCCCCTCCGCGAAAAGCTCGTGCAGCTGGTCGACCAGGAATTCGATCTTGGGGGAGCGGTCGGAAGCCTCCGGCAGCACCAGCCTGGAGCAGAGGCAGATCTGGCGCAGCTTCAGGATGGCGGTCAGGGCGATGATGCGCGCCTGTCCGGAGGCCCTGGAGCTGTACGCCTGCGCCACCGTCTCTTTCACCTGGGCGACGGTGCGCGCGTAAAGCGCCTTTTGTCTCGGGCTCATCTCCAGGTAGATGTCCGTTTCCACCTTGGGGGGGAGTTCGGCGGCGATCATGTCCTTGGACCTTCTCAATATGAAGGGGTGGGTCCGCCTGATCAGCGTCTCGATGAAATCCGCCCCCTCGCGCCCCATCTGCTTCCTGAACTGGTCGTAGGGGCCCAAAAGCCCCGGGAGCGCCAGGTCCATCACCGAGAAATACTCACCGAGATGGTTCTCCACCGGGGTGCCGGTCAGGGCGAGCTTGAACCTCCCCTTGAGCCTTCTCACCGCGCCGGTGGTCTCGGCGTGGATGTTTTTCACCGACTGCGCCTCGTCGAACACGATCACATGGAAGGGGATCTCCTTCAGCGCCTCTATGTCGCGCTGGATCACGCCGTAACTGGTAAGGACCAGCTCCACCCCGGAGAAATCGGCCCGGCGCCCCTGGCCGCGGTAGACCCCGACCTTCAGGGACGGGTAGAAGCGCGCCAGCTCGCTCTCCCAGTTGAAGATGAGCGTCGGGGGAACCACGACGAGATGAGGCCTGTCTCCCTGAACCTCCGAGGGTACATCCCCTTCCTTGAGCCCTGCCAGCAGCGCGATTGCCTGGATGGTCTTTCCCAGCCCCATGTCGTCTGCCAGGCAGGCCCCGAAGCGGTGCTCGTAGAGAAAGGCAAGCCAGCTGTACCCCTCCAGCTGGTAATTGCGCAGCGTCGCCTGGAGCTTCGCCGGGGGGGAGCGCCTGGGTATGCTCTCGAAACGCGTCAGGCTGTCGAAGATCCGCTCGTCCTCGGGCGAGAGGAGCACCCTCACCCCGTTTCGCCTCAGCGTGATCCAGTCCAGGATCTGCAGGCGCGGCACCCGCACCACCTCCCGTTTGGTGGCGGGCTCCAGGAGGGCAAGGGTGGAGCTGCTGAACTGGTCCAAAAGCACGATGCCGCCCCCCCTGCTGAACAGGCCTCCCCCCTGCAAGGCCTGCTCCAGCTCGACCTCGTCCACCAGCTCGCCGTCGCAGCGGATCTCGGGGCGGAGCTCGAACCAGTCGATGCTGGAACGGGTGGCATCCAGGGTGAAGGACCAGGAGACCGTTTGCAGCTCCTCGCCCCCTATGGCGAGCGAGAACCCCTCCGCGGAGAGGGCGCTGCTGAACGAGGAAAGGCTTTTCATGAGCGGCTTGCGCTCCAGCGTCATCTCGCCCACCCCCTCCGCCTGCCAGAAGATGTCGCAGCCGAAAAAGTCGCAGGCGAGCTCCAAAAGCCTCCCTTGGCGCGCGCCCTCCACGGCCACGGCAAGCCAGGTCCCCTCCCCCGAGAGCTGAAGCACCGTCGACGGCTCCAGTGCAGCCTGGCAAAAGCCTGCGACTATGCCGCGCGCCTCGGACCTGACCCCGCGCTTGAAGAAGTCGGGGGTGTCCAGGGCCTGGCGCACGATCCGGTCCCTCTCTTCCCTCCCCCTGGCGGAGAGGGCGGCGAAACAGGTCTTGATGAGGGCGGCAACCCTCTTCTTCGCCCTGAGCGGCTGAGGGAGCTGGGCGCGTCCGGATGGGGTGAAGAACGCGAAGGCGGCCGGCGAAAGCCCGAAGAGCACGTCCTCGGCCACCCCTTGCGCGGTGAGATGCACCGTCTCCGCGAGCTCACGGATGTCGAGGCGGTAGCGCGGCTCAACAGGGACCGGTTGCACCCCGTTGCCAGCTACCGACAAGGCGGTCCGCGCAAGGTTCCGGGAGGAGTCGCCGGTGTCCAGGTTGAACAGCAAACGGTTGAAGATGCCGGAGGCAAAGCGGAATCCGGCTCCGTCCGCCTCGAAGCGGGCATCGGGTTCCTCTCTCACGCGGGCCCTCAACCTGTCGAACAAGGCCACGCCGGTATCGTCCACCTTCCGGACCACCGACCGCCTGAGGTCGAAGTGGTATCCCTGGTGGACAAAGACCTCGTCGTCCAGCAGGGAGCCGTCCTCCAGGGTCATCCTGGCAGTGAGGGTCCCCTGGCACAGGTCGAGTCCCAGCAAGACGGCGCGCTCGACGGCATGGTCGAAGTGGAGAGGGATGCTCCCCTGCGGCGAGGCGTAGAGTAGCGGGAACCTGCCGCGAAACCTGGTGTGGAATTCCTCGATGCACCTGCCGCGCAGCGCCGAGGATTGCATCAGCCTCAGGAAATCCCGGATGGACGGGGGGAGCGCGGCATCGAACAGGGCGACGGGGACCTGGTCCTGCATCAGGCGAAGACGAGGTGGGCCAAGCTCCCGGTCCAGGACCAGGGCGTAGCGCGCCTCGCTTGGAAGCGGAGCATCCAGCTCCATGGCGCGCGCGGCCGCGGCGCCGCCAAGCAACTGGCCGCGGATGGTATCGAGATAGTTCTGCGGGAGCTGCAGCATCGGGAATGAGGCGGGGGCAAGTGCCTTCTTGACGGTGGCCAGGGAGGCGACCAGGTGGGCGCAGCGGCCGCGGGGGCTCCAGTTGCCGCAGTCGCACGAGCTGGAGAATTCACCCTGGGCAAAGGTGAGGGATACCCGGTGCGCGCCGCCGTCGGTGACCTCGAGGCTCAGGGCGGACCCGTCCTCGCTCCACTTGACTCCGGAGACCGGGGTTCTCTTGCAAAGCTCGAAGCCGTTGAAGAGATGCACCTTGTCCGCGAGTGCGTATATGCCTGCCGCAGGCATCTGGATCAGATGCCTGAGGAGGGCGTTGCCCATAATATCCATCGATTGTGCTCTCCCACCAGGGGCTGCGAGTAACGAGCCGTTTAAGTTACCAGAAACAGGTTCTCAATACAACAGCACCATTATCATTGGAATAAACAGTTCGCAAGGGAGCTCGGGCAGGGGGATCGAGGGCGGGATAAGGCATAAAAAAAGGGGACGGCGCGAACCGTCCCCAAAAAAAGGAGACCCTGGAGGCTGTTTCGTTCCCGGGTTTGGGATACCTATCGGTTGGGGCTCGAGGGACTTTAATGATTTTTTGCACCTGATGAATTTTTTATGGCCTAAGCGCCGGTATCGGCGCCGCCCAGGGCGAAACGGTCGATGATCCAGCGGGCGATGCTGCGGGAGGCAGGCAGCGATTCCGGAAGGTTTTCCCTGGAGAACCAGCGGGCATCCTCAAGCTCGTCCCCGTCGACGTCTATCACGCCACCCTGGTACTTCGCGACGAAACCCGCCATCAGCTGGCTCGGGAAAGGCCAGTTCTGGCTCCCGACATAGCGGATGTCGCTCACCTTGATGCCGGTTTCCTCAAACACCTCACGCACCACGCACTCCTCCAGGGACTCGCCGAAGTCGACGAAACCCGCCACCAGGCTGTAGCGCCCCGCAACCCACTCGGGTTTGCGCGCCAGCAGGAATTCCTCCCCGCGTTTTATCAGGACGATGATGCAGGGGTGGATGTGGGGGTAATGTTCATGGCCGCAGCCGGCACAGCGCTTGCCCCAGCTGGGGAATATCCGCTCCATCGCGGCGTTGCCGCAACAGGAACAGTGACTGCTCACCTTCTCCCAGTAACGTATCTGGCGCGCGACCCCGTAGAGGGTCGCCATTTCATCGGGCAGCTCGGTCCAGTGCACGGCCTGCAGCTGCGGCGGCAAGGCGCGGGATTTCGGGACGCCGTAAAGCCGCACCGGCTGGCCGTCCCACTGTCCGAAGAGAAGCGGAGCAGCGTCCCCCTCCGGTTCCAGAGGGAGCTCTCCCCGGCACAGCTCTCCGTCCCGCAAAACGAGCTTCTCGCCCTGAAGCAAGACCAGGTATCCCGGGGGCGCGTCGGCGCCTCCATCGGGTTTCAACTGGGTGAACCGGGACCTGATGATCTCGTTGTTGAAGGGGAGGTCGATAGTTTCGGGGTATGACATGTAGCAACTCCTGGCGCTTGAAGATCGTTTCGGGATGACAGGCATAATACAGGATCGGCTGCCGGAAGCAACGGTTTCGGGGGGACAAATTAGCGAAGCGGCGGGACCCTTTTAACTTGCATTGGATTCACGCCGTATGCTAATTTTTTCCGGTTGTAGGTTGATCGGCAACCACGGCATTTTCTTATCACTTTGGTGCGCGGGACGGCATGGCGCAGGAGACCGGATTGAACAACAGCAAAAGATTGCCCGCAGAGTGGGAGCCGCAGGACGGCGTGCTCCTGGCATGGCCGCATGACGAGAGCGACTGGCACCCCTACCTGGACGCCGTGGAGCCGGTCTTCGCGGAGATCACGGCGCAGATAAGCCGCTTCGAGAGCGTCATAGTCGCAGCGCCCGATCCCGAGACGGTCCGTGAGAAGCTGCTTAAGGCCGGAGCTGACCCGGAGCGGGTCCGCGTCTGCCAGGTGGAAACCAACGACACCTGGGCCAGGGACTTCGGCCCCGTCACGGTGCAGGAAGAGGGAGCGGCGAAGCTGTTGAACTTCGGCTTCAACGGCTGGGGGCTCAAGTTCCCCTCCGACCTGGACAACCGGATCAACAAGAAACTGCAGGCTTTGGGCGTCTGGGGCGCGGCGCTGGAGACAGTGGGGCTGGTACTGGAGGGTGGCAGCATCGAGAGCGACGGACGGGGCACCATCCTGACCACCGAGGAATGCCTCATGAACGACAACAGGAACCCGCACCTCACCCGGGAGGAGTTGGAGCAGGAGCTGCACGGGCTTTTCGGCAGCGACCGTTTCCTGTGGCTCTCCAACGGGTACCTGGCCGGCGACGATACCGACTCCCACGTCGACACCCTGGCGCGGCTTTGCCCCGACGACACCATAGCCTACGTGCGCTGCGACGATCCGGACGACGAGCACTTCCCTGCGCTCAAGGCGATGGAGGCCGAGATACTCGCCTTCCGCACCCGTGACGGCCGTCCCTACCGCGCCATCCCCCTCCCCTGGCCGGCAGCCAGGTTCGACGGGGAAGGAGACCGGCTACCGGCCACCTATGCAAACTTCCTGGTGATAAACGGGGCGGTGCTGGTGCCGATCTATGAGGACAAAAACGATGCGGCCGCGCTCGAGGCGATCGGGGAGGCGTTTCCCGGGCGTGAGATCGTCGGGATCAACTGCCTGCCGCTCATCCTGCAGCACGGCTCGCTGCACTGTGTAACCATGCAGCTCCCCAAGGGAACGCTGAAATCCTGAAGCAGGTTTAACAGCCGCAGTGGCAATTGGAGTGAACCATGCAGAAATTGAAAGTCGCCCTCGTCCAACAGGCGCTCCGCCCCGACCGCAAGCAGATGATAGCAGCCACCATCGCCTCGATCCGCACCGCCGCGGCGAAGGGGGCGCAACTGGTGGTCCTGCAGGAACTCCATACCGGCAGCTACTTCTGCCAGACCGAGGACACCGCCTGCTTCGACCTCGCCGAATCGATACCCGGACCCTCGACCGATGAGTTCGGGGCGCTGGCCCGCGAGCTCGGCGTCGTCATTGTCACCTCCCTTTTCGAGAGGCGCGCGCCGGGGCTGTACCACAACACCGCGGTGGTGCTGGAAAAGGACGGGAGCATTGCCGGGAAGTACCGCAAGATGCACATCCCCGACGACCCCGCCTTCTACGAGAAGTTCTACTTCACCCCGGGCGACCTCGGTTTCGAGCCGATCCCGACCTCCGTCGGCAAGCTCGGCGTCCTGGTCTGCTGGGATCAGTGGTACCCCGAGGCGGCGAGGCTGATGGCGCTCTCCGGTGCCGACCTCCTCATCTACCCGACCGCCATAGGGTGGGATCCGAGGGACGAGCAGGACGAGCAGCAAAGGCAGCTGGATGCCTGGGTCACCGTACAGCGCTCCCACGCCGTGGCAAACGGCATACCCGTTTTGAGCGTGAACCGGGTAGGGTTCGAGGCGGACCCAAGCGGTGCCGGGGCCGGCATCAAGTTCTGGGGCTCCACCTTCGCAGCAGGCCCCCAGGGAGAGCTGTTGGCGAGAGGGGGAGAGGACGAGGAGCTGCTGGTGGTAGACGTGGATCTGCGTCGCAGCGAAGACGTCCGTCGCATCTGGCCCTTCCTGCGCGACCGGCGCATCGACGCCTACGGCGAGCTGGTCAGGCGCTACCGGGATTGAGGGCCGACAGCATGTCCAGGCCGCTCAGGTAACAAGACACCCCCTCCCTGGAAAGGGAGGGAGGCACATAGGGGGGTCTCCACCCCTGTTTTCGTCTTTCTCCGCGTCATCCGCCCCCTTCGCGGCAAACAAGCTTTCAGGAGCACCCGTGACTTCTCCCAACCTACCCCAAAGGCTCCTCGATACCTTCTCCTCCTGCAGTGCCGAGGAAAGAGCGCTGATCCAGCTCCTTTCCGTCATCTACGCCCCGGTCTCGAAAAACGTCCTCCTCAACATGGTGAGGCGCAACCACCGCGCCCCGGGAGAGCGCCCCTATACCGGGCTCCTGCTCGCGGAGTCACTGGAAAAGCTCGCCCGGCAAAAGCTGGTCCTGCTCACCAAGGAGGGTATCCGCTGCAACACGCAGATCATGCACGCGGCAACCCTCGGCGCCATCGAGGAAGGGGCCTTCAGGCACATGACCGCCGCCGTGCAGTCCGAGATCCCGATGGAGACCGACTGGGGGAGCAGCTACTACCGCACCCAACTGCACGCCCTGCGCGACGTGCGCATCGCCTTCTACGCCGGCAACGAAAAGCTCGCCTTCGAGACGGAGGCACGCTTCAGGCGGCAGTTCCCCTACGACCTGCTGCGCTGCCATCCCTTCGTTACCGTTTGCAACAACCCCTTCGACGACGACTGGTTCCGCTTACTGCCGCAAAGCCTGCAGGCGGCCGCCCTGAAGGAGATCCTCCTCCACTGCGGCGCCCACCTCTCCCCTGCCGAAGGACCCTTCCGGGTCCTTTGCGACCTGGCCGCGAAACGCGCCCTGACGCAAGAGCTCCACGACATGTTCTGCATCGAACTGCTGCTGCGCGGCAAGATCGCCGAGGCTGAGCAGGCTGCAAGCGAGAAGACAAGCTCGACCGAGGCGGCGGTTGCCGGCTGGATCATGCTGCTGCGCGGTTCCAGCCGGGACGCCGTCGGGCAATTCGAGACGGCCCTGGGCATGCTGAAGAAGGAAACCGGCAAGCGCAGGACCTTCTTCGACAACGCAGCCGGCCCGTTCTTCATCCTGGCCCTGATAAGCTCCGGCGAGGAGAAGCTGATCGCCCTGGCAGTCGACCACTGCGCCTTCATCACCGCGAAAAAGGAGTGGCCCCACCGGGAGCTGTACCTGATACTGAAGCACGTGGCGGCGGAAAGAAGCGGGGAGCGCGACATGAAGCAGGTCCTGGAGGCGCTCTCCCAGGGACCCGGGTTCGTGAACTCGCCGCTGTACGCCCTTTTCAGCGTCCTTTCCCTTATCTGGTGCGGCTCGGACAAGGCGGCGCAAAAGGCGCAGAAGCTGCCGCCGCTGGCTCGGATGGCGCGCGAATCGGGGTACCCCTGGCTTGCCGACGAACTCGACCAGACCGCCCTTGCCTGCGGAGCGAGTGCCGCGTCCCCCCTCCCCCTCAGGAAGCGCTACGCCTCACAGGGGCTGGTCCCTCTGGTCGACGCGGTGAAGAAGGTCGAGTTCTGGGAAACGGCGCTGAAGGCGCTGATCCGGCTGAACGGCGGCGAGGAGCAGGCGCCGCAAAAGCCGGCGTCGCACTCCCGCCTCATCTGGCACTTCGAGGAACTGCGCGGCTACTTCGAGATCCACCCGCGGGAGCAGAAGCAGACCCCCGCCGGCAAATGGAGCGCGGGGAAGAACGTCTCCCTGAAAAGGCTCGCCGAGGAAGCAGCCCCGATGGAGTTCCTGAGCGAGCAGGACAGGACCATCTGCAACTGCATCAAGCTGGAGCGCGGCCACGGCTACTACGGCCGGGATAGCTACCGGTTGAACCAGGATCAGGCCGTCCCGCTCATGATCGGGCATCCGCACGTCTACCTCGACCCGGCCGGCTCGGTGCGCCTGGAACTGTTGCGCGCGGAGCCGGAGATCCAGCTCATGACCGAGGGGGATTCCCTGCAGTTGCAGCTCTACCCCCCGTTCGAGCCCGAGCAGCAGATCTACCTGCAAAAGGAGAGCCCTACCCGCATCAAGGTCTTCGTGGCGAGGGACGAGTACAAGAGGATCGCGGCGGTGATCGGCAACGGCCTCAAGATGCCGGCGCAGGCAAAAGAGCAGGCGCTGGCGGCCGTCAATTCGCTCTCCTCGATCCTCACTGTCCACTCGGACATCGGCGACGACTCCGCGAAGCCGGTCCCCGGCGACGCCACCCCCTGTTTCCACCTGCTCCCCTACCAGGCCGGCTTGAGGATCGAGCTGCTGGTGCGTCCCTTCTCCGACGCCGGCCCCTGCTTCCGCCCCGGCACGGGAGGCGAGACGGTAATGGCCGAGCTGGAGGGGAAAAAGACCCAGGCGAAACGGGACCTGAGGCTCGAAGTGCTTCGTGCCGCCGATGCCGTCGCCGGGCTGCCCGCCCTGAACCTGAACGAGGAGGGCGACGGAGAATGGCTGGTGCCCGACACCGAGGCCGCCCTGGAGCTTCTCCTGCAGCTCCAGTCGCTGGGGGAGGGCATCCGCGTCGCCTGGCCCGAGGGGGCAAGGTTCAAGATAAAGCAGCTCGCCACCCCGGGGCACTGCAAGCTCGCCATCCGGCAGTCGAAGGACTATTTCGAGCTGGACGGGGAAATCAGGCTGAACCAGGGGCTGGCGCTCGACCTGCAGCAACTGGTCGAGCTTGCCAAGGGGAGTGCCGGCCGTTTTGTCCGGCTGGGCGACGGTGAATTCCTCGCCCTCTCCGCCCAGCTGAGAAAGCATCTGGACGACCTCGCGGCGTGCAGCGAGCCTCACGGCAAGGCGTTCCGCTTCCACCACCTCGCCTCGCCCGTCTTCGAGGACTTTGCCGCCGACGCGGGGGTTTTCGAGAGCGACCGGCAGTGGCTCAAGCAGATGCAGAGGCTGCGCGATGCGCAGACCTTCCGCCCCCAACTTCCGACCACGCTGCAGGCCGAGCTGCGCGGCTACCAGGTGGAAGGCTTCAACTGGCTGAACCGGCTGGCCCACTGGGGTGTCGGCGCCTGCCTTGCCGACGACATGGGCCTGGGGAAGACAGTGCAGGCCCTGGCCCAGATGCTGACGATGGCGGCAAACGGTCCCTCCCTGGTGGTGGCTCCCACCTCCGTATGCCTCAACTGGGAAAGCGAGGCCGTCAGGTTCGCCCCCACCCTGAACCCCGTCATCTTCGGCGGCGCCAACCGGGCGCAGATGCTCAGGGAGCTGAAGCCTTTCGACCTGGTCATATGCAGTTACGGCCTTTTGCAACAGGAAGGAGCACTGCTGGCGGCGGTGAATTGGCAGGCCATCGTGCTGGACGAGGCGCAGGCGATAAAGAACCTGGCCACCAAGCGGAGCCAGGCTGCCATGGCGCTTGGCGGCGCTTTCAAGATGGTCGCCACCGGCACCCCCATCGAGAACCACCTGGGCGAGCTGTGGAACGTGTTCCGTTTCATCAACCCGGGGCTGCTCGGCTCGTTGAAGCAGTTCAACGTCAGGTTCGCCTCTCCCATCGAGAAGAGCCAGGACAAGCAGGCCCGCGCGCGGCTCAAAAAGCTGATCCACCCCTTCATCCTGCGCCGCACCAAGAACCAGGTGCTGGAAGAGCTCCCGCCGCGCACCGAGATCACCATCAAGGTCGAGATGGGGGAGGAGGAAGCGTCGCTTTACGAGGCCGTCAGGAAAAGCGCCCTGGACAACCTCGCCGGCATCGGCAAGGTCGAAGGAAAGGGGCAGTTGCACCTGAAGATACTCGCCGAGATCATGCGGCTGCGCCGCGCCTGCTGCAACCCGCGCCTGGTGCTCCCTGACACCGCGGTGCCGAGCTCGAAGCTGGCGGCCTTCGCCGAGATCGTCGAAGAGCTGCGCGACAACCGTCACAAGGCGCTCGTGTTCAGCCAGTTCGTCGGGCACCTGGAGATCATCAGACGGTACGTCGAGCAGGCCGGCATCCCCTACCAGTACCTGGACGGAAGCACCCCGCCCCAGGAGCGCAAGAGGCGGGTGGACGCCTTCCAGGCAGGCGAAGGAGACCTCTTCCTGGTCAGCCTGAAGGCGGGGGGGGTCGGCCTGAACCTCACCGCCGCCGACTATGTCATCCACATGGACCCCTGGTGGAACCCCGCCGTGGAGGACCAGGCTTCCGACCGCGCCCACCGCATCGGCCAGCAGCGCCCGGTCACCATCTACCGGCTGGTGAGCAAGGGGACCATCGAGGAGAAGATCGTCGGCCTGCACCGGCAAAAGCGCGGCCTTGCCGACAGCCTGCTGGAGGAGAGCGACCTGAGCGGCAAGGTGAGCGCCGAGGAACTGCTGGCTCTGCTGCGAAAGGAGCAGTGACCACCTCCCCCCGCTCCACCCGTCTCACCTGTAGCGCATCGCGTTTGGTCTGCTAAACTTTCCGGGTCCTTAACCCCCTGAAACTGCACAAGCTGGTACGCCAAGGCGCATGCCGCTTCCAACGGCGCCAGAGCGAGCGGCATTATGCCAGGGGAAATCAACCGGAGGTTACATGTTCAAGAGAGTCGTTTTGTTTGTCGCCACCAACCTGGCAATCGTCCTGGTGCTTGGCCTGGTGCTGAACCTGCTGGGAGTCGACCGCATGCTGGACCAGCAGGGTGCAGGTCTCGACCTCAACAACCTGATCGTCTTTGCCGCAGTCTTCGGCTTCGGAGGGTCGTTCATCTCCCTGGCCATCTCGAAATGGACGGCCAAACGCCTCACCGGCGCCCACGTCATCGCCTCCCCTGCCACCGAGATCGAGGCATGGCTGCTGCAGACGGTGAAACAACAGGCAGCCGATGCGGGGATCGGCATGCCGGAGGTGGCCGTTTACGAATCGCCCGACGTCAACGCCTTTGCCACCGGCATGCGCCGCAACAACGCCCTGGTGGCGGTGAGCACGGGCCTGCTGCGTTCACTGAACCGCCCAGAGGCCGAGGCGGTGCTGGGGCACGAAATAAGCCATGTGGCAAACGGCGACATGGTGACCCTGGCGCTGATCCAGGGGGTAGTCAACACCTTTGTGATAGTGGCCTCGCGGGTAGTCGGCCACCTGGTGGACCGCGTCGTCTTCAAGACCGAGCGCGGCCATGGCCCGGCGTTCTACATCACCTCCATCTTCGCGCAGCTTGTTTTCGGCATCCTTGCCAGCATGATCGTCTTCTGGTTCAGCAGGCGGCGCGAGTATCGCGCGGATGCCGGCGGGGCATCCCTGGCTGGGCGCGAGAAGATGATCTCCGCCCTGGAAAAATTGCGCCTGAGCGTAGCGCAGCCGCATCTGCCGGACCAGCTGGCTGCCTTCGGCATCTCGGGCCCGGTCGCTCGCGGAGTGAAGCGCCTCTTCATGACCCATCCGCCGCTGGAGGAGCGGATAGCGGCTCTCAAACGCGGGTGAAACAGCGCGACAGGGGTAGGTTGCAGCGCACAGCGGGGGTACCGATTCGGGACCCCCTTTGTCGTGCCGGGAGCGATGCGCGGGCAGATTTTAATGGATTTCACCCGGATACATGGTAGGATGCCCCCGTTTTTCTTTTGGCAGTTTTGGGCGAGAGGCGACATAGACAACCTGGCCGGCGGCGCCTCAGCAGGCGCTGCGGGCGAGCCGGGGACAGGCGATTGAGGCGAGCAATGGGCGCGAGGATCAAGTCATACGGGAAGATTGCCGTTACCGTGTTGGGGCTTTGCGCGGTCGCGGCGCTTATCGCACCGGGTACAGCCGGTGCCGAGTTCTACAGTTACGAAGACAACAAAGGGACCATGCACTTCGTAGAGGACCGATCCAAGATCCCCAAAGAGTACCGCCACAAGAAACAGGTACGCAGGGATGAGTACGACGACCTCTCCCCCGAGGAGCAGGCCCGATTGAGGGAGAAAGAGCGGGAGAAGCGGGACGCGAATCGACAGCGCGAGGCCGAACAGCAGGAACAATCCAGGCAGCAGCGCGTCGCGCAAGAGAAGAAGGCGGCCCAGGAATCGCGGGCCAAGGCGTTGACGACACGGGTGGTGATTTCAGGCAGACAGGTGTTCGTCCCGGTCACCCTGCGAAACGGTTCATCGGAAACCAACGTGATGCTGCTCCTCGATACGGGGGCTACATCGTCCGTCATCACCCCGCAAGTAGCGGAACGCCTGAACGTGCAAGAAGCGGACAACGTGAAAATCGGCGTGGTCGGCGGCAGGGTGATGAGCGCGCGGAAGATCGTCCTGAGCCAGATGGTAGTCGGGCCGATAAAGAGAGAGAATCAGGAAGCCATTATAGTTCGGCAGCGCCAGGGAGAGTTCGGCGACGGGCTCTTGGGCATGAGCTTCCTGGCAGGCCTCAAGTACACCCTGGACTTTGACGCCCAGACCATCAACTGGCTCCCCTAGGTCACATGGGGCGAAGCCGACGCCCGAAGGGGAACCCTGTTGCGGCGATCTGGCAAACACACCATAGTTGGACCTGACGAGAGCCGCCACCCCTGCGCCGTTTAGCATCGGTTATTCAACGCCGGATAGATCCGGGACCCTGACGGCCATTTGTGGGAGGTTGTCAGGAACCCGCAGCTGCAAGCAAAGGACAAAATGAACTTCACAGCAGGCAACGCACATGACGCCCAGACGCAGGGCACCGGCTGGTTTATCGGTTTCAGCGACTGGACGCTGACCGGGCCGCCGGATCTGCTGCATGTCCCGAGGGAACAGGCGCTGTCGGGGCTGTGCGTGAAGTGGCTCGATCACCCGCCAGGGGACGAGAGCGGCGATTCCAAGCCCTTGAGCGAGGGAAGGACCGTCTCGATCCTGGTCAGCGACGACTCCGCCTTCAGGATCGAGTTCTCGGAAAAACCCGGTTTCCCGGCCGGCACGGTCGAGTCCGTCCTCCTGCAGCGCCACGGCGACTTCGTGGCGTGGGGGGCGGGCCTCCACCATCGCTGGCGCGCCCTGTCCCGGTCCACCGTTCTCACCCTGAGATGGCAAAGTTGTCAGGCATGAAGGAAAGGAAGATCCATTACGGATGGGTCATCGTCGCCACCTGCGCCCTGGGCCTCTTTTCCTGCTTCGGCCTGGCCCGCTACGCCTATTCCATGCTCCTTCCCGGCATGCAGGCGGAGCTCGGGCTCACCTACGACCTGATGGGTTTCATCGGCACCGGGAACTTCGTCGGCTACCTCCTCTCCGTCCTTGTCGCCCCGCGCGTAATGAAGCGGCTGCACCCACGCCGCATGGCTTCAGCGGGGCTTCTTCTGATCGGCCTCGGCATGATGGCGATCGGTCTTTGCTCCTCTTTCCTCCCGATACTGGTGCTATACGTGCTGGTCGGGGTCGGCAGCGGCTTCACCAACATCCCGCTGATGGCCCTGATCACCTTCTGGTTCCGCAGCGAGAAGCGCGGCAGGGCTGCCGGACTCGCCATCGCGGGGAACGGGATCGGCATCGTCCTCGCCGGTTTGCTCATCCCCGCTTTGAACCGGAGCTTCGGCGCCGACGGCTGGCGCAGCGGCTGGATGGTGCTGGGCGCCATCTGCCTGTGCGTCGCCGGCTGCGCAGCCCTTTTCCTGCGCAACCATCCTTCGGATCTGGGGCTCGAACCGGTGGGTAGGATGGTGGAAGCGTCACCGGAACAGTTCATCCACAGGGAGCAAAAGGGTGACGGGCGCGTCCTGCTCCGGCTGGGCATCCTCTACATGCTCTTCGGCGTGACCTTCATGGTGTACGGGACCTTCATCGTCACCACCATGGTGCAGGAGTACGGGCTCTCGGAGACAAAGGCGGGGCTGTACTGGTCCTGGGTAGGTATTTTCAGTTTCTTCTCCGGCATCGGCTTCGGCGCCCTTTCCGACCGCATCGGCAGGAAACGGGGACTGGCCCTGGTCTTCGCAGTCCAAAGCGCCGCATACCTGCTCGCGGGGGTCAAGGCAGGAACGGCCACCCTTTTGCTGTCGCTCGTCCTCTACGGCTCGGCCGTCTTTGCCATACCCGCCATCATGGCGGCCGCCGTCGGGGAATACCTGGGCCTCAACCGGGCCTCATCCGCCTTTGCCACGGTCACCATCTTCTTCGGCGTCGGGCAGGTGATCGGTCCTGCCGGCGCAGGCATCATCGCCAAGGCCGCCGGAGCCTTCACCACCCCCTACCTGATCGCCGGCATGCTGACCGCTTTCGCCTCGGCCTTTGCCCTGCTCCTCCCCCCCCCGCGTGAAGCCGGGAACTGAAATGAGCGAGGAGCAGGGAGCGACGCCGCTGCGCGACACGGTGGTCACCGCCATTGCGCCCTGCATCTGGGGCACCACCTACCTTGTCACCACCGAGTTTTTGCCGGCAGACCGCCCCCTCACCGCGGCGGTCCTTCGCGTGCTCCCCATCGGCGTGATCATGCTCGCCGTACTGAGGGTATGGCCGAAAGGTCACTGGTGGTGGCGCTTGACGGTCCTTGGGCTGCTGAACATCGGGATCTTCCAGGCACTTCTTTTCATAGCCGCCTACCGGCTCCCCGGCGGGGTGGCCGCGACCGTGATAGCGACGCAGCCTCTTTGCGTGGCTATCCTTTCCAGGCCGCTTCTTCACCTCCGCCCCACGCGCCTCGCCTGGATCGCTGCGGTCACGGGCGTGGTCGGCGTCGCGCTCCTCGTGCTGAACCCGACCGCCCGGCTGGACGCCATAGGCATCGTCGCTGCCGTGGCTGGCGCAGTCTGCATAGGGCTCGGAACGGTGCTCACCAAACGTTGGGCCTCGCCTCTCCCCCTGGCCGCGTTCACGACCTGGCAGCTGGTTTTCGGCGGTATCTTCCTCTTGCCGCTGGCCATGCTGTTTGAGGAGTCGCTGACAGGGGTGACCGGGAGGAACCTCGCAGGCTATGCCTATCTCGGCATCATCGGCACGGGGGTCACCTACCTGGTCTGGTTCCGGGGGATACGGCGCCTGCAGGCGTCGGCGGTCTCCATCCTGGGCCTTTTGAGCCCGATAGTGGCTACCGTTCTCGGCTACCTGGTGCTGGATCAAGCCCTTTCCGCTATCCAGATCACGGGAGGGGTGCTCGTCTTGTGGAGTGTGTGGGCAGGGCAGCGGCAGTAAGGCGGGGTATGGGTGATTTGCGGGTGGAGTTCCAAGCGACAGGCGGGCTGAATGGCATTCAGATGCAGAAGTCCAGGATCTCCGTCTCGCTCATCTCGGCGCGCTCCATCTTTTCCAGGGCGTCGGCAAGGGAGGTGCCGTCCAGGATGCCGGCGATGGCATCCCGCACGTCCTTCATGACCAGCCTGATGCCGCAGGTCCGCTCGTTTTCGCACTCCGTGCACTTGGCATAGGCGGTCTCGCTGACACAGGGGACCGGCGCCAGGGGCCCCTCCATCACCCGTATCGCCTGCCCGAAGGTGATCTTGCCCGGGTGCCGTCCGAGGTAGTAGCCCCCCCCCTTCCCTTTCCTGCTCTGCAGGATGCCGTTGTTCTTGAGGGCAAGCAGGATGTTCTCGAGGAACTTCTTGGGAATCCTCTCGTCACGCGCCAGGTCTGCGATAAGGACGGGCCCCTGATCGTACTTTTGCGCCAGATGAATCAGCGCCTTCAGCCCGTATTTGGTCTTCTTGGAGATCATTGCTCTACCTCGAACGAAATCCCTGCCGGCTCCGCAAGTCGGTCCTTATATACCGTTTTTGTGCGGCAACTGCCAGTTAAATTCCGTAGCGGCAGCGCCTGCGCCGGATCCCCTCCCTAGATTTTCAGCCCGATCAGCGGCCATACGAAGAGCACCGACGCCATGAACAGCAACCAGGAGATGGCCATGATCACGCACCCGGACACGATGATGTCGCGGCTCTTCAGGAAACCGGAGGCATAGGCGATGGCAGTGGCCGGGGTCCCCATGGGGAGGCAGTAGGCAAGGCCCGCAGGGAGAGCGATGGAAAGCGTCATCACCTTGGGGTCGATGCCGGTGGTCTGGCAAAGCCCCATCCCCACCGGCATGAGAATGGCTACCACCGCGGCGTGGCTGATGCACTCGGTGAGGACGATGGCGACCAGCGAGATGATGGCTATCACCGTCAGCGGGGAGTGGGAGAAGCCTCCCAGCCCCTTGTCCACGATCCAGACGGCGGCGCCGGTCTTCTCCAGCGCCGAGGCCAGCGCGATGGTGCCGCCGTACATCAGGATGATCCCCCAGTTCACGTACTCCTCGATGGTCTGCCAGGAGACGACCTTGAAGGTGAAAAGGGCGGCGGCTCCCAGGATGGCGATGGCGGCAAGCCCGGTCTTCTCCCCCAGAAACATCCACCCCAGGATGGTGCCGACCATCACCAGCGCGGTGAGCATCTCGTTGTAGCTGATCTTCCCGGTTTCCAGCCGCTTGCGGTTCAGGAACTTCCTCCCCACCTCCACGTCCTGGATGTCGGGCGGAAAGAACTTCATCAGTATGAAAAACCCTATGAACAACAGCGGGAAAACGATCATGCAGGCGGCAGTACTCCATTCGATGAACGAGAAATGAAGCCCGGTCGCCTCCTTCAGCAGCCCTACGGCCAGCGGTGCCCTGGCGCCCCCGAGAAAGGTGGCGATTCCGCCGATGATGCACCCCCAGGCCATGGACATGAAGAGCAGCTTGCCGAAGCTGCTCTTTTCGTTCTCCAGCTTCAGGGCCGTCGAGATCTCGGTGATCACCGGAAACAGCATGGCCGCCACGGCATGCTCGCTCATGATGAAGGAGAGGAAGGCGGAGAGAAGAAAGACGGTGAGCGCGAGGCTCGTGGGGGTTTTGCCGAACTTCGCCAGCATGGTGCGGGCAAGGCGGGCCGATATCCCGGTGCCGGTCATGGCCGCAGCCAGGATGAAGGCCCCCAGGATGAAGAAGACCGCCTCGTTGCCGAACATCGAGTAGGTCCTCTTGGCGTCCATGATGCCGAGAAGCGGCAGCATCACCATGGAGAGTAGCGCGGTCACGGCGATGGGAAGCAGCCCCGAGATCCAGAAAAAGATGGTGCCCCCGAAAAGGACCAGCGACCGGTAACCTTCCACGGAAAGCCCTTCGGGAGGGGAAAGACGGATAAGGACGGCAATGACGACGGCAACGCCCGCCATCACCTGGTAGCGCATGGTACGGTCCAGGAGGATGAGCCACATGGGGCGGTTGTCGATCTTAAGCGGTTTATCCAGCAACTGGTCGTTGTTCATTGGCGTGCTTCGCCCCCTTCATCTTGAATCGCAGTTTCTACAGCCCTGCCGAGTCGAACGACTCCGCGACCTCTTTCACCCGGAGAACCCGCCGCAGGTCGGAGGTCGCCAGCAAGCGCCGCTCCTCGATGCTGTCGATGAGACCGCGCAGCCCGGTCCTGGGCGCCTTCGGCACCAGCGGGGTCACCAGCTGGATCAGCGGCAACAGCGGCTTTATCAACGCCTTTTTCTTGCGCCACACCGCCTCCAGGTGTGAAAAGACCATGGCGACATCTTCAGCCGGATAATGAGCGGCCCTTCCGGAGAGGGTCACCAGCGGTATGATCCCCGACCCGATCAGTGCGTCGATGCCGGCCATGGTCGAGCAGGGTGGTTCTTCCCCGGCCGTCAGCGTGGAGACCACCGACCAGCGAGGGAAAACGGTGTGGGCGAAATGGAGGGCGCGCAACCGCTCCTCGCTCTCCAGCCCCGCCTCCTTCGCGCTCGCGCGGTCGAAGACGTGCAGCGGGATGTCCAGGATGTCCACCCCCGCGGCGTAGGCCCGCTCGATGAGGTGTGGGGGGGCGGCATAGTCCATCCTTCCCACCAGGTGCACGTTGAAGTTCTTCTTTATCACCCGTGCCAGGGCCTCTGCCTTGTGAAAGCTGTTGATGTCGCAGAAGGTCAGATGGAAAAGTGCGGCGTTGCTCTGGTAGTGGCTGTCAAAGAGGGTTTCCAGTGTCGGCTGCTCAGCAAGCCCCCCACCCACCAGAAACACGTTCTCTTCGCGTTGCAACCGGTCGGCAGACGCGGTAAAGCCACCGCGCGCCATCAACTCCCGTAACTTTTTCTGATCTATCTTCATCCCCGCCCCTCTCTACGCATGTTATGCCCGCATCCCCCACCGCGCGCATTGCAAAGCGCAGCGGTGGTGTTACGCAAGACTACATTAACGCACCATTGCAGTCAACAAAAATAACTGCATTGCCTATCAACTTTGTAGAGTTAAGAAGGTTCCTGCCGCCGGCCGTACTACTCGCAGTCCCTTGGGTAGGCGAACAGTCGAGTAAAAATTAGAAATATGTTGTCATTCCGTCGACCTCCGGGTAATATGCGCAGGCGGCGCGCGCATAGGAGGGGCCCTCGCTGGCAGATACAGTTGCCACCCTTGCCGCAGGCGTATTCTTCCCTCTTGTCGCTGTCTCGGCGCTGGACGAACCGGGCAAAGCATCCTCCCCGTGCAGCGCAGAGACATCTGTTTCATGAGACGGTAGGTCCCCTGAAAGGGCAAAGAGACGGATTCTACCAGCTCTGAAGCTCCTTTTGAAGGGATTCCGGCAGAAAGAGCGTCACCCAAGCATTGCGATGCCGCTAAAGGTTGTTATCCTCATTAGCGGCTCAGCGCAGCCTGCAGCTTTATTCCCGTTTTAAAATCACAAGAACAGGGTGCCTATGATCACGCGTATTGACCACCTCAACATCGTGGTGAGCGATCTTGAGAAAGCGAAGGAGTTCTTCCTCCTGCTGGGATGCACGGAGGGAATCAGCTCCGAACTCGACACCGGCTTCCTGGGAAAACTGACGGGGATTCGCTGCGCCGGCGGGAGGTTCGTGGCGTTGCACCATCCCGGATCGAACCTCTCCATAGAGCTGCTGAAGTTCGACGATGCGGCTGCCGGCGACGAAACCATCGGCCAGGCCAACCGTATCGGCCTGCGCCATCTCGCCTTTGCCGTCAGCGACATCGAGGCAGAGGTGCAGAGGCTGCGCAGCCACGGAGTGGAGTTCATCGGAGAGATCCAGACCTGGGAGAAGACCGGCAAGAGGCTGGTTTATTTCCGGGGGCCCGACGGCATCCTCCTCGAGTTCGCCCAGTACCCGGAATAGGAGCTCAAGTGCCCCTGGAAAAACCCGCCGCCATCGAGCGAGAACTGGACCGGCTGAAACGGCGCATCATCAGTGCCGAACGCGCCGGGGGGGACCGCTGGCGCCAGATCTCGTTTGCCTACCGCGCGGCCGACGGCTTCGGGAAGCGCGTCTTTGCCGCCTCCTTCTGCCTCGCTGAAGCGAACCGCGGCACCGTATGCAACACGGGGCAGTGCTGCAAATGCCGCCCGGACGTGTTCGAGTACGAAAGGGGCGTCCTCGATCTGTTGCCAAAGCGCAGCGACGGCTCCGGCTTCTGCCCCTTCTTCAACCTGGTCAAACGAACCTGCGGCATTTACGGCGTGAGACCTTTCGCCTGCCGCATCTATTACAACTTCGCCTCTTCCGGCCACTACTGCACGAATCCCTCCGACCTGACGCTGCAGCTCTTCGACGGCGTGAAGCGTCACCTGGAGACGATCCTGGGACCTTACGCGGGCGGCTACCGGCCATGAGCATGCATAACAAGACCCCACGAAACCTTGCCGAATCCATCTGCGCTGAGCTGAGGAAACGCCGCGCCGCGGTCCCCGATGAAAGGATCGTCATCGACCTGATGGAGACCATGTACTATTCGAGTCTCAGGACGGAGGAATCCGAACCGGTCATCTTCCACATGGTCTACATGGACCCTGCGCAGCCGGACCCGAAACCTCCCCGCAACCCCGCCAAGGATCGCTGGAGCTTCATACCGTTCACCGACCCGATCCCTTTTTCGGTCTCAAGTGTGGTGAAGATCGCCAAGTCCACCGACCTGCGCACCTCTTCCTTCGTCATCTGGCCGGACAAGAGCGACAAGCTCTACATCTGGGGACTGGTGGACCAGCAGAACCGCTTCCACAAGTTCCTGAACCGGAGCGCCGAGATCGAGGCGGAGAGACCGGGGTTATTCCAGGCAAGCGTAGAAGGGATCGGCATTATCGTGGTGTACATGCGCTACGAGAAGGTGGCCGAGTTGCGGGTCAACGAACTGATCCGCCATTCCCTTGACCTCTTCAAGGAGAGTCCGGTCCGCGACCTGCTCGCACCGGGCATAGAGAGGTACCTGCAGGGGGTGCGCAGCCACCTCCCGGACGACGTGTACCAGGCAGGGGGGGAGATGGACGAGCTGCACGCCCAGCAGTGGCTCTCCGTCCTGTGCCGGATCCTGCTCAGGATCCAGAAGATCGAGAAAGGCGGCGCCATCCTCATCACGCCGCGGATAGACCCGAAGGACCTGAACGTCAAGTACGGGATCGATTACGACAGACTCCCCACCTCGCTGGAATCCAACGCCGTGTCCAAGATCAAGTCCGACTACCTGGAGAAGCACCTGCTGGCCCTCAGCGAGTCCAAGCCGAAGGAAATCCCTTCCAACCAGTACTTCCAACTGAGGCGGCTGGAAAAGGAACTAAGGGCGAACAAGAACGAGATAGACGGCGTCATCTGGTTCATCGCGCTGTTGACGAGGGTGGACGGGCTGGTGGTCATGGACCCAAACCTGGCGGTGCGCGGGTACGGGGTGGAGATCAAGAACTGGCAGGAGCCGGAGAACCTGTACATCGCCACCGACAGGCTCGCTACCCCCGCCAGGCTGCGGCCGGCGAGCTACAACCACTTCGGCACCAGGCACAGGTCGATGATGAGGTACTGCTACCAGAACCCCGGGAGCATCGGCTTTGTGGCGTCCCAGGACGGCGAGGTCAGGATCATCACCATGATGGGCGAACGCCTGGTGATGTGGGAAAACATCAAGCTCAAGTACTACAGCTACGCCTCGAAGAAGAAGCCCTGACCGCAGAGCTCGCAAAGTTGCCAAGCGGCAAGCCGGAAAACCGTCACCTCCCAGCCAGTTGCCATAGAGGCCCTAAATGAAAACTCTAAGTATGCTTGCCGCCCTTATCCCGCTTGTCTGCCTCCCTTTGACGCTGTCGGCCCAGGGTGCGCCGCTACAGGTAAAATCCGGAATCGCTACGGTCACCGTCTTCGCAGACCGGGCGCAGGTAACACGCGAGGCGGCGCTTACCCTGAAGGCCGGCACCAACCTGGTCTCCTTCGACAACCTGCCGCTGCTCATGGCTGAAGATTCGCTGCGCGCCCAGGGGAAGGGAACCGGACGGGCGCGCATCGGCGGCATAACGGTGAAGAAGGTGTTCCTGGACCGGACCCAGGAAAAACGGGTGCGGGAAATCGAGGATGAAATCGCAGCTCTGACCCGCAGGGTGGAGAGCATCGAGGCCCGCCGCAAGGCACTCGCCTCCCAGCGGACCTTCATCGACTCCATCAGGGTGGGATGGTCGGAACGGATCTCGAAAGAGCTGGCGCTGGGAAAACCGAGCGCCGCCGAGTTAGGGGAAGCCGCCAGGTTCGTGGGGGAGAACGTCGGCAGGATCGAGGAGCAGTTGTACGATGCCGAGGCCGCGAAGAAGCCGCTTTTCGACCGGATCGCCGCACTGAAGATGGAACTGGAGCAAAGCCGCGCGGACAGGATGAAGGAGGTTCGCTCGGTCCTGGTGGCGATCGAGGCGGAGCGCGACATGAAGTTCGACCTCGAGCTCTCCTACCTGGTGCACCAGGCGAGCTGGGAGCCGACCTACGATCTCAGGCTCTCGCCAGAGGGCAAGGAGGCCGAGCTGGTGTACCGTGCCCAGGTTTGGCAGAAGACCGGCGAGGACTGGCCAGGCGTGAAGCTTTCCCTCTCCACCGCAACCCCGGAGACGGGAGGCGGCGCGCCTGAACTTTCCCCCTGGCACATTTCCCTTTACGAGCCTCCCCGTCCCTTGGCATACCAGCAGCGCATGAAGACGATGCCGGCACTGGCGGGGGTGCCGCTGGCAGGCTCTGCCCAGCCGGAATACGGGGGGTACCGGTTTGAGCCCGCCCCTCCCCAAACGGCCGAAGTAGCAAAAGGGCAGACTTCGGTACTCTTCCAGGTGGTGCAGCCGGTCGACATCCCGTCCGACGGCACGCGTTCCGGCAGCGTAATCGCCATCGAGAAGGTGCCGGTCAGCGCCGAATACGTCGCCGTTCCCAAACTGTCGCCGCGGGTGTACCTGAAGTCGGTGGTGCTCAACAAGACCCCCTACCCGCTGCTGGCCGGCGAGGTCAACATCTTCAACGACGCGATCTTCGTCGGCAAGAGCCGCCTGAAAACGGTCGCTTCCGGCGAGGAGTTCGACCTCTACTTCGGGTCCGACGACCAGGTAAAGGTCAAACGGGAGGTGGCCGCGGTTCGCAAAAAGGCGGGGCTGATCGGCAGCAACAGCGTGACCTACCGCGTCGGCATCGAGCTGGAGAACTTCAAGAAGCGGGGCATCGCCGTCACGCTCTTGGACCAGCAGCCCCTCCCGGGCAATGCCGAGATAAAGGTGAGCCTTGAGGATGTGGAGCCGGGACCGGCCGAAACCAGGGAAGACGGGACCCTGGTCTGGAAGGTCGACCTGGCACCCGCCGAAAAGAAAAAGGTGAGTTACGACCTGGTGGTCGAATACCCGAAGGGGAGAGATCTGGTGGGATTGGAGTAGACGCGGGATCCTCCCCCCCCTGCGCTCCCCCTCCGGGGGGCGGGAGTATGAACGCCACTATGAAGGAGACAATCATGAAAGATACGCTTAGGGCAGGGACGACCCACACACTGAAGTTCCAGGTGCCGATCGAGAAGACGGTCCCGCGCCTTTATCCTGAAGCCGCCCCCTTCAGGGAGATGCCGGAGGTATTCGCCACCGGCTACCTGGTGGGTTTCATCGAGTGGGCCTGCATGGAGGCCCTGGCACCTTACCTGGAAGAAGGTGAGCGTACGGTCGGCACCATGATCAGCGTGACGCACAGTGCCGCCACCCCTCCCGGGATGGAAGTCACCGCCCAGGTACGCTGCCTGGAGGTGAGCGGCAAGCGGACCCTTTGGGAGGTCGAGGTGCATGACCAGGCCGACCTGATCAGCAAGGGGACCCATGAGCGGTTCACCATCAAGCTGGAGCAGTTCGAGACCAGGCTAAAGGCAAAGGCAGAAGCCGCCGGGATCAAACCGTAGTCCGGCCGCCGCGGTTGCCTCCGTAGGAGCGGCATTCCTGCCGCGATTGCCTCCCGTATGAGGGCATTCCTGCCGCGATTGCCGCTCCTAAACCCCCTGCACGAAAGGAAAACATGAAATCTTCATTCTTTGCCGTTGTCCTGCTGCTATGTCTTGCTTCCTTTTCACAAGCCGCCAAATTCGACACATCGTTCACCTACTCAACCATCGAGACCGGGAATTTCTCCGTTCACTACCACCAGGGGCTGGAAAGCGCCGCACGAAAGACGGCCGTGATTGCCGAGGAGGTGCACGGCAGGCTGGTGAAGGAGTTCCGCTGGCATCCGGCAGGGAAAACCCAGGTGGTCCTCATCGACGACAGCGACTTCACCAACGGGCTCGCCGTCACCATCCCGTACAACACCATCTATCTTCAGGTGGTACCGCCGACCATCGCCTCGACCCTGGGTGAATACGACGACTGGCTCAGGATGTTGTTCACGCACGAGTATGCCCACATCCTCTCCTCTGACCAGGCTCGCGGCTACTCCAAGACGACCCGCTCCGTCTTCGGAAAGCCGCTCCCCTGGATCGACCCGCTGTCCGCGCTGTTCTTCCTGTTCACCGCTCCGCCGAACACCTTCATGCCGCGCTGGTGGCATGAGGGGATGGCTACCTGGGCGGAAACCAAGTACACCGGACAGGGGCGCGGCAAGGGAAGCTTCTACGACATGGTCTTTCGCGCGGCAGTGGCCGAAGACAACATCCCCACGGTGGACCGGATCAACGGGGATGTCCCCAACTGGCCTGCCGGCAGCCTCCCCTATATGTACGGGTACCGGCTGACAAGGCACATCGCGGAGACCTACGGCGAGGATGCCACGGCAAACCTGTCCTTCGCCCACTCGGGGCGCCTCCCGTACCTGATCAACAAGCCGCCCAAAGATCTGTTTGGCGGCAAAAGCTATCGCGAGCTGTACGGCGACATGGTCGCGGCACTCACCAAGGAGCAGACCGCTAGCATCGAGCGCCTGGCGAAAGCCCCCTTCACCCCCTTGACCGTCATCTCCGACCGGGGCGAGAACCTCACCAATCCGCGCTTCTCCCCAGACGGCGCCCTTATCGCCTTCACCAGGCGTGACCCGCACGAGCACACCTCCACGGTGGTGACCGACGCCACCGGAAAGAGGATCGTCGCCCAATTCCGGCGCCGGTCCTCGGACGGCAGCATAAGCTGGTCGCCCGACGGCAAGAAGATCTACTTCACCCAGGCGGAGATGGTCCGCGGTTTCAACGTGTACCAGGACCTCTACAGCTACGACCTCGGGCGCGACGAGATCGCCAGGCTGACCGAGGGCGAGCGTGTGGGCGACGTGCAGGTGGCGCCGGACGGTAGGCGGTTCGCGGCTGTGGTCAGCTCGCGCGCCAGCCAAAACCTCGCGCTCATGGAGGGGGACTCCCCGGAGCGGATGCGGCCCCGCACCGTTACGGACTACTCCCTGCAGCGGGTCTCCTCGCCGCGCTGGTCGCCGGACGGCCGCACGATCTGCTATGTCCTCACCGACAACGAGGGGACCAGCACCATCCGGTTGCACGACACCGTGACCCAGACCGACCAGCCTCTTTTGAGCGCAAGCCACACCCTCGCCTACCCCGCCTGGTCGGCGGACGGGTCGGTTATCTTCTACATCTCGGACGAGACGGGGGTCTTCAACCTGTTCGCCTACGACCTGCGCGAGCAGAAAAGCTACCAGGCAAGCCACCTGCTGACCGGCGCGCTGCACCCCGAGCCGTCACCGGACGGCGGCCGGCTGCTCCTTGCCGGCTACAGCTCGCGCGGTTTCAGGATCGCGCAGATGAAGCTGGACCGGTCCACCTGGAGCGCCGACAGGGGGCCGTCACTCCCCCTGAAACGCGCCGTCACGCCCGAACAGGGAAAGGCGGATGCGCAGGCTGCCCCTGCCGTTGCGGCCTCCTCCGACTACAGCTCGCGAAAGACCATCCTGCCGCGCTTCTGGCTGCCAAGGCTCTATGACGACGGCTCTGAGGAGGCGGTCGCGGGCGCCTTCACAGCAGGCGCCGACGCACTCGGCTACCACAGCTACGCCGCAAGCGCGGCCTACAGCGGAGGGCGCAAGCGCGGCTACTTCAGCCTCATCTACCAAAACGACTACTTTTACCCCACCCTTACCTTGAGGGCGCACGCCGAGCCGTTCCTCTATAGCAACCTTTTCCAGAGGGGGTACGACTACTACGAGTTGAACCAGGGGGTCTCCCTGGAGGCGTCGGTTCCCATCAACTTCCTGGAGTCGGGCTACCGCATCCGCGCCGGATACGAGCTGCTGGACCAGAAGGCGTTGAGCCCGCTTTCCGGCAGCGACACCTTCAACGGCATCCCCGTGTTCCAGGGGCGCAGGGACAACCTTTTCGCCGGCATCAGCTACGACAGCAAGCTGAAGTACCCCTACTCGATAAGCTCGGAGGAAGGTCGCAGCATCTCCTTGCTGTACCGCCACTTCGCGCGCGAGATCGGCAGCGACCAGGACCTCTCGGAGTACAGCGCGTCGTACCACGAGTACCTGGGCCTCCCCCAGAGGCTGCTCCCGCACCACGTGCTCTACCTCCGACTCTCCGGCGCCCTTGCAGACGGCGATCTGCAGTACGGGCAGCAGGCGTTCCAGGTCGGCGGGGCTCCGTCGGAATACAACGAGTACCCGTTGCGCGGCTACCCCGTGCGCTCGATGACCGGCAAGTACGTAGCGACGGGAACGGTCGAATACCGGGCACCCCTGTCCTATCCGCTGCGCGGCTCCGGCACCTTCCCGGCTTTTCTGGAGAAGCTGCACGGCGCGCTCTTCGCGGACGCGGGGCAGGTCTGGGACAACGACAGGACCTTCCACGGCAACGACACCAAGATCGGGGCCGGGGTCGAGCTGCGCGCGGACCTGACGCTTGGCTACTGGGCCAAAGTGACACCGGCCCTGGGTTTTGCCCACGGATTCAACCGCGGCGGGGAAAACCAGCTATACTTCACGCTGTACCTCGGCCTCTAGCCGGCGAACGGCATGAGCCCGGGGACTCCATTGAGAGCCAATACGGGAGGTACAGCTTATGCGGGTGATAGTCGTTGGAGCGACCGGAACCATAGGGAAGGCGGTGGCCAAGCTGCTCGCCACGGAGCATGAGGTAGTGAGGGTAGCCTTCAGAAGCGGCGACTACCGGGTGGACATGGCCGACAAGGATTCCATCCAGAGGATGTTCCGGGAGATCGGGCCGTTCGATGCCCTGGCCTGCGCCGCCGGGGTCGCCAGGTTCGGCTCGTTGTCGGAACTAAGCGACGAGGATTTCCAGACCGGGCTGTCGGGCAAGCTGATGGGGCAGGTGAACCTGGTTCGCGTGGGGATGAACTTCATAAGGGAGAACGGGTCGTTCACCCTGACCAGCGGCGTGCTGAGCCACCAACCCATGCCGGGAAGCTCCTCCATCAGCATGATCAACGCAGGGCTGGAGGGGTTTGTCAGGGCGGCAGCACTCGAGATGCCCCGCGGCATACGGGTCAACGTGGTCAGCCCCCCCTGGGTAAAGGAGACCCTGGAGGCGCTGGACATGGACAGCTCGAAAGGGATGCCTGCGCAGGATGTGGCGCAGGCCTACTGGGCAAGCATACATGGCACGCGAAGCGGCACAGTGATGAACGCGCGCGACTTCGCGTAGGCGAAAATCAGATATAACAGACAGCAGATAAAGACAAAGACAAAGACAAAGATAAAGATAAAGATAAAAGCGGGCAGCAATGGGATCTCCCCCCTAGCTGACCGCTTTTTCGTTTTCCTCAATCCGAATCTTTAGCTGCCTTTCCAGCGGTTTTCCTCAATCTTTATCTTTATCTTTAGCTGACTTTCCAGCGGTTTTCCTCAATCTTTATCTTTATCTTTATCTTTATCTGCCTCTCCTGCCTTGTTCTTCTCGTGCAGGTACTTGTGCAGTTCTTCTGCGGTCGCGACTTTCCCCATAGTGGCAAGGAGTTCCTCCTTATCCAGGGTATTCAGCTTCTTGACGAGAGCCGCCTCGATGTTGCCGCCGATGTGCAGCGTGTCGTCCACCTTCCGAGGTGGTTGCTCCCCTCGATCCCCCACCACGTGGAAGAACTTCAGGTACGGGTTGAACCGGTAAGCCTCGGGGAGAACGACGCGCAGCATGTCCAACGGGATATTCCTGCCGATCCAGACGACACAGTTGCTCTGCTGATCCACCACCCACATGTTCTTGGCGGGAATGGCCGTCGCGAACCCCTTCTTTTGAAGCAGCGCTGCAAATTCCTGGCTTTTCCCCACGTCTGCAATCTCAACGGTGAACGGGCCGGCAGCTTCAGATCTGGAGAGGGCGGGAAAGGCCAGGAGAGCGCAGAAGAAGAAGACTGATACGAGCATGTAACGGACTGCAGAGATGTTAATCACATTTCCTCCCTTTTTATCGTGAATCGCCGAGTAGTGGCTGCGTATTCCATGAGTAGCGGCAGTTCGATTATGCAGCAACCGGCGTGACACAAAAACAAACGCGGACACAGCGCGAAAGTTTGCCAGTGATTAGCCGGAAAAGTCATGGGCACCCGATCGGGTGCCCATGAGAGTCTCGGCGTCTTGCCGAGCTGCGTTTCAGGTACGGCTAAGGCATGGTAAGACCGCGCTCCGGACGCGAGAAGTTGTGGCACCAGGAGCAGTCATACCCCTTGTTGAGGGAGTGGCTGTGAATGCGGGTGTAGTTACCCGGCGTCTTGGCGTTGTGGCACTGGGAGCAGACGACCGAGGTGGCCCCCTTCAGCGCATACCCCATCCCCTTGAGGTTCACCGTGGTATTCTCGTGGCAGCCGGCGCAGCTCATCGCGGAACCGGCGGGCTCCACCTGGTGGTTCAGGACCTGGTACTCATCGGTAAGCACGGTAGTGTAAGGTGTCGTAGTGGGGATCCCCATGTAGGCCATACCGTCTTTCACCGCCTGGTCATAGTTGGCGGTGGCGAAGAAGGTCCCGACCTTGAGCGCGATCAGCTTGCCGCTGGCCAGCGGCTGATGCGAAGTCTTGTATTTGAACGGGTAGAGCTTGGTTCCCAGCGCCCCGTTGATGGCGCCGTTGGGACGGGAGATCTTGTAGGCGCCGGTGGCAGGATCGAAAACGGCTGCATCGCCCACGTTGCTCCCCCAGGAGGTGCCGTCCCAGAAGGCGTACCTGGGCGCCTGGTTGCCGGCCATGGTGTGATGGGGCTCGTAGCGGCCAAGGGTCGCGTTCCACTCCGCGGTGGCGCTCCAGTCGCGGTCCATTTCCGTCAGGAATCCGCGGGAGTAGGTCTTGATGTGGCAGCTCTGGCAGGCTACGCGTCCGACGTGGTGGTTGACGTCGGAGGTGATGTGGCCGGTGCCGGAGGTCTTGGTCGGGTGGCAGGTGGTGCTGGAGCAGTTGAGATCGGTGCTGCTGTCCTGGGGACGGAGGTCGGACCCGCGCCCGACGACCCGGTGGCTGGTGAAGGTGTGGCAGGCCTGGCAGGCCATGTTCCCGCCGCCGGTCGCCATGTGGGCGTCGTCCGCCGGGTTGGCGAAGGTCACGGTGGCAAGAGCGATGTCGCCGCGCTTGACGCCGTCGCCGCCGCCTGCCTTGGCGTGGCAGGCACCGAGGCAGTTCTTCCGTACGGGCTTGATGTTTGCCTTCTGAACCACGAGGTTCATGTTCAGGCCGGCAGCCGGCTCGAAGAGGCCGGTGGTCGCGTTGCGGACGCGGCTGTAGGGTGCGTTGACGGTGTCGTTGTGGCAGATAAGGCAGTCGATGTTGCTGGGAGTCAAGGTGGAGGTGGGGCGTGCACCGGCGCCGACGTGGCAGGAGGCGCAGGGACCCCAGGTTCCCTGGATGTTCACGCAGTACGCGTTGATGGCGCTGGAACCGTCCACCGCGTCGAGCTTGCCCTGGCCGGCCTTCGGCCCCGTGGTCATCTCGGAGGCGTCGGCCTTCCACTGGTAGTGAACGGAGGAGTGCACGGCGCTGGCGCGCCCGGAATGGCAGGTGCTGGTGCTGCACATGCCGTAACCGGTCCAGGTCAGGCTGGCATGCCCGGTGGTAGCGCCGATGGTGTAGGTCTGGCTCTTCACCGCTTCTAGGTTTCCGGCGGTGTCCTTGGAGAAGTACTGCAGTGTCGCGGTGGCGCTGATGGTAAGCGGGGCGCTGTAGACGGGCGACGAGGTGGTCGGGGTGCTGCCGTTTGTCGTGTAGTAGGTGGTAGCGGGTTCGTTCACTGCCAAAGACACGGTCACGGCACTGCTGTAGCTTCCGCCTAGCGGCGAAGCGGTGGTGACCGGCGCGGTTTTGTCGGTGACCGGTTTGGCGGCCAGGGCGACCGGGACGGACAGGGCCATCACCATGGCCAGACAGGCGAGTACTGCAAACAGTTTTTTCATTTCTTTGCCTCCTCCTTTGGGTTAGTGGCTGGGTTTAATTCCCCACCCATTGGGGTATCCCACCCAGCTCGTTTAGATACCGACCCAACCTCTCTCAAGCACACCTCGCCCTGGCTGCCCGAAAAAGAGCAATCATAACGAGGGGTGTGGCCCCCAAAGACGGACACAGGCGCATGAAATAAAAAGACAATCAGTGACCACTGGCGTTACCAAAAGCATCAACCATTCCAAACCCTTATATGATTATAAGAAATATCAAATGTATCCCAGCCCGGCCAAGTGTCCGATTGCACGGCGAAAAGAACGTGAACGCCGCACCTCGCTTCCCGTCCGGCGCTTCCATTTAGCGGCCGGAGAAGAGCGAAAACCCGCCCCGCTGCAGAGGTTCCACGCATGGCAAAAAAAGAGGGGTGACTCGTGGCACCCCCCTGTAAGGACGGATGCTCCTTGTTCCCAGTTGGGCGTCATCTTCAGGCCGCGCTCCGGACGCGAGAAGTTGTGGCACAGGGAGCAGTCGCACCCCTTCCACATGGCTGTGGATGCGGGGGGGGCAGACCGAGGACGGCAAAGGGGAGAGAAAGCGTTGCTGATCAGCGGGTTAAGTAGTGGGGGTGAGGCGGTCCAAGAAAGGTTGGCGAGGCGGGTCCACAGGAACAAAGGGGGCACAAGCAAACATTATTTCCGATTAAATAAAACTCGTTAAAGCAAAGGTCGGGGAGATCCGCGGGCGTTGGGGGCTTTCAACCACAGGTGGGTGAAATCACCTCTCCAGGGCCTCCCTGACCTTGCGCAGCAGCTCGACCGGTTGCACCGGCTTCATAATCAGCTCCACGCCCTCCTCCATCCCCCGGCTTTGGATGAAATCGGAGGTGTAGCCGGAGGTGAAGAGGACCCTTGCCTCCGGTTGCAGCTTCTTGATCTCCGCAAAGGCCTCTATGCCGTTTTTCCCGGGCATGATGATGTCCATGAGGATCAGCTCCACCTCGTCCCGGTGAGCGGCGAAACGCTCCACCACCTCCTGGCCGTTCTCGGCCAGGATCACCTTGTAGCCGTGCTTGGTAAGCACCATGTCCACCAGGTTGCGCACGCTCGGATCATCCTCCGCCACCAAGATGGTCTCGATGCCCGGTTCCGGATCGGCGGCGGCCGCTGTCTCGCGCGATGCTGCGCCGCTGTCGTCGGCAAAGGGGAGGTAGATGGTGAAGGTGGTCCCCTCCCCCGGCTTGCTGCTCAAGGTGATGAAACCCTTGTGCTGCTGGAGGATGCCGTACACGATCGCCATCCCCAATCCGGTCCCCTTCCCCACCTCCTTGGTGGTGAAAAACGGCTCGAAGACCTTTTTAGCCGTCTCGGCATCCATCCCCTTGCCGTTATCAGACACGATGACCACGGCGTAACGGCCGGGAGGTCCGCAAAAGCTCATGGAATCCTCGAGCTCCAGGAGCCCGGTGGCGATGGTGAAGGTCCCCCCCATTTCCATGGCGTCTCTGGCGTTGGCGGCAAGGTTGATGAGAACCTGCTCCATCTGCCCCAGGTCGACGAATACCGGCAGCGGGTCGCAAAGGAGGTTGGTCCTAAACTGGATGTCCTCCCCGATGACTCGGACCAGGAACTTCTCCACCCGCTGGACGATTTCGCCCAGATCGGCCCTTTGCGGCGCCATCGGCTGCTTGCGGCTGAAGGCCAGGAGTCCCCTGGTGAGCTGGGCGGCCCTCTCCGTGGCGACGGAAATCTGCTCGGCCAACTCCAGATGCTTGCTGTCCTGCGGCAAGTCCATCTTGAGGATGTTGGCGTAGCCTGCGATCACTGTAAGGATGTTGTTGAAGTCGTGCGCGACCCCGCCTGCCAGTTGTCCCACGGCCTCCATCTTCTGCGACTGCCTTAGCTGCTCCTCCATCTGCTGGCGCTCCGTTATGTCGGTGAGCGCTCCCGACAGCAGCACCGCCCGCCCCTCGTGATCCCACTCGGCCTGCCCCCGCGAGCGGCAGCGGAGGTAGCCGTCATCGCGGTTCCTGAGCCTGAACTCCACGTCGAAAGGGGACTTCCCCGCCATGTGCGCGCTGAGCGCGCCCTGCACCGTGCCCCGGTCGTCCGGGTGCAGCCTGGAGAAGAAGGTGTCGACATGGTCCTCAAGCTCGTCGTCGGCGAAGCCGAGCAGTTCCTTCCAGCGCGGAGAATAGTAGCACTCCCCCGTGACGAGATTCCAGTCCCACAGGCCGTCGCTCGTGCCGGCGACGGCCCTGGAGTAGCGGGCCTCGCTCTCGGCCAGCCGTGCGAGGTTCTCCGAAAGTTCCTGGTTTTTCTGGAGCAGCTCGGCGGTCCTTTTCTCCACCAGCGCCTCCAGGCTGTCGCGCTCCCGGCGCAGCGCGTCCTCTGAACGCTTGATCCTGACCATGACCCTTATCTGGGCCACCAGCTCGGCTTCGTCTATAGGCTTGGACAAGAAGGCGTCGGCACCGCACTCAAGCCCCCTCACCTTGCAGGCCGGGCCGGTATGGTGCGCGGTGACCAGGATGATCGGGATGTGCTGCGTGGAGGGGTTCGCCTTCAGCCTGCGCGTCGCCTGGTAGCCGTCCATCCCCGGCATCTGTATGTCCAGCAGGATGGCGTCCGGACCCTCCAGCAGCGCCCTGCGGATGCCGTCCCGGGCCGACGGCGAGGTGATCAGGCCCGCCTCCGGCATGAATGTCTTCAGCAATGCCCCGAGGGTAAGGAGGTTGTCGTGGTTGTCGTCGATGGCGAGAAGTTTCATGTCCCTTTGTCCTTTAGCGGCGGTTGCCGGCTCCTTAAACAGCCGCGGCGCCCGCTGCCAATAGTTTGCTTACCAGCCCCTGCAGTTCCTCTGGTGCATAAGGCTTGGAGAGGTAGGCGGCGCAACCTGCCCGGAGCAGCCTGTCGCGGTCCCCCGTCATGGCGCTCGCCGTCAGCGCCAGCACGGGAATGGCGGCGGTGGCAGGATGCTTTTTCAGCTGCTTCAACACCGCCATCCCGTCCATGCCGGGCAGCTGCATGTCCAAAAGGATCAGCGAAGGCGAGCCGGCCCGGGCCGCGGCAAGCCCCGTTTCGCCGTCGGCCGCCTCGACGATCCGGTAGCTGCGGCCAAGCACGGCCCTCAGCGTGACGAGGTTGTCCGGGTTGTCCTCCACCACCAAAAGCGAGCCGTCCCCCTGCCAAGGCGCGGGATGAGGCTCCGTGACCGGCACGGACAAAACCGCGTCCCGGAACAGGGTCACCCCCCCCAGCATCTCGTAGACCCGCCTCAAGAGCTCCTGCTGCTCCACGTCCCCCTTTTGCACCAGGTGGTTCACCTCCAGCGCGCGCAGGCGGTCGTGTTCGCCCGGCGAAAGGGTCTTGGCGGTCATCACCATGACCGGCACCCCCTCGGTCAGCTTCGAGGCGCGCACCGCCTCCAGCACGTTGAAACCGTCCACCTCCGGCATCATCAGGTCGAGGATGATGCCGTCGGGGACGTGGGTCTTCAGGTAGCCGAGGGCGTGCCTCCCGCCGGAGACGGCGTCTACCAGGTAACCGGCGGATTCCAGGGCGAACCGCAGCTGAATGGTGGCAGCCTCGCTGTCCTCGACGATCAGTATCCTGGACCCTTTGCCGCGCTCCCCCTCGGGAAGCCGCCACCCGATGCGCTCAAGGCTCTTCACGAGCTCGTTCAGGACCACCTGGCGGTCCAGCCCCCCCTTGGACACGACGGCGCTCACCCCGCTGGAGAGCCGCTCCAGCTCGGCCGCGGTCAGCTCTTTCGAGGTGATCAGTACCACAGGGATCTCCGCCGTCAGCCGGCTTGCCCGCAGCTTGTCGAGGACGGCTGCGCCGTCCATCTCCGGCATCATCAGGTCGAGCGTGATGAGGTCGGGATGGTCCGAGATCGCGAGCTCCAGTGCCTGGGACCCGTTCTCGGCAAGGAGCACGTCCACCCCCTGTTCCTTGAAGAGCGAGGCGATGAAGAAACGGTCGTGCTCGTTGTCGTCGACCACCAGGACCAGCCGGCAACCCGCGCCGGCGAGCTTGGCGAAGCTCTCCATGAGCTGCTCGCCGCTGACCGGCTTGGTGATGACCCCGACGGCCCCCAGGGCCATGCCGGTTTCCCGGTCGTCCGAGAGCGACACGATGAGCACCGGGATGTCGGATGTGTCGGGATGCCCCTTCAACTCGCGCATCACCTCCCAGCCGTCCATCTCCGGCATCATGATGTCGAGCGTTATGGCAAAAGGCCTTTTCACCCTGGCGAGCCTGAGCGCATCCGGGCCGTTCAAGGCGGTGAGGGTCTGAAATCCTGCCTGGTTCAGGTGCGCCGCGATGACCGATACCGCCTCGGGGTCGTCATCGACCACCAGTACCGATCTCCCCTTCGGCTGGTGGGCCGGGCGCTCGCCCGCCGGCGCCGGGAGGGGCTGCCGGTCCACGGCCATCCCCCTGCAGTCCAGCGGCAGGCGCAGCGTGAAGAGCGACCCTTTCCCGGGCTCGCTGGCCACGGCGACGTCCCCCCCCAGAAGGCGTGCCGTCTTCTTGACTATGGCAAGCCCAAGCCCCGTCCCCTCGAAGGAGCGCGAGGTACTGCCGTCCGCCTGGCGGAACTCCTGGAATATGGTGTCCAGGGAGTGCGGCGCGATGCCGATGCCGGTGTCCTCGACCTCGATCAGGATCTCCTCCCCGTCGATCCGGAGCCTCACCGTGACCGTCCCCTCGCTGGTGAACTTGACCGCATTGCCGACCAGGTTCTGCAGCATCTGGCGCAGCCTCTTGACGTCCATGACGACGGCCGGCAGTCCCTGCGGCGCCGGCAGCAGCGTGAGAGAGATCCCTTTCTCGCGGGCGATGGCGGCGATACCGTCCACCACTTCGGCGGCGACCTTTTCCAGCGAGAGGGTCTCGTAGAAGATCTCCTGCCTCCCCGACTCTATCTTTGCCAGGTCGAGGATGTCGTTTATCAGCGACAGGAGGTGTTTGCCGTTTCTCTCGATGATGGAGAGGTATCCCCTCTCCTCCTCGGTCAAGCGGGCCGCCCCCTGCACCGACAGCACCCTTGAGAGCGCCAGCACCGAGTTCAAGGGGGTGCGCAGCTCGTGGCTCATGTTGGAGAGGAACTCGCTTTTCAGCCGGGTCGCCTCTTCCAGCTGCTGCTTTTGCAGGTCGAGCACGCGGTTGTGGCGGGAGAGCTCCTCGGATTGCTGGGCAAGCTCGGTGGACTGCTGCACCAGCTCCTCCGACTGTTGGGTCAGCTCCGCATTCTTTATGGCGAGCTCGCTTGCCAGACGGCGCACGTCCTCGCCCGACACCACCCTGGCGAAGGCCGCGTCCAGCGGCACCCGGACCATCTCGAGGGTCTCGTGAACCCTGGAGGGGAACGGGTTCTCGGCTGCCAGGGAGATGAAGGCCCGGATGTCGCTGTCAATGGACACGGGTATGGTGACTATCTCGGCCGGTACGATATCCCCAAAGGAAGTGACCAGGCGCAGGGCGTCTCCCTGCGGCGGCGGAGAAAAGCGCGCCACGCCGCCGCAGGAGAGCATCACCCCCAGCTCCCCCTCCAGGCGCTTGCGGCTGAAGCTGCGCATCTTCCGGCAATCGGCGCCGATGCCGTGCATGGGGACGAAGGAGTCTCCGTCCTGGTCCTGCACGAAGGCCACAGCCATCTTGGCGCCGGTCACCTCCATGAACACAGGCAGCAGCCTGCTGAAGAAGTCGTCCAGGTTCTCGGCCGTGACCAGACGCTCGGACAGGCGCGACAGGCCAAGCTGCGCGTCCATCTTCAGCTGGAGCGTGTCCGCCATGCTGTTGAAGGAAACGGCCAGCGACCTCAGCTCGTCGGTTCCTTCCGGGGCGGTTCTCGCGTCGTAGTCGCCGGCGCCTATCCTGGTGACGGCCGAGGAAAGCCTGACCAGCGGCTGGCTTATGGAGCGGGCGATCCTGAAGGCGAAGATGCAGGCCAGAAGGGATATCAGTGCGGCAAGGCCGTAGGTCGCCCAGAGGAGCTTCCGGATGGGCGCCAGCACCTCGGCGGTGTCCTGCTTGCAGACCAGCCCCCATCCGGTGCGGGGTATGTAGGCAAAGGAGGAGAGCACCTCGACCCCGCGGTAGTCGGTGGTCTGGGCGATGCCGTTCTCTCCGCTTGCAGCCATCATGGCCGGCTTCCCCTTGATCCTGGTCTTCAGGACGGTGCCCGGGAGGGCGCGCAGCTCGTTCAGGGGCATGAGGTAGCGGTTGACGATTACCGTTTCGCCGGTCAGCCCCATGCCGGTGCGGTTTTCCGTCACGCTGTACAGGAGCTTGCGCAGGTTGTAGCGCACCACGAGCACCGCCTGGGACTGTTCCCCCTTGATCTTAATCGGCACGGCCAGGTCCATGCTGGGCACCTCTTCGGTGCCGTAGAGGTAGGCGTCCCCGAAAACCGGTTGGCGGTCGTCCAGCGTTTTAACGACCATGCCGGTGCCGGCTGTGCTGGTGCCGACCCTGTCGCTGTCCGTCGACAGGAGTATGAGTCCGGTCCGGGAAACGAGCGAAACGTCGGCCACCGAGGCGTAGCTGCTCATGTAGCCACGGAAGAGGTTCAGGCTGTCCATGGCCTCGCCGCTTGCTGCGCCCCCGGTGTCGTGCTCCAGGGCACGAGCGGCAAGCTGGACGGACATGTCCGTGGCAAGGGTCGAGGTGTCGGTGACCAGGTTGTCCAGCATGCCGTTTATCTGCTCGACGCGCGTCGAGGTGATGGCGTTCAGCTTGTCGAAGATCAGGGACCTCGCCACCTTCACCCTTTGGGTGTAGATGATGGTGCTGAGCAGGGCGAGCGGCACCAGGCATATGGCGGTGAACCAGAAGGCGAGCCGCGACTTCAACGTGGGCAACAGGAGCAGGTTTTTCATATGGCACCGTCCACTTCGTTAGAGCTGCGGCTGCCGCAACAATTCCGGGGATAGCCGCGGAATCGGTCACGGGAAGCCGCAACATTGCAAGATCGTGAGGTCTTTCCTTAGGGGAGCGCTCGTCAGTTCATCTCGCGCACCGTCTTCTTTCGGTACAGGTTGCCGCACTCGAAGATCCGCTCCAAAAAAGGAGCGTAACGCCCCGGCACCGCTTCGGCCCTCCCCAGGAGCAGCACCCCCTCCGGGTTCAGGGCCCGGAACAGGTTGTCGAAAACCCGCAGGTACCCTTTCGGGTCGAGGTACATGAGGAAATTCCGGCACGATATCAGATCGAACCCGCCGAAAAGCGATTCCGGCGGTGCGTAGGTGTGCGGGTCCAGCAGGTCGTGACGCGAGTAGGTGATCAGGTCCAGGATCTTCTGGGAGACTTGGTAGGCGTTTTTTTCGAGGCAGAAGTAATTGTTGATCCGGTGCAGGGTGACCCCTGCGACGCTCGACGGCGCGTACCTCCCGGTGCGCGCCTCCGCCAGTGCGTCTTCTGCGATATCGGTTGCGAAGATCTGCACCCTGGCCTTCGACTCCAGCATCCGGATGGTCTCGTCCATTATCATGGCCAGGGAGCAGGCCTCCTCCCCCCCGGCGCAGGCGGCGGACCAGGCCCTGAAATGGCCGCTGTTTGGGCAGTTCGACAGCAGGGACGGGATTACCAGGGAACTGAGCAGTTCGAACTGGAGCGGATCGCGGAAGAAGCTGCTGAAACGGATGCGAAGCATGCGCGCGAGGAAGGGAGCTTCGCCGGGATCCTCACGCAGCAGTCGGCAGTACTGCGGGACACCCGCCAGGCTGAGCTGGGCGATCCGCTCCGAAATCCGCTTTTCCGCCAGGTTTTGGGAATACGATTGGAAGTCCTCGCCGAAATGCTCTGTCAGAAACAGGAGGATCCCGGCAACACTGTCACTCAAAACGACCTCCGGGCGAAACTTTATTGCAATTTGCAGCGCAGCGGGTTGATTTTCAGCGAGCTGCCATTATCATTTGTCGGCAACCGGAGCGACTTCTTGAGCAGTAATAACAGTCGGTTCCACTTACACTGTTTTACAATGCTTTGTCAAATATAATTGGCCGCAGTTTACTGTCAATTCGTCCGTCCCGAATGAGAGTGGGAACGCGGCCGCAAGTCATGGGGAATCATGGGCTTCAGGACGAATGACAGCCAATAGGGCTTGAAAGACCGCAGTATGAGCAACAGGATCATGCAGAGGTGAAGAAATGGTGAACGGGGCAGACAGCTTGTGCAGGGGCGAGGTAATGGTAAATGAGGCAGGTGGCGCTGAATTGGCGCTCAAGCAGCGACAGTTCAATGCGGCAATGGAGCTCTACAGCACGAGAAGCGGTTACCGGATCTTCGGCAGGATGGTTTCAGCCGCCAACGTCACGCTGCAGCTGTATTTGCTGTTCCTCGTGGCGCCCGTTTCCATAGGGGCCGCCTGGCAGGTCGCGGCGTTTTGCGCGGCCTTCGTGCTCGCCGACTTCGTGAACGGGGTGATCCATATGATCATGGACCACGAGGACAGGTACCAGTCGGCGGCCGGCCCCCTGGTTGCTGCATTCCACCTGCACCACAAGACGCCGATGTACAAAGCGAACCCGCTGCACGTGGTCTATTTCAACGAGACTGGGGCGAAGGTCTGGCTGGTGCCGTACCTGACGCTGACGGTGCTGGCGATACACCTGCTGGCGCCGCATCCGGTGCTGAGCCATCTGCTGGTCTACTTCGGGATACTCTCTTCGGTGGCTGAGGTATCACACTACCTCTGTCACACCTCGACGTCCAAAACGGCGCTGTTCCTGGGGGAGATCGGGCTGCTGCTCCCAAAGAGGCACCATGCCAGGCACCACGCGGCGGACAACAACAACTACGCCTTTCTAAACGGCTGCAGCGACCCGCTCATCAACCTGATCGCGAGGAGGTTCTGCACCGGGTACAAGAAGAACACCGACCTGCACTACGCCCGCTACCAGGGTGAAGGGAGCGCGAACAGGTGACGGATCACTCGTCGTCGCAGCGGGAAAAACGAGGCACCTGCTCTCCATTCACCGTCACCAGCTCCTCGAACATCGGCTCCGGGCGGACCCACAGCCCCATCTCCCCGTAAAGCGGGCGGTACACGACCATCGGCTCGTCCGTCTCGCTGTGGCGCGCGGTGCCGATCACCTCGTAGTAATTCCCCTTGTAGTGCCGGTAACGGCCGGGTCGAACCGGCATGAGACACCTCCTCGTTGCGCGCTTGGAACTCTTTTACAGCGTATCGTGCTCCGTCCTCGCTATGATCTCGTTTTGCAGCTCGAGCGAAATACCGTCCCGTTCACCCTCACACCACCCTGATCATGAACTCCGGGCAGGCGGCTCCGCAGTAGCCGCACAAGATGCAGTGGGCGTCGTCCACCTCGGCCTTGCCGTCCACCATCTTGAGGGCGCTGTTGGTGCAGGCGGGCACGCAGGCGGCGCACCCCTTGCAGAAGGCCTGCATTATGGCGAGCTTGCGCCTTTTCCCCTCCAGCCCGCTCCAGAGCTCGTCGTTCGCCTCGTCCTTCTGGAAGAGGGCGAGGTTCCCGTTGATCTCCTCTTCCGAGAGCATCCCCAGGGCGATGCCGTGCACCCCGGAGACCCCCAGCACGTAGCGAAGGCTCTCGCGCGCGGAGGAGATGAGGTTTCCGCCGGCCAGCGCCTTCATGGCATAGACCCCCTTCCCTGCGACGGCGCAGGCGGCGATCGCCTCCGCCATCTCCTGCTGCGTCCCGTCGAGGATCCCCATGCCGGTCCGGTTCAAAAGCGGGTGGATCACCTCGATCTCGGGATGTCGAACCGATTTGCGGATCGCATTGACAAAGTGGGAGGAGAGCCCGACATGGGCGATCTTCCCCTCATCCTTCATCTTCAGCAGTTCCTCGATCACCTCGGGGCGGTCCGCAAAGGGGTCGGCCACCCTGGCCCCGTGCAGGTGAACGATGTCCAGCCGTTCGAGGTCAAGTTCTCGCAAGGCGCGCACCACGTGGAGGCGCGCCGCTTCAGCCGTGTTCGCGTGGGTTTTGGAAGCTATGAGCGCCTCGCCGGAGAAGCCGTCCAGTGCGGATCGGATGTGCGGGTAGGTCTGATAAAGCTCCGCCGTATCGAGGAGATTGACCCCCCTCTCGAGGGCGTAGCGGATCAAGCGCCCCCCCTTGTCGGGGGAGAGGTCAGCCTGCAGGGGGCCTAAAGGGAGCGTACCGAAAACGAGGGGGTTGATGCTCAATCCGGTGCAGCCAAGCGTAACTCTATTCATGAACCCTCGGGGGAAAAACTTCTATGCTCTCTAAGTTCTAAGTTCTATGTTCTATGTTCTATGTTCTAGGTTCAATGTGATTCGATTACAGGAGATGGGGCAGAGAATTTCAGAAGACGTTATGTTTCTACGATAACAGAAGGGATGGCGCCTGAGCCTTGAACATAGTTTTTAAAAGCTTAGAACATAGAACATAGAACGTAGAACGGTTTTTAAGAAGAAAGTTTTTAGTAATGGGGCGGAGGCTCTTCCTCCTCTGGAAGCCTGTTGTGCGAGGAAGCCAGGCCGCTCAGGTGCTCTTTGATGATCCTCAATTCCCGGGTGAGCTGATCGATGACGGTCTGTTGACCGGTCACCACGTCGTTTAGCTGATCTATGATACGTCCCTGATGCATGATCAGCATCTCCATATCGGTCAGACGCTGTTCCATTGTTGTCTCCTTTAAAAAACCGCTGGCCGCTGAGAGCGTCCCAAAGAATCCGGGAAAACATTGAGACAGACCTTCCCCGGAATTTCTCGGACTTTCTCGGTGGCCAATGGTCCTCCTTTTTTGGGCTGGCAAATTTTATCGCGATTCTCTTTGATAGCCAAGACAAAAAACTTCAAAAACAGGACGGATTCTGATAATTTCCACCTACCCTCGCACATCCTGAAGGTGCAAGGGTAAACGGAGGTAACAGGATGCCGGAGACACCGAAATCTAGCAGCGAGCGGCACATAGAGACAATAATGGAGCACCTTGAACCGGGCTCTGACCGATACGAAGTGCTGGACAAGGCCAAGCGATTCAAGTCGTCCTGGGTGGAGCTTGGTGAAAAGCTGCTGGACGTGAGCAAAAAAGGGCGGTTCAGGGAGTGGGGCTACGGCACCTTCGAGGAGTATTGCGTCCAGGAGATCCGGATCAAACGCGGGACCGCCGAGAAGCTCACCACGGCGTACAGGTTCATGGAGAAGCAAGAGCCGCAGTTGTTGGACAGGCGCGAGGAGCTGAAGCCGCTTCCCGACTACCGTTCCATAGATCTGCTGAGAAAGGCAAAGGAAGAAAAGGGGTTCACCGAGGAGGAGTACGGCGATCTGAGAAAGAGCATCGTCGAGGAAGAGCGCAGCCACCCCACCGTGCTGAAGAAGTTCAAGGAAGTGGCCGCGTTGCGTGAAGAAGTGAACCCCCTGTTGCCGCTCAAGGCCGGGGTTTCAGCGGCCAGGCGGCTCGATGCGGCCCTGCGCAACCTGGAGACCGCGCCCGCCGTCTATCTGCAGCAAGTAGCCGAGATGATAGCCCACCTGGAGCAAGAGCTGGAAGCGGCAAGCGTCGGCAGCGAGGACGAGGCCGGGAGCATCAGGGCGATATAGGAAACAGGTTGAGGTTAAGGAAACAGGTTAAGGTTAAGGTTGAGAAACCCGTACAGAAGCAGGTTGAGGTAAAGGAACTCGTTTCCAGGTCCTGGTTCCTTGTTTTCTCAACCTCAACCTCAACCTCAACCTGGTTTTCCCCTCCCTGCTTCACCTGTAGCTGTCATAAAAGAGCTTGGCCGTCACCGCAAGCACCGAAGAGATGAACACCGGCCTGATGAAGCCTGCCCCCTTCCTGATCACCAGCCTCGCACCCACCCTGGCTCCAACCGCCTGCCCCGCACCCATGACAAGTCCTGCCCACAAAAGCACATGCCCCCCCGCGATGAAGACCGCCAGCGAGACGACGTTGCTGACGAAGTTGAAGACCTTGGTGTAGCCGGTCCCCTTGCGCATCTCGAACCCGAGCCCGAGCATCAGGGATACCACCCAGAAAGAGCCGGTCCCGGGACCGAGGAACCCGTCGTAGAAGCCTAGCAGCAGGCCGAACAGGGCGTAGAAGACCCCCTTGGGAAGCCGGGGCTTCACCTCCTCGGCGCCGAGCTTGGGCGAGAAGATGGTGTAGCAGAGGATCAATAGGAGCAGAAAAGGGATCGCCTTCTTCAGGAAACCTGGGTCGATCTGCTGCACCGTGTAGGAGCCGAGGATGGCGCCGATGGCGGTCCAGACCACGCCCGGAGCTGCATCTTTCAGCCTCACCGTTCCGGCCCTGACAAAGTGGGTCATGGCACTGAAGGAACCGAAGGTCGCCTGGAGCTTGTTGGTCCCAAGGGCAGCCTGCGGCGGGAGCCCCAGGCCAAGCAGCACCGGGATGGTGATCAGCCCGCCGCCGCCGGCGATGGCATCGATGCAGCCCGCGACCGCGCCGGTGAGAAACAGCACCGGCAAAAGGATGGGGGAGATTTCGGTCACGGCTTCCCCCCGCGCTGCCGGTTGCCGCTTTTGCACTTTTGCCTGTAGACTTCCAAGGTTTTCCTCGCGATGGAGACCATAAAGGGGATCTCCTGCAACGGCACGGCCGGATCGGCGACTGCCTGCGCAACACGCAGCAACCCGTGCCAGCCGGGCGGCGGGTCCTTCGCCTCTCTCAGCCACAGCAGGTCGACCACGAGCCGCTCAAGCCAGACGCTGCGCCGCGTCTCGAGCAGGTTCATGATACGCTCGACGGCGTCGGCACCCCTGATGGTCTTCCTGCCGGCGCGCGCCGCCTCTATCTCGGCCCCGACCGACTCGCCCTCCTCGAACCAGGAGCCGAAGCCGGCACCGGCCAGGTGCCACAGGGACGGCTCCTCCAGGGAGGCGTCATGCCCGGGTACCCCCGGAAGGCGCGGGTCGCCGGATGCAATCCCCGCGCACATCCTTTCCAGCTCGCCTGCGGCGTCAAACGCAATCCCCCTCCAGCGATCGCGGCCAAGGATCTCGGCTATGCGCACCAGCCACTGGCTGGGCGCGGTGCCCGATGCGGCGCCATCGGCCAGTGCATGGCAGACGCGCAGGTCGAGATGCTCCTCGGACGATTCGAGGTACGACCGGCCGCTTCGCAGCTTGCCGACCAGGGCGTCCAGCTCACGCCTCGACCTGAGAGTGATCGTGAAAGCGTCCACTACTCCCCCCGGCAGCTTCAAAAGCAGCGAGCAGACGGTGTAGCCCCGGCGCTCGGGAACGGTCACCTGGAAACCCTGCGCCCCCGAGCCGTCTATGGGCGAGGCGTAGACGTTCACGGCCGGAGCCTTGGGAAGCGGCGCACACTCGACACGTGCCCTGCGGGCGGTGCTGATCACCCGGTCGACGTTTTTCCTGACCCCCTCGGGAAACCAGTTGCGGGAGATGATGAGACGCCGCAACGTTTCCGGGCTGATGCTGCTTCCATCGACCGAGGCCAGCAACTGCGACAACTTGAGGGAAACATCCGGGTCGCAGTCGAAGAGCAGCAGTGCCGAAACCTCGCGCAGGAAAGGGTCCTCTGCCGTCATCAGCGCCCCCGCCAGCGGTATCTGCAACTCCGGGTCGTCGGCGAAAAGCTCGACAAGCTCCCGTGCCCCTTCGAACGCGGAGCCCACCCCCAGGGAGCGCAGACTCCTCGCGATGCCGCTTAAAAATTCATCCTGGGTCGGCTCCTGCAGGTCGGAGCGGGCCCCGCCATCGGCCATGATCCTGCTGCCCGCCTCCGCCAGGTCCGGGATCATCCTCACCCGGCTCCCGGAGAGGATCCTCGCCACCGCCAGGGATAGGTCGGCATCCTCGTTTTCGGCAAAGACCCGCAGGGCCAGCGCCTTCTGGAACCTTTGCATGCGCTGCCTCGCGCCGGCGCCTCCCCCCTCGGCCTCTACCTGGTAGAACTCGAGCAGGTCGCGGAGCAGCCGCAGCGCCGCGTCGATCTTTTCGTCGTCCTGGGGGGACTGCCGGCAGAGCACGGGAAGCAGGGAGGCCAGTTCCTCCCCCGCTGCGGGGTCGGCCAGGAGATGGCGCCGCAGCTCGTCCCGCAGCGCGAGCAGGATGCCAACAGGGGCGGACGGGCCGGCCTGGGCGTAGAGCTCGACGAGCCCTGCCATCCCCGGCGCCCGCCCCTCTTTCCCCGCCTCGCGGGCCGAGCGCCCCCCCCTGGCGGTGAGGGCCCTGACGGCGTCCATGTGCCCGCGACTGTGCTTCAGCGACTCCTCCAGGAAAGCGTGCAGATCGGGAGAAGGCATGGAGCGGTAGAGGATCTTGCCCGGCTTCGGGAAGGCCCTGCCGCGGTAGCGCTTGCGGTCCACCAGTTCGCGTACCTCTCGATACCGCCCCTGGATGCGCGTCAGCCACTCGGGGCGGGAATTGAGCGAGTGGACGAAAAGCTCCAGCAGGTCGGGAGCGTAAGGCGCCTGGTAGCAGGAGGGCTCCAGGTAAGGGCCGGCGACGGGCCCCTCGCCGTCAAGGGCGAAATGGATCAGCGCCTTGCGTCTGTGCTTCTCGTTGACGACCGTTATGGCGACCTGGCGGCAGTCGCACCCGGGCTCGGTGCAGTAGCAGTCCAGGAAGCCGTAGCTCCCCTTGGGAATCTGGCCCGTCTTGCGGGGGACATCCAGGGTCATGAACGGCGCGCGTGCGTGGGGGAATATCTCATGATAGGGGGTCATAGCGGCGGATCGGGAACTTTGGGCAAGCGGGGGCGTTTATGCATCTGTCAGTTGCCGGGATCTCCCTTTCCGGCCTCCAGGGCAAGAATCGCCTCGACCGCCGCCTGCAGGTCGCTGTAGGCCTGGACCGTTTCGGGGAGAAGCGGAGCCTCGGCGGCGCCGTAGCCGGTCAGTACCATGAGGGAGGTGCATCCGGCGTTCAGGCCCGCCTGGACATCGGCAAGCTTGTCGCCGACCATGTAGGAGCGCGAAAGATCGATGTCCAGGTCCTGGGCGGCCTGCTGCAGCATGCCGGGGAGCGGCTTCCTGCAGGCGCAATCGGTGCGGTAATCGCCGGCTGCGTGCTGCGGGTGGTGAGGGCAGAAGTAGCAGGCGTCGATGGCGATGCCGAAGTTCGCCAGGTCGGCGTGCATGTGGTCGTGGATGGCGTGCAGGGCGGCCTCGTCGTAGTAGCCGCGGCCGATGCCGGACTGGTTGGTGACCACCACCAGCAGGAACCCGGCATCCTTGAGACGCTTGAGCGCCCAGGGGACCCCGGGGATGAACTGGAAGTCCTCCACCCGGCTCAGGTACTGCACCTCCACGTTGATGGTCCCGTCCCTGTCGAGAAATACCGCCCGTTTCGTCCCCATGAGACCCCTTTTCGTAAACTGGCTAAAGGAACAGCTGCCGCTCCACCAGGTCGCACACGATGTGGATGATGGTGATATGCCCTTCCTGGATGCGCGGGGTGTCGTTGCCGGGCACCACCAGCGACAGCTCGGCCACGCCCTTGATGCTGCCGCCGTCCTTGCCAAGGAGCGCGATGGTGCGGCACCCCCTGGACTTGGCCGTCTCCAGCGCCAGCTGCACGTTGGGAGAGTTGCCCGAGGTGGAAATGCCGATCACGACATCGCCCGGCGCGGCATGGGCCTCGATCTGGCGGGAGAATATGCTGTCGTAGCCGTAGTCGTTGCCTATGGCGGTAAGGATGGAGGTATCGGTGGTCAGCGCCAGGGCCGGAAGAGCGCGCCGCTCCAGCTTGAAGCGACCCACGATTTCCGCTGCGAGATGCTGGGCGTCGGCTGCGGAACCGCCGTTTCCCATCACGAGAAGCTTGTTCCCATCCTTGAAGGCGGCCACCAAAAGCGAAACGGCGCTCTCTATAGCGGGGGTGAGTTCCCGCCGGAGCGCCGCCATTACCTCGCAATGGGCGTCAAGCTGAGCCTTTATCTCTTCTTTCATCAACCCTCCTGCAACACATGGTAAGCCGCCCTCTACGCGTTGCCGCAACCCGGCGAGGTGCAGCGCTGCCTGATCCTCTCCGTCAGCTCGGAGAAAGAGAGGTAGCTCTCGCTCCAGGGAAACGACATGCCGTCGACCGCCGTGACCGCGATGATCCCCGGCTTTTGCGCCACGATCTTTTCGAAGACGCGCTTCTTGATGCCGTTCCACGCCAGGCGGGGCATCGGCACGAGCTCAACGTTCTCGTGCAGCGACCCGAGACCTGCCTGCCGGGCCGCCTGGTGCAGCGTCGCCGGCATGAGGAGCGTATAGCTGTCGCCGTGGCGAGCCCCCTTGACCAGGCAGTCGAGCTTTGGCTTCAGCAGATCGAGCTCGACCCCCTTGGGAACATGGAGCAGGTAATTCCTCCCCTCACCCCAGCGCTCCTTGAAAAGCCGCATGCTCCGCTGCAGGGTCTCCCTGCGTCTGAGCTCGGAACCAAGCGGCACCTCTTCCAGGTGGCTCACCGCGGGTCCCGGCACCTGATAGGACAGGAACCCCTTGGCGCAGGCGCGCCGCGTGTAGTCCCTGAGGCACCAGACGCCTCCGTCCATTGCCTCGTCGAAACCGCCTATCTCCCGGTACAGCTCCCGGGTGATCACCATCGCGGCGAAGGAACCGTTTTCCACCTCCATCGGGGTGCCGCACGGTTCGCCGGGGTCAAGGCAGGGGATGAGGATGCCGGCTTCAGGGTGCTTCCCTGCGAAGTCGAGCAGAGGCTCGAGCCAGCGGTGGCGGACCACGCTGGTGTTGCGGACCAGGGCAAGGTAGGGCGCCTCGGAGCTCTCGAAACCGCGGTTGGCGGAACGCACGAAACCGATGTTGCTGTCGTCGCGCATCAGGAGCGCGCGATCGTCCAGGCTGTCGGCGAATTCCTGCAGAAGCCTCTCGGTGTCCCGCTCGGAACCGCAGTCGACCATGATGAAGCGGGCGCCGGACGTGTGGTTGATCAGGTTGACCAGGCAGTTTCGCGTCTCGTCGGGCCTGTTCCAAACGGGTATGATGACGTCTATGATAGCGTCGGTCATGACAATCCCTCAGGCTGACAAGTCAATTTACGGAAGAAGGCACCCGCTAGGAGCTGACGGCCACGTTGCGCAACAGGGCGAGCTCGTCCAGCACCTTTCCTGAACCGAGCACGACGCAGGAGAGCGGGTCTTCGGCGGTTACCACCGGGAGACCGGTTTCCTCGCGAAGCAGCACGTCCAGGTTCCTGAGCAGAGCGCCTCCGCCGGCAAGCACGATGCCCTTGTCGACCAGGTCCGCGGCGAGCTCGGGGGGGGTGCGCTCCAGGCAGTTCCTGACCGCGTCGACGATCGCGGTGACCGGCTCGGAGAGCGCCTCGCGGATCTCGTTCGAGTCGATCTCGGTGGTCTTGGGGATGCCGGAAACCAGGTCGCGCCCCTTGACCTCCATGTGGAGCAGCTGGGTGCCGGGGTACGCCTCGCCTATCTCGATCTTGATCAGCTCCGCCATGCGGTCGCCGATCAGCAGGTTGTACTTCCTCTTGATGTACTGCACGATCGCCTCGTCCATCTTGTCGCCCCCGACCCGGACGCTCTTCGTGTAGACGATGCCGGCCAGCGAGATGACGGCGACCTCGGTGGTCCCCCCCCCGATGTCGACGATCATGTTGCCGGACGCCTCGGTGATGGGGAGACCGGCGCCGATAGCGGCCGCCATCGGCTCCTCGATCAGGTAGACCTCGCGGGCACCGGCGGACTCGGCGGATTCCTTGACGGCGCGCTTCTCCACCTGGGTGATGCCGGAGGGGACGCAGATGACGATCCGGGGACGGACCAGGGTCTTTCTGTTGTGGACCTTATGGATGAAGTAACGCAGCATCTCCTCGGTGATGTCGAAGTCGGCGATGACGCCGTCTTTCATGGGGCGGATGGCGGTGATGGTGCCTGGCGTGCGACCGAGCATCTTCTTCGCCTCCATGCCGACCGCCAGCACCTTCTGCTGGCCGCTGTGCATCTTCTGGACTGCGACGACGGACGGCTCCCGCACCACGATCCCCTTCCCCTTCAGGTAGACGAGCGTGTTGGCCGTGCCGAGGTCGATGGCCAGATCGTTGGAAAACATGCCGAAGAGGGCGTCGAAGATTTTGAGCATGCGTAACTCCTTTAAAATTCTCACAGTACCGGACCGGTCCGGCGTCAAAGGTGGAAATATAGCAAAAACTTCGCACACCTGCAACAAAGAAAACCGTAAACATCGGGCACCAACGCACAAAAACGCAGATGGCGTACTGGTTGATTCTGCTGTTGCTTTTGCGATTAAATTATATTACTATTCCCGACTCTTGTTATAAATACGATCCACACTGTCAGTGCAAAGGAGCCGAACCGGAATGCTAGGCATAATGAGGAAGTACAAGCAATCGATATTGATAAAGATTGTATTCGTCATCATCGTACTCTCTTTCATAGGAACGATCTTCCTTGTCTGGGGCAGGGGCGATGACGGCGCCGGCGGCCCTTCGGGCTTTGCCGCGACCGTTGACGGCACCAGGATCTCCCTCGACGAGTTCCAGAAAAACTATTACCGCACGCGCGGCATCTACGAGCAGATCTACGGGCGCTCCCTGACCCCCGAGATGGAAAAGCAGATGGGCATCAAGAAGATGACCATCGAAAACCTGATCGACAACCTCCTGGTCCACAAGCAGGCCAAGAAGATGGGGATCAAGGTGAGCAAGGACGAGGTGGCCGCCGAGATCGCCAAGGTCCCCTCCTTCCAGGTGAACGGCGTTTTCGACTTCGCGCTCTACCAGCAGACCCTCAAGGCGAGCCGCGTCACTCCCAAGGAGTTCGAGGAGGCCCAGGAGCAGGAGCTGATGATGCAGAAGGCGCGCAACAAGGTCAAGGAAGGCGCCACCGTGACCGACGACGAGGTCCTGCAGGCCTACAGGAAGAAGAACGACAAGGTGGCCCTGCAGTACGTCTCCTTCTCCGCAGCCGACGTGAAGGGGAGCATCAAGCTGAGCGACGCCGAGCTGACCGGCTACCTGCAGGAGAACCAGGCGCAGTTCAAGACCCCGGAGCAGGTGAGCATCGCCTACACCCTGGTGAGCCCCGCCCAGCTTGCCTCCGGCGTCACCGTATCGGCCGAGGAGGCCCAGAGCTACTACCAGAAGAACATAGACCGCTACCAGGGCAAAGGTGGTATACTCCCCTTTTCCGAGGTGAAGGGGCAGGCGACCGCCGACGCCCAGAAGTCCAAGGCCGCCAAGGCTGCCTACGAGAAGGCGGCTGAAGCTGCCAACAAGTTCCGCGGCAACGCCGACATCGCTGCCGCCGCGGCGGCGCTTGGCGGCAAGGTCGAGAAGACCGCTCTCTTCACCGCCAAGGCCCCGGCTGCAGCGATTGCCGGCGAGACCGAACTGATCTCGCGCGCCTTCGCACTGAAGCAGGGGGAGCTCGGCGGGCCGGTGGAGACCGCCAAGGGGATCTACCTGCTGAAGGTCGTTGAGAAGAAGCCGTCGGCCGTGCCGCCGCTGGCCCAGATCCGCCCCCAGGTCGAGCAGAAGCTCTTGGAGGTCAAGGCAGCCGAGCTGGCCAGGAAGCGGGCCGAAGAGGCGCTGCCGCAACTTGCCAAGGGCGGCGTCGCCGCCAAGGAGACCGGAAGCTTCGCCTACGCCGAGACCGGCGCCATCCCGGGGATCGGCACCTCCCCCGAGCTGATGGAAGCGGCCTTCGCACTGAACAGCGCGAACCCCGTGGCGAAACAGCCGGTCAAGGTAGGCGAGCGCTGGTACGCGGTGAAGCTGAAGGACAGGATCGAGGCGCCGACCACCGACTTCGCCAAGAACTCCGCCGCCATCAAGCAGGCGCTGCTCCCCAAGAAGCAGCAGGAGGCGCTTGACAAGTGGACCAGGGAGCTGAGGGAAAAGGCAAAGATCGAGATCAACCCGGCGGTCCTGACCGACTAACGGCCCCAGGGGAGCAGGCAACGGCTATTCAAGCGCGAGGTGGAGGGTGCAGGTGCACCCTTCACCTTTCACTTTTCACGCCCAAGGGCGAAACATAAAAGGAGACGCAAAAATGACGACACCGGTACTCAACACGGATTTTCCCGGCCTGAAACTCGCTGCCCGCGGGAAGGTACGCGACATCTACGACCTCGGGGAGACGCTTCTCATAGTCACCACCGACCGGATTTCCGCCTTCGACGTGATCATGAACGAGGGAATCCCAAACAAGGGGTACGTGCTGACCCAGATCTCCGCCTACTGGTTTCGCGAAATGGAAGGCATCATCAAGAACCACATCCTCTCGACCGACGTCGCCGACTTCCCCAAGGAGTGCCAGCCTTACGCGGAAACCCTCGCCGGCCGCTCCATGTGGGTGAAGAAGGCGAAACCTCTCGCCGCCGAGTGCATCGTGCGCGGCTACATCTCCGGCTCCGGGTGGAAGGATTACCAGCAGACCGGCGCCATTTGCGGCATCAAGCTCCCCGAGGGGCTCAAGGAGTCGGACCGCCTCCCCGAGCCGATCTTCACCCCCTCCACCAAGGCTGAGCTCGGGACCCACGACGAGAACATCTCCTTCGAGCAGATGTGCGAGATCTGCGGCACCGAGATCTCCGAGAAGGTGCGCGAGGTGACGCTGGCCATCTACAAGAGGGCGCGCGACCTGGCCGACCAGAAAGGGATCATCATCGCCGACACCAAGTTCGAGTACGGCATCTACGAGGGGGAGCTGATCATCATCGACGAGTGCATGACCCCCGACTCCAGCCGCTTCTGGCCCAAGGAGAGCTACCGGCCGGGTGGCCCGCAGCCCTCCTTCGACAAGCAGTTCCTCAGGGACTACCTGGAGACGCTGGACTGGGGCAAGACCGCCCCCGCTCCGCCGCTTCCGGAGGAGATCGTGGCGAAGACCGCCGAGAAGTACATGGAAGCAATGGTAAAACTCACCGGCAAGGGTATCTGACCGACCTGCCCCAAAGGCCCCGCCCCTCACCGGGCCGGGGCCTTTTTCATTGGCCCGGCGCCGGTACGCCCCCCTTCCCCGCCGAAGCGGTGCCGCCCCGCCGGCGCAGCAAAGGAAAAAGCATGCCCAAGCGGATCCTCATCGCCCTCCTCGTCCTCGTTGCCGGAGCCGGCGCACCCCTCGCCGCGGAAATCCCGGTAGCGCGCTTCACCCGCTCGGACATCTCCGGCTGGAGCGACAAGAAGTTCAAGGGGAAGACCGACTACAGCTTCGCCGACGGCGCGCTCAAGGCTCACAGCGTGCAGGGGGCCTCCGCGAAGATCAAGAAGCTGACCGTCGACACCAAGAGCTACCCGAGGCTCTCCTGGAGCTGGCGGGTGAGCCACGCCCTGAAGCACGAGGAGATCTCCCGGAAAACCGGCGACGACTTCGCCGCCCGGGTCTACGTGATCTTCCCGCGCACCTTATTCTGGAGGATGCGCGCCATCAACTACGTCTGGGCCGGCAAGATGCCCAAGGAGAGCCACGCGCCGAGCCCTTACACGGAAAACTCGGTCACGGTCGCGGTGGAAAGCGGGGATGCCAAGGCTGGACAGTGGGTGTTGGAGCAGCGTAACATCTACGAGGACTACAGGAACATCTTCGGGGAGGACCCCCCCGCGCTGGGGGGGGTCGCCATCATGACCGACACGGACGACTCCAGGGACGAGGCCACCGCATGGTACGGCGACATCACCCTGCACTCGCAGTGACCCCTTGCTACCCTATCAGCTTGGCGAGGCGCGACCTCTCCTTGGTCAGGCGCGCCTCCCCCTCCTCCATCGCCTTCAAAAGCCCCTTCTTGGCGCCGTAGGCCATGTCCCTTCCCTTGTCGAGTATCTCCGCGGCACGCTCGCCGACCGCCTCGGCCATATCAGTCACCTGCTCGGAGAAGTCCTCCACCGCCTCCAGCGCGGACTCCCCCTTGCGGCGCGCCTTCTTCGCGTAGCGCCCCATCTCCTTGCGGGTTTTCTCGCCGCTTTGCGGCGCGTACATCAGCGCGATACCGGCGCCGACGATGCCTCCTGCCAGGAGCATGAGCGCCCCGACCACCACGCTATTGTTTTTATCCGACATACGATCCTCCCTTTAATGAATTGATGACTTCCGACCGACCCCAATATACTACCCGAACCGCGCCGATTGCCAAGCCGGCTTCTCATTATTGCTTTGAAGCGGCAATTGATCCGTGTATAGTTGAAACGTCTTACAAAACGCCACAACTGTTCATGAGGTAGCGATGGAACAAAAATACGATGTGCTTATTGTCGGCGGCGGGCCGGGCGGGGTTGCAGCCGCATACCTTTGCCACAAGCACGGCCTCACCCACCTGCTGATCGAATCGGGCAAGTCCGTCTTCCAGGGGATCGCCAACACCTACCCCGAGGGGAAGAACGTCTACCCCTCCAAGCCCAAGGAAAACCCCGAGCCCTTCCTGGTCGAGGAACTCCGTCCCCCCGACAAGCCCGTCACGGTAGAGAAGTACATCCAGTACGTGCAGCACTTCGTCCAGCACGAGGGGCTGAACGTGCTGACGGACACCCAGTTCGAGAACATAGAGGACGGCAGGGACTACCTGAAGGTGCAGACCTCGAAGGGGAACTTCCAGGCGAAGAAGGTGCTGCTCGCCTTCGGGAGTTCCATCCCGAAGGAGCTCTCCGTGTACGGCGACGCGAAGATGGTCGCCAAAGGGCTCGACGACCCGAAGAAGTACATCGGGGTGCGCACGCTCGTGATCGGCGGCGGCAACAGCGCGGCGGACGTGATCATCTCCATCCTGAAGGAAAAGCGGAGTGTGAACGACAAGGAGCCGGTCTACTGGGCGCACCAGGCCGAGACCTTCGACGTCAACAAGGAAACCGCGCAAAGGCTTGGCGAGGAGATCCTGCTGGGGGGGAACATAAGGCTCCTGCCGGGGGCGACTCCCAGGATCGGAGAGGTGGACGACGAAGGGGTGGACCGCCTGGTGATCAGGGTGAGCGAGGACAAGGTCCCGGGAGGGATAGAGCGCTACCACGCCATGAGCTTCCCGATGAAGAACGTGATCGCCTGCATCGGCAGCCAGGGCCCGCTCTCCGTCTACGACCGGATCGGCGTCCAGACCATCGCCTGCGCCGAGGGGGTCTGCCAGGTGGCCAAGGAAGGGGACCGGCTCCTTTTGCTCACCGCCGACTTCGAGTCGACCAGGAAGGGGGTGTACGTGATCGGCGGCGCCATCTCCCCGGCCTACATGCGGATCAGCAAGGGGGCCATTCACGAGGAGCGGCACCCGAACCTGATCTACACCGCGGTGAACGACGCGCACCACGTGGTCCAGGCGATACTCGCCAAGGTGAAGCAAAAGGGTGAACCCGCTTAACGAAAAAGGGGAGCCGCATGGCTCCCCTTTGCTTCAACGGGCGGGCACCCGCGGCACCCTCCCCTCACCTACTGCCCCCGCATCTCTTCCTTCAGCCCCTCCACCACAGCCTTCACCTCGGCGATCATCTCGCGGGCCTGCGGAGAGTGCTCCTTTTTCAGGTAGCTCTCGAAGTGCTGGATGGCCTCCGCCGTCCGGTCCTCGTCGATGCAGATGTTGCCGAGGGTCAGGTAGCTCATGGTGAACTCCGGGTCGAGCCGGATCGCCTCCAGGGTCTCGCGCTCGGCGGACTCCAGGTCGTCCATGTCGTAGTAGAGTTCGCCCAGGTTGAAGCGGGCCGTGGCATCGGCGGGATCGATCTCGATACCCTTGTGGTAGGCGGCTATCGCCTTTTCGTTGTCCCCCAGGCCGTAGTAGAGGTCCCCCATGGCGTTCAGCGCGAACACGTTGGTCGGGTCCAGCTCCATGGCCTTCTCGAACGCCTTCAGCGCCTCTTCGGTCCGCTCCATGGCGTTGTAGACGAGCCCCATGCTGACGTAGCCGTCGCAATCCTTTGGCGCCAGCTCCGTCACCTTGCGGTAGCAGGCGAGCGCGTCCTTGTGCTTGCCCGATTCGAAGTAGACGTCGCCAAGTGCGGTAAGCCCGTCCATGTCCTCGGGGGAGAGCTCAAGCCCCTTCTTGAGAGCTGCGATGGCGTCGTCGGCCTGCCCCAGTTCGGAGTACGCCTCGCCCAAGTAAAAGTGACCTTCCGAATTTCCAGGCTCGAGAGCAATACATCCCTTGAAGGCATCGACGGCCTTGCTGTATTCACCGGACTCCATCAGGGCAATCCCGTCGGCCAGTTTTTCTTCAAAAGTCGTTTCCATTGCCACCTCCGCTGCTGTATCTGATTTCATTGGCGCACACTATAACAGAGATGAACCGGCTTTGCCAACCGAAGAGCGGTTAAAATAGCATTAAAACGCTTCACATCCCGCTTTTCTCATCTATACTGCCGGAATTAAACGCAAAGGGGAACGCAATGCCAGAGGAGACCGGGGAAAGACTGGGACTGAGGACACTGGAGGACATCAGCGCGCTGATCCTTCAGTCCCACGACCTGCAGGAGACCCTGGACAACATAGTAAACCTGGTGGCTAAGAGAATGTCGTCGGATGTCTGCTCCATCTACCTCCTTGAGGAGGACGGCGAGACTCTGAGACTGCATGCCACACGCGGACTCTCCAGGCTCTCCGTCGGCATCACCATGAAGACCTCGGAGGGGCTCACCGGCCTCGCCATAGAGCAGCGGGGGGTGGTGGCCACGGACAACGCCCCGCTGCACCCGCGTTACAAGTACTTCCGGCAGACCAAGGAGGAGAAGGTCCTCTCCTTCCTGGGGGTCCCCTTCTTCGAAAGAAACAACCCGATCGGCGTCCTGGTGATACAAAACCGCCAGGCGCGCACCTTCCTGCCGCAGGAGATCAGCGCCGTCTCCACCATCGCCTGGCAGATCTCCAGCATCGTCTCCAACGCGAAGCTCCTCGATTCGATCAGGAAGAAGGAGGAGGAGCGGGCCTTCTACGCGGCGGAGGTGGACCGCCTCCAGAAAAACGGGGTGCCCAGGAGCGCCGGGCGGGGGGGACGGAAGACCCAGGGGACGGGCGTTTTGACCGGGGTCGGCGTATCACCCGGTTTTGCCCTGGGGAAGGTGTCGATACTGCACCGCGGCGCGAGCGAAGAGCCGGTCGTGGAGCACGCCAGGCCGCGCGCCGAGGAGCTTAGCCGTTTCATGCGCGCGCTGGAGAAGGCGCGCATCCAGACCATCTACATGGAGAAGCGGATGGGGGAGCTCCTGTCCGAGGCGGATGCGGCCATTTTCCACAGCCACCTGATGATCCTGGAGGACCGCGGCTTCATCGGGAAGATCTCGGCCCTGATCGACCAGGGGGCGGGCGCGCACGGGGCGGTGAACCAGGTGGTCGAGGATTACGTGGCCGCCTTTGCCAGGATGGAGGACCCGTACCTGCGCGAGCGCAGCGCGGACATGGAGGATATCGGGCGCAGGATCTGCGACGCGCTGAACGGCAGCAGCAAGAACCTGGAAAGGTTGCGCGACAACCGCATCATCGTGGCTCGGGAACTGCTCCCCTCCGACGTCGCCGTCATGGACCACGGCAAGGTTATCGGCATCGCCACGGAGAGGGGGAACCGGAACGCCCATGCCGCCATCATGGCGCGCGCTCTCGGCATCCCCGCCGTGTTCGGGATCGAGGGGCTCCTAAAGCAGGCGGGAGTGCGCTCCGAGATGGTCGTGGACGGCAACTCGGGATGCGTCTACGTCGACCCGGAGAAAAGCATCACATGCGAATACCTGCGGCTGCAGGGCGAATTCGACCAGAAGCAGCGCGCGCTGGAAGGGATCCGCGACCTCCCGGCCGAGACCACGGACGGCTGCACCGTCTCGCTGCTTGCCAACATCGGCCTGCTGAGCGACCTCAGGGTGGCGCAGCTGCACGGCGCCCAGGGGGTCGGGCTGTACCGGACCGAGTTCCCGTTCATGAGCCGCACCTCCTTCCCGAGCCGCCAGGAGCAGGCGGCCATCTACCGCAAGGTGCTGGAGGGTTTCCCCGGCCTTCCGGTCAGCATCAGGACGCTCGACATAGGGGGGGACAAGGAACTCTCCTACTTCCCCCACCCCAAGGAGGAAAACCCTTATCTGGGCTGGCGCTCGATGCGCATCTCGCTGGACCGCGAGGACATCTTCAGGGAGCAGCTGGCAGCGGTGCTCCTTGCCTCGGTAAGCGGCAAGTGCAACCTGATGTTCCCGATGATCTCGGGGGTGGACGAGGTGCGGCGCATAAAGGGGATACTGGAGCAGGTGAAGGAGGAACTCCGGCGGGATGGCAAGGCTTTCGACCCTGAGATAGGGGTGGGGGTGATGGTGGAACTTCCGGCGGCGGTGCTGGTCGCCGAAACGCTTGCCAAGGAGGTGGACTATTTAAGCATCGGGACCAACGACCTGATACAGTACACCCTTGCCTGCGACAGGAACAACCCGCGGGTGAAGAAATGGTACGATCCCTACCACCCGGCGGTGCTTTGCTCCATAAAGAAGGTTGCCGATGCAGCGGCGGGCGCGGGGAAGCCGGCGTCGCTTTGCGGCGAGATGGCCGGCGAACCGGTCAACGCGGTGCTGCTCATGGGACTGGGGCTGCGCAGCTTCAGCCTCTCCGCCCCCGCCATACCGAGGGTCAAGGAGGCGATCCGCGGCATCTCGCTGGCCAGGGCGAGCGAGATCGGCGAGCGGGTGCTTGGCATGGAGAGCGCGCAGTCGATCAGGAGCTATCTGGAAGCGGTGCAGCGGGACCTGGGGCTGTGACACGGGACCCGGGACGAAAGCCGTGGGCCGGAAGCGTTTCCACCCCCTGCCCCGGCCCCTAATCCACCCTCTAGATCCAGCAGTCTCCGCCGTCATAATTGAGAGAGTCGTTCCCTCCCCCCTTGCGCTTCAGCTTGGCGGTCTGCACGCAGCTTTTCAGTTTGTCGAGTGCCTCTTCCTTAGCCTCTCCCAGCTTCTCGCGAACCTCGCGCCCGGTTTTGGGGGTAAAGAGGAGTGCGGCACCCGCAGCCACGGCGGCTCCGGCCAGAAAGGCCAGCAGGGCGGCCTGTTCGCTTTTCTTGCACATGTCGTATCGCTCCTTTTGTTCTGGAAGTTTGTAACCGGATGAAAAATTTGCCAATCATTCTTACCACATTCCGCGCCGCAATAAAACCCCGAAGATGCCCATCGCCCCCCGAGTTTCCCTTTTTCTGGTTTGAATTCCCCAAAATTAAATGCTACTATCGCAAAAAAATTCCCAAAGGAGATTTGCATGTTTTCCTTCAAGAAAATCACCTCCCCTGCCGTAACCGTCATGCTGACGGCCCTGCTGCTTCCCTGCGGTTCGTTCGCGGAAGAGACCGGAGCCAAGGCTGCCGCCAAGCCGGCTGAAAAGGGAGCCGCCAAGCCTGGCGCGAAGGCAGCAGCAAAGCCCGCGGCCAAAGCTGCCGCCAAGCCCGCCGCCAAAGAGAAGGTCAAGGAGCAGGTGAAAACCCCGGCGCCCCAGGAGCAAGCAAAGGTGCCGGCCGTCGAGCAGGCCAAGGAGCAGCCGGCTGCCGACCCGGCCACCGTGACCGTCGCCAAGGTGAACGGCATCGCCATTACCCGTCTCGAGGTCAACCGGGCCCTCAAGGTGATGCTGGCCCAAAACCAGGTGCAGCAGCCCCTTCCCGCAGAGACCATGAAGCAGGCGGAAGCCGCCGCGCTGGATCAGCTCGCCGCCGCTGAGCTCCTTTACCAGGAAGCCTCCAAGCTGACCATCGCCGACCTCGACAAGAGGATCGTGGACAAGGTCGCGCAAAACCGCGCCAAGTTCGACTCGGAGACCGAATTCATCGAGGCGCTGAAGGGTGTCGACATGACCCCGGAGGACATGAAGGACTTCACCCGCAAGGACATCATCATCAACAACTTCATCGAGCAGCAGTTCGCGGCCAAGGCAGCGGTAACCGAGGCTGAGGCCCGCAAGTTCTACGACGAGAACGTCGAGGAGTACTTCAAGAAGCCCGAGTCCGTGAAGGCGAGCCACATCCTGATCAGCGTCGACGACAAGGCGACCGACGACCAGCGCAAGAAGGCGAAGGAGAAGGCGGAAGCCCTCCTGAAGCGGGTCAAGGCCGGCGAGGATTTCGCAGCCGTCGCCAAGTCCGACTCCGCCTGCCCCAGCTCCGCCCAGGGTGGCGATCTCGGCACCTTCGGCCGCGGCCAGATGGTGGCGCCTTTCGAAAACGCCGCCTTCGCCATGAAGCCCGGCGAGGTGAGCGGGGTGGTGGAAACCCAGTTCGGCTACCACATCATAAAGCTCGTCGAGAAGCAGGAGGGCGCTACGGAGAAGTTCGAGAGTGCCCGGGAGAAGATCTCCGACTTCCTGAAGAGACAAAAAGTCCAGCAGGAGCTTTCGGCCTTCATCACCGATCTGAAAAAGACGGCAACCATCGAGAAGATGTAAGGAAACAACCGCATGGCTTAAAAGGAAAGGGCCCGCCGGCGCGGGCCCTTTCCTTGTTCCAATGCGACTTCGCTTCGACTGCGGCGACTAGGGAGCGGTGGCAGGCGGCGGCACGAAGACGCGCGCTGCCAGCTCGTTGTCCAGCATGAGCACCCCCTGCCCGTTGTCCCCTATCAGCTTCAGCTTCCCGATGATGTCCCTGTCGTTTTCCTCCTCCTCGATCTGCTCCGTGACGAACCACTGCAGGAAGATGTTGGTGGCATGTTCCTTCTCCGAGAGGGCGAGATCGGTCAGCTCGTTTATCGAGGAGGTGATGAACTGCTCGTGCGTCAGGGTCCGCTCGAACATGTCCAGCAGGGAGGGAAACTCGGTGGGGGGCGCGGCTATGGCGGCAAGTTCGACGTGCCCTCCGCGGCTGTTTATGTAGTTGTAGAACTTCATCGCGTGCACCATCTCCTCCTGGTACTGCACCATGAACCAGTTGGCGCTACCCTTGAGGCCGATGGAACCGGCATAGGAAGACATGGAGAGGTAAAGATAGGCAGAGTAAAGCTCGTTGTTCAGTTGTTTGTTGAGTGCATCGCACAGTTTCTTGCTAAGCATTGAATCCCCCTTTTATCGCATCCGTACAGTTGTCATTGATCCGCACCGGATCGCCCGGTTTTGTCAGTACAATGATATCCCTTCTCGGCGCCAATACAATTTTGTATACCGTAACCTTCTCAGGGAGTCTGCTTGGTCTCGGTACCGCGCTCCAGGAACATCTTTATCAGGTCGATCGGGACGGGGAAAATCGTGGTGGAGTTCTTCTCCGCCGCTATCTCTGTGAGCGTCTGCAGGTAGCGCAACTGCAGCGACATCGGCTGCGTCACCATGACCTGCGCGGCCTGGGCCAGTTTTTCCGACGCCTGCAGTTCGCCTTCGGCGTGGATGACCTTGGCGCGCCGTTCCCTTTCCGCCTCGGCCTGTTTCGCGATGGCCCGCTGCATCTCCTGCGGCAGGTCGATGTTCTTCACCTCGACGGTGGAGACCTTCACCCCCCACGGCTCGGTCTGGCGGTCAAGGATCTCCTGGAGCTCGCGGTTGATCTTGTCCCTGTTGGCCAGAAGCTCGTCGAGATCCACCTGCCCAAGCACGCTGCGCAGCGTGGTCTGGGAGAGCTGGCTCGTCGCGTACAGGTAGTTTTCCATCTCGACCACCGCCTTCACCGCATCGACCACCCGGAAGTAGATGACGGCGGAGACCTTGACGGTGACGTTGTCGTGGGTGATCACGTCCTGCGGCGGCACGTCCATGGCTACGATGCGCAACGACACCCGAACCAGCTTGTCTATCCCGGGGATGATGATCACGATCCCGGGCCCGCGCACCTTCTTCACCCGCCCCAGGCGAAACAGCACCCCCCTCTCGTATTCGGGAAGGATGCGGATCGCGTTGGCGAGGAACGCCACCACGAGGAAGACCACCAGCAGAAACGGGAAAAGGTTGAACAGATCCATGAGCTCCTCCAGCGTGAGGTTTAATTATAATGGTCGCCAAAGTATACCGGAGCAGCCCTGCCAGTCAAATTGCGGGGTTGCCAAATCCGGCCATACATGTTATTCAAGAAACCTCTAACAATAGGAACCAGCGTATGAAGCCCAACATAAAGATCCTGCTCATAGAAGACGACGACGGGAGCCGGGAGGCGCTGCTCATCCTTTTGAAGGCGAGCGGCTTCACCATGAAGGGGTGCTCCAGCGGCAAGGACGGGCTGAGCCTTCTGGCCGGCGAGCCCTTCGATATCGTCCTGAGCGACCTGTTTCTCCCCGACATGAACGGCATCGACATCCTGACCCAGGTCAAGCAGGACTCGCCGCGCACCGAGGTGATACTGGTCACCGGGCACGGCTCCGCCGAGACGGCGGTGCAGGCGATGAAGAAAGGGGCCTACGACTACATCACCAAGCCGCTCAACATAGACGAGCTGCGCATCATCATCGACAAGGCGGTCGAGAAGGGGCAGCTTTTAAGCGAGAACGTCTACCTGAAGAAGCAGCTCAGGGACAAGTACGAATTCGCCAACATCATCGGCAACTCCCAGGCGATGCAGCAGCTCTTCTCGCGCATGAAGCGGATCATCAAGACCGACTCCACCGTCCTGATCCTGGGCGAATCCGGCACCGGCAAGGAGCTGGTGGCGAAAGCGATCCACTTCAACGGCAGCCGCAAGGACAAGCCGTTCATCGCGGTGAACTGTTCGGCCATCCCCGAGAACCTGCTGGAGAGCGAGCTCTTCGGGCACGTCAAAGGGGCCTTCACCGGCGCCGTCAGGGAAAAGGTCGGCAAGTTCGAGGCGGCAAACAACGGCACCATCTTCCTCGACGAGATCGGCACGCTCCCCATGCACCTGCAGACCAAGCTCTTGCGCGTACTGCAGGAGCAGGAGGTGGAGCGTGTGGGTTCCAACCGCCAGATCAAGCTGGATGTCCGGGTGATATCCGCCACCAACGTGAACCTGGAAGAGGAAGTTTCGCGCGGCAACTTCCGCGAGGACCTCTTCTATCGACTCAACGTCATCCCGGTGCTCATACCGCCCCTGAGGGAGCGCATCGAGGACATCCTTCCGCTCACCAAGCACTTCCTGGAGAAGAACTGCCGCTCCATGCAGCGGCCCATCATGCACCTCGACAAGGAGGCGCTGGAAGCGCTGGAGGCCTACCCCTGGAACGGCAACGTGAGGGAGCTCGAGAACATCATCGAGAGGATCGTGGCGCTCACCGAGGGGGACGTGATATCCCTGCGCGACCTTCCAGCCAACGTCGCCAAGCACTATGTAGAGGGGGTACCCACCGGCGTCACCCCGGCCGGCATAGACATGGTGGCAGCCATCAACGAGATAGAGAAGAGGATGATCGGGGAGGCGCTGCAACTGGCCGGGGGCGTGAAGGCGCGGGCCGCCGTCATGCTCAGCATCAACAGGACCACCCTGGTCGAGAAGATGCGCAGGCTCGGCATGCCGCTGTAACTGCCGCTGCTGCTGCTGCGGAGGTAGTCGTGGTAATAGTGAGCGCTCGATTCAGCACGCCCTTCGGGACGCAAAAAAGCCGGGGCTGAAATAATTTCAGCTGCCCGGCTCGTCTCGCCCGTACCTACATCAAGGCTTCCGGCTGACCGTCATCTCCATCATCTTCTCTTCCCTGCCTCCCTTGGGGATCACGTACATATCGTACTTCAGGGTATTGTCATCCACGATCCTGGTCACGCTGCGCCATACCATGGGACCTCTGACAGGGTCGTCGTAGCTGCATTCCTGCGTAATGACGTTACCATCCTCGCTGGCCGTCCCCTCGAAATAATAGATACCGGTGCTCATCGAATCGATCCAGGTCGAGAGGTATTTCCTGGTATGGTTGTCGTACCCAATGAGGTTGATGCCTGTGAACGGACTCCCCATCATCTCGCTGGCATACTCCTGCTGCAAGTAACGTCCGTCCAGGAGCATCCTTTGCTCACAGGTGCCGGTGCTTTCCATCGGCGGCTTATCCGGTTCCATCCATGATCTGGTCACGGTGGTCCAGCTTCCCGCCAGCCTCCCCAGCAGCTTGTGGGGGGTGCCCGGAGTTGCCAGCTTCTTATAAACTTCCATCATCGCCTGCATGTCCATCTGGCCTTCTTGCTTTCTTTCTCTTTCCATCTCATGCCTCCTTATGCGCGCCAGCCCGGGACCGCCACCGAGCTGGTTCCGGCAACCTGGTTGATTCTCAGCATATTCCGCAGAAAAATTAATGTCAATCAACGCACAGATTCAGCTATCCCCTTGCCTTCCCCATCGTTGCCTGGGCTGAGCTTACTAACGACGGCCGGCTGCGTCCTTAAGCAGGAGGGCCTCATGCAGTAACAGGGCGCAAAGAGCCATGACCACCGCTGCTGCCGGAATCGACTCCAGCCCCCCACTCTGGGCGAGGAAACCGGAGAGGCTTGGGAGGGCAGCCGCTCCGAGCGTCGCCGCTGACACCTGGAAGCCGATGGCATGGGCGGCAAGAGAGGTCCCCAGCCGTCGCGGCGTCCTGCTCATCAGGCACGGGTAGATAGCTGCCAACCCTGCACCTGCGAACACCAGGGAAAATGCGGTAATTCCCCCTGAGACATCGAGGGCGAAGAGCGCCGTACCAGCGAAGGCGGTCCGTAGGCTCCACCTGATCATCCTGTCCATTCCGGTCCGCTCGACGATGAACCCGAACAAGACGCGCCCCACGCCGATGCTGCCCCAGTAGCCGGCTACCAAAAAGGCTGCCGTTTCGCTCGATACACCGCGTGACCCTGTCAACACCGAAAAACTCCACTGTCCCACCGTCACCTCGAGCCCGGTGTACACGAAGAAGATGCCGACCTGAAGCCATACCGCAGTCTGCCGGAGCGCCTCGCCCATACCGGCACCTTTGCTCCCTCCCCCCTCCCCCTCGATCGAACTTGCTCGATTCCACTTAGACCCCGTCACAGCAAAGACAATTGCAAGGAGGACAAGGATGGTGGCCACGGTGAAATAGCCGCAGCGCCAGGAGCCTGGCGACATCGCAGCTGTCATGACGAGAGGCCCCATGGTCGCTCCCAGACTGTAGGAGGCATGCAGCCAGTTCATGTGGCGGGGGGAGAGGTGATGGGCGGCATAGTGGTTCAATCCGGCATCGATGGCGCCTGATCCCAGGCCGTGCAGAACCGAACAGGCCCCGAACAGCTGCCATGCTTCAGCCATGCCGAATCCAAACCCGCTCAATGCCACCATCGCGGTGCTCACGCTCAGGAGGGTACCGATCCCAGCCATACGGAGCAGGCGGCCAGTGAAGAAGCTGGAAAGGAAGTAGCTGCACCCTGAACCGAAGAAGACGAGGGCGACGGCATCCTGGTGGAGATGAAACTCCTGCCGCACTGCAGGCCATGCCACACCGATCAGGGTGTCGGGAAGGCCTAAGCTGACAAACCCGATATATGCGATCAAGAGCAGCATCTGCCACCCCCCGTCCGAAGGACGATACTTTATGCAACTGAAATACGGCATCAACAGGACCACCCTGGTTGAGAAGCTACGCAGGCTCGGCATGCCGCTTTATCTGTAAAAAAATGCACATGTGAAAAAATATGCAATGACAAGGAAACACATTGTTCTACTGGAAATTTCCGTTCGAAAGGAAAATCAATTGTAAAAAAAGGAACAGTTTGAAGAAACTAATACTACGACCCCTTTTGCCTAAGTCGCTGTTTTTTTTCACGACCCGAACAACATAGAAAATGGCTCGTTTTTTGCTGACCTCTCGTGCAGTGGAGAGTGCATCGAGGCGCAGACAAGCAGTACCTTTCATCGGGGAAGGTGCTGTAGGTTGAGTCGTAATTGATTAGCGGGAGTTACACATGGAGAAAACAAAAATCCATTATTTCAGGCCATCGGGAGTGAGCGGGATCGAACTCCTCTCCTGCCTGGATGTTGAATTCGATTTCCCGGCCCATTTCCATGAGTCGTACTGCATTTGGTTCAACCGAAGCGGTGGCGAAGAATATTCGCAACGCGGCTGCACACGCATCCTCCAGCCGGCATGCTTCAGTATTGTTGCACCGGGAGAAGTCCATGCAAACAGGACCCTTGAGAACTCCGTTCGTAGCTTGATGACTTTTTATGTGCAGCCAGCTCAACTCCAATCGTTAATACGGCAAGTCGGCGTGCTACCCTCCGCTCCTGTTGAATTCAAAAGCGGATTTTACCGGGACCCGGAATGTCTCGAATCACTCACCAGGCTCTTCGGCATCCTCCATCACTCAACATCTGCCTTGGAGAAGGAATCCGCGTTCCTGGAAGTCTTTTCTCTGCTGGCCGGTAGGCATTCCGTCACAAGAACGCAGGAATCGGTGATTGGCTATGAAAAGACGCGGGTGCGCAGAGTTATCGCCCTTTTTCATGATCAGTTGGCCGAAAACATCTCCCTTAACGATCTGGCCGAACGATTCGATTGCACTCCCTTCCACCTGATCCGCTTCTTCAAAAAGGAAAGCGGTCTCACACCTTATGCTTACCTGTTGCGTTTACGCCTGGAAAGGGCCCGTGAATTAATCTCTCAGGGGCGCCCCTTGGTGGATACGGCGCTAGAGACGGGCTTTGCCGACCAGAGCCACCTAACCCGCCACTTCAAAGCTCTCTACGGCATCCCACCCGGCGAGTTCAAGCGCCAAATTCTTCCTAGCTGACCGGGACAGGTCAATTTAGTTCAAGAATCCAATAACACTCCTCTGATATTTTCCACCCACCGCTGCGCGCCGAGATATGTCTGAACTGTGCCCGTACGTCCCGATGACTTTCGCTGAAGCAGTGATCACCAATTACATGACGGTGACGAGTGTGACGCTCCAATGCTACTCAAGCGTGTGGGGACGAGCCGGCTGTTTCGTAATGGAAAGACTCGCCGCTGCGGGAAAGGTTTCGGGGCATGCTGGATAAGCGACGATGATCGGCTTAGACAGGCTCTGCCACCCGGCAGGTATGCCGTGAGGCGGCGAATAAAGGAGTCAGTATGAGTAGTGACAATACGTGGTCTCGCCTCGGAGAGAAACGCGTGAAGGCAACCATTGTCGGCTTTTGCGCGATACTCATGTGGGGAATGCTGGCACTGTTAACGTCCCTCACGAATAGGATTCCCCCACTTCAATTGACAGCGATGACATTTGCGATCGCCTTTTGCGTAGGAATATTCTTCTGGATGCTAAACGGCGCCGACTCAATGTGCTTCAGGCAACGAAAAAGTCTCTGGTTAAACGGGGTGTTCGGGTTATTCGGATATCACATTTGCTACTTTTTCGCCCTAAAAAACGCTCCAACCGTTGAGGCGAGCCTTATTGCCTATCTCTGGCCGCTTTTCATTGTAATTTTTTCTTCGCTGTTACCAAGTGAAAAATTGCATTGGTTTCATGTGGCCGGAGCGGTCATCGGATTCGCTGGCGCTGCGGTAATAATCCTGAAAGGGTGTACGTTGTCCTTAAAGCAGGAATATCTTTTGGGGTATTTGGGGGCTTTTTTGTGCTCGATAATCTGGTCGGCTTACTCGGTAATCTCAAGAAGCCTAGGAGAGTCGCCTACTGAACTCGTTGGTGGATTCTGCGGTGTCACGGCGTTATTGTCAGCAATGTCTCATTTGATCTTCGAAAAGTCGGTAATGCCTAATTGGCCTGAGGCGCTGGCTATAACAGGATTGGGAGTAGGGCCGGTCGGAGCAGCTTTCTTTGCCTGGGATTATGGTGTTAAGGGTGGAAACATTAAAATATTGGGTGTTCTTTCCTATACTGCTCCATTGGTTTCTACAATCATGTTGATTTTATTCGGGCGCGCTGAGCCTACATGGAAAGTTATTGCCGCATGTTTCTTGATAGTTATAGGCGCATCGATTGCCGCACTGGATAGGATCAAGATGCTGGCGAAGGTAGGGAAGGATAAGTCCTATTGAAATATCAGCGGTGTTCAACTCAAGGAGCCAATTCATGACAAGCGAGAACTGGAGCAGTTTTATCAGACCGGATGCGAATAGGAAAAAACTCGGTAGCAGATTGTCGGCACAACTAGCATCCGGTTTTGCAGAATCCTCACTAGTGCGATCGTGTAGGGACGTTTGGAAGAGCGGCAGAAGACCCCGTATTCTGTTGGTTGTACCCTACTATACCCGGATTTCACGGCCGCTAGACGTCATTATGGAGAACATCGAGACGAAAGACTCGGATAGGAGTTGCCTGGATCAGGACCGTGCGGTCGTCAGCAGCCTCAAGGGTATGGGAATTACCCGCTTGGAGGAAATGAAAAGAGCGGGCGTACCAATGGGGCTTCTTCGAATCGGGACAGCGGCAAAGAAAGCAGGATACGATGTGAAAATCATCGATGCCGTATACGAAGGGTGGGACGATGAGAGAGATTACTTCACAAGCATGGAGGGGAGTTCGATCATTTCGTATGGGCTGACACCGGAGGCACTTGAAAACAAGGTGAGACGTTACGATCCTGATGTCGTGGGCATTACGTGTTCCTATACTCACCAATGGGGAAATGCCCGCGAGGTTGCTGACCTCATCAAGCAGATTGATCCAGAGATCCCTGTTATCATGGGGGGCGGACATGCTAACGGTCTACCGGCAGACGTTCTATTGAGCTCACCTGTGGATTTTGTGATTCTCGGTCAAGCAGATGTGACCTTCACCGAGTTACTCGATGTTTTAACAGAGAGGAATTCGCGTCGTGTTACAGAAGTTCAAGGAATCGCCTATAGAGCAAACGGCAAAATTGCTTTTTCCTCAAGGAGGGCTTTTTTATCTGACATCACGGATATCGCCGTACCCGATCTTTCTCTCGTTGATCTGAACCTGTACAGCGGCAGATATCACTCCGCTGGGGAGCGGCAACTGGACCATGGACACTTGGTCTACGGCTTCTCCTCTTTTGGCTGCAATACAAGGTGCAACTTCTGCACTATTCCTCTTGTGCAGGGGGGGTGGGTATCCATGAAAGATCATGTCTTCGATAAATACCTCCATTATCTGAAGTCGGTCGGGGTGACGGAGTTTATGCTTGAAGACGACCACCTCCTGCACGACCCGATGTGGGCTATGACTGTATTTGATAAGCTGAGAAAATATGACCTGCCCTGGATGGAGGAGGGAGGAGTTAGTCTGTACAACCTCATTGCGCTCCTTCCAGAGGTTACCGAAGATACTATAGATTCGAGTGTAAGCAATGAGAGCATTTTCAGAAAAACCGTTTCGGCCCGCAGAAGTGGGCTAACCGCAGAAAAGTTCATTAAGGCAATGGCGGATAGCAAATGCTATAGCATTTATTTGGCGGTAGAAACTGCTAATCAAGAATCGCTGGATACCTCCAATAAACCAAAGCTTAATGCCATCGATGGACATACCCGGAAAATTGTGCAGTTGTTCAAAAAATATAACATAAAAACCACCTGCGGCCTCATGCTGGGTTTTTATAATCCTAGCGATAACTATCTGGAAACTCGGCAACATGTGCAAAATAGTGTGGAATATGGGAAGATGCTGATGCATGCGGGGGCATCTTATATAAATCCCTTTGTCTTTACGCCATTGCCTGGTGCTCCGCACTTCACTGAGTTAAGAGGATACACCATCAATAACACAGATGAGGGGTTCTCTCATGAGTTCGGCAGCCTAGATGCTCCTGATGGTAGTTGGTGCAGAGATACAATGAGCCTCGCCAGGGTCGCAGCAATTATAAAAACCGTAGGCGCGAATGGATACGAATTAATAGCTAAGACAGGCACTTGGCCAATCGGTCGAATTTGAGGTTTCGTGAAATGCAATACAGAAAGTCATTTTTTGTAGCAGACCGAATAGTTGTTAAAGTTGGCGTTAGTGTACTCACGACCGATTGCGGTGACTTTGACCAATGCCGCATATACCGCATTGCAGCGGCTATTAGTGAGTTGTGTAAGAGTGGTGCCAAAGTTGTTGTTGTCACCTCTGGGGCGGTGGCTGCGGGAAGGGACGCAATTGTTGCGAACCGGCCGTTACGCACGATTTTCGATGAACAGGCCGCCGCGGCTGTAGGTCAGATTCGTCTTATGCAAGCCTATGAAACGGCTTTCTCTTCCTTAGGTCAAAGAGTCGCACAAATTCTTATCACTAGGGATGACATCTGCAATCGCAAAAGGTTTATCAATGCACGCACCACAATCGAGATGCTTCTATCGAAGGACGTAATTCCTGTAGTCAACGAGAATCAATCGGTAATGACTGAAGATACCAAGTTCTGTGACAACGATGAGCTGCCTGTCTCAATCACTAATTTAGTTGAGGCTGATCTTCTCATGATACTTACTGATGTCGACGGGCTTTCTAAATGGGATCGAGATGCCCGCCTGATCCCATTTGTTAGGCATATTCCCAAAAAGATGATAGAAGTCGCTGCGGGGAGAGGTTCAGAGAGCGGTATGCTTAGCAAGTTTGCTGCGGTTAAAAAAGCGTGGCTGTGCGGGATTCCGACATTGATTCTTAACGGAAGAACGCCAATAAACCTGGTCGAAATCCTTTCAGGGCAAAACTCAGGGACACTTTTCTTGCCAGGAAAGAGTAGTATGAATAGACGTAAGCATTGGATCACCTGTACTTTACAACCCAGGGGCGTTATTTGCGTAGACGCAGGGGCGAAATTTGCGATAGAAAAATTTGGCAAAAGCCTTCTTCCCTCAGGAATCATGCAGGTTAGTGGCAATTTTGATCGCGGATCGTGTGTTAAGGTCTGCGGTTTTGGTGAGTCGGAATTTGCTTGTGGAATTACCCAATACTCTCAAACAGAGATCGAAAAACTAGTTGGTCGTAACAGCAAAGAAATAAAAACGATTCTCGGTTACAACTCAGGCAATGCTGTTATCCATAGAAACAATCTTGTATTGGTAGAAAGCTAGTAGAAATGATTGGCACGAACGATTGGCAACCCTCGGCAACGGAATCACCTCCTGCCTTAAAAACGGTACCGAGACCTGATGATCGGGCGGCAGAGGGTTTGCCGCCTTGCCCACTTCATTATTGATGCTTTGGCCTGCCACTCGCCCATCACTACATGAAGGTGTTATGACGTTCAGGCGCGCGGAAAGCCGGCATAGCCATTGACTGGTCGACAGCAACTCCCACGGCAACCAATGCCGACAATGGAACTAGCCGTCTTTTTCAGCCTCATGCGGTCTCTCCCTATGCTGAATCAAGCCCGAGTTCCTTGAGCTTTGCCTCCCCGGGCTTCGTCGTCTCTGGGTCCCAACCGCGCTCCTTGTAGTACCGGGTCAGCACCGCCTCGAATTTCTTCCGGTCCAGCACCGCGCCCTTCTTGGGCCCCACCGTGAAGGCGTCCTCGAAGAAGCGGTCCGGAAGCCGGTCGTCCTCGCGGCGAAAGCCCTCGCGGTAGTTGAACATCTTCTCCAGGTTGAAGATCCGCTCGCCGCTCTTCTCGAACTCCGCCTTGTCGTAATCCCGGCCGGTGATCGCGCTCAAGAGGGCGAGCATCGGCTCCTCCAGCGCCGGCTCGAAGGTGGGGAAAAAGCACATCCCGGTGGAGTCGAGCATGGCGCGCCTGTTCTGCATGGGGATGTCGTCACCGCTCATGTGGCAGGCCCCCCTCGATGCCGTCGCGTAGGAAAGCCCCCTGGGCAGGTTCGCCTGGATGTTGTGTGCGGCGAGCTCCAGCCCCTTCACGTGGATGGCGAACTTCTCGCTCCCCTGACCGATCTCCCTGGACAAACCGGCCACACCCTTGGCTGCGAGATCCCCCACTCCTTCACGCGCGGCGATCTTCTCTATCATGGCCAGCGTCGCGTCGACGCTGCCCCACTTGAGATCGATGCCGTCCAGGAATTTACGGTCGATCATTCCCTTCTCGTACGCCTCCATCAGGAAACCGATGACGTTGCCGGTAGAGATCTGGTCCAGGCCGAGGTCGTCGAGGGTGGTGATCGCCTTAAGCAGGCCCGGCATGTCGGAGATCATCAGGTTGGAGCCGAGCATTACGCCGGTCTCATACTCCGGGCCGTCATGGACCACGCCGCCGTACTTCCCCCTGGTCACTCCGCTTTTCTTGCAGGCGAGCGGGCAGCAGTAACAGGCGATGTCCTTCACCCACACGTCACGCCTCGCGGCGTCGCCGCCGATCTTGTCTGCCTGCAGGAAGGTCCCCTCGCGGTAGTTGCGCACCGACTCGGTCCCGGCATTGCTGTTGTCGACGATGGCCCTGGCTGTACCCTGCTCGGCCCACGACTTGGCGTAAGCGGTGCCGTAGAGGGCGGATCTTGCCTTTTCCAGGGCCGCGAGAAACCCGGCATGGTCGGCTACGCCGGGCTGCCCGGAGCCCCGCACCGCGATCGCCTTCAGGTTCTTGGAGCCCATGACGCAGCCGGCGCCACCCCGCCCCGCCGCCCTTCCCGCGGTGTGAATGATGCTCGAAAAGGGAACCAGGTTCTCCCCGGCGGGCCCGATGTAGACCGTCTTGAACCTCCGGTCACCAAGCTCCGCCTGGATCGCCTTGTCGAAGGCGTCGGTGCGCATCCCCTTGAACTTCGTCGCCTCGCGTATCTCCACTTTGCCGTCGTCGATGACGATGTAGGAAAGCACCCTGGCCTTGCCGGTGACCACCACCCCGTCGTAGCCTGCAAACCGGATCTCGGGTCCGAAGAACCCGCCCATGTTCGAGTAGGTCACGGTCGAGGCATGGGGGTAGTCGGATTTAAGCGCAGCGGTGATGGGGGACTTGGTAACCACGCAGGTCCTGGAGGACGAGGGCACCGGGAGCCCCGAGAACGGGCCGGGCATGAAGATGAGGAGGTTGTCCGGAGAAAGCGGGTCGAGCCCCGGCTTCTTTAGCCGGTCCCAGAGGATCTTCATGCCCAGCCCCTGCCCTCCCACGAAAAGGTCGAGATCCTTGCGGGGTATGGCCACCGTTTCCGTCTTGCCGGTGGAGAGATCGATATTGAGGAACTTGCCGTGATACCCTGCCTTGCCGCTCATCTTACACCTCCGAAATCCGCGGTCCCGTACCAGCTGGCGGCCAGCTGGGCCGCTATCTTATCAGGGCCGAGGCCGTAGAATTTCCTGTCGCGCCGGACCTCGACATGGGAGAGCGCCCCGAACGGGCACAGCTTGACGCAGTGGGGGTCGCCGCCGCAAAGGGTGCAGATCCGCTCGGGCTTCCCCGTCTCAGGGTTCGGGGTGATGGTACCGGTACGCTTCGAAGCGCAGGCGCCGGCGCAACTGCGGCACCCCAGGCACCGGTCGACGTCGTTGCGGATGGCGCGGGTCGCGGGATCCCTGTAGAGTGCGCGCCTGCCGGTCTTCCGCTCGGCTTCCACCGGGCACGCCTGCACGCAGGGGGTGTCGGCGCACATGGCGCAGACGATGGGGACGTCGACATCGGGATTGAAGCCGTGCACCCGTATGTTGGCATAACGAGGGTTGCCGAGCCCCAAAAGTTCCTTACCGTCCACGGAGGCGACCCGGTTGCGCGACGAGCAGGCCGTTTCGCAGGTACGGCACCCGGTGCATTTCGTGTAATCGACCAGGACCATCTTGAAAACCGGCTCCCCCGAGAGGGCCCAGGCCGCCGAATGCACCCCGAACTGCCCGAACAGCACCAGGGCGCCCCCCCCTATGCCGACCCCCTTGAGAAAGCCCCTGCGGGTAAGGCTCGTCCTTTCACCATGAACGCTTTCCTTGATTTCCTTGATATCCATGTCTGCCTCCGGTAGAAATTGCGGCGATGCTACCTCGAAAGCGGCAGGAGGCGGTATAGCGATCCTCCCATATTTTTGCCCGATCCTCCGGCACTTCGACCACGGTTCAACGCTGCCGCAAAAAAGGGACAGAACGCCAGCCGGTCTGTCCCTTTTAGACAAGGCAACTTCTTGCCCATGCGCATGACGTCAGGCAAACGGGGTCATTTCCCCGAAGACCTCTCTATTGCCTTACCTCCGCTCTGAACGTCTTCGCCGACGCCTTTCACGGTGTGACAGCCTGACACGATCCACAGGCACGCAAGAATAACGACTAACGAAGCAGCGATTCGACGCCTCATTTCTTTCTCCTTCCCGCGTCCGGCTCTCTCCAACGCGGATTTCGGCTCAGGGATTAGCTACAGGCAATTGATTATATATCCCAATCTTAGGCACGCAACGGCAGTGCCGCGGGGGGAAAGACAAAATGTACGGGGCACCATGAACCGTATCCATACGACTTGTCATTCCGGGAAGCGAGCATTAAAATATCCAAACAAACCCAAACAGGAGGTAGCCATGAGCTATAGCAACGACAGCAATGCCGAGGTCATTACGAAATCAGCCGTATTGATCGACGGTTTAACCCAGGAGATGTTCGACTACCTGATATCGCTTATCCCCACGCCGGGGAGGTGTAGCGAACTCCACGAGCGCCTCGAGACCAGCTTCGCAGGCTCCTTAAAAGGGGACCCCGAAAAGATCAAGGCGTGCGAGGCCGATCGTCAGGTGATGAACGAATGCCTTGCCATTCTTCACGGCGTGGTCAAAGCTGCAGCCATCAAGGACCCGACCCTTCCGGAGAAACTCGGCCTTGGTCGCTCAGCCGAAAAGACGGCCCCTGCCTCGACCATCCTTGAGCCGAGAGATTTCAGGATCACTTTCGACAGCAAGGGGGGACAGGCCTATGCTTCGGTAGCGAAGCTCGCCGGCGCAAAGCTGTACGAAATCTGGGTCTGCGACGGAGATCCCAGCGTCGAGGCGAACTGGAGGCTGCTCGACTCGTCGACCAGGTGCCAGAAGATACCGATCCTGGGACTGAACCGCACCAAGCCCAATTTCCTCAGGATCAGGGGCAAGAGCGGCACCATCGTCGGCCCATGGTCCTATTTTCTGCGCATGGAACCGGCTTGAAGCCTTACCTGCCCCTCCCGGGAGCCTTCCGGGGGGGCTTTGCTTTCCCCCCACGTCCAGTCGCTTCTGCGCAATCCCTCCGCCGGTTCTTGCCGCAAATGCCGGATCCCCCACGGAACATCGTGATCCATGTAAAGGTTTTATCGGGTCCGGTGAAATTACCGCGACGCACTACTTTTCAAAAAGCGCACATCCTTTCCGGATCGATCGTATCTCGACCGGATCAGCGATACTTTTTCCGGATGCAACACATTTGAAGGCAGAATGGTCGTTTTCTCATCGGCATGCTGCATATCCGCGACCGAAATGAAGTTCTTCGCGCGGATCTGTCATATTTTTTCCTGATGCGTCACATTTGAAGGCGGAACCGTGGTTTTCTCGTCCGCATGCTTCATATCCGGGCCGGAAATGAAGTTCTTGGCGCGGATCCGTCATATTTTTCCCCGATGCGCCGTATTTGAAGGCAGGATCGGCATTTTCTCATCCGCATGCTTCGCATCATCGGCCGATATGAAGTTCTTCGCGCGGATCCGTCATATTTTTTCCCGATGCGCCGTATTTGAAGGCAGGATCGGCATTTTCTCTTCCGCATGCTTCGCATCAGCGGCCGATATGAAGTTCCTCGCGCGGATCTGTCATAGTTGCGTAGATAGCCCGTTTTCCTTTTCCGAATGGCAGATGCGGTGAGCATGCGCCGCATCGATGAAAATCGACGGGAAGCAGGCTGTAGGAGAAAGATTGCTCGGCGGATGGAAGGAAGCGATCTACTTGGCAGGCGGCGACAGCACCCGTTTCACGGTGCATCCCTCACCGTCGTCAGGCAGACGATGAGCATCGAATCAGGAGGCTCAGCGATTGGATGGCTGGGTGGCAGAAAATGTGACAGGCTACCTCCCCAGCGGATACACATCTGGAAAAGTAGCCTGCATTTGAGCCGGGCTCGTACCTGCGCCCAGGCTTTTACCCTCTGTGCGGTCTCCTGATGACTCGATAAAGGACCAGCAGGAGAACCGCCCCAACGATAGCGAGCAGGATGCTCAACATGTTGAACCCGGTTATCGTTCCTATCCCGAGCATCGAACCGATCATGCCGCCCAGGAATGCCCCAGCGATACCGAGCAGGATGGTTACAAAGATACCTCCGGGATCATCGCCAGGCATGAAAAACTTCGCGAGCGCACCAACCACCAGACCAAGTATAATCCACGTTAAAATTCCCATCTTTCACCTCCCGCGTCGGGCACCGCTTTTTTTTCGCAGCGACCGTCGCTTCTTCCTTAGCGCTTCTCACTCCGATCCTTCTAAGAGCATTGTAATTCCCGCGCCGGCAGAAAGAAAGAGGAAAGGCGATTGGGCAGTCGGAATTGCATACACTTGAAACAGTGATATACATGCATTGCCCGAATTAAAGGACGCACACTGGAGGCAGACATGGATGAAAGTGCACTTGTCGCGGTCGGCGTGGTCGTTGTCATTGTGGTTCTGGCTGTCGCAGGGTTCTTTCTCCTCCGGAGGCGAAAGACGGATGAACTGCGTAATCGGTTCGGCTCGGAGTATGACCATACCGTGCGGGAAACAGGAGACCGTGCACGCGCGGAAGCCGCTCTCAAGGAGCGCGAGAAACGTGTGGAGCGCCTGAACATCCGGCCGCTCTCCTCGGAGGATGCTGCGCGCTTCAGGGAGTCCTGGAAGAAGGTCCAGGCACGGTTCGTCGATGACCCGAAAGGCGCGGTGACGGAAGCAGACCAACTGCTGGGTGACGTGATGGGCAGGCGCGGCTACCCCGTCGGAGACTTCGAGCAGCGCGCCGCTGACATCTCTGTCGAGCATCCACGGGTCGTGGAGCATTACCGGGCAGGGCACGACATCTCGCTTCGTCATGCCAAGGGGGAGGCTAGCACAGAAGACTTGCGGCAGGCGATGATTCATTACCGCACCCTTTTCCTGGACCTGGTCGGTGAAACGGATTCACCAACTGCCGGAGCACTGCGAAAATAGCTGCATTAACCAAAGGGAGGAACCAATGGACGAGAGACTCAACGAGGAAAAAAGGAAAACGGTCCTGACCACCGCGGACCTGGCGCGACGTCAGGAACAACGACAGGTCCGCGTTCCTGTCACCGCGGAAGAAGAGGGACTGCCTGCCGACGCGTCGGCGGCGCCGCTGCTATCCCCCAATGAGACGAGCGACCTCCGCGCACGCTGGGACGGCATACAGGCGGGATTCGTCGACGAGCCGCGAAGGGCGGTGGAAGAGGCGGACAACCTTGTGGCGGAGGCGATGAAGCGCCTGGCTGAGACCTTCGCCGATGAGCGGGCAAAGCTCGAGACACAGTGGGACCGCGGCGGGGATGTCTCGACCGAGGACCTGCGGCTCGCGCTGCGCCGCTACCGGTCCTTTTTCAACCGGCTCCTATCGATCTGATCGCTCATACCGACCAAGCCGCGGCACCATCGCCACTTCATGCCCGGTGCCCGGCTTCAAGGCTGCCGCCAGGTCCCCGCCGGTCCGTACTCCGGCCGGCGTTTTCACCTCTGCCGGTCGCGGTCCTTTCTCACCGACTCCTGCTGCTGGAGCAGGATTTCCCTGACCTCCCGCCGCAAGGCGGCCAATTCTTCACGTATTTCAGCATGCTCCTTCCCCGCCGGTGCATCGGCATGCTGATTCTCCGCGTCGCGACCGACGAAAAAGGTCGCCAGGGTGGCCGTCACGTACCCGAAGACAGCAAATGCGTAAAGAGCCAGGAAGAAGCAAAGGACGCGTCCCTCCAACGTCTGCGGCCAATACTGCGACCCCATGGTCGTCAGGACCATCGCAGTCCACCATAGCGCCTCCCCGTATGAGTTCAAACCTGCGCCTCCCCCGCTCTCAAAGGAATACATCCCGGCTGCGCCCGCAAAATTCACCAGCACCGTCAGCGAGAGAACGTAACCGAAGCCGCGCCGGCGAAGACTTGCGCCCAGCGCACCCATGCCGCGGTTCAGCGCGCTGACCAGACGCAACAACCGCAAGCTGCGCCCGACCCGAGCCACCCGGATCAGTTTAAGCATACGAAAGACACGGAAAATGCGCAGCGCCGGCACCAAAAGCGAAACCGCTGCCAGCCAGTTCGCTCTCAGGTACGCACCCCTATGAGGCGCCAACATCAGCTCCAATGAAAAATCGACGATGAATACCGCCCAAATCACCATACCTATCAGCCCGAAGGCGACCCTCTCCCCCCAGATCAGCTCCGCCACCAGCAACACCAGCCACACGAACGCAAGTACCAGCATAGGTGTTTCCAACGACGCTTCGAGCCGTCGGAGCAGCGCGGAGCGCTCCCTTTCGAGTGCCACGTCCTCGGGAGGCCGTTCCCTTTTGTTGCCTCCACTGCTGGCAGTGCCCATTGGCTCCCCTTCGCTCAACGCTGCCCCTCAAAATGTTCCCGATGCGGCATTCCCTCGGCCAGAAAGGTTCCATTCGGAACGGCATCCTCCTCCCGGACCACCGTTGACATTGCAATCCACTAATATAACCTTTCTCCCCTGAACGGCAACGAGCGGGCGGCCGAGGGGAGGTTTTATGCCATCTTTCGACGAGATTGCAGAGGCGGTGGGCCTGGCGGTCGACGGGGCGGGGGTGCTGGTGATCATCCTGGGGCTGATGACGGCGTTGGCGAGGTGCGCCCTCACCTGGCGCAACGAGGCGGATCCTTTTCGAAAACTGAGGCAGGACATCGGAAAGAGGATACTTTTGGGCCTGGAGTTCCTGGTCGCCGCAGACATAATACGGACCGTCGCAGTGAAACCCAACCTGCAGGGGGTAACGGTTCTCGGTGTGGTGGTCCTGATCCGAACCTTCCTGAGCATGGCCCTGCAGGTCGAGCTCGATGGGCGCTTGCCGTGGCGCAGGTCGACCGGGTAAGGCAACGTTTGCGGGATACCGGCGTCGTGCCAGGTTCGCCAGCACGAGAGTACGCATCCAAAGCGCGCCGGCGAAGGCTTGAGCCCGCCGCCCATGCCGCGGCTCAGCGCGCTGACGAGATGCAACAACCGCTAGCCGCGCCACAGCCGAGCCGCCCGTCTCCTCCTCCCAAATGAACGTTGACATTGTCGGTCACCAATATAACCTTTGTCCTGCCAAACGGTAACGGCAGTGGTGCTGGCAGCCCCCATCACAGCGACAGTGGCGGTTGCAGTTAAGATGCCTTACGTTGAGGATCTGCTTCAGGCCGAAGGTGCCGAGGGCGAGAGGCGGGCCGGATAACCGGTGGCTTTTGCGAACGATCAGTCGAGGTGCAAAGGGGTGACATACTTGCTCCGCCACGGGTTTGCAGTAGTTATGGCTGCCGCCATGGCCGCGCTCTCCGCATGTGCGGTGGGCCCGGACTTTCGCGGGACCGAGGCTCCCGAAGTCCAGCGCTACACCCCGTTGCCGCTACCGGAGGCGACCGACGCCGCGGCGGCGCCGCAGGGGGAGGCGCAACGGTTTGTGAACGGCGGGGAGATCCCCTCCCAGTGGTGGACGCTGTTCGCGTCGCACAAGCTGGAGCTGGTGATCCGTCAGGCACTGGCGCAAAGCCCCAACCTGGCCGCGGCGGAAGCCGCGCTGCGCCGGGCCGAGGAGATCCGAGGCGCCGAGGCCGGATCGCGGCTGCCCGACCTCGACGCGGGGCTCTCCGTGGAGCGCCGCAAGTTCACCGGCGCCTCCTTCGGTCAACCCGGCGGCCCCGGCGGCATCTTCACCCTCTACAACGCCTCGGTGAGCGTCTCCTACGGCCTGGACCCTTTCGGGCTGGTGCGACGCCGTGTGGAGTCCTTCCAGGCCCAGCTCGACTACCAACGCTTTCTCCTGCAGGGGGCCCGCCTCACGCTCGCCTCCAACATCGTCACCACGGTCATCCAGGAATGCTCCCTGCGCGAACGCATCGAGGCGAGCGCTGCGATCATCGCCGCCGAGGAGGAGCAACTGCGTCTGGTAAAGCTCCGCATGGACCTGGGAGGGGCGGTCCGCTCGGAGTTCCTGGCACAGCAGGCGCAGCTGGCCCAGACCCGCACCACGATCCCCCCACTGGAAAAGGAGTTGGCCCTGACCCGGCATCGGCTGGCGGTGCTGGCCGGCCTCCCCCCCTCACAGGCGGCTGCCCTCCCGGAGTTCGAACTGGAGGGGCTCAAGCTCCCCCCCGAGCTGCCGGTGAGCCTCCCCTCTGAGCTGGTGCGCCGGCGCCCCGACATCCTCGCCTCGGAAGAGCTGCTGCACCAGGCCGGCGCAGAGGTAGGGGTGGCCACCGCCAATCTCTTCCCGCGCCTGACCATCACCGGCGATTTCGGCTCGCAAGGGCCCGCGCCCGCCGATCTCTTCTCCGCCGGGACCGGCGTCTGGAGCATCGGCGCCGGCCTGGTGCAGCCGCTCTTTCGGGGTGGCGAGCTCAGGGCGAGGCGCCGGGCCGCTCTCGCTGCCTACGCCCAGGCGGAGGCGCTCTACCGGGAGACGGTGCTCATGGCCCTTCAGAACGTGGCGGACGTGCTGAGGAGCCTTGAGCTCGATGCCAGGGCGCTCAAGGCGCAGGCGGAGGCGGAGGCAACCGCGCGCGGCTCGCTAGAGGTGGCGCTTACCCGGTACCGGCTGGGCGCCGTGAACCATCTCACCCTGCTCGATGCCCAGCGCCAGCACCAGCAGGCGCGCATCTCCCTGGCGCTGACCAGGGCGATGCGCTTAGCCGACACCGCAGCGCTCTTCCAGGCGCTAGGCGGCGGGTGGTGGTCTCCGCCCACCGGCGCGCAGCCCCCGGGCTCCCCTGAGGGGGGGCGGGAGAAAGGATTTCAGCCATGAAGAAGCGTCTGTTTCTCGCCCTTGTCGGCCTGCTGACCATCGTCGCCGTGCTCGCCGGGATCAAGGCGCTGCAGATCCGGGCCATGGTGGAGCAGGGAAAGCAGTTCGTGCCGCCGCCGGAGACTGTGACCACCTTTTCGGTAAAGGCGCAGTCGTGGGAGAGCTCCCTCTTTGCGGTGGGGACCCTGAACGCGGTTCAGGGGGTGACGGTCGCGGCGGAGGTGGCTGGAAAGGTGGTGCGTATCGCCTTCGAGGCGGGGCGCCGCGTGCAAAAGGGCGAGCTGCTGATCGCCCAGGAGATCTCGACCGAGAAGGCGCAGCTCGCGGGCGCGCTGGCCCAGGCGGAGCTCGCCCGCACGACACTCGAGCGTACCGAGAAGATGCTCCCCGAGCGCATCGCGTCCCCGGCCGACTACGAAAGTGCGCTCGCTGCCCGCGAACAGGCGTTGGCCCAGGCGGCCAACCTCCGAGCGGTCTTGAACAAGAAGGAGATCCGCGCCCCCTTCGGCGGCCGGTTGGGTATCCGGCAGGTGAACCTGGGCCAGATGCTGCGCGAGGGGGACCCCATCGTCACGCTGCAGGCCCTCGACCCCATCTTCGTGGACTTCACCCTCCCCCAACAACAGATAGGCGTGCTGCAACGTGATCTCCCGGTGCGGGTGACGGTGGACGCCCTCCCCGGCCTGACTGTGACCGGGCGGGTCACCGCCTTGAGCCCACTGGTCGATGCCGACACCCGCAACATCCGGGTGCAGGCGACGCTCTCCAACCGCGGCGAGCGGCTCAGACCCGGGATGTTCGTGAACGTGGCGCTACGGCTGCCCGAGCGGCGGAGCGTGCTTGCCGTCCCCGCCACAGCCGTGCTCTACGCCCCCTACGGCGATTCGGTGTTCGTGGTGCAGGACGACGGGAAGGGGAAAGGGGGCAAGGTGCTGCGCCAGCAGTTCGTGCGCCTGGGCGAAAGGCGCGGCGATTTCGTGGCGGTCAGCGCCGGCCTCAAGGCAGGGGAGGTCGTGGCGAGTACCGGAGTGTTCAAGCTGATGAACGGCCAGGCAGTGCTGCCGGATAACCGGCTCTCCCCTCCCTTCGAGCTGGCACCCAAGCCGGAGAACAGCTAGCCGTGAACGTCACCGACCTGTTCATACGCCGTCCGGTGCTCGCCGCGGTGGTGAGCCTGGTCATCGTCATCGCCGGCCTCCAGGCGATGCGCACCCTGAAGGTGCGCCAGTACCCGCGCAGCGAGAACGCCACCATAACCGTCACCACCGTGTACGTCGGCGCCAGCCCCGAGCTGGTGCGCGGCTTCATCACCACGCCGCTGGAGCGCTCCATCGCCGCGGCCGACGGCATCGAATACATGGAGTCCCAGAGCACCCTCGGGCTCTCCACCATCAGGGTCCGGCTCAAGCTGAACTTCGACTCCACCAGAGGCCTGGCCGAGATCAGCTCCAAGGTGGACCAGGTGCGCCGCGACCTCCCTCCGGAGGCCGAGGTACCCGCCATCAACGTGGAGACGGCGGACTCCCAGTTCGCCTCCGCCTACCTGAGCTTCAGCTCCGATCTGCTCCAGCAAAACGAGATCACCGATTACCTGGTGCGCGTGGTGCAGCCGCGCCTCTCGGCCCTGGAAGGGGTACAGCGCGCCGAGATCCTGGGCGCACGCACCTTCGCCATGCGCATCTGGCTGAAGCCCGAGCGGATGGCCGCGCTCAACGTCACGCCGGCCCAGGTGCGCGAAGCCCTGGCCGCCAACAACTTCCTCTCCGCGCTGGGGCGCAGCAAGGGGAGCTACATCCAGGTGGACCTCACCGCCGACACCGACCTGAGCACCGTGGAGGAGTTCAGGAAACTGGCGCTGCGCAGCTCCGGCACCAGCATCGTGCGCCTTGGCGACGTCGCCGACGTGGCGCTGGGGGCCGAGGACTACGACACCGAGGTGCGCTTTTCCGGACAGACCGCCGTGTTCATGGGGATCTGGCCCCTGCCAAACGCCAACTCCCTGGACGTCATCAAGCTGGTGCGCCGCGAGATGGCGGCAATCGAGCGCGATCTCCCCACCGGCCTCAAGGCGCGCATCGCCTACGACGCGACCGGCTATATCTCCGATGCGGTGCACGAGGTGCTAAAGACGCTGGGGGAGACCCTGATCATCGTGGTGGTGGTGATCTTCCTCTTCCTGGGCTCCTTCCGCTCGGTGCTGATACCTGTGGTGGCCATCCCGGTGTCGCTCATCGGCGGGGTGTTCCTGATGCAGGCCTTCGGCTTCACCATCAACCTGCTCACGCTGCTGGCCATCGTGCTCTCGGTCGGCCTGGTGGTGGACGACGCCATCGTGGTGGTGGAGAACGTGGAGCGCCACCTGAGCGAGGGGGAATCACCGCTGGACGCGGCGCTCACGGGGGCGCGGGAGCTGGTGGGGCCGATCGTCGCCATGACGGTGACCCTGACCGCCGTCTACCTCCCCATCGGCCTGCAGGGAGGGCTCACCGGCTCCCTGTTCCGCGAGTTCGCCTTCACCCTGGCGGGGGCGGTCGCCATCTCGGGCATCGTGGCGCTCACCCTGTCGCCGGTCATGTCCGCCACCCTGCTCAAGCCGGGCATGGAGGAGCACGGCTTCGCCGGGCGCATCGCGCGCGATTTCCACCGGCTGAAAGACGCCTACGGCCGGCTGCTGGCAACGACGCTGGAGGCGCGCCCGGCGGTGTACACCGTCTGGCTCGCGGTGAGCCTCCTGTCGGTCCCGATGTTCATCATGTCCGCCAAGGAGCTCGCGCCCATGGAGGACCAGGGGGTGATCTTCGGCATCCTGGAGGGGGGCGCCAACTCCACCATCGACCAGAACAGCCATTTCGCCGTCGCGGTGAACCGCATCTTCATGGGGATCCCGGAGACGAGCTTCACCTTCCAGCTCACCAACCCCAACTCCGGCTTTTCCGGGATGGTGACCAAGCCGTGGGACAAGCGGCGGCGCGACATCTTCCAGATCATGCCCGAGGTGCAGCAAAAGCTGCAGCAGCTTCCCGGGGTGCGCATCTTCCCGGTTACCCCCCCCGCCCTCCCCGGCGGCGGCGATTTCCCGGTGGAGTTGGTGCTCGCCTCCACACAGGAGACCGAGCGCATCCTGGAGTTCGCAGACAGGCTGCAGGCGAAGGCGGCGCAAAGCGGCATGTTCGCCTTCCCCCCCATCCTGGACGTGAAGATCGACCAGCCCCAGTACGAGTTCGTCCTGGACCGGGACAAGACTGCGGCGCTGGGACTGAACCTGGGACAGGTGGGGGGAGACCTCGGGGGGATGGTCGGGGGGAATTTCGTGAACCGCTTCGCCATCTCAGGGCGCAGCTACAAGGTGATCCCGCAGATCGAGCGCAGCGGACGGCTCAACCCGGACCAGCTGCAGGACCTCTACGTCACCGGCCCCGGGGGAGGGATGGTCAAGCTGAGCACCGTGGCCACGCTCCGTGAGACGGTGGTGCCGCGTTCGCTGAACCGCTTCCAGCAGTTGAACGCGGTGAAGATCAGCGGCGTGCCGACGCGCCCCCTGGACGAGGCGCTCGCCTTCCTGGAGAGCGAGGCGGCGCGCATCCTCCCCCTGGGGTACGTGGTCGACTACACCGGCGAATCGCGCCAGTTGCGCAGCGAGGGGCACAAGTTCCTCCCCGCCTTTGCGCTGGCCATCGTGCTCATCTTCCTGGTGCTGGCGGCCCAGTTCAACAGCTTCCGCGACCCCTTCGTGATCCTGGCCGGTTCCGTGCCGCTGGCCATGTTCGGCGCGCTCATCTTCACCTTCCTGAAGATGCCGGACCCGAACCTCCCCTTCTGGACCAGGGGGTGGACCACCACCATGAACATCTATTCCCAGGTGGGGCTGGTCACCCTGGTGGGGCTGGTCTCCAAGAACGGGATACTCATCGTGGAGTTCGCCAACAAGCTGCAGCTCCAGGGCTCAAGCAAGCTGGACGCGGTGCGCCAGGCGGCCGTGACCCGGCTGCGCCCCATCCTCATGGTGGCGGCGGCCACCGTAGCCGGCCACTTCCCGCTCACGCTGGTCTCCGGCGCCGGGGCGCAGGCACGAAACTCCATCGGCCTCGTGCTGGTGGGAGGGATGTTCGTGGGGACCCTCTTCACCTTGTTCGTGGTGCCATCGATCTACATGCTGATCGCGAAGGACCACAGCAGGGACCGGGAGCGGCTCTCCCCCGGCCCTTCAATACCGAATCGCAGCGATTAGCCGCCCCCCCTGCCGCTGGGAAGAGCCGGCAGGCGGGACCTGGAAAACCGTCGGCGGCGCCCCTTGGCGGAAAGGGCATTAATCTTCACCGATCATTGCTTTTCCCCAACCGCTCACTAGAATACCTGATGTGTAAATCCCCAGGCCCGATGTTCCACAGGCCAGGAGGTCCCTGATGAAGCTCATGTTCCCGGCTTCGGTGAAAAACTGGCTTTCGTTGGCGGGCGTCGTCATCGTGCTCACCTCGCTGTTCATGATACTGTTTCTCTTCATCGTCACCCTGACCATGAAGGAACAGGCGGTCTACCTCGGCCTGGTGACCTACATACTGTTGCCGTCGGTGATGATCGTGGGACTTTTGCTGATCCCGCTCGGCATGCTTCGGGAAATCAGGCGGGAAAGGCTGGAAGGCGCGCACCCCGCGCCGGGGTGGCCGAAGATCGACCTTGCCGAGCCCAGGCACCGGCATGCCTTCTTCATTTTCGTGACGGGTACCGCGATCTTCGTCCTTCTTTCCGCCGTGGGAAGCTACGAGGCGTTCCACTACACGGAATCCGTCCAGTTCTGCGGCACGCTCTGCCATGCGGTGATGGAGCCAGAGCACACCGCCCACAGCAACTCCCCCCACGCGAAGGTGGCGTGCGCCGCCTGCCATGTGGGGCCGGGGGCAGACTGGTATGCGCGCTCCAAGCTCTCCGGGCTCTACCAGGTCTATGCCACCCTGGCCGACGTCTATCCCAGGCCGATACCGACGCCGATCAAGAACCTCCGCCCGGCGCGGGCCGTCTGCGAGCAATGCCATTGGCCGCAGCAATTCTACGGCCACAAGCTGCAGCTGCGCGACCACCACCTCTCCGATCAGGCGAACACCCCCTGGCGCATCGGGCTGAACCTGAAGGTCGGACCACCCCAGTCGGCACTGGGGCTCGTGGAGGGGATCCACTGGCACACCAATCCCCGGGTCCGTATAGAATACGTCGCTGCCGATCGCGGCAGGCAGCAGATCGCCTGGGTTCGCTACACGAACCTCGCTGACGGATCGGTGCAGCTCTTCCGCGACCAGGGACAGCAGTCCGGAACCGCCCCGCCGGGCGAGATCCGGGTGATGGACTGCATGGACTGCCACAACCGCCCTTCACACCTGTACCGGCCGCCGGCGCAGTTCATCGATTCGGCCATTACCGCGGGACGGATCCCCGCCGGACTCCCGGAGATCAAAAAGCTCGCCGTCAGGCTGTGCAGCGACCCGTACCCGTCGCTAGACAAGGCGAAGGAGGGGATTCGCAGCGGCATCATGCAGTTCTACCGGGTAAGCTATCCGAACCTCCTGGCCGGCCAGCCGGCCCTGGTGGAACAGGGGGTGGCCGGCGTGCAGGGGGAGTTCGCCAGGAACATCTTCCCCTACATGCGGGTCGCCTGGAAGGCGTATCCGGACAACATCGGCCATTTCTATTTCCCCGGGTGCTTCCGCTGCCACAGCGGCAGCCATCGCAACGAGAAGCAGGAGGCCATAAGCGCCGACTGCAACCTGTGCCACGACATCGTGGTCCAGGGGATTGCGGGCAAGGGGTTGGAAACGGCCCGGATAGGGGAGAGCCTGGCTTTCCGGCACCCCGAGGAGATCGGCGACGCCTGGCAGCAGACCCCCTGCACCGATTGCCACACCGGAGGCCCCCCCTGACCGGAGGAGCGAGAGACGGTTGAGGAGGGCGCGCATTCGGCAGCGAAGCATATAGCGAGGGAGGGAGAAATGGTCATCGTGTTCGATCTGGTAGGGACGTTATTCTCGCTGGGGAAGGTGGAACAGGCGTTCTCGGAGCTGGGCATGCGCCCCGAGGCGGCGAAGTGGTGGTTCGCGCGCCTGCTGCAATCCGCGATGGCCGCCACCCTCGCCAACCGCTACACCCCTTTCCTGCTGCTGGCGGAGGCGAGCTTGCAGCAGGTCCTGAAAGCAGTGGATCGCCCCGAGTCGCTGGCCGCAGGGATCCTTGAGCAGATGAAGGAACTGGACCCCTGGCCGGAGGCGGCGCAAAGCCTGCAGCAACTGCGCGGCGACGGGCATCGCCTCATCGTTCTCACCAACAGCTCGGTGGAGGCTGCAGAGCGGCTCCTGCAAAAAGCAGGGGTGCTTCACGCCTTCGAGGCGGTGCTTTCCGCGGACGAAACCGACGCCTGCAAGCCCGACCCGCGCACCTACCGGGCGGCGGCATTTCGGGCGGGATCTCCGGTTTCGGAGAGCTGCCTGGTGGCCGCGCACGGGTGGGACGTGCTGGGCGCGCATGCGGTAGGGATGAAGACGGTCTGGATCGAGCGTGAGGAAAAGCTGTGGGGTTTCCCGGGGGACCCCCCCGGCCTGGCGGTTCCCACCCTGGCACAGCTTCCCGCGGCCATAAAGGGGATTGCCTGAGGCGTCTCCCTTTTTGCCGCTATTTGAGCGTGGAAAATGTGTTTGCGGTAGACAGCCCCTGCGGGATTCTATATATAACGACCATTGTGGAATCTTCAGGAGAGGGGAACAAAGAGACATGTACGAAGAGATATACGAACAGCCGATGCAAAGCGCCCGGACGCCTTTCCGGCTCCCCGGGTGGATATCCTGCGCCCCCTTCGAGGAATACCTCGGGATGGAGATCACCGAGGCGGCGCAAGGTCGCGCGGTCCTGTCGATGCCGTTCAAGGCGAAGCTGGCCCAGGGGGTGGGGCTCATGCACGGCGGAGCGGTTACCGCGCTGGCAGACACCGCCGTCGCGATGGCCATCAAGAGCATAGTCCCTGAAGGGACGGACTTCGTGACGGTGGAGATGAGCCTGAAGTTCCTGGCGCCCGTGCGCGAAGGGGTGGTCCGTGCCGAAGCCAGGGCGATACCGCAGGACGAAAGGAAAATTGCGGGAGAAGCGGAAGTATATAACGGCGACGTCAAGGTGGCCCATTTCGACGCGTTCTTCATAATCAGAAAGAAAGGCTGACCCCTCCCCGCGCTTATCCCTCCCCCCATTCCGCTCACCCACCCCCCCCTGCCGGTTCTCCGTTCCCCTGCCGGGTCCGTACTCCAGCGGACGCATCTTTTTTTGGTGCCGCGGTTGACAGCGGGGCGAATCCCGATAAATTTAGCTACTCTAATTATAAAACACACACCCGCATCTTCACCCGCTTCCCTGCACCCCCTTGCCCGCGTGACAGCAGCGACGACCACCCCGGCAAAGAGCATCAAGGCATCCCCCAAGCTGCCTGTCTCGCGACACTTTTTGCTCCATGCAGAGGGGCGCCACAGCCATTCAAAGACTCCAAAGCCGGGACCGGAGAGCCAAGATTGATTTCCCATGCCCTGACCATTGTAATGAATGAGCTCAACAAGCATCTGGACGATGTCTACAACTCCGGCGTGGCGGCCGCCCTGGGGAACGTGCCGGACGTGTTCGGCACCGGAGGCGGCGGGGGAAGCCTCTCCCGTGACATGCTTTACCTCTCCGCGGTCAACGTGAAGGAGGAAAAGACCCTCAAGAACGTTCCCAACTATGTGCGCAACGACGCCACCCTGACCGCGTCATATCAGAATCCCCCCGTGTTCCTGAACTTCCTGGTCCTGATGACGGCCACCCACACCGATTACACCAACGCGCTGTCGGTGCTCTCCCGGGCCATCCGCTTCTTCCAGTTCAAGAACGTCTTCACCGAAACCACCGTCGACCCCTCCTCGATCACCAATTCACCGGTACCCATCAACCCGCTCGATCAGTTGCAGGGCTTCAAGCTGATCTTCGACATCTATTCCCCGACCCTGGAAGAGGTCAACCACCTCTGGGGAACGCTGGGCGGGAAACAGTACCCGTTCGTCCTGTACGTCATGAGGATGGTGGACCTGAAGTTCCGGTCCGTGGAGAACGAGCATCCGCTCATCGCGGAGATCGTGCACGACATCCACCACAAGGCGCCCTAACCGTTTTATCCTGGCCGGACCGGCCGGGCAACCCGAAGCCGGCTAGCACATAACCCGCGTCAGTCGCTCAAAAAGGAGGGAGACACTATGGCCCAAATCTACAAGACACCGGGGGTGTACATCGAGGAGATCCCCAAGTTCCCCCCTTCCGTCGCCCCGGTCGAGACCGCCATCCCCGCGTTCATCGGGTACACGGAGAGGGCGGACGAGTTCGTTGCCGGCGACCTGACCCTGAAACCTGCGCGGATCTCCTCGCTGGTGGAATACGAGAAGCTCTTCGGAGGGCCGCAAAAGGAAGAGGACATCAACGTCGCCATCCAGGAGACGCAGGAAAACGGCGTGACGGTGGAACTGAAGGCGACTGCTTCCGTTACCGAGGCCGCCCGCTCCAAGCACATCATGTTTTACGCGCTGCAGATGTTCTTCGCCAACGGCGGAGGCCCCTGCTACGTCGTCTCCGTCGCTTCCTACAAGGCGACTTTTGGCGGCGCCCTGGTGGAGACGGAGCTGAAGGCGGGGCTCGACACCCTGGTCAAGAAGGACGAACCGACGCTGATCGTTTTCCCGGAGGCGCAAAGCCTCTCCATCGCCGACTTCAAGGCCCTGCACGACGCGGCGCTCGCCCAGTGCGCCGACCTGAAGGACCGCTTCGTCATCATGGACGTGCACGGGGATGCCGTCTCCCTCGCGGACCCAAACGGGAACCTGCTGAACGCCATCGCAAACTTCCGCAACAACGGCATCGGCAACAACAACCTGAAATACGGGGCGGCCTACGCCCCCAACATGGACACGGTGCTCGACTTCCACTACGACGACTCCACGGTGGACGTGACCATAACCACCAACGGCGTCGCGGCTCCCCCGGTGAAACTGGACACGCTCAAAAACAGCAACAACCGCGTCTATGAGCAGTCCAAGGCGGCGATAAGGGACGCCTCGTGCAAGATGCCGCCCTCGGCCGCCATGGCCGGCATCTACGCCGCCGTCGACAACAGCCGCGGCGTCTGGAAAGCTCCCGCCAACCTGAGCGTGAACTCGGTGATCCAGCCGAGCATCCAGTTCTCCAACGTGGAACAGGACCAGATGAACCTCGATGCCGTAGCGGGAAAATCGGTCAACGCCATCCGCGCCTTCACCGGCAAAGGGACCCTGGTGTGGGGGGCGCGCACCCTGGCGGGCAACGACAACGAGTGGCGCTACATCAACGTGCGCAGGCTGTTCAACTTCGTCGAGGAGTCGTGCAAGAAGGCCACCGAGCCGTTCGTCTTCGAGCCGAACGACGCCAACACCTGGGTGCGCGTGCAGGGAATGATCGAGAACTTCCTGACCGTCATCTGGAGGCAGGGCGCGCTGCAAGGGGTGAAGCCGGAACATGCCTTCTTCGTCGCAGTGGGGCTGGGCAAGACGATGACCGCGATCGACATCCTGGAAGGACGCATGATCGTCGAGATCGGCATGGCCGCAGTGCGCCCGGCCGAGTTCATCATCCTCAGGTTCTCGCACAAGATGGCCGAATCGTAGAGGCAGGATCACCCCACAACGTAGTTAAAGGAGAACGACCATGGCGCAAGAGTACCCCTTACCGCGTTTCCATTTCCAGGTTGACTGGGGCGGGGCGAAGATCAGCTTCACAGAGGTGACCGGCCTGGTGATGGAGAGGGAGAAGATAGAGTACCGGCACAGCGACAGCAAGGATTTCAACAAGATCGCCATGCCGGGGCTGATCAAGAACAACAACATCACCATGAAGCGCGGCAAGTTCGAGCGCGACTTCGACTACAACAGCTGGCTGGAGGAAGTCGCCAACGAGCGGGTCGAGGGACGGCGCGACGTGATCATCAGGCTTTTGAACGAGAAGCACGAGCCGGTGGCGGCCTGGGCCGCGGCCAGATGCTTCCCCGTGAAGGTCACCGCCCCCGACCTTAAGTCCGACGCCAACGAGGCCGCCATCGAGAGCATCGAGATCGCCCATGAAGGGCTGAAACTGATGAAGATCTAGGAAAAGCGCATGGTCGACTACTACCCCCCCTGGGGGTTTTATTACCGTGTCGAGTTCGGCGTCAGCAAGAACAAGAACGACGTCCGTTTCCAGACGGTGTCGGGGCTGTCGGTGGAATACGACACGGAGGAGTACAAGGAGGGGGGCGAAAACCGCTTCACCCACAAGCTCCCCGTGCGCACCAAGTATTCCGACCTGGTCCTGAAGCGCGGCATGCTGACCGACTCCGAGGTGATCAACTGGTTCTTCAGGGCCTTCAGGGACCGGGACTTCCAGCCGACCGACCTGAACGTCATCCTGATGAACGAGAAGAGCGAGCCGCTGCGCACCTGGCAGGTCGCCCACGCCATACCCAGGAAGTGGCTGGTGAGCGACCTGAACGCCGGCGAGAATTCCGTCGTGATCGAGACGCTGGAGCTGAGCTACCGGTACTTCACCCTCCAGTAGCCCTTCCGCCGGCAAGCGCGGGGAGGGAGGGTGCACCGAGCCGCCCCAAAGGAGACAGGACCCGCCGCCATGCCCATAGAGATAAAGGAACTGCACATCAGGGTCGCGCTTACCTCCCCCCCCCCTCCCCCCGCCGCTGCGGCCGGAGGAGGAGACGACAGGGACGCCATCGTGGCCGCATGCGTCGAGCAGGTACTTCAGATCCTTCAACGAAAGGCGGAGCGCTGATGGCCAACGGCAAACTGGAAAAGCTGCTGATACTTGCCTTCGAGAGCTCAGAGGATGCGGAACGCGGCAGCAAGAGCGAGGCGAAGGAGTCCTTCGAGGCGCTGATCAATCCGGAGAGCTACACCCTCGAATACAAGGTGAAGACCTCCGACGGGCAGGGTCAAGGCACCAGCGGCGCCCAGGCGAAGTTCGAGTTCACGCTCCCGGAAGAACTCAGCTGCGAGTTCCTCTTCGACAACACCGGCATCATCGACGGCAAGCCCAAAAAGGACGGGGTTTCCGGGGAGGTGGATGCCTTCCGCAAGATGCTGACCGGCTACCAGGGGAACTCCCACGAGCCGTACCACCTGAAGCTGGTCTGGGGGAGCCTGGTCTTCGCCGGCCGGGCCGTGGAGCTTGCCCTGACGCACAAGCTGTTCAACCAGGACGGGCAGCCCATCCGCACCGTAGCCAAGGTCAAATTCAAGAAGAGCATCGAGGAGAAGAAGCGCGTCAGGAAGGAGAACAAGTCGTCCGTCGACCTGACGCACCAGCGCAAGGTGAAGGGGGGCGACACCCTTCCCCTGCTCTGCTACCGGATCTACGGCGACCCCGGGTACTACCTGGAGGTGGCTCGTGCTAACGCGCTGGAGGATTTCCGCTCGCTTGCGCCCGGGACGAACCTGCTCTTTCCTCCCCTGGATAAGAAGGGGAAGGGGCCGTGAGCGGCGAATCGACCATCCCGACGCCGGCGACACCGGATGTCTGCACGGTGGCCGTGATGGTCGATGGCGCGCAGGTCCCGGGCGAGTTCCACATCGTGTCGGTGGCGGTGAAAAACGAGATCAACCGCATACCGTCGGCCACGATACAGATAAGAGACGGAGAAGCGTCCCGGGCGACCTTCCAGGCGAGCGACAGCGACCTCTTCATACCGGGGAGGAAGGTCGAGCTCAAGCTCGGATACCGCTCGCAAAACGACACGGTCTTCCGGGGGATCGTCATAAAGCATGGCGTCAGCCTGCGTAAAAGCGGCGCCGTGCTGACCGTGGAATGTCGCGACGAGGCGGTGAAGATGACCGGCGGGACCAAGAGCCGGTACTACGTCGACATGAAAGACAGCGACATCATGGAGCAGCTCATCGGTTCCTACCGGCTCGCCAGCGACGTCCAGCCGACCAAGCCCGATCTCAGGGAAGTAACGCAGTACATCTCCACCGACTGGGACTTCCTGCTCTGCCGCGCGGAGGCCAACGGGCAGGTAGTCATCGTGACCGACGGCAAGGTGACCGTGACCACCCCCGCCACCGGCGAGGAGCCGGTCCTCACCGTGGGGTTCGGGAGCACCCTGCTGGAGCTGGATGCGGAAATCGACGCGCGCAGGCAAAGCGAGGGGATCGTGGCGCGCAGCTGGAACGCGACCGACCAGGAAGTGCTGGAGGCGGAGGCCAAGGAACCGCCCAGATCCGGGGCGGGCAACCTGGCGCCGGACACACTGGCCCAGGTCATGGGGGGGGGCGCGCACGAGATGAGGCACGGCGGCAGGGTGACCCAGCCCGAGCTGCAGGCCTGGGCGGATGGGCGGCTTTTGAAAGAGCGCCTGGCCAAGGTGAGAGGGAGGGCGAAGTTCCAGGGCTTCGCCGGGGTCGTCCCGGGGAAGGTGATGGAGGTGACCGGCATCGGCGAGCGCTTCCAGGGGAAGGTCTACGTTTCCGGGGTGCGCCACCTGGTGAGCAACGGGAACTGGGAAACGGACGTCCAGTTCGGGGTCAGCCCGGACCTCTTCGTCGAGACCTACAACCTGCGTCCCCTGCCGGCCGCGGGGCTGCTGCCGGCGGCAAGCGGGCTGCAGATAGGGATCGTCACGGTACTGGAGCAGGACCCGCTGGGAGAGGACCGGATCAAGGTGCGGTTGCCGCTGATAAGCACGGTGGAGGAAGGGATCTGGGCGCGGCTGGCGACGCTGGACGCGGGGGACAAGAGAGGGACCTTTTTCCGTCCCGATCCGGGCGACGAGGTGGTGGTCGGATTCCTGGGGGACGATCCGCGGCATCCCGTGGTGTTGGGGATGTGCCACAGCAAGGCGAAGCCCGCGCCGGAGGCCGCCAGGGACGACAATCACAGGAAAGGGTACGTCAGCCGGGAAGAGATGAAGCTCGTCTTCGACGACGAGAAAAAGGTGCTGCTGCTGGAGACCCCGGGGGGGAACAGGATGACGCTCTCCGAGGAAGCCGGGGGTGTGGTCATCGAGGACCAAAACGGCAACAGGATCACCATGGACAACACCGGGGTGAAGATAGAGAGCAGCAGGGATCTGACCCTGAAGGCGGCCAAGGACATCAGGATAGAGGCAGCAGCCAACCTGACCGTCAAGGCACAGACCTCGCTCAAGGCGGAGGGAGCAGCCTCCGCCGAATTCAGCGGGGCGAGCACCACCATAAAGGGGAGCGCCAAGACCGTCATCCAGGGGGGAGTGGTGCAGATCAATTGAAAGACGCTCTTACCGTAGAGAACGCCGAGGGCGCAGAGGGAAAAAACAAAGGATGCGACGGTTGAACCCGCTCGCTCCGCGTCCCTGGCGCATGCTCCGCGCCTGGGTTACCCCCTTTTCATGGCTCCCTTCCAGGTTCGGGTTGTCAGGAGGTCTCATGCTTCCAGCCGCACGGGTCACCGACCTTATCGTCAGCACGGCCACCTCGGGGGTGCCTGTTCCCATCATCCCGCCGGGCGCCCTCAACGTGCTGATCGGCGGACTGCCGGCTGCCCGCCTGGGGGACGGCTGCGGCGCGGATGCGATCGTGAAGGGCTCTGCCACGGTGTTGATCGGCGGCCTCCCCGCCGCCAGAATGGCCGACCCGACCGCCGCGGGGGGGATGATCCTCCCCCCCTGCGCACTGAACGTGCTGATCGGAGGGTGATGCCTGATGAGCCTCGAATTCCTGGGCCGCGGCTGGTCCTTTCCTCCGACTTTCGACAATGCCCTCCCCGGCGTGGAGATGCTGGAACAGGAGGCGGACATCATCGCCAGCCTCCAGGTGCTGCTCACCACGGCACAAGGGGAGAGGGTCATGCTCCCGCAGTACGGCTGCAACCTGGACGAGCTGGTCTTCGAAGGCCTCGACACCGGCACCAAGGCGCTGATGACGGACAAGATCGAGTCGGCCATCCTCTACCACGAGCCGCGCATAGAGCTGGAGAGCGTCCGCCTGGACGACACCCGCGAACTGGAGGGTGTCGTGCTGATCGAGGTGGTCTACAGGGTCCGATCGACCAACTCGCGCTTCAACTTCGTCTATCCCTTCTACAAGCTCGAAGGCACGGACGTGGACCTCGCCGTGACGGTCAACCTTCTCCCCGAGAACGACTAGGTAGCCCATGAGCCCATCGCACGACTGCAAGCAAAACAGGGATGCACTGAAACCGGTCCGAGAAGGGACCGGCCAGGAAGAGCGCCTGCTCTTCCCCCTGGAGCCCGGCTACGCTCCGGCGGACGGGCGCACGGCGGCGGACAGCATGGTCTTCGCAAAGGCCTACTCCGCCTTCCTGAATTACTTCAACCCGAACAACGTCCAGGACGGCGACTGGCAGCCGTTCTTCGGCCAGGATGTCTCCGTGCGGTTGGCCGTGGCTGCGGTGCAGCATGTCGACCTCTACAAGAGCCGGGTGAAGGAATTCCTGGACTTCCTGAAGGAGCTGGATTTCGCCTCGGATGAAGGGGAGGCCAGGACGCAGCTCGGGTACCTTTTCAGCAGCGCCGGCACGCTTGCCAGGGAGCTGGACCTCCTGAAGAGCGGGCTGCCGGCCGACATCGCGCTGAAGCAGACCCTGCAAAACCTGATACAGGGCCAACTGGCCCCCGCCTTCAACAGGCTGATCTCCTACTACAAGGCTGATCTCGCCATACTCCCCGAATCCGACCGTCTCATAGCCGACCTGCAGCCGGGGCTGGTCATCCTCGGCGGCACCACGGTCCCCTTCAGCGAGATCTACCTCTCGGGGCTCTCCAGGGAGTGGATCACCGACAGTTCCGCCGACTGGAGCGCCTACAAAAGCGCCATCGCCGCCGATGCCTCGGTCTACGGCCCGGGGATAGAGCCCTTCCAGCGCATCAACCAGATAGCCACCCACAACCTTTTCACCTCCATCCTCGACCTGTTCCTTAAGGCCCTGGCGCGGACCGTGACCGAAGCGGGCCGTGCCCTGGAGGCGTCCCTCACCGGGCGGGACGACCACCCGCCGCACTACGCCCTGTTCCTCGCCTTTTTGCGGCTGTTCGCCCACGCGCGCGACGGGATCAACACCTTAACCGGCAGGCATCTCGATTTCTACTACCGGCGGATTCTCCGGCTGAAGGAAAAGGAGGCCCTGCCGGGTCAGGCGCATCTGCTGGTGGAACTGGCGAGCCAGGCGACGGAACACCTTTTGAGGAGCGGGGAGTCGTTCAAGGCGGGTAAGGACGACCTGGGGAAGGAAGCCTTCTTCGCCAACGACCGCGACTTCGCGGCAAACCGGGCGAAGGTGGCGGAGTTGAAGACGGTTTACCGCCACGACGAGGAAAAGGTCGGGGCGGTCGCGCCGAGCGACCTGCAGCAGGGGAGGCTCTTCGCCTCCCCCGTGGCAGATTCCGGGGACGGCCTGGGGGGGGAGCCGGCAACCGGGGACAAGTCGTGGCATCCCCTGCACAACAAGAAGTACCGGGAGGGGGTGCTGGCAAGGATCGACATGCCGCAGGCGGAAATCGGCTTTGCCGTCGCCTCGCACTACCTGTACCTGGCCCAGGGCGAGCGGACCGTCACCGTCGCCTTGAAGCAGCAGCAGGCGCCGAGCGGGGAGTTCAAGGACGATGTGGTCTGCCTGCTCAGCTCCGAAAAAGGGTGGCTGGAAAAAAGCCCCGCCTCCTTCCACCCCGGGACCTCAGGGCTGAAGCTGGAAGTGAGGCTCACCGGAGCCGACCCCGCCGTCGTAGGCTACTCGCAAAAGGTCCATGGCTACAACTTCGGCACCTCCCTCCCCGTCCTGCTCGTGAAGCTGAGACATCGCGACGCGGCAAAGTTCGCCTTCGCGAAGCTGGAAGAAGCGACGCTGACGCGCATCGATCTGACCGTCGAGGTAAAAAGGCTGAAGCAGGCCGCCCTCTCCAACGATTTCGGTCCGGTCGACGCCTCCAAGCCGTTTCAGCCCTTCGGCGCGTCTCCGGTCAAGAACAGCGCACTGGTCATAGGGTCCAGGGAGCTCCTCCAGAAAAAGATCACCGATGCGGTGGTCCACGTGCAGTGGCAAAGCGCTCCCGCCCCCTTCGGCGGCAAGAGCGTCAACGCCGTCACCGAGTACCTGCAGGGGGGCGCCTGGCGGCAGTACCGGACCAACCTGCAAGAGGAGGTCACCGGGACAACCTTCGCCCTGCTGGGAGAGCCGCAATCCCCCGATGCGCCCCCCTACTCGGATGCACCGGACCCGTCCGGGGACGAGCAGTACCAGAGCTCCTCGCGAAACGGCTTCGTCCGGCTGAGGCTTTCCGACGACTTCGGGCAGAGCGGTTTCGAGCAGGCGCTGATCGATTACATAAAGCGCGTGACCGACGGCGACCCCAACAACGACGGGAGCAAGCCGCTCGCGCCGGCCGGCCCTTTCATCACCGAGCTCACCCTTGATTACACCGCCCGGCAGGCCGTCGACCTCGCTGCGGCGCAAAAAGCGCATTTCGATGCCAGGCAGGCCCTCTTTCTTCACTTGACCCCCTTCGGCCATGCCGAGCAGCACCCCTATCTGAAAGCGTCGACCCCCTTTGCCGACCCGGCGATCTACCTGCTCCCCCAGTTCAGGCACTTCAACCGGGACGACGCGAAGCTCCCCAAGGGGGAACCGGTAAAGCACGAAGCGGAATTCTACATCGGCCTGACCCACCTCGCCCCCCCGCAAAACCTCGCCCTGCTCTTCCAGGTGGTGGACGGCAGCGCCGACCCGCGCTCCGTGAAACCGGCCCCTCATATCCACTGGAGCTACCTGCACGCCAACGAGTGGATCGCGTTCGCCTTGGAGCAGGTGGAAGACCGGACCGGGCAACTGCTGAAATCGGGGATAGCCACCTTCGCCGTGCCGCGGGACGCCTCCAACGACAACACCCTGCTCCCCGCCGGCAGGCACTGGCTGCGGGGAGCGGTGGGCACGAACAGCGACTCGGCCTGCCGCCTCGTGACGGTGGCCGCCCAGGCGCTGAAGGCGACCTTCACGGACCGGGGGAACGATCCGGCCTTTGCCGGAAGGACGCTCGCCGCGGGGACCATCGCCAAGCTCGAACAGCCGGACGAGGGGGTGAAGAAGGTCATGCAACCCTTTGCCAGCTTCGGCGGCCGCGGCAAGGAGCCCCCCACCGCTTTTTACACCCGCATAGCCGAGCGGTTGCGGCACAAGGAGCGCGCCATCGCCCAGTGGGATTACGAGCGGCTGGTCCTCGAGGCCTTCCCCCAGGTCTACAGGGCCAAGTGCCTAAACCACACCCAGTACCAGCCGGACCACACCGGCAAAGGGATCTACCGCGAGCTCGCCCCGGGGCACGTCACCGTCGTCGCCATCCCCAACCAGCAGTTCCAGCACCTGCGCGACCCGTTGCGCCCGTACGCGAGCCTGGGGCTCCTCGAGGAGATCTCCGCCTTCCTGCGCCGGCGGCTCTCCTTTTTCGTGAAACTGCACGTGAAGAACCCGGAGTTCGAGGAGGTGCAGGTCGCCTGCAAGGTCCGGTTGCGCGAGGGGGTGGATGAAAGCTTCCGCAAAAAACAGATCGAGGAGGCCGTCACCCGCTTCCTGTCGCCCTGGGCCTATCCCGGCGGCGGGAGCCCTTCCTTCGGCGGGAAGATCCGCAAGTCGGTGCTGATCAATTTCCTGGAGGAACTCCCCTACCTCGACTGCGTGACCGACTTCAGGCTGTTGCAAAGCTACCAGGACCGGGACGGGAGCCGGCGCACCGACGAGGTCGAAGAGGCTGCGGGTTCCAAGGCGGTGTCCATCCTGGTTTCGGCCAGGAAGCACCTGGTCGAAATCATCGACCCGGCCGGGGAAGAAGCTCCCGGGGAAGAGTGCCGGTGCGTCGCATGAGCCGTCTCCCCCTGACCATAGCGAAGCATCCCCCCCTCGCGCCTGCGGAGGATTTCCACCGCCTGCGCCGCGAGGGGATCGGCTTCATCGAGCAGACGGCAAGCCGCCTCTGGAGCGACTACAACGAGAGCGATCCGGGGATCACCATCCTGGAGGCGCTCTGTTACGCCATCACCGACCTGGGCTACCGCACCGGCTGGGACATCGCCGACATCCTGGCACCGCAGACCCCGTCACCCGACCAGAGCGACCCCTTCCCGAACCAGCCCTTCTTCACCCCCCGGGAGATACTGACGGTAAACCCGTTGACGCCGGACGACTTCCGCCGCCTGCTCATCGACCTGGAGACGGTCCGCAACGCCTGGATGGTCTGCAAGGAATGCGCTTGCGACGCGTGGTACTACGCCTGGTGCGAGGAAGAAGAGCTGGAGCTCTCCTATCGTTTGCCGGGAGGGGCACGGCGCAAACCGGTGGAGGTGTGGCCGCTTGGGCTGTATGAAGCGTTGCTTGAGCTGGAAGCGGACCCGGACACGGGGGACCTGAACGACAGGAAGATCGAGACGGGCGCCACGCTGAGCGGCGCAGGCGGGAGCCATCCCCTGACCGTCGAGCTCCGTTTCCAGGAGGGCTCCCTCTCCGACCGCGAGCGGTGGTCGCTGTTTCTCTTAAGCGACGATGCCTTTGCCGAGCAAAACGGGCAGTCCTACCACCTGAGACTGACCCGCCTCGGCGCCACCAGGTCCTACGATGTCCAGAGTGATCCGCTTCTCGACGACGACGGGCGAAACAGCTACCTGCGCCGTCACTGGCGCGACGTCTTCTACCTCACCTTCGAGATCGAGCTGCTCCCCTCCGGAGAGAAGATCCTCCTCGAACACGCGGCGCTGAAGCTCCTGGGCACGGCGGGCTCCCGTGAGGCAGTGACACTCCAGGCGCTCAAGGCCCTGCTCGAACAAAGAGGCGCCAACGGCCCGATCCAGCGCTACCGCAAGAAGGAGCTGCTAAAGGCGGCGGCCGTGGCCCAGGCCAAGAAGGCGCTGTTCTCCCACCGGAACCTCGACGAGGATTTCTGCCGGGTGAAGGTGATAGAGATAGAGGAAGTCGCCGTCTGCGCCGATGTCGAGGTGGCGCCCGAGGCGGACATCGAACTGGTGCAGGCCCGCATCTGGTTCGAAACCGAACGGTACCTGAACCCTCCCCTCCCCTTCCACACCCTGCAGGAAATGCTGGACGAGGGGGTCCCCGTCGAGGAGATCTTCAACGGCCCAAAGCTCACCGGCGGCTTCATCAAGGATGCCGACCTGCAGGCGGCGTCGCTCAAGTCGGTGCTCTGCGTCTCCGACCTGATCAACCGGCTCATGGAGATAGAAGGGGTCATCGCCGTGAACCATTTGCAGCTGACCAGGTACGACGGCGAGGGGAAGGTCGTGAAGGGGGCGGCCGATCCGACCTGGAGCAGCGAAGGGAAGCCGGTATTCGATCCGGCGAGATCCAGCGCCTCCTGGCTTCTTTACCTGGGCAAGCAGCATCAGCCGAGGCTGTACGGAAACGCGTCGCGCTTTCTTTTCTACAAGAACGGGCTCCCCTTCCACCCCAGGATGGACGAGGCGATGGACACCCTGACCCAGTTGCGCGGCGAGGCGGAACGGACCAGGATCCGCAACGCCGCCAACGACATCCCGATCCCCGCGGGGACCTACCGCCACCCCGACCGGTATTTCCCCGTCCAGTACAGCTTCCCGCTTACCTACGGCATAGGGCCCGACCACCTCTCCACCACCGCCCCGGCCAGGCGCCGCGCGCAGGCCAGGGAGCTGAAGGCGTACCTCATGGTGTTCGAGCAGATCCTGGCCAACGCCTTCGCACAGCTGGCGCATGCGGCGGAGCTCTTCTCGCTCGACCCGGCGGTGGACCGGACCTACTTCGTGACCGAGCTGACCGGGGAGATCATCCAGGGGTACGACGAACTGGTGAGCGGGCTCGGCAAGGCGGAACTCGAGGCACTGGCGGAAACGGAGCCGGAATTCCTGCTGCGCCGCAACCGCTTCCTGGATCACCTGCTGGCGAGGTTCGGGGAGCAGTACGGCGAATACACGCTGTTGCTGGTGAAAAGGCTCGGGCAGCAGCCGGCGCTCGACCGGCTCATAGACGACAAGATCGCCTTCCTCTCGGCCTACCCGGTCATCAGCCACGACCGCGGCAGGGCGTTCAACTACCTGGTCGACCCGTGCAACCCGGACAACCAGCCCGGCATCAAGAAGAAGATCGCCCTGCTCCTTGGCGACCCCGATCTGGAAAGGATGATCGTCGTGGAGCACCTGCTGCTGCGCCCGAAGTTCCCCGGCGACGCCCTCTACCCCGCCTGCAGTGACGGCGGTTGCGCCACCTGCGGCGAAGAGGACCCGTATTCCTTCCGGCTGAGCCTGATCATGCCGGGGTGGAGCGGTGCCTTCAACACGGACCTGGAGATGCGCAGCTTCGCCGACCGCTCGATCCGGCAGGAAATCCCCTCGCACCTGGTGGTCAAGATCTGCTGGGTCGGCAACGCCGGGTTCGTCGAGGAGCCGTGCGACCCGGTCGTCACCGAACTGGCGCGGCTGATAGAGGAAAAGGGGGTCACCGCCGGGGGGGGCCACCCGACAAGACCGCAGGCCTGCGGATGCGCCGGTACGCTTTACTCCAAATTTTCGGAGGTATTCCGGGAGTGGTATCAGGACAAGTTCCTGCGGCACATCCATGGCGACGCCCTGAAGATGGAACTGGAGCTGGCATTCGGCTCCGGGGTAAACCCCGCCGCCATACCGTGCGAGGCGCTGCTCGATCCGCTATGGCTGAGGATCACCGCGCTGATGGTGGAGCATTTCCGGCAGGTTGCGCTCCACGGCTGGCAGTTCGAGCGCTTCGAGGGCGCCTGGTGCGACTGGCTGGCAGCCAACGCCGGTTTCGACTGGACCGAGGAGCGTTTGCAGGAGCGGGTCGAGGCGATCCTCTCCCGCGACCTCACCTCCTTATCCGACACGCAAACCCCTGAAAGCCTCCAGCTCTGCAGCTGCGCCGGCGCGATCCTCTCCGGGTATGGGAGCGAGTTTTACCAGTGGATGGACGGCCTGTTCCGGTCGGGGAGCTTCGACCCCGACGCGCCGCTCCCCGCCTTCCCGGTGGAGCTCCCCCCCCACTGCTCAGGGCTCGGCTTCCGGCAAGGGACCATCGAGAGGATCAGGGAGCTGCTGGAGGGGCGCTACCTTGCCTACAGGGAAGTCTCTTACCGCCTTCGGGTGGTGGCGGATCTGCTCAGCAGGTTGAGCAACAGCTATCCGCCCGCCACCTTGCACGACTGCGACGAGGGGAACGATACCAACCCGGTTCGTCTGGGGACAACGGCTCTAGGGAGCTGACCGAGGTGCTCTGCGATGAAACCTTCACAAGATAACTACCCGCTCTTCGAGGCGAATCAGGTCCTTTCCTTCGCACACCTCAACCAGGGGTTCAACTACCTGGAGGAGCAGGAGCGCCTGACCCGGGCCAACCTCATCGGGATCGGGATCGCCTGCGGGCTGGAGCTTGACCTGGAACAGGACGCCGACGGCGCCACCGTGAGGATCTCGAAAGGGTGCGGGGTCACCTCGCAGGGATACCTGATCTCGGAATGCGGGGAGCTCTCCCTGACGGGCTACCGGGAGTACACCCCCCCGAGCGACCCTCCCTACCCTCCCTTCATGAAGAACGACGACCCTTACCACCTGTGGGAGATGTTCCCGGCAGGGGAACCGGACAGCACGCCGCTCTCTAGCCCGGCGAATTTCCTGTCGGACAAGGCGGCGCTTCTCTTCCTGGAATTGAGGAAGGAGGGGCTGCGCAACTGCAGCCTCAACAACTGCGACGACCGGGGCTTTGAAATCACCGTCACGGTGCGGCGCCTGCTGATAGGGACAAACGATCTGAAGGAGATCATAGCCAAGGCCAACGCCCTGGAGGGGGGGCTCAGCGCCGGCGAGCTGGAAGCCTCCCTGCTGCAGCGGCTGAACCTCCCCGACCTTCGCCTGCCGCGGGTGGAGGTGCCCAACACCGCCCCAGCCACCTCACAGGAGCTGCTCGCTGCATTCCACGCCGTATTCCACGGCGAAAAGCTGGCCCTGAACACCGGGTCGGCACTGACGGCGGCCTACCACGCCTTCAAGCCGCTGCTGGAGCAGAGCTACCCCTCCAACCCGTTCGCCGACTTCTCCAGCCGTTACGGCGCCCTTGACCATGCGCCGGCTACCACCACCCAGGTCCGTTTCCTTCAGTATTACTACGACCTGTTCGACGACCTGTTGAGGGGTTACCTGGAGCTGTGCCGCAAGGGGGCGGAATTCCTTGCCGTCTGCTGCCCGCCGGAGTTCCTCTTCCCGCGCCACCTGATGCTGGGGGTGCTGTTTCCGAACCAGGTGGTGAACCCCGGCATCTACCGGCACCCGTTCTGGGGGTCGCCCATCGCGGGGGGGGGAGAGCGGCGCGCGCAGGAACTGGTCGGGCTGTTTGCACGCCTGGCGGAGATGGCGGCCCGCTTCACCGATGCACCGCCGCTTCCCCCGCCGCCACCCGTTTCCCGCAGGCCGGCGACGGACAACGCCATCCGCATCACCCCGAGCAGCATTGGGGACCTGCCGCTGGCGAAGAAGGCAATCCCTTACTACTACCTGCAAAACGGCACGCCGCCGCTCTACCACCTGTGGGACCCGGAGAAGACACGCCTGAACAGGGCCAACCAGAACCTGGGCTACCGCTGCGACTCCTGGCAGCCGGCAGCGCCTCTATTCGTCACCCAGCCCCTGCGCTACGACCTGGAGCCGTACAACTTCCTGCGCATCGAGGGGCACCTGGGGAAGAACTACCAGGGGGTGATTAACACCCTCTTGACGCTCAAGTCGCGCTACCGCCTCCCGGTCGAGATGGTCGCCCTGCGCACCGGCGCCTTCGACGAGCATATGCCGGCGGACCTCTCCAGGGAGCGGTGCCGCTTCCAGGACCTGGAGGCCTTGTACGACACGCTCAAGGCGCAGACCACCTGTTTCCTGTGCCAGGAGCTGCAGTACTTCTACTCGCTTCCCTTCGAGAGCGGCTCCAGGATCACCACGCCGGTCAAGGCCAGGCTCCCCCTGCTGGCGGATTGCGCTCCCGAATTCCTGGTGCGCCCCCAGACGCTGGGGCGGCTGTTCGAGGATTACCTCTCCGGCCAGCCGGGGGGCGCGGTCCCCGACATCGACCCGAACATCATCATCAACTTCCTGAGCAGCCAGAACGTGGGTCAATCTAACCTCATCGTCTTCTACATCGTCATCTACGTCTCCAAGCTCTACCAACAGTTCACCGAGGAGCTGGGCCAGCTGGATTTTCCCGCCTTCCGGAAGCGCTACCGGGACCTGGTGCTGGTGACCGACGCGGTCGAGCGGGAAAGGGAGGAGAGTGCCGGGAACCTGGAGGGGAGCGTGAACCTCCTGAGATGGGAGGAGCTAGACGACCGGCTGGAGGCGATCATCTACCATTGCCGCCTGGACGCCTTCGAGGCTCTGCGGGAAGAGTACCTGGAGCGGGTCAGGGAGGTGAAGCAAAAGCAGTTCCTGAGCCACTTCCTGCGCCTGCACCCCGGCATCCAGCACAAGGGAGGCGTGCCGCTGGGAGGGACCTTCATCGTCGTCTATCACCAGGAGCCGGAACCGGTGCCGGGGCCGGTGCGGTTCAGGGTACCAAGGTCGCTTCGGGTGTCCGACCGGCCGGAGAGCTCCGACAGATCAGAGTGCACCGAGATCGACTCGACGGCCCTCGTGGACGCCTTCACCCGGATCGGCCGGAAGCCGGACCTCGCCATCGACCCGGACATCCGCATGGTGCTGGGCGCCTTCACCGGGCGCCTGCCGGAGTTGGGCATCGCGCTCCCGCCCGGCACGGGCGCCGGCGCAATCATCGATGCAGCGGTCGAGGAGCTGAGCGACGGGACGGTCATCGCCGACTTCTTCCTCCCCTACCTCTGCTGCTCGGACTGCGCCCCGGTCCAGTTCCTGCTCCCGAAGGCGCCCCCCGCCTTTACCGTGCAGGTCGGCTGCAGCAACGCCAACAACCAGGCCGAAGTGACCCTGACGCCGGAGGGAGGTATCGCACCCTACAGCGTGAAGGTGGACCAGCAGGAGTTCCAGCCTCTGACGGGTGTGCTGGTGTTGAGCGCGGGGACGCACGCGCTCGCGATACGCGACCAGGAGGCGGCGGAATCCGCTCCGCAGGCCGTCGTGATCCCGGCGCGGCTCGTGCTCGGGGCCCCGGCCTTCGACTGCGTGGCAGAAGGGAACGAGTACCTCGCGGTATTCCGGATCGAGGGAGGGACCCCCCCTTACACGGCAAACCGCGGCACGGTGAACGGGACGGAGTACACGAGCGACATCCTCCCGGGTGACGCCGACATCGAGATCGTCATCACCGACGCCCGCAACTGCACTGCCGCACAGGGGATCAGGCACACCTGCCTGACGCCCCTTTCCTTCACCGCCAAGGTGGGTTGCACCTCGACGGACAACGTGGCGCCGGTGGAAGTGGTCGCGACCGGCGGGAGTGCGCCATACCGGGTGCATGTGGACAGCATGGCTCCGGCCCCTCTCAACGGGCCGATATCGCTCTCCGTCGGGGGGCACAGCATCAGCGTTCGCGACGCCGCCGGCATGGCGACTGCTCCGCAGACCATCGTGGTCGCTCCACGACTGGCGCTGAGCGAGACGGACTTCACCTGCGAAGGGAACGACAACTACCGCTCCTTCATCATCATCGAAGGGGGTACCCCCCCCTTCCGCGCCAACAACCAGCCGGTCACCGGCAACCTTTTCACGACCGGCCCCATCCCCAGCGGCACCAGGTTCTCGGTTACGGTCACCGACCAGAACAACTGCAGCGCGGGCATAGAGGTGGAGCATGACTGCGAAGAGGTATGCACGCTCCCCTGCGACGGGCAATCCGGACGCTGCGCCTACCGCCTCTGGGTGCAGCCGCCGGAAGAGGGAGCGCTATACGAGAGCTATCGCCAGGAACGGGAGGTCCGGCTGCGCTTCAACGGCAGCGAGATCGAGCTCAGGACCGACGCTCTCCCCATACTTGACGCAGGGCAGCTGAACGAAAGGTTCCCAAACGCCATGGGGCGGTACCTGAAGGCCCTGAACGAACTGATCAACCAGGCGCTCATGGATCAGATCGGAGCCCTGCCGAACCGCCTGGTGCTGAGTTACGACCCGGAAGCTACGGAGCCCTTCAGCACCCTTTCCATCGAGCACTTCGTCTGCGAGACCTTCAACCTCGAATTCAGGTATTCCTTCGCCAGACCGTCTCCCGCATTTTCCATGGCGATCCGTTATTCGAACGAGCCCGCGCCGACCGGCGCCCCCTTCGATGGAGCCGTTTTCATCAACCAGCGGCTGAACAACAAGGAGACGCGGGTCCCCGCCTTCGACTGCGCCGAGCGCAACCTGTGCAGCGGCAGTGATTATCAGAGGCTTTGCGAAGGGGCGCAGCCGGAGCTGGAGCTCACCATGGAAAGGTTCGAGGAGAACGGATTCCGGATGGAGGGGCGGGTCGGCAACCTGCCGGAGCACGGGATCTCCGCCTGGCTGTGGGACTTCCCGATGTCGCATCCGTTTGAGCCCTTCTATGAGGGGCGAAGCGCCGAAGTGTTCCTGGAAAGGCCAAGGGGCCTGGTGAAGCTGACGGCGATCACCGAAAAAGGATGCTTCGGCTCGACCGTAAGAGAGATCGTGTAGGAGCGGCATTCCTGCCGCGATTCACCCCCCCCACAGGGAGCGGTTTTCCGGCCGGCAGCCAGCTGGAAGTGCCAGAGAGGTACCGATGACGCATATGATCAGGCAACAGCACCTGAAGGTCGCATTCCAGGGTACGGAGCCCGAGTTGGCCGCCCTGCAACAAAGGCTGCGGCGCTTTTGCCGCGACAGCCTCCTTCCCGCCATCGAGGTCGCGCTCGATCGTCACTCCACCACGGACCAGCATCTTTACCTGGAACGGCTGGACCTGGACGTCGGACAGCTCCCGGTGGAGCGGCTGGAATACGACCTGGCCGGTTCGGTAACCGAGGCGCTGGAGCGGTCGTTAAACAAGGAGCTGTCCCGCACCCGGGCAACGCAGCGAAAGAGCTCACATCAGGCGTTCACGGAAGCTTTCCTGCACTTCCTGGAAGCGGGGTCCCTCCCCTGGTGGTTCCGCCTCCCCCCAGGTTGCGACCTGGAGCAGGGGCTGGTCGATTGCTGGCAGGCCAGGGACCCCTCCGGCAGCGTCAGCCGTACGCTGCAGGAAACGGCGCCTCGCCTGTTTGCATCCGCTTCTGCCCGAAGGAGGCTGCTGTTGCAGTTTTCCCATCCTTTCCTGGGGTTCCTGTTGGCATTGGTCTCCCCGGAAGTCTGGGAAACTGCGAACGCCGTTTTCCTGAGACTGGAAGGCTTGCCGCTGCCGGAGGTCGCCCTGAAACTGCTCCGGGAAAATGTCTGGGAGAGAACTTTCGCAGCTGTGGCTAGGGGCGGCGGCGTGTCCGAGCGTGAACTGGCGGGAAGTCCCTGGAGGTCGCCCCCCTTTTCCGCACTGCTGCCAAGCGGGACGGCCGAGGAGTTGGCAGCGCTATGGCCGGAGACCCGGGGCAAAGGGAGGGAGAGCGCCGGTTCGGGGGCGGGTCCTACAGGGTCGGCGGGCAGCGGGTACCCGGCGGCCGGCGAGGAGCCGGGGCTGATCCGGAGCAGGGATGGAGCTGTTCATCCCGAGGCGGCAGAGGGGATCTACATAGACAACGCCGGCCTCGTCTTGCTGCACCCTTTCCTGCCGCAATGCTTCGAGGCGTTGCGGATCGCGCAGGGGGGAAAGCTCCTGCAGCCGGAGCGCGCCGTCTGCCTGCTGCACCACTTGGCTGCGGGTTCGGTCAAGGCGCCGGAATACCTCGTGACGCTCCCCAAGGTCCTCTGCAACATCGACCTGCAGGAAGCGGTCAGGTCCGAGGCGGCACTGACGAGCGCCGAGCAGGGGGAATGCGCTGCCCTGCTGGAGGCGGTGATCCGGCATTGGGGGGCTCTCGGGAGCTGCTCCCCCGACGCGTTGCGCGGAACCTTTCTGGTGCGCCCGGGAAAACTGACCCTGCGCCGGGACGGAGAGTGGTTGCTGCAAGTGGAGTCCAGCGGTTGCGACATCCTGCTGGACGAGCTCCCATGGTCGATCTCCATGATCAGGCTGCCGTGGATGGGCGCCTTGCTGTGGGTGGAGTGGACCTGAACGACCGATGGAACCGGTGAAGCCATGAAATCAGCCGCCAAAAAATCCTCCGCCGCCTCGACCAGCGCATCCCAGCTGTCGAGCCAGCCATTCATCTCTCCGTCCATCCAGCGGAAGATGACGCTCAGCAACCCCGGCGACAAGCTGGAGCGGGAAGCCGACAGCATGGCGGAGAGGGTGATGCGCATGCCCGCACCGGCAGCACCGGCAAAGGAAGAGCTCCAGCGGCAGGCGGACGACCGGCTGCAAAGGGGTGCAACGCCGCAGGAGCAGGTCAAGAGGAAAGAGGAGGAAAAGCTCCGAAAGGCGCCGCAGCCGGAGGAGAGCCTCAACAGGAAGGAAGAGGAGAAACTGCAGCGCAAGGAGGGCGACGGCACATCCACCGTGGATGCCGGCACGCAATCAGCGGTCAGAAGCGGTGCAACAGGAGGGGAGCCGCTCTCAAGCGGAACGCGCAGTTTCATGGAGCCTCGCTTCGGCGCGGATTTCGGCGGGGTGCGGGTCCACAGCGACGAACAATCGGCGCGCCTGGGCGGCCAACTGGCCGCTCGCGCCTTCACCTACCAAAACCACGTCTTCTTCGCCCGCGACCAGTACCAGCCGGAAACAGGTGCCGGGAGAAGGCTGCTGGCCCACGAACTGAGCCATACGGTGCAGCAGGGGCACGGAGTCATGAGGCAGGGAAATCCCCCTGCCGGAAAGCGGGACGAGAACGCCCCACTCCTCCAACGAGCTACCGCTCCTGCTGCCGCGCCAGCCGCCAAGGAAGCTGTCACCAGCTCCGAGGTGGTGGATCTCTCCGCCGCCGACTTCGCCCCCTCGCAAAGGGTCAGGGACGAGATAGAGGCGCAAAAGCACAAGGGGCTGGAAGTCCGGGTCATGGTGAAGGGTCTGACCGGCGAGGGGCGGGTGAAGGTCAGGATGGACGGCAAGAAGAATTTCGACTCCATGGGGAAGGGCACCATGCCCCTGCTCAACCCCTGGACCGACCGGATCGGCGGGATGCATATCAACTTCACCATAACCAACAGCAGGATTTCCGGCGGTTATGCGTCCTTGAAAGCGAAGGGAGGAGACACCAACGACTGGCTGCAGGCCGTGAAGAAGAATTCGGCACTGCTGGGAGGGCTCGGGCTCAAGATAGAGAACCTCCCCAAGCCGGTCAACAAGTTCGAGGCCGGGGTCCTGACCCTGGGGGTCTCCAACCTGAAGGTCGAGGTCGGCGGCTACGTCGACGCGCTCTTCAACCTCGCGGTCGAGAACGCCAGGAATCCCAGGATAGAGGCGAGCGCCGACATCAACGTCAAGGGGATGGTCAAGGGGCAGTTGAAGCTCGACAACACGAAGGAAAGGCTCGCCGGCGAGATCATGCTGGGGGTGGACTTCAAATCCTTCAGCGGCTCGGCGGTCGTCAGCTACAAGCCGGACGGCACCATCGACATCGGGGGGAAGGCAGGCTACACCGCCGACAAGCTGTCCGGGCAGGTCTCCTTTGTGGCGACCGACACGGAGAGCGCCAGCAAGTTCGCCAAGGACGCCATCGCGGCGGCCGGCGGCAAGGAGAACGTGCAGACCGCGGGTCCGCCGCCGCCGGTCCCCGCGCCCAAGGAAGGGAAGAAACAGCGGGCCCTGGCGGCCACGGGGCAGCTGCAGTTCCACCTGACCCAGTGGTTCGCCGGGACGGTTTTCGTGGTGGTGGACGGCAAGGGGCAGCTGACCGTGGTCAGCAAGATCACGCCCCCCGGGGAGATCCCCCTTTTCGGGGAGAAGAACTTCGACAGGGAGATCATCAAGTTCGAGGCGCGCGCCTATTACGGCATTCCGGTGGTGGGCAACCTGAACCTCTTCGCCAACATCGGCCTGACGGCGCTGGCGCGGCTGGGGCCCGCCAGGATTTACAACATCGAGGTGATAGGGACCTATTCGACGGACCCGGAGGTCCAGAAGATGATCCAGATCTCCGGCTCCATCAACGTCTCGGCGTACGGGGGGCTCAGGCTGCGAGCGGAGGGGGGCGCGGGGGTGGAGATCGCCTCGCACGACCTGAAATTCGGCATCGGGCTGCAGGCGGACGTGGGAGTGAAGGCCTATGCGGACGCGCGGCCTACCGTGGGGTACCGCGACCCCGGAGTCTTCTACATGAGCGGGACGCTGGACATCGTCGCCCAGCCGATGCTGGGGCTGGGGGGGGACTTCTTCATCGCCCTGTCGACGCCCTGGTGGTCGCCGCTTTCCGACGACAGGTGGACCTGGCCTCTCTTCTCGAAGGAGTGGCCGCTGGGGGACCCGGTCGGCATCAGCGCGGTGGTCAAGGAATACCAGTTCGGATCGGGAAAGGTCCCCGAGATCGAGCTGAAAAAGCCGGAGTTCGACCCGTCCAAGTTCATGACCAGCATGGTGGACGACAAGCTTCCCAACAAGTCGGGCGGCAAGGGTGCCGGCAGCGGGAGCTTCAAGGATGACGGCACCATACCCAAGCCGGTGGCAGCTCCCAAGAAGCCCGAGCCGAAGAAGGCCGAGGCGAAGCCGCCCAAGAGAGGGGCGAAGCCGCCGGTGGGGAAATCGGCGAAGCCGGACCCCAAGGCGGCCCGGGCCCAGGAGACCAACAAGATCTTCCAGGCTGCGGCGAAGCCGCTGCAGGCGCTCAAGGGGAAGGGTCCCTTCGACCGCGCCATGCTGGACCGGGAACTCGCGAAGATCAAGGCGTCGGTAAAGGGGGTCGATTTCGAGGTCCAGGCGAAAAGGGACAACTGGCTGGTCACCCCGAGGGCCGCGGGGAAGAAGGCGAAGGGGATGGAGCTGAAGGGGAAGGACCTGGACAAGGAGGGCACGGTCGACGGCAAGAAGGACGAGCGCAGCGACGCCCAGAAGACGAAGGAGATGGAAGCGGCGGTAAAAGAGGCCGGCGAGCTCATCGAGGACGAAAACAGGGACGCACCTGAGATCGAGAAGGCGCTGCCGGCCATCAGGACGAAATACAAGCTGACCGCCCTGGTGCTGGTCGAGGCGCCGATAGACGAAGATGAGGTGTACGACTCGATCAGGGCGACCATAAACCCCTCCGCTTCCGGCCCCAAGAAGAGGCGGCTTAAAAAGCACAAGTCGCAGTACGTCACCCGCCAGGGTGGAAAGTACGTGCTGAAGCCGGGGTTCGACACCAAGGAAGTGATCCGGGACAAGTTCTACGGCAAGAGCTACCGGGACGATGTCTATACCTGGCGCGACAACCTGGTCAACGGCAAGCTTGCCCACCCCACCAACCCGAAGCTGTACAAGTGGAACAACAAGTGGTGGGACAAGACCCTGAAGTACGCTGAAGCCCCCACGGTAGACCACAAGACACAGCCCGTCGTCGAGCACTGGAAGGAGAGAGGGAGAAAGACCGACCAGCAGGAGCGCAAGGAGTATTTCAACGACACCAGCGGCTGCGAGGTGGTCCCCTACAGCGAAAACAGCTCTATGGGGGCCAAGCTCAAAGGAAGCTACGAAAAGCGCGTCACCATAAAATTCCGCGGCCCAGGAGACCCATCATGAGCATGTTGTATCTCTGGCATCCGGCTGTCAGCGCAGACGGCACAGTTCTGGACATGATCCTTACCAGGGGCGATTCGGACCAGGTCGGCGGCGGGGCCGACAGGTTCGTCGGCGCAATGCTGCGCACCCTCGACATCCCGGTTCCCGCAGAGAAGTGGTCGATCAGACCCTTTAGGTGCAATTTCTACGGCGAGTACTGGACGCAGGGGGACTGGAAGTCGCAGTGGGATTTCGTCTGGCGCATGACCCTTCACTTCAAGAGGCCGGTCACCGTTGAGCCGTTGCAGCAAGGCTACCTGGGGATCGACGACATCGACGACTACTCGCCGCTGGTGGAGAGCTACAAGTACGAGCCTTTCGCCTGCCTGGTCGTCGCCGCATTCCCTTCGCAACAACAGGCGGAGGCGGCCGCCGGAAGAATCGCCGAAGACCGGGACCTGCGGGAGGCAAGGCAGATAGCGGCGGCGCCCGACCCTGCAACCGAGGTGCTGCGTGTCGGCGGGGACTTCCACCTGCGGGGCGTGCTCGGGAGCGGGGACGACAACTTCTTCAAGGGCGACTACCCGAAAATGGTGGTCTCCCTGCTGGAGAAAAGCGGCGGTGTCATCCATGCCGAAAGCTGAAGCCATGCCATACCGGAGCCCAGAGGCGCTCAACCTGCAGCTCGCCCTGGAGTGGCTCGCGCAACTGGTAAGGGGCTACCTCGCCGTGCATTTCGGGAAATCGGAGAGCTTCAAGGCGCAATCGCTGGAGTTTTGCGGCGAGGACTCCCCCCTGGAGCTCTTCATAAAAAGCCAGGACCCGACGCTGGAGGAATTCGCGCTGGTGATGATGGCCCTCGCGCCGCACCTGCGCCCGGGTTTCTTCAACACCATCATCTCGGGGTTCCTTCCCGAGGGGGGGGACCTTCCGGAGTTCGGCGGCGTCAAGGGTAGCGACCACCGCGCCATCCTCCCCACCGGCGAAACGGCGCGGTTCATACTGGCAGGGAACGACCTGGCGAGAAGCATCGAGGTGCAGCGGCTTCTAAGCGGCGAGCATTGGCTGGCCAGGAAGCGGATCCTTTGGCTGGAGCCGGTGCGCGCCGGAGAGCCGGTGATGAGCGGCCGTCTCTGCATCGACCCGGAACTGGTGGAATGGGTCACGCTGGGCTCGGTCGGCCGGCCCCGTTTCGGCATGGAGTTTCCGGCGCAGGCGATCGAGACCGAGATGACCTGGGACGACCTGGTGCTGCATCCCAACACCATGCGCCAGATTCACGAGATAGAGAACTGGATCAAGCACAACGACACCGTGCTGGAAGATTGGGGGATGAAAACGAAGCTGAAGCGCGGTTACCGCGCCCTCTTCTACGGCCCTCCCGGCACGGGGAAGACGCTCACCGCCACGCTGCTTGGCAAGTACACCGGCAAGGACGTCTTCCGCATCGACCTGTCGCGCGTGGTGTCGAAGTACATAGGGGAGACCGAGAAAAACCTCGCGACGCTGTTCGAGAAGGCGGAGTACAAGGAGTGGGTACTTTTCTTCGACGAGGCCGACGCCCTTTTCGGCAAGCGGACCGACATCCGCGACGCCCACGACAGGTACGCGAACCAGGAGGTCTCCTACCTTTTGCAGCGCATCGAGGGGTACCACGGGCTGGTGATCCTCGCGACCAACAAGCGGAGCAACCTCGACGACGCCTTCGTGCGCCGGTTCCAGGCCATCATACATTTCCCCATGCCGCGCCCCGAGGAGCGCTGCAGGATCTGGCAACACGCCTTCCCCGCGCAGATAGAGATCGCTGCCGAGATCGACTGGCAGCAGGTGGCGGCGCGCTTCGAGCTGGCCGGCGCAGGGATCATGAACGTGACGCACTACTGCGCCCTGGAGGCCCTGGCGGACGGCTCGCGCCGCCTCGACCTGAAGCGGCTGGAAGCGGCGATCTTGAGGGAGTACGTGAAGGAAGGGAAGGTCGTGTAGGGAGAAAGCCCGGGGGAACCGGGCCGGGCGCGATCAAATCTTGCGACTGTCGTAGGCCCAGTGCAAAAGCGCCTGGCGCTGTCTCTTGCGGCAGGCCAGCACCCTCTCCGGGCAGTTCTTCCTCAGCTGGGCGACGTGCCTGGCCATCGCCTTCCACCTCTTGATCTGCCGCAGGTCGTCGCCCCCCCTTCTCCCCATGTAGTACCGGCAGTACCACTGGAACCACCCCCGCGGGTCGTCCTCGTGGATCCACCCCATCTCCCGCCAGTAGGAAAGGGGCTTCGATGCGTTGACTCCGAAGAAGTTGAACTCCGGGACATGGCGCTCGTGACAGAGCCTCGCGCCGGCAAACCACTGCGCGGGAAACTCGTCGGTGCAGTCGGTCATGTACTTGCCGCCGAAGATGCCCATCTGAAGCATCTCCTTTGGCGTCAACTCCGGCTTGAACTCAGGATGGAAGTTCCCCCCTGCCGGCTCGGTGAGATAGTAGCTGTACGACTGCTGCATAAGGTCGTTTACGCGCACCCTTCTCCTTGTCATGGCACTCCCTTTTTCCGGGTTCAGGACGGATCGCCCGCACCCCTTCGAAAATACCGGAAAAATCTACAGTCAATACCCGCACTGTCAAGTCCTCCCCCGCTCGCCCGGCCCGGCCCCCCGTGTCATTGCCGTAAACGTCCCAGCCGGTTCGGGGCGAAAAGGGGGGGGATCGCCGCTCCTCATTAGCCTGTTGGCATCTCCTCTTTTTTGATCTAGGTCAAGATTTTTTGCAAACTATTGTTCTAGAGTCGCAACACCCGATGCTGTTTACATCATCGCGCCCGGAGTTCGGAGCGCCCGCCGTGGCTGCACATTTTCACACCCTGTTAGAAGCAAAAGGAGATCAGCACCCATGCCCAAGACTTTTACCACGCTTCGCCGCTACCTTTTTCTGCTGGTGCTGCTTGCAGCAGGCACCGCCCAGGCAGACGCAGGGAAGGATCTCTTCGAAAAGCAGTGCGCCAGCTGCCACACCATAGGGGGCGGCGACGGTGGCGGGCCCGACCTGAAGGGGATCGGCGCCAAGCGCTCCCAGGAGTGGCTGATCAGGGTCATCGCCGAGCCCGACAAGCTTACGGCGGAAAAGGACCCGACCCAGTTGGAGCTGATCGAGAAGTACGGCTTCGAGATGCCCAACGTCGGGGTGAGCCGCGCCGACGCCGCCAAGATCGTCGCGTTCCTAGGCGGCGGGAGCGCGCCGGCCAAGGACGCGGCAGCAGCCGGGGGAGCCGCAGCGGCGGCGGCCCAGGCGCCGCCCCCGGCGCCGGCCCCCCCCCCCGCCCAGGCGGGGCCCCCGGGACACCCGGGCGCCCGGCCGAGGACGCGGCCGCCGCGGGGGGAGCCGCCGCGGCGCCGGCCCTGCCGCCGCCGGGGCCGGCGCCGCAACCGGCCGAACTGGCGGTCACCGGGGAACTCCTTGCCGCCGGCCGGGACCTCTTCACCGGAAAGCAGCGTTTTGCCAAGGGGGGTGCCCCCTGCATCTCGTGCCACGCCCTGCGCTACCCCGGGATGCACAGCGGCGCCCTCGCCTCCGACCTGACCGGCCTCTACGGCAGGATGGGGGAAAACGGGGTGCGCGGCGTCCTCAAAAGCCTGCGTTTCCCGGTGATGAACAAGATCTACGCCGAGCGTCCCCTGACCGAGGAGGAGATCACGGCCGTGACCGCCCTTCTCAAGGATGCCGATGCAAGAAAACACGCGGGGAATGACCCCTACCCGCTGGCCGGGCTCGGCTTCTTCGCCCTTTGCCTGGTCGCGGCCGTGCTGTTCAAGAGGAGAATAAAATAATGTCCCACAACAGGATCAAGGACGACAGCTCCCAGCGCAACCGGGATTGGGAAGAGTTCTACCGGAACCGGGGGCAGTCCGATAAGGTGGTGCGCAGCACCCACGGCGTCAACTGTACCGGAGGGTGCAGCTGGATGGTGCACGTGAAGGACGGCATCGTCGGCTGGGAGCTGCAGGCGAACGACTACCCGCAGTTCGACGGCTCCATACCGAACCACGAGCCGCGCGGCTGCGCCCGCGGCATCAGCTTTTCCTGGTACCTCTACAGCCCGATGCGGGTGAAGCACCCTTACCTGCGCGGGGCGCTTCTGGACCGCTGGAACGAGGCGAAAACCCGCTTCCCCGACCCGGTGGAGGCCTGGGCCAGCATCGTGGAAAACCCCGAGGCGCGGCTTACCTACACCGCGAAGCGCGGCATGGGCGGCTTCCGGCGCGGCAGCTGGGACGTGGTCACCGAGATCATCGCCGCCTCCACCGTGTACACCGCCAAGAAGCACGGCCCGGACCGCGTGATCGGATTCTCCCCCATCCCCGCCATGTCGATGATCAGCTACGCCGCAGGCTCCAGGTTCCTGCAGCTCTTCGGCGGGGTCGCCATGAGCTTCTACGACTGGTACTGCGACCTCCCCCCCGCGTCCCCGCAGGTCTGGGGCGAGCAGACCGACGTAAACGAGTCGGCCGACTGGTACAACGCCTCCTACATAATCCTTTGCGGCTCCAACGTCCCGATGACCCGCACGCCGGACGCACACTACCTGGCCGAGGCCCGCTACCGCGGCACCAAGGTGGTGGTGATGTCCCCCGACTACTCCATGGCGAGCAAGTTCGCAGACGCCTGGCTCCCGGTCGAGCAGGGGCACGACGGCGCCTTCTGGATGGCACTGAACCACGTGATCCTCAAGGAGTTCTACGCAGACCGGCAGGTGCCGTTCTTCCAGGATTACGTCAGGAAGTACACCGACCTCCCCTTCCTGGTGAAGCTCTCCGAGCAGGAGGGCATCTGGCGCCAGGGGGAGTTCCTTCGGGCCGACCAGTTCGAGCGCTCAAGCGGCATCGAGCACGCCGACTGGACCCTGTGCGTCGCAAACCGGGAGGGGGAGGTGCGCATCCCCCACGGCAGCCTCGGCTCCCGCTGGAGCAAGCAGGAGGGGAACTGGAACCTGGACATGAAGGACATGGTCGACGGGACCGAGATCGACGCGGCCCTCACCTTCCTGGGGCAGGAGACCCGCAAGGTCCGCTTCTGCATCGAGCGCGAAGAAGACGCCATCCGCGAGGTACCGGTGCGCCGGGTCACGACCAAAGAGGGCGAGGTAATCGTCACCACCGTCTTCGACCTGATGATGGCGCAGTTCGGCGTGTCCCGGGGCCTGTCCGGCGATTACCCCGGGGATTACGACTCCGACCTCCCCTTCACGCCGAAGTGGCAGGAGAAGCATACCGGCATCGACGCGCAGACCCTGATCGACATCGCCCGCGAGTGGGGGACAAACGGCGAGCAGAGCACGGGGCGCAACATGGTCATCATCGGCGCAGGGGTGAACCACTGGTACCACAACGACCTGCTCTACCGCGCCGCCATCACCTCGCTGATCCTCACCGGCAGCGTCGGCAGAAACGGCGCCGGGCTTGCGCACTACGTGGGACAGGAGAAGGTGGCGCCGCTCGCACCCTGGACCTCCATCGCCATGGCGCAGGACTGGACCAAGGCGTCCCGTCTCCAGAACACCCCGAGCTTCTGGTACATGCACTCGGACCAGTGGCGCTACGACCGCAGCTTCGTCGACTACTTCAAGCCCGAGACGGGCGAGAACATGCCGATGCACACGGCGGACTTCAACGCCAAGGCCGTCCGGCTCGGCTGGCTCCCCTTCGCGCCGCACTTCAACGACAACACGCTGGAGCTCATGAAAAAGGCCAAGAGCGAGGGGTGCAAGGACGACGCCGAGACCCGCGCCTGGCTGGTGGACCGGATCAAGAAAGGAAAGACCCGCTTCGCCATAGAGGACCCCGACGGAGCGGGCAACTCCCCCAAGGTGTGGTTCATCTGGCGCGGCAACGCCATCTCTTCGAGCGCCAAGGGGCACGAGTTCTTCCTGAAGCACGTGATCGGCGCACCCAACGCGAGCTTCACCGCGAAGGAGGTCGCCAAGGGTCAGGTGCAGGACATCGTCTGGCACGACAAGGCGCCCGAGGCGAAGGTGGACCTGGTGGTCGACCTGAACTTCAGGATGGACACCTCGACCCTGTACTCGGACATCGTGCTCCCCGCCGCCACCTGGTACGAGAAGAGCGACCTGAACACCACCGACATGCACTCCTTCGTGAACTGCATGGACGCCGCAGTCCCCCCTTCCTGGGAATCCAAGTCGGACTGGAAGATCTTCAGCCTGATCGCGAAGAAGGTGAGCGAGCTCTCGGCAAAGCACCTGCCCACCCCGGTCAAGGACGTCATCGCGGCGCCGCTTCTGCACGACACCCCCGGCGAGATCTCCCAGCGGCAGGTACTCGACTGGAAACTGGGGGAGTGCGAGCCGGTCCCCGGCAAGACCATGCCGAACCTGGCCATCGTGGAGCGCGACTACCCGAACCTCTACAACCGCTTCATGTCGCTTGGCCCCGAGATCGGCCACCTGGGATCGCACGGCAACTACTACGACGCGGAAGACGAGCACGAGAAACTGCTGCAGACGCTTCCCACCCGGAGCTGGGAGGGAAGGAACTGCGTCGATCTCGAGGACGAGAAGGTGGTCGCGGATGTGATCCTCTCCCTCGCCTCGGAGACCAACGGCGAGCTGGCGCACCGCGCCTTCCAGAAACTGGAAAAGCGGGTAGGAAAGCCGCTGGCCCAGATCTCGGAGGGTAGCCGCGACTTCCGCATGAAGTGGGAGGACGTCACCCAGAAGCCGCGCCGGGCCATCAGCTCCCCGATCTGGAGCGGGCTCATGAACAACGGGCGCCCCTACGCCCCGTACACGCTGAACGTCGAGCACGGGGTGCCGTGGCGCACCCTCTCCGGGAGGCAGTCCCTGTACCTGGACCACCCGTACTACGGCCAGTTCCACGAGGGGCTCCCGACCTTCAAGGGGAAACTCGACCCGGCGCTGCTGGACGAGACCGAGGGGGAGACCGGGCTGGTGCTGAACTTCCTGACGCCGCACGGAAAGTGGGGCATCCACTCCACCTACAGCGACAACCTGAGGATGCTGACACTCTCGCGCGGCGGCCAGGCGGTCTGGCTGAACCACGAGGACGCTGCGGGGGCGGGTATCGAGGACAACGAAACGGTGGAGATGTTCAACGCAAACGGCGTGGTGGTCTGCCGGACCATCGTCTCCTCCCGCATACCGAAGGGGGCCGCCATCATGTACCACGCGCCGGAGCGCACCCTGAACGTCAAGAAGTCGAAGAAGAGCGGCAAGAGGGGGGGCGTGCACAACAGCCTCTCCCGCATCCGGCTGAAGCCGACGCTGATGCTCGGCGGCTACGCCCAGTTCAGCTACTACTTCAACTACTGGGGCCCGACCGGCGTCAACCGCGACAGTTACGTGGTGGTCAGGAAGCTTAAGTAAATCCCGGTGCCGACCGACCCGGCAGATCCAACCGATTCGCGCGCACGGCGACCAAAGGAGCCGCATTTATGGATGTAAGAGCACAGATAGTGATGGTTTTCAACCTGGACAAGTGCATCGGGTGCCACACCTGCAGCATCTCCTGCAAGAACATATGGACCGACCGCAAGGGCGCCGAGTACATGTGGTGGAACAACGTGGAGACCAAGCCGGGCGTCGGCTACCCGAAGCACTGGGAGAACCAGGAGCGCTTCAAGGGGGGGTGGGTGGCGGACGGCAGCAAGCTGAAGCTGAAGGGGATGGGCAAGGGCCCTACCCTCGCCAACATGTTCTTCCAGCCCAACATGCCGAAGATCGAGGAGTACTACGAGCCGTTCGACTTCGACTACGGCAACCTGGCCGGCGCCAAGGAAGGGGACGACCAGCCGGTGGCCGAGGCCTTCTCCCAGATCTCCGGGAAGAAGATCGAGGAGATAAAGGGGGGGCCCAACTGGGACGACGACCTCTCCGGTTCCCAGATATACGCGGCAAAGGACCTGAACCTCCAGGACAAGCAGGTCATCGACTCCTACGATTCGATGTTCATGCAGTACCTGCCCCGCATCTGCAACCACTGCCTGAACCCGGCCTGCGCCGCCTCCTGCCCCTCCCGCGCCATCTACAAGCGCGGCGAGGACGGCATCGTGCTGGTGGACCAGGAAGTGTGCAAGGGGTGGCGCTTTTGCACCAGCGCCTGCCCGTACAAGAAGGTCTACTTCAACTGGAACAGCGGCAAGGCCGAGAAGTGCATCTTCTGCTACCCGCGGGTGGAGACCGGGCAGTGCAACGCCTGCGCGCACAGCTGCGTGGGGCGCATCCGCTACGTAGGCGTCCTTTTGTACGACGCGGACGGCGTCGAGGCGGCGGCGCTCAGCAAGGACGGCGAACTGGTGCAGGCGCACCGCGACCTGATCCTCGATCCGCGCGACCCCGAGGTGCGCGAGGGCGCCAGGAAGAACGGCGTCTCCGACCAGTGGCTGGACGCCGCCGTGAAATCGCCGGTCTACACCCTGGTCAAGGAGTTCGGTCTCGCCCTCCCCCTGCACCCGGAGTTCAGGACCGTGCCCATGGCGTATTACATCCCGTCGCTCTCGCCGGTCCTCTCCACCTGGGGGGACACCCACAAGCTGCTGGAGCACGGCATGATACCGGCGCTGGAAACCCTCAGGGTGCCGATCGGCTACCTCGCGAGCCTCCTGTCCGGCGGGAACCACGGGGTGATCGAGGAGTCCCTGAAGAAGCTCATCGCAGTGCGGGCCCACATGCGCGCCGTAAACCTCGGGGTTGCGGCCGACCCTGCCGTGCTGCAGGAAGCCGGACTGGACGAGGCATCGGTGCAAAGGCTCTACCGGCTCTTCACGGTGGCAGGCTACAACGAGCGCAACGTGATCCCCGCGCAGCAGCGCGAGGAGCAGGATCCCTATCGGCGCAAACAGGAAGGCGGCTTCGGCATCCTCAAGAAGACCAGGGGGGGCAAATAAATGAGCGTGCATCAAAGCTATGACGGCCTGGCAAGGCTCCTCGACTACCCGCACGGCAAGGAGCAACTGCAGAAGTCCTTCGAGGCCGTCGCCGCCTATCTCAGGCAAAACGGCATCGAGTCCCCCGCGGCGGCTTTCGGGGAACTGGTGCGCAGCTCGACCCTGGCCGAGCTGCAGGAGGATTACGTCGCCCACTTCGACTTCAACCCGGCGGCGGCTCCCTACCTCGGTCACCACCTGTACGGCGACAACCAGAAGAAGGCCTCCTACATGATCCAGGTGAAAAAGGAGTACGGCAGGTACGACTTCCACCCCGCCGACCAGGAGCTTCCCGACCACTTGGCTGTGCTGCTCGACTTCCTGGCCCACCTGGCCAGGCGGGGGGACGACGCGCCCCGCCGCGAGTTCATAGAGAAGATGGTCCTGCCCGGTCTGAACAAGCTGCTCGCGGCTGCGGCCCCGCGCGACCTTTCACCCTGGCTCACACTGGTCCAGGCGGCCGAACTGATATGCAGCGCGGACTGCCGGGAGGTTTCGACATGCTGAACTCACTGATCTTCATCGCCCTCCCCTACGCGGCCCTGGCGCTTTTCCTCTTCGTGACGCCGTACCGCCTGCTGAGCAACCGGCTCACCTGGTCCGCCTACTCCACGCAGTTCCTGGAGCGGAAGTTCCTGTTCTGGGGGATCAACCCGTGGCACTACGGGATCATCCCGATCCTTGCCGCGCACGTCATCGGCTTCGCCTTTCCCGGCCGGATCAAGCCGTTTCTGGGGAACCAGGAGACCCTGCTGATGGTGGAGAGCTTCGGTCTGGGGCTCGGCATCTTCGCCCTGTTGGGGAGCGTGCTGCTCGTGTTGCGCCGGGTGAACTCGGGGATGCTGAAGCGGGTCACCTTCGGCTCCGACTGGTTCATCCTCTACCTGCTGGCGTTCCAGGCCGGGACCGGGATCTACATCGGCTACTTCATGCGCTGGGGCTCCCAGTGGTACCTCCACAGCGCGGTTCCCTACCTCTGGTCGATCGTCTCGTTCAACCCGCAGCTCGAGTACGTCGCCGACCTGCCGCTGGTCTTCAAGCTGCACGCGGCCGGCGCCTTCCTGATGGTCGCCGTGCTGCCGTTCACCAAGCTGGTGCACATGCTCTACCTGCCGCTGGATTTCCTGAAGGACCCCCCCATCCTGTACCGCTGGCGGTCGAAGTAGGCGGGTGGAAGCAGGCATCAATCACCACGGAGCGTGCGGAGTACGCGGAGAAGGGCTTTAAGCTCCCGCTCTTTACGGGAAGAGGTATTCCGCTGCGTCCTCTGCGCCCTCTGCGGTAATGCCGGCTTTCATCCTTTTCAACAACGGGTACGGGGGTTCCATGCCGACGCACAAACAGCAGCAGCTTTCCGTACTCTCCACAAGCACGCTCGCCTTTACGGTCTGCTTCGCAGTCTGGGTCATGTTCTCCATCATCGGCATACCGATCAAGAACTCCCTCGCCCTGAACGAGACCGAGTTCGGCCTGCTGGCCGCGACCCCGATCCTTTCCGGGTCTCTTATCCGCCTGCCGCTTGGCATGTGGACCGACCGCTACGGCGGCCGCATCGTGTTCCTGATCCTGATGCTCAGCACCATCCTCCCCATCTACATGGTGGGCGACGCCACCGCGTACTGGCACTTCCTGGCCCTGGGCGTCTTTGTCGGTGTCGCCGGCGGCTCTTTTTCGGTGGGGATCAGCTACGTGGCGCGCTGGTTCCCGAAGTCGAAGCAGGGTTTCGCCATGGGGATCTTCGGAGCGGGCAACGCGGGGGCCGCAGTGACCAAGTTCGTGGCCCCCTCCATCGTCGCCGCCTACGGCTGGCAGATGGTCCCCAAGGCCTACGCCGTCGCGATGCTGGTGACGGCCTGCCTGTTCTGGGCCTTCACCCACTCGGACCCGCAGCACAGGGTGGCCTCCTCCGTCACGGTGCGGGATCAGCTTCTGGCACTAAAGGATCCCGCCGTCTGGCGCTACAGCCAGTACTACGCCATCGTCTTCGGCGGCTACGTCGGGCTCTCGCTCTGGATGACCAAGTACTACATCGCCGAATTCGGGCTGGAGTTGAAGACGGCGGCGCTGGTGGCCTCGGTCTTCGTGCTCCCCTCCGGCGTGATCCGTGCCCTGGGGGGGTGGATCTCCGACAGGTTCGGCGCGCACACGGTCACCTGCTGGATCTTGTGGATCTCCTGGGGTTGCCTGTTCCTGCTCTCCTACCCCCAGACCGAGCTGGCGATCAAGACGGTAACGGGGGAAACCAGGCTGCACCTGGGACTCAACATCTGGGTCTTCACAGCGCTGCTGTGCGTGGTGGGCCTCGCCTGGGGCTTCGGAAAGGCATCGGTCTTCAAGCACCTCGCAAGCGACTACCCCCACCAGATCGGCGTGGTCTCCGGCATCGTAGGCCTGATGGGGGGACTGGGAGGATTCGTGCTCCCGATCATCTTCGGCGCCCTGGTCGACCTGACCGGCATCAGGAGCAGCGCCTTCATGTTCCTGTTCGCCATGACCAGCGTCTCGATACTGCTCATGCTGACCGGCATGCAGAGCGAGAAGAAGCGGCACAAACCGCAGCTCTCCTCCGCCAAGGCATAGCCGGCAAAAAAAACGCTTAAAACTGCAATCAAAGGGGAAATTTGATGTCATCGCGCCTGTTGAAAGTCTGGACTCCGGAGGACGCCGCTTTTTGGGAAAGAGAAGGAAAGGCGATCGCCTCCCGTAACCTGTGGATCTCCATCCCGTCCCTGTTCCTCTCCTTCGCGGTATGGATGGTCTGGAGCGTCGTGGTCGTGAACCTGCAGTCCATCGGGTTCAACTTCCCGCCCGACAAGCTGTTCTGGCTGGCTGCGCTCCCGGGGCTGTCGGGAGCCACCCTGAGGATCTTCTATTCCTTCATGGTCCCCATCTTCGGCGGCCGGAAATGGACCACCATCAGCACGGCCTCGCTGCTGATACCGGCCGTCGGCATAGGCTTTGCCGTCCGGGACCCGAACACGAGCTACGCCACCATGCTGGCGCTGGCGTTTCTGTGCGGCTTCGGGGGAGGAAACTTCGCCTCCAGCATGTCCAACATCAGCTTCTTCTACCCCAAGTCCCAAAAGGGGACCGCACTGGGGCTGAACGCCGGGCTCGGAAACCTCGGGGTGAGCGCCATGCAGTTCCTGGTGCCGCTGGTCATCACCACCGGCACCTTCGCCGCCCTTTGCGGCGACCCGCAGGCCTGCATCGTCAAGGGGGTGCAGACCTCGGTCTGGATGCAAAACGCAGGCTTCCTCTGGGTCCCCTTCATCGTGGCCGCGACCCTCGCCGCCTGGTTCGGCATGAACGACATCGCGGACGCGAAGGCGTCCTTCAAGGACCAGTCGATCATCTTCAAGCGCAAGCACAACTGGATCATGTGCTGGCTCTACCTCGGCACCTTCGGCTCCTTCATCGGCTACTCCGCCGGGCTGCCGCTGCTGATCAAGTCCCAGTTCCCGGCCATGAACCCGACCCAGTACGCATTCCTGGGGCCGCTGGTGGGCGCCCTTTGCCGCCCGCTGGGGGGATGGATCGCGGACAAGCTGGGGGGGGCGCGCGTCACCTTCTGGAACTTCATGGCCATGGCGGCTGCGGTGTTCGGCGTGCTCCACTTCCTGCCGCGCGAGGGTTACCAGGGGAACTTCTGGGGCTTCCTCGGGATGTTCATCCTGATGTTCATCACCACCGGCATCGGCAACGGCTCCACCTTCCGGATGATTCCGGTGATCTTCCTGACCGAGCGCCAGCGCGCCGCGGCAAAAGACGCGCAGGCGCAGGCGCAGGCTGTGGCGGATGCGGGGAAGGAAGCGGCGGCGGTCCTTGGTTTCAGTTCCGCATTCGCCGCATACGGCGCTTTCTTCATACCGAAGGGGTTCGGCAGCTCGATAGCGGCGACCGGCGGCCCGGAGGCGGCCCTCTACGGCTTCCTCGCCTTCTACGTAAGCTGCATCGCGCTCACCTGGTACTGCTATGCCCGGAGGAATTCAGGGATGGCCTGCTAGAAGAGGGGACGCTCAGGCAAGAAACAACAGGAAGACGATGCCGACGACGATGCGGTAGACGCCGAACGGGATGAAGGTATGGCTCGTGATGAACCTGAGGAGCGCCTTGATGCCGATGACGGCGAAGATGAAGGAGGTGACGAAGCCGACCGCTATGTTCTGCCAGTCGGAGAGGTCGAACACCCCGTAGTTCTTGTAGATGTCGTAACAGGTGGCGGCCAGCATGGTAGGGAGCGCGAGCAGGAAGGAGAACTCGGCGGCGTCCTTTCTGTCCAGGCCGACCGCCAGCCCCCCCATGATGGTGGCGCCGGAACGCGAGACGCCGGGGATCATGGAGAGGCTCTGGATGACCCCTATGCTGAAGGCCTGACGGTAGGAGATCGCTTCGAGGGTATGGGTGGTGGCGGGACGGTTCTTCATCCAGAGCTCTATCGCGATGAAGGCTATCCCGCCGGCGATCAGCATGTAGCTCACCAGCGAGGGGACGAAGAACGACTTTACCAGCTTGTACAGCAGGTAGCCGAGCACGCCGGTCGGGACGAAGGCGAAGCAGACCTTCTTGAGCAGGTCGAGGCGGGTGAGCAGCTGCTTGCGGTAGATCTGGACTACCGCAAGCATCGCCCCCAGCTGTATGGTCACCTCGAACACCTTGTGCGCGTCGGACTGCTGCAGCTTCATGAGCGCCGACGCCAGGATGAGGTGCCCGGTGGAAGAGATAGGGAGGAACTCGCTCAGTCCCTCCACGATGCCAAGTATTACCGCCTCTAAAAACGTCACTGAAAGCCCCCCCGCGGGCAGCGCCCTGTCTGAATGCAGTCGCCTAAAATACCCCATAGCCTGCAGTATGTAAAGCCTGCGGAGAGCCTTTTTCTGGAGAGGGCGCGGTTGGGCTCGGGCGCGCAGGGGGAGGCACCCTCGGGCGGACACGATCCTCGGGCGGATGGGACTTTGGGGGCGAAAGGATGCAGCGCGAGGCAAAACCAGCTGCGCAAAGCGCGCCGAGCGAAAACGGCAGGTCGTCTCTTGGAGGGCGAAACCCCGGTCGCGCCCCGCCTTGCGCAAGCGGAGACGGTAACGCCCTCCCCTTGACGGGGAGGGCGATCGCTTCACGCTCAGGCGCCGGCGGGGCCGGCCGCGAACCTTCCTACCTGGGTATTCATCGCCTGGGGCGGGATGGTGGCGGCAGGGATGGCGTCCGGGAACTTCAGCCTCAGGTGCTGCAGCAGCCCCTCCGCCCCCTCGTTGACGAGGAGCGTGCCGATCCTGGTCCTCCCCGTCCCCGCGCCCTTCTCCTTGTACCAGGCGAGCACCTCGTCGATGAACTCCACCACCTTTTCGGCGGGCAGAAACAGCGCGAACATGGTCCCCAGCAGCGGGTTGTGCCCCCCCTTCCCCCCTACGCGCACCAGGTATCCCTTCTTCGAGGCGGTCCACGCCTCGGTGGGACAGACCTTGATGCAGTCGCCGCAGTAGATGCACTTCTCGGAGGAAAAGAGCGGCTTGCGGTCCTCGCCCATCACGATGGCACCGGCCCCGCAGCTCTTGGCGCAGAGTCCGCAGCTCACGCACGCCTCCTGCTCAAGCCTTGGATAGACCACCCCCTGGAAGCCGATGTCGTTCAGGTAGGACTTGAAGCAGTCGATGGGGCAGCCGGAGAAGCTGATCTTGAGCTTGTGATGATCGGTATCCTTGCCGAACAGTTCCCGGTCCACTTCCATGGCCGAGGCCTGCGTGTCCATCAGGCCGTTGGGGTTGTAGGCGCAGCCGCCGCAGGCAGTCGGCACCCGGACCCTGGCGCCGCAGGAAGCCACCTTCTGGCCGCCCGCCTCGAGATCCTGCACCAGCCCGTCGAAGTTCTTGTAGTGGACGTGGGTCAACTCCACCGATTGGCGCACGGAGAGGTGCACGTACTCGACGCCGTACTTCTCGGCCACCTCGGCTATGTGCTTCATGCGGCCGACGTTGAGCCTGCCGCCCGGTACACGCAGGCGCACGGTGAAGAGGTCCTTCCCCCGTTCCTTGATGAAACCGCCCGTTTTCAGGTTGTCCAGATCCACTTTGTTTTTGCTGGTATCGTTCATGTCGCTCCCTTTTATCAAAATCCCCGCTTACAGCGGGTGTACTGTCTCATAGGCCTTGTAGAGGGAGCCTTCCTCGCTGCGCAGCCTTCTCGATATGGTGGAGTAGAGCCGCCCGAACGCCTTGGCGAACTCGATGTCGATGGTTGCGTCGGCGGGGGAATACTTGTCGAAGAAGGCGACGGCGTCGGCGGTGATCTCCTGCATGTCCTTTGCGTAGAACTCCACCGACCGCTTCAGGGTCGCGTCGTTTACCGCAGCCTTGTTCAGGACCGGGTAAAGCTGGATGTCCTCCTTCTTCAAATGCGCAAGAAGCTTGACCCGGGCCGCGATGAGGATATTGTGGGCTTCCTTGTTGGTGATGCCGTTGTCCCTGACCTTTGCGAGCATCGCCTCGATCTCGACATGGTCCCTTTTCAGCTCGTCTATCAGTCTCGCCATCTGCCACCTCTCCCTTTTTTGCTGTCGGGCGCACTGCACCATCCCCTTGTTCCACCATGCGGCGCATGGAGAGGGAATCCTTGTTTGGGTTCCAATATAGGCGCAGGGAGCCCGGCAAAAATTGATTGAAATCAAGTTTATGGGGTTAGCGGTGTAATAGTAGGCAAGGTGGAGGGAGACAAAGGGAAAGGGCGCAGCCAATTGAAAGGGGGAAATTGATAGGCGGGTGAGCGTGGTCCAAACGCCTTGAATTGATTTTGCTTTGACTCGGCACGTCGCGTACCACTCGACCGACATGTATTCCGGCGCGAGGGCCGCGTCCTGGCGCAGCCCGGCCCTCTTTATCAACTTGCCGAGCTTGATGTCGTCATCGGGACGGAGCCGGATCGCCTCGTGCCCGCCGACCAGCCGGTAGGCGGAGCTGCGCAGCATGTTGAAGGCGCCGATCCCGATGTGGCAGCGGCTCCTGGGGTCCCTCGCCTTCCAGGGGCGGGAGAAGAGCGAGAAGAAGATGACGAAGGCCCCGGCTAGATCCTGGCTTTCCAGTCGGTGCAAACGAAGATACTTCCGGCACCTCGATTCCGCATCGCGGCGTGAAAGGGTACATGCTCGCATACGACGGGGTAGTCGTAGCCCGAATTGTTCAGGTAGAAGCTGCCGTCCCCGAAGAGATCGCTTCGCTTGCTGTACTTACTGGCGGTCCCGGCCTTTTGCTCACGCCCGATCTTCCAAAGAGCGAAACGGGCCGCGAAACCCGGGCGGGTTTCCTTCCTTCTGGAGAGGAAGTCCTTGTGATATTCGTCGTTTACGACACCAGCGTAGCGCAACCCCTCGATGGCTTCCCACCTGTAGATAGTCAACCCTCCGAAGGCTGAAAGAACTGGAACCAGACCCCGCCTCAAGTGCTGGCGGTGGATCTTCATGCAGATCTTATTCCACCAGTAGTCCCCGAGTTGCTCAGGGCCAAGCGGAAAACGGCGCGACCTGAAGGCTGATGCGTCGCGGTAGTTGCCGGCCCGGTCCGTGCTATTCACAGAAATGGCGTCCCATCCCTCCTTGCCGCAAAGCTCGGGAATCTGTGCCGGTTCCCAGTCCCAGATATCCAGATCGATCATCAGCACGTGGTACCTTTCCCCCTTTTCGACTATTTTCTCTATCTCCTCCATCAGCCGGTTTCTGGCGATGGCGATCACTTCCATGCGGCAAGGGTTGTCTTGGCGGGAGAATCCGATGCAGGCTTTCCTGATCACCTCATCCGCGACCGTCTCGGAAAAGACATGCCACCCCGGTCTCCCCGAGACAGAACGAAGAACGTCCCTGGTGCCGTCAACGGAGTTGTTTTCGTATATGACGAACTGGGTTCCGGGGAGAAGTGCCTGCAACTCCTCGAGTCTCTTCAGGGTTTTCGGCAGTTCCGCAACGATATCCTTGCAGACTCCGGCTACTATAAGTCTTCTTGGCTCTTCGTTATTCATGTGGCGCTCGTCTCCTGTCCGTAGTTTCTCGACCCGGTTGGTTCGGCTTCGACGTGGTCATCGCGGGACAGGACGTTTGCGTCCACGGCACCGGATCGGGGCGGGTTTTCATCGCGAAGTCAGGGCGAGAGGGCGGCATAGAGTTCCTGGTACCTGCGTGCCACGTTGCCGATCTCGAACTCGCGCATGGTTTTCTCCCGCGCGGCTCTCCCCATCTCGGCCCTTCGCCCGGCATCCCCAATAACGTGCATGATGCCCCTGGCAAGGTCCCCGCAGTCGAAGGGGTCGGCAAGCCAGCCGCTCTTGCCGTGGTCGACCATGTCGATCATGCCGCCGATGCGGAAAGCGACCACGGGAGTGCCGCATGCCAGGGCTTCCATGACCGTGTTGGGGAGATTGTCCTGGACCGAAGGTGCGACGACCACATCGGCCGCGGCGTTGAGCAGAGCGATTTTCTCCTGCGACGAGACGTGCCCGATGCAGCGGGCCCTCATGCCGAAGTCCGGCCTTGGGGACGATTGGTCGGAACCGCATATGACAAGCTCGGTGGTAGCTCCCCAGCCATTGCTCGCCAGCTCTTTTATGGCTGGCAACAGATGCCCGAACCCCTTGCGAAGATCGGCCGTCGGGCTTATGGCGCCGAAAAGAATCAACTTCCGGTCCAGAGGCAGACCCAGCATCTCTCGTGCCAGTGAACGGTCGATCGGGGCGAAGAGCGCGGTATCGATCCCGTTGGGAATCACCATGACCTCGGCCCTCGAAAAAATCGAGCTTTCCCCGACACACCGCGCCATCCACCGGCTCGGCGCCACGAGGGTGATGGAAAGGTTTCGCCACGCCCTCTCCTTTCTCTGCCATACCCGCCTGGACAGGTCGTTTTCCGCATCACTTCCAAGCTCGGGGCAGCACCCGCATGAGCCGGTATATCTGCGGCAAGCCCCGCTATAATGACAGCCGCCGGTAAACGGCCACATGTCGTGCACCGTCCAGACGATAGGCCGGTTGAGCCGAGCCAGCGTCTCGATCTTCACGAAGCCACCACAGATCCAGTGCAGATGCACCAGGTCAGGAGTGATACGGGCGACCTCGTCGGGGAGTCGGTCGGGAAACGACGCAGGAGAGAAGGTAGCTCCCCTGCCGCGCCGGCTCAGTATGGCCGGCGAGGCGTCGACGAGATATTTCGCCACGGCGAGCTGCCGCCCCGCCCAACTAGATGATCCGAAAACAGAAGGGTCCTGCCCGTACTTGTTCTGCACCAGCATCTGCGATCCGGTACCTCCTTTCGACAGGCCCTGGTGGAGGCGATAGGCGGCGAGCGCTGCGCCGCCCACTACATCGGTGCTGCATAGATGCAGGACCTTCATCGGACTCCCTCCATGAAAAGGGAGTCCGGCTTGCGCACCGCTCCTGCCGTCACGTCCAGTTGATAGCAGGCAAAGCCGTCGATTCTGCTCGCGCGAGCATCGCAGAGTGCCACATCCCTGAACCCCGCCTCTTCGAGGAGCCGCGCAAGAGAATACCTGTCGTACATCCAGCGATGCACCTCGCCGGAGGTCCTGAACCACCCCTGCCTGACGGCCGCTACCCCCCGCTTCCCCCCGATGAGCCACCCCAAAGCGGTCAGCAGGACCAGACGGCACTTGTCGACCAGGAACCCCGGGCTGCTCATGATCAAGCGGCAGAGCCCGCTTCGGCGGTTTCGTTCCTGCGCCCAAAAACCCTCGGCTTCGAGGCCGATTCTCGAGGTAACGGTCCCTCTCATAGATGGGGGGCATTCCTTCAGGAACTCCCCCATCCGGCCGCCGCTTTTGTCCCTGACCATCTGGTCCAGCAGCTCAACGACGCTCCAGTCGTACACTGCGCTTCCAGTTCCAGGCGGCGCGTGAAGGACCAGTTCCAGTTCCTTCATGTACCCTGCCACCACCCGCTCCAGATCCGGGACCACCACCCTCAGGACGCCTCCAGGCTTCAATACCCGCCTGGCACCCCTCAAAAAGCTCAGCGCTTCTTCCTGCGAGAGATGTTCCAGCAGATGCGAGCTGTAGCAGGCATCGAAACAGCCATCCTCGAAGGGAAGCGGTCTCCGGGCGTCGTAACGGATCACCTCACGCGCTGCAGGTTCAGCATCCATGTTCACCCATGCTGGGTGGTAGGTCGGGCCGCACCCTACGTTCAGAAGTCTCATGTCACCCCCCGACCTGCCTGCGGGAACTCCGGCGCACGCGGCTGATCACCGTCAAGAGCCTTTTCAGCTTCAGCAGCCAGAAAGTCAACGTGTTCGACGTCAAGATGATCCGCTGGGTAATCGCATCGGCGTCCGCGTCGCGCATCACAAACGGCGGATGAAGCAAAGGAAACTCCATCTCGGCGATCGGCATGAAGGCAAGGGGATGGCCTGCGTCCTTGGTATGGGTGGCATCCGCTCCGAAGCCTATGTTGGAGATGAGGCAGTCGTTGGGCATGATGCTGAGGCCGCTGCTGGTCCAGCAGGCGAAGGTCCATTGATAGTCCCAGGTGAACTTCTCTTTTTGGACCGCTCTCAACTTATCGAGCCAGTACATCGCGTCGAGCCTGTCCGGTAGGACGCCATCCAGCCAGCCGTTGACCTCGGCCTCGGAAAGCGCATCGAGGTTGAAGTCGTAGTTACGCCACGCCCTCCTCCACGACGCCCACCCCCAGCAGTGGGGGAACATGGAAAAATAGTAGCTGCCGGTACCTTTGGCGCTTCGGACAAGGGCGTTGCTGCCGGCAATATGCATCACCCTTTCATCGTCGCGGTACCTTTCCAGCAGTTCCTGGCAGTACCTGAAAAAGCTCGGATGGGGAAGGCAGTCGTCTTCGAGGATGATGGCCTCCCCAACCTGGTCGAAAACCCAGCTGATTCCGGTGGCCATGCGGACGCCGCAGCCAAGATTGACCTGGGAGTAATTCTTCTGCACCAGGCAGGGCCAGTCCACCTGCTCCACTATGTTCCGCACCTCCGCACAGCGTGCTGCCTCCCCCTCCACCCCGGGGCGAGGGCCGTCGGAAACGATAAGCAGATGCGTCGGGCGGCTTTCCCTTACTGCGGAGAACACCCGCGCCGTTGTTTCCGGGCGGTTGAATACCATCAAGGCTACCGGGGTCGTGAGTGTGTATGGGTTCATCGCTTCTCCGCCTTCCTTACCAGGTTGTCGTACAGCGCCAGGAGTTTTTGTTCCTGCCGGCTGGGAGAAAACTTTTCCTGGACCAGCAGCCGCCCTGCGCCACCCAGCCGCTCCCGCAGTGCGCCGTCTTCCAGCAGCTTAAAGAGCCCCGCTGAGAAGCCGGAAACATCGTCTGCGCGGCAAACGAAACCGCTCCTTCGGTCCAGCACCGACTCGGGAAGTCCCCCGCTATCCGCGACGACACACGGAACTCCATGGGCCATGGCCTCCAGTACGGCTATCCCCTGGCTTTCCCTGAGGCTTGGCTGGAAGTAGACACGGGCGCGCGCAAACCAGCTGGAGGGCTCCTCGACGTACCCAGGCAAGAGGATCCTGTCCTGCAGTGCCAGCTCTATCACCTTCAGGCGCAGGGGATCGAGCAGCGGCCCGTCGCCCAGCCAGATGAACGTTGCCTCCGGGTACCTTTCCAGGACCTTTCGGGCCACCTCAAGCCAAAGCCAGGGGTTCTTGTAGTCGACCACGTGCCCCGCCGTCAGGATGACGGCGCTTGTCGCCGGGGCGGGGACGACTGCCGGAAGGGTGCAGCCGTTGCGCAGCACGGAGATCCTGCCAAGGGGTATCCCCATGCTTTGCGAAATCCCCAGCGCGGCTGCGTCGGAAACGGTGACCACCTGATTGCGGAGGGATGATCCAAGCCGCAGGTACAACCTCGGCAGCAGGCGAAATCGCGACTCGGGGACGCTGTGCAGGACGTAGAGCGCGGGGCAGCTCAGGAAAAGAGCAACCGACATCCTCCCCGGATCGGCCGACGACACCACCAGGAGGTCCGGGCGGCAGGAACGGACGGCATCGCGGCAAAAGAGCAGGTCGAAGTACGGGGTGAGCAAAGGGGCGGTCTCGGAGGAACTGCGGCCGGGCGCGCGCAAGAACTCCAAGCCATGGCGCTCAACCAGCGCAGCCAGCGCGTCTGGCGTTTCCCCTGACGGAGCAAGCAGCGCCGTCTCGACGCCGCGACGCGCATGGATCTCCAGGAGGCGCTCCAAAAAACGGAGCGTGCCGCCGTACCGGTTAAGCTCGGTCAGTATCACGAGGACCCTCATGCCGCCCCCTTCATCGCTTGCGCGCAACCACTAGGCGCATGTCCGTACAGCGGCCGCGCCACGCCCGCCACACAGGGGGGGGAACGGCCTTCTCGCGACAGACCAGGTAATCCTCCTCGACGAGGAGTTCGCAGTGCGGCTCCAGGCGGGAACGGATCTCCCCCCACTCGATGTGGTCGTCCGGGAACGTGTGGATGTCGCCATCGTCGGCGACCCTGTTAAGCCGCAGGTAAAGGGCGGCAGCAAGAAAGCGCCACCAACCCTTGCGTCGGAGCATGCCACCCAGACGGCACCACGGTCCTTCCGTTTCCAGCGCCTGGCGCTGCGCAACCTCCAGGGTGTACTGCCTGTACTCCGGCAGCTCCTCCCAATAGGCGGGGCAGACCTCGTGATCGATGTAGATGACCCCGCCGGGCTTCACCACGCGCACGAACTCGTCGATCACCGCCAGGTAATCGGGAACGTGGTGCAGCACCGAATATACTCCCGCCAGGTCGAAGGAGGCCTCTGGGAACCGGGCAAGGTCCCTGCCGTTCAGCAGGGAGAGCTCCAGGCGGGCGGACCCTGGGACGGAGCGTTTCAGCTCCCTGAGTGAACCGGCCGACACGTCTGATGCCACCGCGGCACACCCCAGCTCGAGCAGATGGCGCGTCAGGTTCCCGGTCCCCGCGCCGAAATCAAGCACTCTCGGAACGCCCGAAGCCGATCTGATGTGGCCTATGGCCGCAGAAAGCTCCGCCCGGATACGCCGCTGCTCGGTCTCGTTGAAGATCTCTGCGTGGCGGGTTTCGTACACCGGCGCAATCAGGTCGTGGATCCAGCTGTTGTAGTCTATGCGGTCAGACACGCGTTTTCCTCCGGGCCACCCAGAACTCCTTCCTCGCCACCCACGCGCCCAGGGCCTGCAGCAGCCTCAGGGGCGAGGCATCGCAGGCGGACCAGAGCGGGGAGCCGAGGCACCTGCTTAACGGGCAGACCGATTCGTCACCTATGCTGAGGCAGGCAGAGAACCAGATGTGCAGCAGCCATTGGCCGAAGCAGCGCCCGTCATAGACCTTGGCCGAGCTGTTCGCGGCCTGCAGCTGCAAAAGCCACTGTTCCGCCCGGTCCACCGCGTCGCTCTCTACGGGGAGGGTGCAGTTGAATACCTGTTCATGCAGTTGCTGGAGGGGAGCCGTCGGATCGAGCCCCAGCTCCCGCACCTTTTGCAGCCTCATGGGAGCGACCGCGGCCAGTTGCTCGGCCCGGTGCAGGGTGCTGATCTGCCCCGGGCTGATGCGGTAGTCGAGGAGCACCTCCTGGATGTTGGCGAATTCCATGTGCTTGAGGGCGCGGTCCCAAAGCTCGAAATCCTCAAGGTAGGGGAAGCCTGGGCTGTAAAAAAGCCCGTGCTCCACAAAGAGCCTCCTTCGGAGCATAACCGAGGGATGGGCGACTCCGACGATGCTGAACTGCCGGCAGCGGATCTCCTCGGAGCTCCTGGGGAGCTTCCAGATGTACCTGTCCGGGAAGAACTGCACCCAGCTGCCGCAGACGCCGACGCCCGGATGGACCTCCATGAAGCGCACCTGGTGCGAAAGACGCTCTGGGCGGCTGATGTCGTCCGCATCCATGCGCGCAACGTACTCGCCGCGGGCGAGCTCTAGCCCCCTGTTCAGGGAGGCGACCAGCCCCAGGTTGGCCCGGTTTCGCACCGGCCTCACGCGCGGGTCTGCGTAGGAGGCGATGATCTGCGCGCTTGCATCGGTCGAGCCGTCGTCCACCACCAGGAACTCGAAGTCGGCGAAGGTCTGCGCAAGGACGCTCTCCATCGCTTCCCGCAGGTAGCGTTCCCCGTTGTACACCGCCATCAGTACCGTCACGCGGGGGGCCCTCATCGCTGCATCCTGAGCCAGGAGGCCGGCACCACGTCGCGGGTATCGACGGAGGAGGCGCTGAACCAGGGGGAGGGCGCGACGACGATCTTGTCCGGTCCGGGGTCCAGCCACGCACCCCACCAGCTGAAGGAGCTGTTGGCGATGATGTGATGCCTGCAAAGGCTCATCAGACGCATGTCCTCGTGCGCTGTTTCGGCCCCGTTTTGCTCCACGACCCGACTGGGATACGGCAAACGGAGATGCTCCTTCACCCAGGCGGGGTCGTCGGAGAAGATGAAGAATTCGCTCTCCGGCACATGGGAGGCGATCCTCGCGGCCGCGCTCCGGTAATAGGCGAGAGAGCAGGTACCGTGGAACGCGTTCACGGCGGGGGAGGAAAGGTAATCCCCCCTTCGTACGTGCACCGAGACGGATCTCCCCTGCCTGATCGTCTCGGCAAGCTGCAGGTTCGCACCGCGAAGAGGCTCCTTGAAGGCGAAATCGGCCCGGATCTGGTCGGCTATGTGCGAAAAGTACTGCTCCGATTGCCAGTACCCCACCAGATAGCTTCCGTTGCCAAGCTTCAGCACCGCCGGGTCGAATTGGAACCGTCTTTCCCTGTAAAGGCCGCCAGGGGGTACAAGGGAGAGCTTTCGACGGGCGAGGGCGCGGAGGCCGCTAAAGCGCCCCCTCCCATTCGATGCCAGATCCGCTATTTCGGCAGCGGTTGCCACCTCCGCGTCGATGCACAGACGGTGCAGCTCGAAGTTGCGCGGCGTGTTTCCCGCCGGGTCCGCCTCCAGCGCGGAGAGGTCGAGCTTGAGCGCTGTGTTGTGGCGCAGGGCAAGCCTTCTCCCTGCAGCGTACTGGAACATCTGGTTACCCAGCCCTCCGAGAAGTTGCACTATTATCATGGGTTTGGACCCGCTCCCTTTTCCGGGCACCCCCCCCCGGAGCCCTCCAGGCACACCTCCCTGTCCGGAAGGCACGCGGCCCCCTCGGCTACCTTGCGGTAGAGCTCCTGGTACTGGCCGGCGACCCCTTCCCAGGTGAATTTCTCCTCCCACGCCCGGAACCCGGCCTCTGCCATCCGCTCGCGCCTTGCCGGATCCCGGCAGAGCGCTTCGAGAAGGGCCGCGGAGCCGGCGATGTCGGCTCGGACGGCCGTGAAGAAGTCGACCCGGCCCAAGAGGATCCTGAGCTTTTGCCAGACGCGATCCTTGAGCGTCCCCTCGCAGGGCCAGAAGTCCAGCTTTGCCTGCGGCAGCAGCTCTCCCGCTCCACCGGACCATCCCATGATCTCGGCGCTGTTGCCTACGTCCGCGGCAAGAAACGGCGTGCGGGAGGCCATGCACTCGAACAGGACTATGGGGGAGCACTCGATGTTCGACGGAAAGAGAAACAGGTCAGCGGCCAGGTAGGCCGCGACCGTATCCCGGCGGGTGAGCGAACGCACGAGGATCGTCTTGCCTCCCCTTTGAAACTCCGCGGACTGGTTCAGCGCGTGTGCGGTTTCCAGACAGCTCGCCCCGCACCCCCCCTCGGGCTCGTCGCCGACGATCAGCAGGGTCGCGTCGGCGATATCGGCGCGGCTGAAGATCTGCATCGCGTCCCCGTGCCCTTTTAGGCCGGTGTGGGAACCTACGTGCAGGACCAGCAAGTGCCCCTCCGGAATCCCCAGCCGCTCCCTAGGCTTCGGCATGGGGGCCAGGAATTCGTCCGCTGCAGCGCCGTTGGGGATGAGGACCGTGTTCGTTATGCCGTGACGCCTGGCGAAGGCGATGTCGCGGTAGCTGTCGGAGAGAAAGACGTTCATGTCGTAGCTTTTGAGCCAGCCGGGCATCTGCTCGAAATAGCGGCGGTAGCGGCGGGAGTAAAGCCCGGAGAAGCCGGTGGGGACGAAGACCTTTCCCCCCTTGATGCGCTGCAGCAGGGGAAAGGCGAGATCGCTCGCCCACTGCTGGGCGGCGAAGTTCACCACGACGTCGAACCGCGACCCAAGCAGGAACTGCTGGTAGGCGGCGGTCTCGCCCTGGATCCCGTTGACCGAGTTGCCGCTTACGGAGAAGGGGACGACCCGCACGCCGTTCATCGTGCCGCCGCACCGTTTCGGGTGGCTCTGGGTCGCCACCGTGACGGCGTGCCCCATCCGCACCAGGCGCTCCGAGAGCTGCCTTACCACCTCTGCCATCCCCCCCTCCGCCGGAGGGTAGCTCTGGACGGTATGCAGGATGCGCATGGGCCGGCCCGGCAAAACCGCGGCGCTCATCGGTTCCGCCCCAGTCCGGCGCACACCATCTGCCGCAGCACCGATGCCATGTACCTCCCCTTTTGCAGCATGCTCTTGTCCACGGCCCAGAGCCGGTAGTTGAAGCTCAAGGCGGCGAAGCGGATCTGCCACACGGGAAACTGCTTCATCCTGAGAAGGGACTTCGAGACGAAACTGTCAGTGTAACCGCCGGCGAGGTAACCCTTCCGGCGGGCCTCGTCGTAGAGTTCGGACCCGGGGAAGGGATAGAAGGTGGTAATCTGCCAGCCGGTGGGGCGGACCCGCTTGTTGAGCGCGAGGGTGTCCAGGTAATGCGCGTAGGTTTCGCCGGGGGCGCCCACGATGTTGAAGGCGTAGGTGGAGAGGCCGTGCTCGTGAAGCAATGCGAAGGCCCGCACGATCACCTCGTCGCTCATGCTGCGCTTGTAGACCTTGCGCCGGAACTCCTCGTTGCCGCTCTCGATGCCGATGCAGACCACGTTGCAGCCGGCTTGCTTCAAGATGCGGCAAAGCTCGGCGTCGACGGTCTCCGCGCGGGTATTGCAGTTGAAGGGGATGGCGATCTCACGGCGGTAGAGCTCAAGGAATTCGGCTAGCCATTTCTTGTCCTTGACGAAGGTGTCGTCGTCGAAATTGAGCTCGGCGGGGCGGTAGCTCGAGACGAAGTTGCGCACCTCCTGCATGGCCCTTTGTACGGACTTTTTCCGGACGTACCTCCCCTTCCCCGCGTAGATGCGCCGCAGGTTGTTGTTGCAGCAATAGGAGCAGTCGTAGGGGCAGCCGCGAGAAAGCTGCAGCGAGGGGCGGTTTGCGATCGTCTTGGCGTCGAACACCGAGAAGTCCGGCAAGGGGAGCGAGTCCAGGTCCTCGATCAGGTCGGCGACGTCACTCGGGATGACCCGCTGCGGGTCGGCAGGGTCGCGGGTCCACAGGCCGGGAATGCCGGCGAGGTTCAGACCGGCCGCCAGACGGTCCGCGATCTCGGCCAGCACATGGTCCCCCTCCCCCACGCAGAGGGCGTCCAGCTCGGGAGTCTGCGCCAAAAGCTGCGGACTGCTGGTGGCATGGTGACCGCCTAGGACGATCGGCACTGGGCTCAGTTCGCGCACCTGGCGTATCATCTCCAGCGCGTAGGGCCATTGGTTGGTGACGGACGACACTAGGCAGAGATCGAACCCCTGGCTGCGCACCATTTCGGCGAGGCGCTCGGGGTCAAGCCGCACCGGCTGGTAGAGGACCGCACTATGCCCCTTTTCGGCAAGAATGCCGCTCAGGCAGGCTATGCCGTAGTTGACCCAGCAATCGAGGTTGATGGTCGGGTATATGAAAAGGACCTTCAGCGGCATCGAATCTCCCTTTAACGCAGCATGGCGCCCAGGTGGCGGTACTTGAAAAAGCGCGTCAGCAGCTGGGCCGCGAGCCTGTTGTGGTCCCGGCGCAGGATGCCGGAGAGCATGCCGTGATAGCAGTCGCGCATGCGGGACCGGATGGCTTCCCGATGGGCCGGGTAGCTCTTCTCCAGTGCCAGGACCAGATCGGCCATCACTCTCGCCAGCTCCCGCGCCGAAGGGGGTTCGATCTCCCCCGAAAAATCGTAATCGACTGCCAGGGAAGCAACCCTCCGGATCACAACCGGGTCGTAGCCGGGCCCAAGCGCGTGCTGCAGGTTCTCGCTGCAGATCGTGAGCACCCGCAGCCAGAAATGGCGGTCGGCGCGGCGCGACATGCTGCCCGCGACCTCGCGGTAGATCAGCAGCGTCTCGGGCAGGTTCCCTACCTCGAAGCCGCGGGCAAGGCGCGACCACAGCTCGTAATCCTCGGGAGGCTGCCGGTCCGGATCCTCCGAGTACCCCCCTACTTCCAGCAGCACATCTCGGCGGATCATCACAGAGCTGTGCACGAAGGGGTTGTTGAAGAGGAGCTCCAGCTTCAGGAGGGGGCTTTGCGCCGGGTGGCTGAGCGTCCTGCCGGTAGGCCCCTTCTGGTTCCAGATCTCGGCGCAGGTCCCTACCATCGTGCAGGCGGGGTTCGCCTCGAGGTGCCACACCTGCTTCTCCAGGCGCTCCGGGTGCGACAGGTCGTCGTGGTCCTGGCGCGCGATGTACCTGCCGCTCGCAAGGGATATGCCCCTGTTGAGCGTCGCGGCAAGCCCGCGGTTCGCCTGTCGCAGGAACCTGATGCGCGGATCATGCAGCCTCGCCACCTCCCGGGCGCTATCGTCCGTGGAGCCGTCGTCGATCACTATGAGCTCGAAATCGCGCCAGCTCTGGTCCAGTATGCTCTGCACGGCACCCGCGACGTAATCCGCCCCGTTGTACACCGGGAGCACCACGCTGACCGCGGGGCTCTTTGCGCTGGCCGGTACTCTGCTCATCTTCCTGTAAGCCCCTTCTTCAGACTGACGCGCCATGCCTGCAGATAGCTGGCAAGGGCGGCGGGGATATAGCTCCACTTCCCGTAACTGCATCCCCAGGCCAGGAAATCGGCAAGCACCATGCGCCTTTGCCGGAACGGGTCAGCCGAGGCAGCCCTGATACTGGTGTGGGGCGAATCAAGATAACTGAGCAGGGGCTCCCGCACGAAGGCGAAATCCGTCAGCGTGGAGACGCGCAGCCAGAAGGCGTAGTCCTCCATCGCCTTCAACCCGGGGTGCTCGGGAAAGCCGACCGCGTCGTCCAACACGCTGCGGTGTACCAGGGCGGAGCTGCAGACGACCCGGTTGCCGCCCAAAAGGTCGGCGAAGGTGACGCGGTCCTTGACCCACTCGAGCAGCAGCCCTGCGCTCTCCCCATCTGGGGAGGTCCCGACCGCGTTGCCGCAGCAGGCAAGGCAGCCGCTGCCGGACAACGCTTCAAGCTGCGCCTCCAGCCTCCGCGGCAGCCACTGGTCGTCGTCGTCCAGAAAGGCGATCCACTCCCCACGGCACCGGCGTATGCCGCGGTTCCTGGGGACCGCGGGCCTTCCCGCCCTGGCACCGGGAAGCCACAGCACCCTTTCGTCGCCGATGGCGCGGATCACCTGCTCCGTTTCGTCCGTGGAGCCGTCGTCGCACACGAGCACCTCAAGCGGAGGGCAGCTCTGTCGGAGCGCGCTGAGCACCGCCTCTCCGACTGCCGCAGACCTGTTCCAGGTGGCTATGACCACGGAGACGCCGCCGACGCCGGCGGCGGTTTTCTGGCCGAGGGGAGGCATCATTTCCCCAGCAGGCGAAGGAACCCTTCCACGAGCCCCCCCCCTGCGGCCGGTTGGACGTGCGCGTCCTTTGCGCTGACGACGGTCCCGTTGCGGCCGCGTCCGTCGGCCTTGGTCCTTATCGGCCTCCTGGTGATGGCGTCGAACCAGGTGAACCTGGCGGCGCGGCTCAGCAGGTAATCGAGGTCCCTGTCCTGAATCAGGTCGTGAAACGGGAGCAGCACCTGGGTGGCCTGCAGCGAAAGGTTGCGCGAGGTCGATTCCCTGACGTAGTAGGACTCGTAGCCGTAGCGATGCCAGTAGTGGGAGTCGGGCATGGCGGCCATGCGGGTGCCGGTGGCAAGCTGCCGCACCGCAAACCCCCAGGTGTCGAGCGCGCCGGCGAACTCGGGGTAGCCGCCGGCGAGGCTCCAGCTCTTCCTGGTGAACATGTAGTTGCCGCTCGTCCCCGGAAAGATGGGGCCCGCGACTGTGTCGGCGAGTGTGATCGGGTCGTCGCAGTAGACCCAGGTATGGGTGACCTCATCGATGCCGTCGACGAAATAGCGCACCTCCTTGAAGGAGGCGCTGTCGAGCCCGGAGCCTGTCAGGAACGACGCGAGCCGTTCTATGCACCCCGGGGCCAGGATGTTGTCGGAATCCAGGCAGAACAAAAGCGGATGCGACGCATGTTCCACCGCGGTGTTCCTGGCACTCCCCCCCCCCCGGTTTCGCGGGTGGTGGACCGCCTTGATGACGGGATAGACCTCCTGCAGCGACTCGATCACCGAGGCTGTGCCGTCGGAAGAGAAGTCGTTGACGATCACCAGCTCGTCCCCCTGCCGAAAGTTGGTTTCCATGATAGACGCAACCGACTCGGCGATGGTCCCGGCGCAGTTGTAAGCAGGCATTATGAAACTCACGTGAGGCATGATGCTCCTTGCAGGTCAGGCTGCACCTTTCAGACGTATGCGTTTTCCCTTGAAGGGGACGTTTACCAGGCCGAAGTTGCATGGGTCGTTTCCGCCCTCCCACTCCTCGGCGACCGTGAAGTATCTGAGGTAGGTACCCCAGATCCACTCGTTCATCCCGTCCCGGTATCCTCCGATGGCAATCGAGTATTCCCCCGGCCTCAAGAGGCAGGCGGGAATGGCGATCTCGGACTGGAATTCCCCCTGCTGCAGGGTCTCCGGCGACTCGGTGTCGTGCTGGGTCAGCAGTCTGCTGTCCTCGGCGAAGATGGAGAAGGTGGTCCTGAAATTCGGGACTGCCTCTCGGCAGCACCCCCTCACGGTGATGGTGATTTCGGATGAAGGGGAGACGTAGTGGTGGTCCTCGCTGGTGCCGTTTATGCGCAGCTCGCGGAATTCCAGGACCCGGGTAAGGCTCCCCTCGAACTGCATGGGCTTTAGTTTCCCCTGCTCCCTGCCGGTGTCGAGGTACCTCTTTATCACCTTGTCCGGCTGGCCATCAAGCACCGCACGGCCGGCATCCAGAAGGATCGCCCTGTTGCACAACTTCGCCACCGCGCCCATGTTGTGGCTTACGAAAAGCACGGTCTGTCCCTGCTTCCCCGCCTGCTCCATCTTCCCCAGGCACTTCTTCTGGAACTGGGCGTCACCCACGGCCAGCACTTCGTCCACTATCAGTATCTCGGGCTCCAGGTGTGCGGCCACGGCAAAGGCAAGCCTCACGTACATGCCGGAAGAGTAGCGTTTGACCGGGGTGTCGAGGAAGCGCTCGATCTCGGAGAATTGGACGATCTCGTCGAACTTGCGTCTGATCTCCTGCCTGCTCATCCCGAGAATGGCGCCGTTTAGGTAGATATTCTCCCGGCCGGTCAGCTCCGGGTGGAAGCCGGTGCCGACCTCGAGAAGGCTGGCCACCCTCCCCCTGATCCTGATGCAGCCGGCGCTGGGCTCGGTGATGCGGGAAAGGATCTTCAAAAGCGTGGACTTCCCGGCGCCGTTTCTGCCGATGATGCCGACCCGCTCCCCCAGTTCCACCCGGAAGGAGACCTCTTCCAGCGCGGAGAATACCTCCGAGCGGGGGGAGGTGTCGCTGCTGGGCCGCAACGGGTGCAAGATCCGCCCGGTCACCGACGCAAGGGCGGCGGACAGCGCCTCGCGCAGGGAGAGGTTGTCCTCTCCCTGCCTGTGCGAAATGGTGTACCTTTTGGTCAGATTTTCTACCGATATCACCGTCGTCATTGGTTTACCTGTTTTTGAGATTACGCCGAACCAGACCGACTAGATCACGTCGGCCAGCACCCGTTCCGCCTTGCGGAAGTAGCGGACGCCTGTCAACAGCAGCGCCAGCGACAGCAGGAAGGATAGCGCCACCCCCGGCAGGTAGATCTCGTTCCCCCCACGCAAGAGCGCCCACCTAAAGCCGTCTATCACCCCGACCATCGGGTTCAGCGCGTAGAGCGGTTGCCATTTCTGCGGCACGATACCGCTGGCGAAACCGACCGGAGAGATGTAGAGACCGAACTGGAGCAGAAACGGCACCACGTAGCGGAAGTCCCGGTACCTGACGTTCAAGGCGGCAAGCCACAGCCCCGCGCCCGCGACCGGAATCAGGGCCAGCAACAGGAACAGGGGAAGGGTCAGGACCCTCCAGTCGGGAAGGTACCCGTACCAGAGCATGAGCAGAGCCATCATGGCCAGGGAGATGGCGAAATCGACCAGGCTGACCGCGATGCTCCCGGCGGGGACGATGATGCGGGGGAAATAGACCTTGGTGAGCAGATTGGCGTTGCCAACCAGCGAGGTCGCCCCCTCCGAGAGCGCATTGCTGAAGAAGTTCCAAGGGAGCATGGCCGCGAAAACGAGCAGCGGGTACGGCGCTCCCCCGGAGGGAAGGTCCGCCAGAGTGCCGAAGACCACCGTGAAGACCGCCATGGTGAGCAGCGGACGGATGATGCTCCAGGCCACGCCGATCACGGTCTGCTTGTAGCGGACCAGGATGTCCCGCCAGACGAGGAACCAGAACAGTTCGCGGTGCCTCCAGGCGTCCCGCCAGTAGTGAAGTGCAGGACGGTCGGGCTCTATGAGCAGCTCGGTTTGTGTCGTGTCTTTAGTGAGCATAATGGCTACGGTTTCTGCAGTACGACGAGGTCGTGGTAATTGCTTATGCCCCGCGCCCGGTAGTCGAGAACCCTGAAGTAACGGGAGAAGCGGTCCCTCGCGTACGCCTCGGTGTGGAACGCGGTCTGGTACCACTCGGGGAAGATCCCCTTCCAGACGTTCTCCGAGCTGAAGAGGAATCCTTTGGCCTCTATGACGTCGACGATCTCGGGGGGGAGGTTGCCCCAGCAGTGCCTGCCGTGCAGCGACAGCAGTACGATGCCGCCGGGTGCTGCCACCCGGCGCAACTCCTCCAGCCACCGGTACTGGTACTCCTCGTTTAGGTGAGTCAGCACCGAGATGGAATAGATCAGGTCGAACCGCCCGTCCGGGTAGGGAAGCGGCGGCAAGGGGGTGTTCACGGCGAAGTGCATCCCCGCAAAGGCGCTCCGGCAAAAGCTGACGGCCTCGGCATCGATGTCGGTGCCTGAGAACCGGGGGGGGGCTGAGGCTTCAAACCAGCGCAGGGTCCTGCCACAGCCGCAGCCGAAATCCAGTACGTCCCGGAAGGAGTCGAGGTTCCTGCCGATGTCAGCCAGCGCCTGTTGCAGGTCCCGGCAGCAGGCCTCCCCCTGCGCGAGAAAGCCGGCCAGTTCGGGCCTGCCGTTGACCCGGTAACGCAGCGAGGCGGTCGGGAACCCCTTTGCCGCGCAGTCTCCCTTCTCGGAAGCGTCCAGGTACAGGCACATCCCCTTGAGATAAAGGCGGTAGTAAACGAACTCCAGCACCCGGATCACCGGCAGCGGCAGATGCGGCTTTATGTTTTTCATGAAATCCATCAGCGTCATCTGGCTACTCTCCTTGTCCCGCCGGTAAGGATCTTTCTCGAAAGGGGCGCAACCTGTGGAGAAAGGGGACCGTTCTCACGGCAAGGAACGCGGTCCAAGCCGAAACGGCCCAGCACCAGCCGAAATTCTTCCGAATCACCCGCAGCGACTCCAGGATGCCGCCGGCATCGCTGACCCCGCCGGGAAGCACGCAGCAGGCGAGATCGGGTGCGAATACGAACTCGGCTCCCGACTTCATCAGGCGCTGGTTGAAGTCGAAATCGGCATAGACGGGGAAGCGGGGATCGAACGGAGGCTCGGGGTGGAGCATCCTGTTGACCAGGAGGGCCTGATGATGCAGCGAGTTGTACAGTTTCAGATGAAACCCGGTCTTCGGGTGGAAAGCTCTCTTCCCCGACCGGACCGTCCCGTAAAGCACCTCGTTGCTGCGGCGGCCGGCCAGTTCCGGCAAGGAGACGAGCCTGTCCCCGGCCCCCAGATAGAGGATGAAGCTCTCCCTGCGCGCGGCCTGCCATCCCTTGTTCATGGCATGGTAGATCCCCTGGTCCTTCTCGCTGATCCAGTAGTGAAGCCTGTCCGCGTACCGCCCGATGATCCGTTGCGTCCCGTCGCCGGACAGGCCGTCGATGATGACGTAGTCTATCCGGGCGGGGTACTCCAGGACGCTCAGGATGGTCCTCTCCAGATGCTCGGCGCCGTCTCGCACCACGGTGATCACCGTGACGACCGGATCGGCTGGGATCTTGGCAGGATGCTGGTTCAGGGGCCGGCCTCGCTGCGGCAGCGCCCTTCGAGGTCGGGACGACCGCCGGTGTTGCACAACATCAGACGCAAAATCATGGCCCCCCGATCCGGCCTGCCCAGTAAAATTCGCAGCACGAGCTCGCCAAGAAGTACCAGATAGACGGTGGGGAGCCAAACCGGACAGTAGCGACGGGTGAAAAGGATGCGGTTGCGGATGTTGTAGTAGTCGCAGGTAAAGCTTTTCCCGGTCGGGTGGCTGCTGGTGCCTATGCTCCTGCCGACCTTGTGATAGACGACGCTTTGGGGCGCGTAGGCGATAGTGAAGCGCCCCGCGGCCCTGGCGGCCCAGTCGGCCTCCTCGAAAAACAGGAAGTAATCCTCGCACATTAGCCCTATTTCCGCAAGGAACTTCGCCGACACCAGCATCGAAGCTCCCTCCACGTAGTTCATCCTCGCCTCGGCGCGCCGCTGCAGTTCGGGCGTCACCGCGTCCAACAGGGTAAAGCGCCCGTAATGCCAGGGGAGGCCGGCCCAACGGCAGTAAAGCCCCCCCCCCAGGGCCTGCACCCTGCGGCGGTCCTCGTAGTAAGCGATGGTGGACCCGCAGATGCCTGCGGCTTCATCGCTTTGCATGCGCGCCACGAGGGACGCCAACGCGTCCGGCTCCACCACGGTATCGTTGTTCAGCAGCCAGAAGTAGGCGAAATCCCCGCGCGCGACTCCGTAGCGGAGCCCGACGTTGTTGCCGCCTGCGAACCCCAGGTTCTCGCCGCTGCGGATCAGGGTCAGAACCGGGTCGTCAGCGCGGTCGCCACCCTGCTCGCCCTCAAGGCGCCCGTACTCGGCAAAACCGACCCGGCGCCTCCCGGCCCAGTTCCTGATCTGCTTTACGGAACCGTCGGTGGAACCGTTGTCGCAGAGTGCGATCCTGTACTTGTCGTAGTCGAGATGCAGCAGGCTTTCAAGGCACTCCACGGTGTCGCGCCAGCCGTTCCAGTTGACAAGGACGATCAGAACGCGGCTCACAGGTAGATACTCCAGGCGACCATCAGCACCCAGACAAGTCCCACCACGAAGAGCGTACAGTCCTTGAGCAACGACTCGGTCGGGTCGCCGCCTCCCCCCGATGATACCCGCAGGACGTAGCGCAAAAGTCCGAACAGGCAGAGCGGGACGGAGTAGATCAGCCTCGGCTTGTTCAGGGAGTACATCGCGTAGGTCACCAGCACGGCACTCCCGGTCATGAACATGGTACCGGCCAGGAAACCGGAGGGGTAAAGGGCCAGACTGGCGCGATGGTCGCCGGCAAGGTCGCCCAGGGCGTGCGACTCGCTCTGGCGCTTGCCGGTGCTAAGGAACACCGCCAGCAGGAAGACGGTCAGGAAAAGCCAGGGGGATATCGGGATCCGGTACAACTCGCCCCCGGCCTGCAGGCGGATCAGGAATCCGGCGGAGATGCCGAATAGATCAACCACCGGGATGTTTTTCAGCAGCACGGAGTACAGTAAGGAGACCGCCGCGTAGGCGGCCGCAAACAGCAGCACCTTGCCGGAGAAAAACCCCGCGATCGTAAGCCCTCCCGCGAGGAGCGACGCGGCGCAAAGAGAGGCCCCCCGGACGGTGACTGCCCCCGAGGGGAGCGCGCGTCTGCTCTTTTCGGGATGCAGCGAATCCCGCTCTCGATCCAGCAGGTCGTTGAAGATGTACCCGGCGCTGGAGACCATGCAAAAGGCGAGAAACGGCAGCAGCCCCGCCGCAAAGAGGCCGGGTGCCAGCATCTGCCCGGAAAGAAACAGCGGGAAGAACAGCATCAGGTTCTTCAACCACTGGGTCGGGCGCAGCATGGTCAGGTAGGGTGCGCTCATCTTGGCTCCCCCAGTTTCCTGGCCTGCGTCGCGGCCGCCTCGCGGTAGTGAGCGTCGGCAGGGGCAGCCAGGTACGAGCGGCGGAAAAAGACGGCTGCGCGCGGCGCGTCCCCGGCTGCAAGCACAATCTGGCCGCTGCGATAGAGCCAGAAAGGGTCCTGCCGCTTTTGATAGAGGAGTTCAAGGGTCTCCAGGATGTCCTCTGCCAGGGCGGCCTTCCTGGCGCCGGAGAGCGCGTACATCCTGCCGCTGTCCGCCTTTTGCAGCAGCTCCAGAAACTCGGCGGGAGCCTCGCTCTTATCCTTGAAAAGCAGGAGGAACGCGGATCTCACCCCGGAATAGTCCCCCTTCGCAAGCCGGACACCCATCAGGTTGGCCTTGATGGGGAGACGCATCGATTGACGCTGGTTGAGCCTGTCGGCCGTGACAAAGGCACGCTCGGCACGCTCGATCTCCCCCCGATGGAACAGGAGCGCCCCCAGTTCGTTGTAGGGGGAACCGAACCCCGGCGACTTTCGGATCTGATCCTGCACGAAAGCGAGCTTGTCGCTCCATAGCGCGGCACGCTGCAGGGTGAGCAGGGCGAATACGAGACAAATCGGCAGCAAGAGTGCGACCATGGCGCGCCGGAGCCTTTCGGAAAGAGCCGGAGCAAAGGCGGCAAGCCCTATGGCGAAGAATGCCGAAGGGAGGTACAGGTACCTTTCGGCATAGGGTGTCCAGGCGACACGGACCACGGCTACCATGACGGCGGGAGCTGTGAGCAGCGCGGCGCAGGCCAGCAAAAGGGCGGCTTGCCGGCTGCAGCGGTAGAAAAGCCAAACTGCAGGGGCAAGCACTGCACCAGCCAGGGCATGCATCGGGTGAACGTCGGTTATGGTGAAATTGAGCGGGAGCGGAAAGGCAAGTTTCCTCGCGTAGAAACCGTAGGCGACCAGCACGTCCCGCACCCAGCGCGCAGGCTCGATATCCGCGCCGTCCATGAAGCGGGTCAGCCCGCTCACGCCGCCGCGCACGGAGATCGCATAGAAAACCGCCGCCATCCCCACCGCCAAGAGGGCGACCAGAACGCTGGCACGTTCCCGCACGCCGGCCCTGCCGGGCCAGCCCAAAGAGAGGAGCAAGGCAGCGGCGACTGCGGCCAGGGCAGTCTCCTTAACCAGCAAGGCGGCGGCAAATAGCAGCAGGGCCAGGCAGAGATCCCGCGGGCGGAGCTCTTCGAGCCAGCGCAGCCAGAACAAGCAGGCAGAGAGCGCGAAAAGGGCAAGCAGCGGGTCGGTCCTTCCGGCGATCCAGGCCACCGACTCCACGTTCACCGGGTGCATGGCGAAAAAAAGCGCAGCCAGCAAGGGAACCAGGGAAAAGTTCCCGGCTCCCCCTGTCATCCGGCGCGCCAGCAGGAACACCAGCAGGGCGTTTGCGCAATGAAGCAAGACGCTCTCAAGGTGCATGACCGCCGCCTCCATCCCCCAGAGGAGATTGTCGAGCCAATACGAGAGCTCAAGAAGGGGCCGGTAATAGTAGCTGTTGCCGGGGAGCAGGACCTGGGACAGGGGAGGACAAGCGGAGTACAGCGAGACGATGCCGGGATCGTCCACAGTGTGGATGCCGGCGGACAGGGTCGGGTAATAGACGGCGAAGATCGCGGCGACCAGGAGCAGGGGGAAGAAGAGCGGATGGCGCAACCGGTTGTTACTGAGCCACAATTTCAAGGAAAAATGCCTCCATATCCTTCCTGAGCGGCTCGATCTTCTCTATGGACTGCTGCTGGGCCATGGCCCGGTGGATGAACGACTGCAGATCGCCCTTTTCGACGAAGAGCTCCTGCTTTTTGCCGTCTGCGTAAGCGACCACGACCTGATACCCCTCGATGCCGCGCTGGAGTATGCTCTCCACGTCGTCCTCCAGGAGTAACTCCCCCTTGTTGATCACCGCCACCCGGTCGCAGATCTTCTCCACGTCATCGGTGATATGGGTGCTGAAGAAAACGGACTTGCCCCGCTTCTTTAGGTCCAGGATGATCTCCTTCACCAGGGCGCGTCCGATCGGGTCCAGGCCGCTCATGGGCTCGTCGAGAATGTAGACCTCGGGATCGTGCATCAGTGCCTGGGCAAGCCCGACCCTCTGGACCATCCCCTTGCTGTAGCTGCGCATCGGTCGCCTGCGGGCATCCCAAAGCTCGAGAAGCTTCAGCATCTCGTCGATGCGTTGCGACAGCAGCGCCTTCGGCATCCCGAACATCTTGCCTACGAAACGGAGGTACTCCTCCGCACTCAGATAGTCATAGAAGGCGGGGTTTTCAGGCAGGTATCCGACGGAGCCGCGGGCCTGCGGCTCCGAGATCGGTTTGCCCATGATGTGCGCCTGGCCGGACGAGGGGCGGATCAGCCCCAGGAGGCACTTGATCGTGGTGCTCTTGCCGGCGCCGTTGGGACCCAGAAACCCCATGACCTCTCCCTGCCGGACGGAAAGGGATACCCCTTTCAGCGCCTGGACCACGGCACCTTTCTTCCCTTTGTACGACTTGCCCAACCCGGTGATCTCAATTGCCAGCATGCGTCTTCTCTCCCCTGGCACCGGCAAAAGCGAATTTGCTGGTGCTGTTTACTCTGCCGTCGGGCTCAAGGTAGAACCTGCCGCCGTAGGGATCGACCGGGGGGGGGGACAGCAGCCCCACCTGCAGCAGTTGCTCAACGGAGGCCGGTGCGCTCCCCTCGAGCCCGCGGTAGCGGTCACGGGCCTGCTCGATCCTCAGCACCTCCTTGAAGGCGGCGATGCGCACCCTGTAGCTCTTTTTCAGCGTCTCGTTCTTTTCCCCGCGCTCCATGGCTGTCAGATAGGCGATGGCGAGCCCGGTCCCGCCGGACTCCTGCAGGTAACGCCCGGTCAGGCTTTTGAACAGCGGATGCCCGCTTAGCTCCGCCGCGCGCTCGTAATACTGCGCCGCCTTCGCGTAGTCCTTCAGGAAGTAGGCGCTGTTGAACCCGGCGAAGTACGGTAGATACCAGTCCCAGGTACGGTATTTCATGCCGTAGTCGAGCAGATCGTTCGCCACCTGGAACTGCCGGGCCTCCCATGGGAGAAAACCCTGCGCGAAATAGTAGGCATCCAGGTTGTACGGGTCCAGTTGCACCGCGCCATGCAGCAGGCGGGACATCCCCTGCAGGTCCGGCGCAGCGACGATGACCGGCCCCTCGGTGCCCATGCCGACAACCCCGCCGAAATACATCATCACCTTCATCACCAGGGAAGCCCCTGCCAGTTCCTTATGATCGGCGCTCAGGGCCTTGACCACCTTGATGCTGGGGACAAAGCCGAGCTTTTCTTCGATCGGTTTGTTGCGCATGTAATCCGTGAACGGGAGGATCAGCAGGCAGTAGGCCAGGAGACCGGCAGCCAGGAGAGCGGCTGGAGCGGAGACGCGCATCACTTCATCTCCCTGCGGTTGAACAGCACGGAGGCCGCCCCCATGACCAGCGCAGTATAGGCCAGGAAATAGGCGGCGGTGAGCCAGAGCCCTCCCGGGTTCGGCGCGATACGGTATATGGCGTTCACCTTCAGGTCGAAGCCGGCGAAGTTTGGCAGGAAGTAATAGACCGCGGTGAACAGGGGCTTCACGTAGGAAGGCATCGCCGCAGCGGAAGGGGAGTTCAGGTACTCGTAAACCTGCTGGGTCACCCCCCCCGCGAGAAAGATGCAGATGGTGCCGAAGACCGGCAAGAAGAAGGATGTACTCACAGCTGACAGCAGGAAAGCGACCGCGAGCAGCAGGATGTATTTCAGTGTGGTGAAGAGGATGGAAAGGACCAGCCAGCTCCAAACCACCGGCCGGTCGGGAGGGGACAACCCCGCCGCGGCCTTCACGACCAGGCATGCAGCGGCGCCAAGAACCGCGGAGGTCAACAGCAGGAAGAGCGCCAGCCCCAAAAACCTCCCGAAGAGGTACGAGCTGCGGTTAATCGGCAGACTCAGCACGCTGTAGGTGTAGCGCCGTTCCATGTCCTTCCAAAGCGAGGTGGCCCCGAGGAAAACCGAGAGCAGCAGCAACAAAAAGGAGATAAGGGACAGTGACAGCGTGGTTGACAACTCGAGCACCTGGCGCATCGACAGGGAAGCGGCCGAGGGTATCAGCAAAAACAGCACGGCCGGCAACATGATCCCCTGGAACACGCGATCGCGAAAAATCCCCTTCAAGGTCACAACGATTATCGACATCATAAAACCTGCTCTCCGTACTTCGAATTGCCTTGGGCATGGTACCAAAAAACCACTGGTGACGGACAAAAAAATAGCCGTGACCATAAAAAAAGCAGGATGTCGAAACATCCCGCTTTTTATCTGCTCTGGTGGGACCGGTATTACAGCGCGGTCCAGGTAGCACCGGCGACGGAGGAAGCGGAAGGAGCGCTCGGTGCAGCAACGGTGTCGCCGGAAGCAAAGGCGCTGTACATGATGGCGGTGCTGTCATGGCCGGTGCCGAACTTCTTGGCGCCGCTTTTGTGCCCGGTGATGATGGCGTAACCGTTGGTGCCGATGTTCCAGGCCATCATGACGCCGGTGGAGAGCTTGCCGATGGTGGTGGTTGTGCCGGTCTTGACGTTCAGCCCTGATTTGTCGGGGTCGAAGGCGCCGGTATCGGCGTCAGCGGCGAAGGAGGAAGTAGCTGCAAACAGGACCAAGAGGCTGGCTAAGATGGTTTTTTTCATATGGGAATCTCCTTTAGCTTATTAGAGTAGTTCGAGACCGGCGGGATACGACTGGTTGTCAGCCTGGTACGCTTCCAGACCCGTCTTGATGTTCTTCAGGTCGCTGGTAGCGGCGCTGTGGTAGGCCTTCTGACGGTAGGATGAGAACTGCGGGATGGCGATGGCGGCCAGGATGCCGATGATCGCAACGACGATCAAGAGCTCGATCAGGGTGAAGCCTTTGTTGCTTTTGAATTTGTTTAACATTCAGTTTCTCCTTTGTTGGTGGTTTGCCGACTTAAAGTCAAGGTTCTCGCCTGCAACCTGCTATGGACGTAATCCGTTAAGCAACTTGCACGCCAACCGGCAAAAAAGCATAAAACTTCGAAAATACAGGCATATCACACAGTAATACCAGAGCGGCCGGTTTTGCCAAAATCGTCACAACGACAATTTTCGGCGAAAAAAAGTGACGTTTTTCGTCACCTACTCCTCGTCCATGCCGAACTTGGCCAGCCTGTAGCGGAAGGAGCGGAAGGTCATCCCGAGCAGGGCCGCCGCCCGCTTCTTCACCCCGCCGCATTTCTCCAGGGCCTGCACCAGGAGCTTTTGCTCCAGCGTGTCCAGATACGCCTGCAGGTCCAGCCCCTGGTCGGGGATCTCCAGCTCGCCCCGGGAAGGAGTGACCGCCCGGTGTTCCCGCACGCCGGGAGGGAGGCACTCTAGCGAGATCACCCGGCTCCCGAGCACCACGCAGCGCTCCACCAGGTTTTCCAGTTCCCTGACGTTGCCTGGGAAGGGGTAGTTGAAGAGGGCTTTCAAGGCGTCGGGGGTGAAGATCTCCCCGGAACCGGACCAGATGGAGTACTTCTTGTAGAAATGCTCGATGAGCGCCGGTATGTCCTCCGTCCTCTCCTTGAGCGACGGCATCCTCAACTGGACCACGTTGAGACGGTAGAAGAGGTCCTCGCGGAAGCTTCCCTCCCGGACCTGCTCCTCGAGGTTCCTGTTCGAGGCCGCCACGATGCGCACGTCCGCCTTCAGCGAAATCGCCCCGCCCACTCGGCGGAATTCCCGCTCCTGTAGCACGCGCAACAGTTTCGCCTGCAGTTGCAGGGGAACCTCCCCGATCTCGTCCAGGAACAGCGTCCCCCCTTCCGCCTGTTCGAAGAGTCCGGGGCGGTCGGCTATGGCCCCAGTGAAGGAGCCCTTGGTGTGCCCGAAGAGCTCGCTCTCGATGAGGGTCTCGGGGATGGCGCCGCAGTTCACCGCCACGAAGGGGGCGTTCTTGCGCGGGGAGTTGAAGTGGATCGCCTTGGCGGCCAGTTCCTTCCCTGTGCCGCTCTCGCCGGTGATGAGGATGTTTGCCATGCTGTCGGCCACCTTGCCGATCAGGTCGTACACCTCGCGCATCTGCTTGCTCTTGCCGATCAGCCCGCTGAAGCTGAAGCGCTCCTGCACCACCGCCTTCAGCCGCTTGTTCTCCTCTACTAGGCTCTGCTTCTCCAGCGCCTTTCTGACCAGCACCTTCACCTCCTCGACCTTGAAGGGTTTCCCTATGTAGTCGTAGGCGCCAAGCTTCATCGCCTCGACCGCCTGTTCCGCTGTGGTGAAGGCGGTGATCATCAGCACGGCGGTTTCAGGGGACTGCGCCTTGATCCTCGAAAGGAGCTCGATCCCGCCAAGCCCCGGCATCAGCACGTCTGAAATCACCATCTCGTAACGCTGCTGGTCCATGCAGTTGAGCGCGTCCTCCGCGCTCTCCGCCTGGTCCACCAGGTACCCCTCCCCTTCGAGAAGGATGGCGAGAAACTCCCGCATGCTGATTTCGTCGTCAACAACCAAAATCCTGGCGTGCATCTTAGACCTCGTTTTCAAAAATGGTGGCGTCGTCGCGGGCAGGCCGTGCCGCAACCCGATTCGCCTCTATCTCTATCTCTATCTCTATCTCTATCTCTATCTCTATCTCTATCTCTATCTCTATC
>CAZFMI010000002.1:0-172646 GCA_964519915.1 uncultured Geomonas sp.
TTTCTGCAATAGGTATTCTCCATACTATCATTGGTTGCCAGAAACAACTTTTTTTGCTGGTGGATTTCTTAATTTTCGTAAGCTGTCAACCATGAGTCCGAAGGAATGCCTAAAAAAATTTGAAAGACCGAAAGTCCAAGTTTCGTCTCATTTCATAAAGGACATTCTATCCAGGTTTTCTAGTTACTATGCGCGCCAGGGACAGCCAGATATCGAATGTTCAGACATTGTAAAAAACATACTTAGCTCATGACTGATGTACATAGTCCCTCACAGCGTAGCTTCAATATGTCTAGGATCAAACTGAAGAACACCAGGCCTGAGATTCTTGTTAGAAAACTCATTTACCGTCTTGGTTTTCGTTACAGGCTCCACTGCAAGGATTTGCCAGGAAAGCCTGATATAGTATTTAGAAAGCAAAAAAAAGTTATTTTTATCCATGGATGTTTTTGGCATCGGCATGATTGTCGTTTTTTTAAATGGCCTGAAACAAATGAGAAATTTTGGAGAGACAAAATAGATGGCAATGTTCATCGGGATTTTCGGGTCTATGAGTCTTTACTTCATCTAGGTTGGCGTTATCTAATTGTTTGGGAGTGCGAGATACGAGAAAGCACAGAAGCTGTCCTTGCTTTTAAGATTAAAGAGTTTTTAGAGCTTTGATTTCACCCGTTGAATAGGAGCGATTGATAATGTCTCTTGTTGATCTTTGGCAGACGTCTCCACAGCAACTTTCCGATAAACATGTTCAACAAGTCATCGCTTTTGCTGGTAATGGCAAGCTGAAAGATGGCAATGGAACCAGCGCGGAGTTTCGTTCGTTCATTGATCTTATACCATCCACGTTTATAACCCGATACGCTACAGAATGTTTAGAAACGCGCTTTGATGATGGTGGCCTTGCCTTGCAAGATGTTGTTAACCAAGCAGGACGCAGGCTTGGCTTCCAAGTAGTTGATGGCCGATACCGCGGGACCCAAAATCATATCGGCTTTGATGGGATTTGGGTTTCTCCCGATGGGGACCAGATTGTGGTTGAGGTTAAAACCACAGATGCATATCGGATTGATCTTGACACCATTGCTGGTTACCGCCGCTCCCTGATAAAAACTGGTGAGATCTCTGAAGAGCGGTCTTCTATACTGATTGTTGTTGGCCGTCAGGATACTGGTGATCTTGAAGCCCAGATCCGAGGTTCTCGTCATGCTTGGGACATCAGGCTTTTAAGCGTAGACTCGCTTTTTCGACTGGTTAGCATCCGGGAGGAAGTCGAAGGTCCTGCGATTGCACGAAAAATTTGCGACATTCTTATTCCCCGTGAATATACCCGCGTCGACGGGATCATTGACTTAGTTTTTGCCACGACTGCTGAGGTGCGTGCAGAGATCCCGGATGAAGAAATTGGAGATCTCACACCTTTAGGTGATTCCCCTGAAGGCAAAAAACCAAAGTTTAAGCCTGTTAGCTTTCATGATGACTGTGTCGCTCGGATTCAAGAGAAACTCCAGGTTTCTCTTCTGCGCCGATCAAAAGCAACGTTCATTTCCCAAACCAAAGATTTAGCTATTATTTGCACTGTCTCACGTGAACACCATACCACTAGCGGTACCGGCTACTGGTTTGTGCTACACACTCACCAAAAAGAAAACCTGAGCCACTATCCTAAATCTTTCATTGCTTTAGGATGCGGTTCGGCAGACCACCTCCTGCTTATTCCGTTTTCTGTTTTCTCCGATTGGCTAGCTGGCATGAATATGACCAAAAATGATGAAAGAGAATACTGGCATGTTCAGGTTATAAAAGATGCTGAGAAATATTTACTCCTACAGAAAGCGAACATGGAGCGAATTGATGTCACCGGATATCTCTTTTGACTACACTATCTAGTCCAAAAACGCTATATTGTCAGTATGTTATCGTTAGAAGGGAAGCCCTCCCCGCAGGGTTTGTTTTCTTCAATCTTTCTTTTTTGGAAAAATGTTTTTATCTGGAGTGCGGTGACGAACTGGCAGCGTTAACCTGGCTGGAGAAGATTCCTGAAACGGATACATTCATGCTGACGGACAGGGATAGCCTGCTGCTTGAGATCTATGGCCGGTCAGGAAACCGGGCGAAGCAGGCAGCTGTCGCTTGGCGCATATTCAGGCGGAGTCGTAACGCGGCAGCCCTTTCGCGTCTGCTGGATGTTATCGGCCAGGACAAGAGGGACAGCATACTGGCGAGTTTCGAGGTGTTGTCCGATAGAACCCGATCCCCCCGACCGGCTAACAACAGCTGACTTCTTTTTTCAAAGCCCGCTCAGGGGCAATACATTCCGCTCCTAAAAAGCCACCCTCTCCCCCTCCACCCCAAAGAAACCCCGCGACCCCCCCCAAGCGACCCAAACAGACCCTTTCGGGCTCCAGGCTTAGCATTCGTACGGTAAGTGAAGGTTGTTCGACTGTCCCAACTTCGAAGTTACAGCCGGAGAAATGGTTTCTCTCGCGGCAAAGATCAAAGTTTCGCGGAGGGAAAAGATTCTTTCAGCCAAAACTTCGAAGTTGCAGCTGGAGAAACGGTTTCTCCAGCCGCAAACATCAAAGTTTCAAGGAGGGAAAGGATTCTTGCAGCCAAAACTTCGAAGATTTCGGCAGTGAAAATGTTTCCAGTCCGCAAAACTTCGAACTTCAGCAAAAAGAAAGGCATTTCCTCACTAACCAGAAGAGTCTGTCGCAGCTTCTTTCCACATCACATGACTCCTCTAGGTCAGCTTGCTGTCAAGCTTACTATGCGAGGGTTACAGGAATGTAGCGGGCAGGTAAAAGGTCCGTGTTTTTCACGTCAGACCGGTGCTGTGGTAGGGTAAGCGGTGGGAAGTGGTGAGGTGCTTGATTTCTTGATTACGGGTGCTGTGCGTCGCCCGGCTTGTTCATGCCGGGAAACGACCTTCCGGCCACAGGGCCGTGAGGCCGTTGATGACGTACTGGACTGCTATGAAGGCGAGGATGAGCCCGATGATCCTCACTGCGACTTTCATCCCTAGCACGCCGAGGACGTGGGCAAGTTCGTCGGCCCAGTGCAGCAGCAGGTACGCCGACGCAAAGACGGTTGCGGCCCCGGCTATCAGCACGAGAACGGAAAGAACGCCGGCTGCCTGGCTGGAAAATACCAGGCAGGTGACTATGGCTCCAGGACCGGCCAGAAGCGGGATGGCAAGGGGCGTGACGGAGACGTCTTCCTTCTTCTCGGCAAGCCGCTCTTCCTTGCTGCTGGTCTGGGTTCCGGTGGGGTTTCCGTAGAGAAGCTCCAGGGCGATCAGGAAGAGCAGTACTCCCCCGCTGATGAGTACCGCCGAACGGCTCACGCCGAAATAATCAAGCAGGGACGGGCCCGCCACCAGGAAGAATACGATGGCAAGCAGCCCGATGAGGCAGCCGCGCCTGGCTATGTGCCTGCGTTCAACCTTGGTGTGATGAGCGGTGATGGCAAGAAATATCGGAACGGCAGCGAGCGGATCGACGATCACGAAGAGCTGGACGACGAACACTAGTAACTGCTCCAGGTGACTTTCCATGTTCTCCCCTTCTGCCGGGCGCTGTTCATGAAACAAGCACCGCAGCTTTTGCACCCGAATATCTTTCCATAATAAAATGGATGCACAAGTGATGGAGGCGGCAGGATCCGCAAATCTCTATCTGTCGGCGGGTAGTGGCGGGTGTGTTCCGGGTGAGCCCGGCGCTCGATCACGTCTCCGGGCTGCTGAACGACCAAAGGGGCCAGCCGGCTGTAGCTGACCCCTTTGGTCTTTCCGAGCGTCATTTCCCTGCGGATCTCTGCTATTTGAACTTAAGGTTCTGGATGCTCACCTTGCCGTTTTTCACTGCAAGTTTGCCGAGGATCCCCGCCTGCGTCGGGTTCCAGCTGTAGAGGCAGTCGTACCCGCCCTTCAGCTTGACGCTGATGTCGCGGTCCAGCTCCAGATCCCCGGGGAAGTCGTATGCCTGGAGCAGGATGTCGGAGGCATCGGCCGCCGCGGCGTAGGCGCCCTGCGGACCGGCAAAGGGGACCGGCGCGACTCCGTCGGCTTGTATCCTTGCCGGCTCGTACATGCAGGCGAAGACCGTTATGTGGTCGGTCGCGGTTTGGGTGGAGCTCCCCAGCGCGTTCGCGGCGGTGAGCGAAACGCTGAAACTGCCAGCGGATTTGTAAATGTGGGAGGGATTCCTTTTGCTGCTGCCGGTCCCGTCGCCGAAGTCCCAGGCCCAACTGCTCACCGCGCCCACGGTGGTGTCGGTGAAGTTCACCAGCAGCGGTGCGTAGCCGGACAGCCTGTTCGCATCGAAACCGGCGGTGAGGTTGATGGTCGAAAGCGTCGCCGTCTGCTCGCTTGCCCGCCCCATGACGTCCGATACGCGCACCGTGAAGGTGAAGGTGCCGTAGACGGTGGGCGTACCGCGGATCTCGCCGCTGGCGGGGTCGAGGGCAACCCCTTCCGGCAAGGCACCGGACGTCACTTCCCAGGTGAAGGGCGCGAAGCCGTTTGCAGCGAGCGGGTAGCTGTAGGGGAGCAGCAGCAGGGCGGGCGGAAGCACGGGCAGCTTGACGGTCAGGGGGGCGAGGCCGTACTCGATGGTCAAGATGTCGAAATCGATGCCGTTAAAGATATAGCCGGTAGCGAAGATCTGGCCGGCGGGGCCGAGGGCAAGCGACAGGGCGCCTTCTGCTGCAGACATCGCTTCCCAGCTGTCAGGCGGTCCTCCCGAGTCACTGGTGCGGCTCCAGAGCACCTCTCCGGTGGGGGCGTAACAGAGGATGTGGAAATTGCCGCTGTTTTCGTTTTTGAATCCTGCCACGTAGGCCCTGCCGCTGCTGTCGACCGCGATGTCATAGCCGTTGGGGGTCCCCCAGGCATCGAAGTCCGAACTCCAGAGCATGTTTCCGGAAGGGTCGTATCTCCTGGTGACCATCATGCCGATGCGGTGGCCGGATACGTACGGGTTGCCAGCGCTGTCGACGGCGACCCCCTCCCACCAGTCCTGTTTGGTGCCGCCGTCTTCCGTTTTCGCCCAGAGCAGGTTTCCGGAAGGGTCGTATTTCAACAGCAGGTAGTCGTACTCGTTGTCGGCGGAGTTTCCCGCTGTGCCTGCCGCAAAGACGTTGCCTGAGGGGTCGACCGCGACGGCATTCGCCCAACCGCCGATGGGGCTTAGATAGGCACGGCTCCAAAGCTCCTCCCCTTCAGGCGAGAACCTCGCCGCGAAGGGGAGCGTGCGGTCCGTATAAGTTTCTCCGGCCACGTAAATGGTCTGATCGGCGCCAATCGCGATATCGTTGGCATAGGCACTGCCGTCGGTGGAGCCCATCTCCCGGAGCAGCTCTCCCGATGGGCTGAATTTCAGGACGATACCCCCACGCTCGGAGAATCTCCCCGCGACCAAGGCTTCACCGGCGGCATTGACCGCTACGCCCCAGGCATAGTCGTCCCCGGCCCCGTCGTAACGGTAGGCCCACAGCTCCCTGCCGGAGGGGGCGTACTTGATCAAGAGCACAGACAGATCGGCCCGGTCGAACATCGTGGTAGCGACGTAGGAGTTGCCGAGGGCATCCGCCGCCACTGCGTACCCTGCCTCGTCGGCCAAAGTCCCCTTCAGGCCCGCCCATTTTTCCACCACCTGTGAGTCGACCACGTGCAGTGTCACGCTCCTTGAGACGCTCTGCCCCAAGGCGTCGGTGACAGCCAGCTGTATGGGCCAGATCCCCGCTTCTGTCGCGGTGCCGGTTATTTCCCCTGCTGCATCGAGCGTGAGCCCCGGCGGGAGGGCGCCGGACAGAACGGACCACTGCAGGGGAGTTGTAACGCCGGAAGCCGTCACCGTCTGCCGGTAGGGGAGGCCCAGGTTCGCGGCCGGGAGGTACTGGGCGATGGTCGCCGCGGGCAAAAAGACGGTCTCGCTACCTGCTGGAGAGGAGAAGACGAGCTTCTCCTGGGTTCGCTGCGGTATCCAGGTGGCGGAGAAGGTGCCGTCTCCCGCCGCGGCGTCGGGAGCGATGCCGTCGTCGCGCAGGACGATGGTTTCGCCGGCGGAGCTGGTCGCCTCCACCCCCCCCAGCGGTGCGCCGCAGGCAATGCTTAGTGCGGAGATGACCGCCGGCATGCCGGGTTGCAGGTCGGCGGGAAGTTGCAGGGCCGAGAAGACGTTTTGCCCGGAGCAGGTGAGCGACCCGTAGGCGTTCAGCCTTCTGCCGGCCACGGTTTTCCGGCTCAGGGGAGGGAGGGGATCCCCGCCGCTTAGCACCAGGTTGCGCAGCGCGCGCCAGTCACGCTCGGGAGCGGCTGCCTTGAGCAGTGCAACAACGCCCGTGACGTGGGGCGCCGCCATCGAGGTGCCGGAAAGCGTCCCGTATCCGCCCGCGATGTTCCAACGGTTCACTTGGGGAACGGTGGACAGGATGTTCACGCCGGGAGCGGCAAGGTCGACGTTTCGCCTGCCGAAGTTGGAAAACTCCGCCAGTTGATCGCCGCTGTCGGTGGCGGCAACGGAGATTATGCCGGAAGAGGGGTAGGCGGCGGGATAAGACGGTGCCGTGTCCGCATCGTTGGAGCTGTTGCCTGCGGAGGCGACAAAGAGGATGTCCGCCTGGCTGTCGATGGCATCGGAGAGCGCCTGGGAGTACCCCCCTCCGCCCCAGCTGTTGTTGCTGGCGACCACCGGCACGCCTTGGTCCTTCAGCCCCCTGATGTACTGCAGGCATGTGATGGCATCGGACGTGTAGCCGCTTCCCCCGGCATCGAGAAACTTGCAGGCCATGATCTTCACGTTCCAGTTGACGCCGACTACGCCGGTCTCGTTATTGCCGGCGGCGCCGATGGTGCCGGCGACATGGGTGCCGTGTCCATGGTCATCGAAGGGGTCGCCCGTGCCGGTGATGGCGTTGATGCCATGGATATCGTCGACGCAGCCGTTGCCATCGTCGTCCAGGGCGTTACCGGGGATCTCGGCGCCGTTGACCCACAGGTTGGCCTGCAGGTCCGGGTGGGTGTAATCGATCCCGGTGTCGATTACGGCAACGACCACGTCGCCGGTGCCGGTGGTGATGTCCCAGGCTGCCGGCGCCTTGATGTCCGCCCCTGCAGCGGCGCCGTTCAGCCCGGTATTTTGCAGCGCCCACAGCTCTGCGAACCCGGGGTCGTTCGGCTGTGCCTGTATCTCGTAGGCGAAGTTCGGTTCGGCGTATCGAACGTCGGGATCCGCCTTGTACAGTTGCACCGCGTCCTCGACGCTCATCCCCTTTTTCAGTTTCAGGTGCTGGATTCCAAGGGGCCCGAACTCCTTCAGCTTCTCGGCGCCGTGTTTCTTGTGAAGCTTGCTTTTCTTCTCCGACGGCACCCCCTGCTTGAACCTGACCAGCAATTCCCCGGCTTTATACTTCTGCTGCCGTGACTCCGCCCTCTCGCCGTTTTTCCCTCGCGAAGAGGGGGTGGCCTTCCGGGCAGAGGCGGCCGCTTTCGCCTGGACCGTTGCGGGGGGGGCTCCTGCATGGGTGTAGCTGCTGCAAACAGCGAGCGTGAGTGAAAGGATCGCACAGAGACCGGAAAAACGAATCATATACCCTCCATAACAATGCAAGCGGCCAGCCGGGCAATTTAAGCAGCCTCACACTTATATCCACACATTAAAATTGTCAACAAAAAACAGACCTGCTCCTGCGGGGCGCCCCCTTTTTCCCTGACCGGGACGGTCGCCCCCTCGAGGCCCCGCCTTCTTGAAATGACAGTGCATCCCGGTATAGTACATTGGCTGAATTTAATTTAATAAGTAAGGGGGCCCGACGTGGATAATTATAAGGAAGTCATTGCCATCGCCCTCGCTGTGGCCACTGGGTTCTTTTACCTGCTCTGGTTCTTCGTCCCACCCGTTCGCCTTGTCTGGCGCTGCCTCTCGATGGAAGAAAACCTGCCGATCCTGAACACGCTGAAGGCCTGCTATGACTCCGCGTGGCCTTTCAAGCCGGCGATGTTCAGAAGGCAGATGCGGCTTTGGCTGGAACTGAGGCTCCTGCACCCGAGACCGCGCAAGGAGCCGAGCTGGTACCTAGACCCCAGGACCAAGCGCTACCAGCTGCAATTCGACGACGCCGCCTTCGGGCACCGGCTTTCGGAGTGGAAGCGCACCACGCGCGCGAAATTCGGCGCCTTGAAGATAAAGGAGAAAGAGCCGGTCATCGAGGTGGTGGACGTGTTCCACCTGAACGACGACGGCGTCAAAAACGGCATCAAGCAGTACCTGCTGGCGGTCTCGCAACTGAGGCTGTCGCTCGACGAGGAGGCTTCCTTTCTCTGCAGCGTGAAGATCGACCATGGCTTCCTGCTGCCGCTCAACCTGCTGGCGGGTCTCATGTCGCGCTTCTCCGACGACTGGGACCCCATCATCTCCAGCTACGACCGAATGACCAGCGAGAGCTTTTCGCCGCAGCAGATGACCATCTTCAACCTTTGGCTGCTTTGGGGGCCGAGCGTGCCGATCTGCAGCTGCGACCAATGGTCGGGGCCGGTGACTCTTCAATACGGTTTCGGGGATGAGAACAACTCGGTGCGGGTTAGGGTGCGGGACGAGACGAAGGAGCGCCTGCTGGCGGAGCTGAGAAAGTCGGTGGCGATGCGCAGCAGCACCGCCCATCCGGCCCTGCACGCGAGCGTGACGGGGAGGCTCTGGCCGCCCAGCAGCTTCTTCCAGGGGGAGATCTGCGGCGCCCAGCGGGAGCTGCTCAACCCGGACCGGGAAGCGTTCATCCTCGAGTACGAGGGTCACAGCGTGATCGGCAATCCGGCCAGCTCCAGGCTCTTTTACACGGCCTACGTCTGGGCTCTTTTCGTGGTGGGGCGGGAGGTCAAGCCGACGGCCGAGGAGATCCGCAAGGAGCCGTGGCTGCACGTGATCCCCTTCTTCGAGCACGGCAACATCGTGGACGAATCGTGCTACAACATGGCGAAGCTGCAGCTGGCGTACAAGGTGCTCAACTACCTGCGCAATGCCGGGCAGACGGAGAGCGACCCAGGGCTCCCCCCCCTGAGGCTGTGGTACGTCGGCGCGCTGGACGACCCGGGCTGCGGCCACAGCATGGAGGTGGTTCCCAAGGGAAGGACCATCCGCGCCACCATCGAAGCACTCCTGGCCGAGGAGGAGTTCCAGGGGGTGAGAACGCGGCTGCTGACAGACGAGCGCTCTTTCGAGGAACAGCTGTCGGGGTGCCACCTCTCCAGGATGATCTCGGACCTGTTCGAGGCGATAGAGAAGGAGAGCGGGGTGGAGTAGGGGGCGTCACGACGCGAGCCCGGCTACAAGATCCATACGAACAGCACCGTCGCCAGGACGATCAGCAAACGGTGCCCGAACAGGGCGCGGCGCGGCAAACCGTCCTGTTGCTGCATCTTGCGGAGCAGCACCCAGGAAAAAAGCGCGGACATCAGGATGATCGGATAGATCAGCAGCCGCAAGGTCCCCAACTCCGGCGTCAACCGCGCCGCGTTCAGCCACCTGTCCAGCCCCGCCTCCGATAGCATGAGCGGCACCAGCCGCCCCCCCCCTTCGACCAGCGCCCTGAAGAAGACCATGAACAGCCCGGCCACCGCCAAGGGGAGGTAGGCGAGCCCGCTGGTGGTGAACACGGAGCGCCAGCCGGTGTTGCGCACGCCCGCCGAAGCCAGGGCGGCAAGCCCGGTGAAGGCGGCTACGATGCCGAGCGCCGACAGGAGTTCGTTCGGGCTCCAAAGCGTGCGCGGGAAGATCTCCTGCTCGCGCCCGGCCAGAAGCGGCGTCCCCTTGGCGGCGATGATGACGCCGACCAGCGTCACGCTGAACAACGCCTCCCTGAACCCGCGCCTCGCCTTGTTGAACACACCCCGGGCGGGGTTGCGCAGGTCGAGCTGCATCGAGTGGTGCGGGCAGTTCCGGACGCAGTTGAGGCAGAGGACGCAGTGGTCGGAGCTGTCGATGCCGGAAGGGTGCAGCCCCATCGGGCACCCCTTTTCCTTGATGCAGTCGTCGACCTTGCACCTGCTCAGGCAGACGTTGTGGTTGCCGTGCATCTCGAGCGGGGAGATGCGCGACACGAGGCTCACCATCCGCCCCAGCGGGCAGAGGAACTTGCACCAGCCGCGACGGCCGATGATCAGGTCGGCGCCGACGGTGGCCAGGAGCATCCCGGAGAGCAGGAGGCCGGTGGCCAGGGCGTGGGAGAACATGCCGGTGGCTTGCTCCATGAGCAGTATCAGGGCGAGCGCGACGAAGCTCACGGCGGGGCCCCAGCTGCGCAACCAGTGGGCAGGGTCGCGCAGCACGCGGCTGGTCACCCCCAGGAACTCGCCGATCGCCTCCAGCGGACAGAAGCTGCACCAGCCGCGGGCGAATAGGAACGCGGTGAGAAGCAGCGCGGGCCAGCCGAGGGTCCAGGCGGCCAGGTTGGCGGGGTTGTCAAGGCGCGGCCCGACAAGCGCGTAGCAGGTCACCAGCAGGAACAGCGGCACCGTGATCCAGCGCAGGACCCCCGGAAAACGTGGGTCGCGGGCCACCCTTTCCACTGCGGGTATGGTCAACAGATCGAAGCGGCCGGCACCAAGGGGGTGCCCCTGCAGGGAGATGTGCTCGGGCTGGATCTCCTCGTCGCCGCACACCACCACGGCACGGCTGACGACCTGGTACAGCTCGGTGGCGTTGAGGGGCCAGTCGTGGTCCACCAGCCGGTTCAGGGCGTCCTGGGACAGGCGCAGCACGTTCTTGTGATGCTTTGCGTTCAGCGACTTCAGCAGGGTGCGGGCTATCACCGCAATATCCTTTTTCCGCTCGCGCAGGGGGGCGAGCTCGAGGGTCTCGCCGCTCAGCTTCCGGTACAAAGCGGTGCTGAACTTGCCGCTGTCGACCAGGGGCTGCAGGGAGGTGCCGCTGGTGGCGATCACCCTGACCTGGGCGGTGCGGAGCTTGGTCTCGCCCCTCCTGGTGAAATGGGCGCTCTCCAGGAATTCGGCCAGGTCTTCCTGAACGGCGGGCATCAGGCAGTCGACGTTGCGCAGGATCATGTCGCCGCCTGCGGCGAGCTCGATCATGCCGCGCCTGACCCGGCGCGCGTATACGGCTCCCTCGTGTGCATGTCCGAACAGTGCGGCTTCCTGGGCAAGGCCAAGCAGCAGCCCACTTTGCGGTGGACCTTGCGGGGTGTTTTCTTCGCCCGCGACCGGAGGGGGGGAGGCGCAGTCCAGAAAAAGGACGGGGCGGTCGGAATCGCTGTGGAAGTGGATGAGGCGGGCGGCCAGGTCCTTCCAGGTCCCCGGCTCGCCGAGAATCAGCACATGGCCGCGGGTGCCGGCCAGATGCCGCAGGCGCTGGTTCAGGAGCCGCACCCACGGGGAGCTCCCGGGAAACTCCCCGAACTCGGGGAGGAGCTGTGACCCTATGATGCTGGTGATCACCTCGCGGTGCTCGCTCTCCTCGCGCCGGTGGCGCTGCGCCCAGGTGCCGAGCTGGGAGGCGAAGATCCTGCTCAGGTTGGCGTACAGCAAGGGGATCCGGTCCAGCAGCTCCTCGAAGTCGGCACGGGCGAGCCGGGCCGCCTGCACCAAGGTGATGGCCCTCACGTCGGCAGAGCGGTTCTCGTCGGTGAGGATGGCGCGCTCCCCGATCAGGTTGCCGATGCCGAGTTCGGTGAGGTTCAGGATCTGGCCGGTCCGGTCCGGCAGCTCGACCCTTATCCTCCCGGACAGGATCACGTAAAGCTCAAGCGCCGGCTGGTTCCGGGCCAGGATGATCTCCCCCGGGGGAAATTCCCGCAGCTCAAGGCGGTCCGCGATCCTTTTCAGGTCGTTGAGAGCCAGACCGTGGAAAAGACGTATGCCGGAAATGGTGTCACAACTGATAGTCGCCACTGACTCTCCCCTGCCTGGCTGTCCGGGCATTCCAGGTACGCCGGATCAGGGTCGTGCCTCACCTGACGAACCTGCCGGAATCGCAGCCAAAGAGGATCAGATGGTAGCGCAAAGTGTGGGGAGGGCCAAGGATGTATACCGCAAAAACGGCTACATGCGGTATACGTACGGCGGGCGCGGCGGGGTCGGGGTCGGGGGGCGGGTTTTCTGCGACGCTACCAACTGCGCCGCAGCGCGAGCTGCATGCGACGGGCGTCGTGCAGCGCGCCGAGGGCGCCTTTTCGCGTGCCATAGGGGAGATCGCCCCCCAGGGTCGCCTTCCAGGTGTCGGTGATGTTGTAGCCTACCTCTCCCTTTAGCACCCCGTCCCCCCGCTCCAGCCCGGTGATCCAGACTCCCTTCCACGCGCCCCATTCCTCGCTCCGGTTCCAGGCGGCGAAGAGGGCGGGAAGGACCCCCCTGTCGAAGAGGAGCGTCCGGTCAACCGGGGGATCGATCGCGTTTGCAGCCAGGGTGACCAGCAGGGTCCCGTCGCCGAACCCCCTTTCCGCGCTCAGCGTTCCGATCACGGCATCCCCAAGTCCTGGATCGTCCGAGAAGAGCGCGGCAGCCTCCCCCCTGATGACGTAGGGGCCGGCCACCCGCGAGACCTCGATCCCCGCTGCATGCTCGCGCGGATGACGGCGCCCGACGGAGACGACCGGTGCCGGGCCTCCCTGCAGCGCAGGGTCGAGGGTGAATTCCAGCAGCGGCGCGGGGCGCACCCCGGACCTCGCCCAGGCCCCCAAGTCCCAGTCTCCCCGGGTGAGGAGCAGGCGCAGCGCGGCGAAGCCGAACAGGGGAGGGGATTCCTCCCGTTCGCGCAGCACGGTCCCCTTAGGCAGCACCCCTGCCGAAATGGGGGCGTTGCGGCTTCCAAGCGGCGGCAGGCGCCAGGGCGTGGTGACCGGCACGGCGACGGCCTGGTACCTAAACGCCTGCTCCTGCCCGCTTGCGCGCACCCCCCAAAGCGGCAGCTTCTGGTCGGCAAAGGGATCGGAGAGGTCGCGGGGGAGGAAGGCGTCGGCGGGGGAGTAGCCGTCGGTCTTCCCCCATCCGAGCTGGAAGCGCCCGAGCTCCAGGTCGTGGGAAGGGGCGAGGGGAAGCCGCACCCAGAGGTCGGGCAGCGCGACGGGGGAGCGCCTGAGCCTGCGGTCGGCGGGGTCGAAGCGGAGCTCCCCCCTCTCATCGGAGGTGATCCACTCCGCGCGCAGCGATGCGGTGAGCCGGGCCTGGGCGAGCGCGGGCTCCCACTTGGTGAAGAGGGTGCTCCACCCCGTGCCGTAGGGGGCGCCGGCTAAGCGCTCCCGGTAGGCGAATCCCTTCGCCTCGGCGTACCCGGAGAAATCCGTGGCAGCGGCCTGCCAGGGGCAAAAAAGGAGCAGGGAGATCAGCGCCAGGCTGCGCAGCATCAATCGCCCCCCTCGCGGGTCAGGTTCTGCAGCGTGAAGCGGCCCGGCGGGTGGGGTCGGTTGAAGGAGATCTGCTTCAGGCTTACGGTGGTCCTGCTCCCCTTCTTCAGGTCGCTCATCTCCATCCGTGCCGCCACCCAGTGCCCCTCGACGTTCTTCAGGTCGGAGAGGACCAGCCTCTTGGCCGGCTCCCTCTCGCCCTTGGGGTAGAGCTCCTCGCGGATCAGGTACAGGATGTCCTTTCTGAGGTAGAGAACCAGCTTCTGGTAGACGGAACCGGTCCCCTTGTCGAGGGGGACCGCCGAGATGACGTAGCAGGCCTGCCCTTCCACCGTTTCCTCTCCCTGCAGCGCGACCCGGTACTTCTCATGGTCGAACTCCTCCATGTCCTCATAGTTGAAGTCGGTCCCGACGAAGGAGGCGTCCCGGTCCTGCGGGGCGATCCTGCGCTCGCGCTTCATCGAGGGGAGGTAGAGCCACTGGTCGGGGTTCTCCGCCCCCGGCCGCGAGAGGGAGAGAAAGCCGACTCCCTTTACCTCCGGGGGGTCGGTGAAGCGGATCAGGTTCTTCGCGTCGCCGGCGTACCCCTCCCGGTAGCTGCGCCAACCCTTTTTACGGACCTTCCCCTCCTTGCTCACCACGGTGAGATCGCCTGCGTACTGCTGGGTCCTGGTCCGGTGCCGGCTCTCCGATTCCTTCAATAGCGCCCGGGCGTCGGGCGCGGCAACGGCTGCCCCGGCGCAAAGGGTGGTCAGTATCGCGGTGGCTGCGAGTGCTGCAAGGGATCTTGCCATGCTGATCATCGTGGATACCTCCTGAGTTGGATCTTTCGGTTTCGTGATGCGACACCCCTACCCGGGGGAGCGGCCTCCCCTCCGGGAGCCGGTCTACTCGTACTCTATCGCCTCGGTCACCTTGATCCTCGCCGCCTGGCGGGCGGGAAGCCACGCAGCCAAGGCGGAGACCAGCGGCAGGGCGATCAGGAGCTGCCCCAGCACATCCCAGGGGTAGCGGTGGGGCATGCTCCAGCCGGTGAAGGCCCTGGCCACGGGACCCTCCATGAAGACGGCGAACAGGTTCCCGGCGGGAAGCGCCAGGAGCAGTCCCGCCAGGGCGAGCACCAGCGCCTCCAGCACGATGCTCCGGGCGACCTGCTGCGGGACGGCGCCCAGCGCCTTCAGTATCCCGATCTCCCGGGTCCGCTCCGCCACCGAGATGAGGAGCGAGGTGGCGATCCCCAGGAAGGCGACCCCCAGGGCGAGGACCACCGTGATCCTCATCACTGCGTAGAAGGCGTCGATGGCCTTGCCGATCTCCTCCTTGAACTCGGCCCGGGTCGAGATGAGGGCGGGGTACCTTCCGGCGAGCCTCTCCCGGATAGCCTCCCTGGTCTGCTTGGGATCGGTGCCGGGGTGCACGGAGACGTCGTAGATGTCGACACGGTCGTCCTTCCAGTGCTTCAGGAACAGCGCCCGGTCCATGAACACGGCGCCCTGGTCCGAGCTGTAATCGCGCATGACGGCGGCGATGGGGAATCTCACCATCCCCCCCGGCGTCATGAGCTCCACCTGGTCCCCCACCCCGAGCCCGAAACGGGTGAGGAAGTTCTCGGTGACGGCGACCATCCCCTTGCGGGTCACGCCCTCCAGCATCGATCGCTCGTCCCCCTCCACGAACTGGTACTTGATCCGGTCCATCACGGGGGAAAGCTCTATCGAGCCCACCAGTATCTGCCGGCCGCGGTAGATCGGGCGGATGGCACGGTAGCTCTCCACCGCGCGCACCCCCGGGATCTGCAGGATCTCCTGGCGCAACTCGCCCGGGTAGAGGAAGTCGGGACGGGAGAAGTTGGCCGAGGCGCGCACGAACAGGTCGCAGGTGAGGGCGTCGTCCATCCAGCGCTCCAGGGTCTTTTTGGTGGAACCCATGTACCCCCCAAGTCCCAGGACGAAGGTGAGGGACAAGGCCATGGCCATGATGGTGCCGGAGCTCCTGCGGGGGTTGCCCAGCAGCGCGTCGGAGCAGAGGGGGCCTGAGGAAGGAAAGAGCCGGGACAAAGGGGGGGCGAGCGCAAGGAGGACGGCGCGGGAGAGGGGGCCGATGAGCAGGACCAGGCCGAGCCCCCCGGCAAGCAGCACCGAGAATACCAGCTGGTTCCCCCCAAAAGGCGAGAAGAGCGCGAGCAGGAGCGCCGTCACCAGGAGGCCGGCACCGGCCGCCAGGCGGGGTGCCGCCCGCCCCGGCGCCCGGGCCTGGAAGGCCCCCTTGGCGAAGGCCTCGGTGGGGGGGATGCGCGAGGCGGCGAGCGCCGGCCCCCATGCGCCGGCGAGCGAGGCGGCGATGCCCAGCAAGATCGACTGCAGCGCGACGCCGGGGGTGAGTTCCACGACGCCGGAGCCGCTGATGCCGTACACCGCTTCGGTGCTCTTCCCCATGCCTTGGAGAAGCCCCTGCGAGAATGCGGTCCCGGCGAGGCAGCCAAGCACCCCGCCCAGGACGCCCAGGGCCAGCGCCTCGGCGAGGAACAGCGCCTGGACCTGGCGCGGCGTGCCCCCCAGCGCCCTCAGGGTCCCGATGTCGCGGCGGCGGCGGTTCACCGCCACGTTGAAGGCGTTGAAGATCAGGAAGATGCCGATGGAGAGGGCGAAGGCGCTGGAAACGTTGAACCCGGCGGTGAAGTTCGCGACCAGCCGCTCCATCTGCTCGCCGCGGCGCGCCGGGGTTTCCACGCGGTAGGCGGGGCCGAGCGCCTCTTCCAGCAGGGCGGTCCCCCGGGCCACGCTCACCCCCTCGTCGAGCCTCACGTCGATGCGGTCGAAGCGCCTCCCCCGCCCGAAGAGCTCCTGCGCGGCGTAGACGTCGACCACCATCAGGTTCCCCCCGAACGCCTCGGCAAAACCTTTCGGGCTCATCAGCCCCCGTGCGGTCACCTTCCTGACCCCGGTGGGGAGCTTCAGCGAGAGCGAGGTCCCGACGGCAAGCCCCCCCCTCTTCGCGAAGTCGCGGGTGAAGAGCGCCGAGTCGGGCTGGGCCAGGAACAGCAGCGGGTCGTCCAGGTCGGCGTCCTCCCCCTCGAAGCCGTAATCCCGCATCTCCCGGTCGCCGAGGAGATCGACCCCGATCACCATCAGGCTCCCCAGTTCCCCCTTTTCGGGGACCACGATCTGCTCGATGACCGGCGAGGTCGCGCGGATCCCCGGGATGCTCCTCAACCTTTCCTGCACCTCCTCGGGTACGCCCCCCTCCATGCTCACCTGCAGCTGCGCCTTTCCGGCCACCCGGTCCACCGTCGACCCGATCCCCTTCACCAGCGCGTCCTGCGCCGTCTTTATCGAACTGAAGGTGGTGACCCCCACCACCACACCGAGAAGCGTCAGTACGGTCTTCGCCAGGTTGCGGCGGGCATAGGAAAGGGAGAGGGTGCTCAGTAAGAACCTCATCTGCCACCTCCGGCGGCTCCGCCGTCATCCTCCAGGCGCCCGTCCCTGAGCCTGATGAGGCGGTCGCAGGCGGAGGCGGCTTCCGGGTCATGGGTGACCATGACGATGGTGGTGCCGCGCTGGCGGTGGATGGAGCGCAAAAGGGCGAGGATCTCCCTTCCCCTGGCGCTGTCCAGGTTGCCGGTCGGCTCGTCCGCCAGAAGCAGCGGCGCATCCGTCACCAGCGCCCGCGCGATGGCCACCCGCTGCCTCTCGCCACCGGACAGCTCGTCGGGAAGGTGGTCGCCGCGATGCTCCAGCCCCACCTCGAAAAGCACGCGCTCCACCTTCCCGGCCGCCTCCCCGGCGGGGACGCCGGCCAGATGCAGCGGCAGCGCCACGTTCTGCCTCACCCTGAGGGTCGGCATCAGGTGGTAGGCCTGGAAGATGTAGGAGACGTGGGAGCGACGGAAAAGGGAGCGCTCCTTCTCGCTTTCCCGGGCGAGGTCCTTTCCCCCGACCAGCACCCGCCCCGAGGTCGGGATGTCCAGTCCCCCCATCAGGTTCAAAAGGGTCGATTTCCCGGAACCCGACGGCCCCATGATGGCGACCATCTCGCCCGGGGCAATGGAGAGGGTGATGCCCGCCAGTGCCGTTACGGTGGATTTGCCGTCGTAGGACTTGGTCAATTCATGAAGTTGCAACACGTTCACTACCTCCTTTTCCCACCCTCATCGGAGCTCCCGCGCCTGACGCGTCACTCCCCCCGCCAACCCGATTCCTGCCGGTAGATGCGCTTGAAATCGCAGCGCCCCTTGAGCCGGTACACCACCGCTCTCACCCCCAGGACGAAGCGGGTGCTCCAGATGTGCACCGGCATGCCGCGGGCGTACCCCTGCCGGGTCACCTCGATCATGGCGTCGATCCCCCGCCGGAAGAAGTCCCTGTCGCCGAAATCGAAGAGCCCTTCGCTAAGCCACGGCTCCAGCTGCCACCTGATCACCCGGCCGATTCCCTCCAGCCGCTGCGGTCCCATATCCTGCGCGCTCTGATAAAGCGACGCCTTCACGATGAGGCGCTCCATCTCCTCCTCGTCCCGGCCAAGGAGCGCCGCCTCCACCTCGCACTGCATGCGCCATTCCTCCTCGTCGAGCGCGCGGGTGCAGCCGAAGTCGATGATCCCGAGCCTGCCGTCGGGCATGAATATGTAGTTCCCCGGGCTCGGGTCGGCGAGGAGCCAGTGTGCCCGGTACAGCATCCTCATGGTGGCGACGGTCATCAGGTGGGTATAGCGGTCCCTGAGCTCCTGCGGGGGATGGGAGGCGAGCAGGGTGTCCAGGTGGACCCCCTCCAGGTACTGCGTGGTCAGCACCCGGCGGCTGGAGTATTCGGCATGGACCCGGGGGACGACGACCCCGTCCTCGGGGGTGAAGGAGCTGCGGACCACCTCCGCGAAGCGAGCCTCGCTGGTATAGTCGGCTTCGGCGAGGAGCACCTTCTCGATGTCGGCAAGCTTGTCGAGGATGTTTCCCCAGTCCTCCCCCATCCGCATCGGCTGCAGCAGCAGGCGGAGGTTCTTCATGTCGGAGCGGATGGTGCGGGCGATGCCGGGATACTGGATCTTCACCGCGACTTCCTCGCCCGAATGGAGGCGGGCGCGGTGCACCTGCCCGAGCGATGCCGCGGCAAAGGCCTTGCGCTCGAAGCCGGCGAACATCTCCTCGGGCTCCCGGCCGAACTCGTCGAAAAAGACCTCCCGCACCATGGCGTAGTGCATCGGCGGGGCCTCGAAATGAAGCGCGGAGAGGATGCCGGCGAACTGCTCGGGCATCACCTCGGGAAGTGCCGCCAGCATCTGCCCCAGCTTCATCACGGCCCCCCGCAGGTAGCCCATGGTGCCGAAAAGCTCCAGGGCCGCCTTCAGGTGGGCCTCGTTTTTCAGCCGCTCCTTTTGGCCGGCGTCGGCCCAGCGGCTGCGCAGCCACCAGGCGAGATAGGCGAAGGTCACCTTGGCGTGGAGGGAGCCCAGCACCCACAGGCGGGAGAAAGAGGTGGTCGGGGGCCTCCTGGCGGCGATGGATTCCACAAGCTCGGCGAGCCGCAGCCGGGCGGCGGTCCCCTCCCTTCCGGGAAGGAGCTCCAGCAGGCGATCCCGGTCCTGTTCCGGCGTGAAGCCCTTGTCAGCTGGCATGGTCTGCTCCGGTTTCCGCGCTGCCGCCGGAAATCATCTGCACGAAGGTCCGGACCGAGTAGTCGATCAGCGCCTGCGACGCCTCCTGGTTGGGCGAGTCATCGCTGGTCCAGAAGGCGAGAATCCCCAGGTAGAGCGACCAGTACATGGTCGTGGCCACGTAATCGGGGGTGGCGCGGAAGCCATGCCGCCCCATGATCTCCTGCACGCAGTCCAGGTGGTCCAGGCGGGCCGCCTCCCCCTCGGGGCAGACGCTCTTGCGAGGGAAAGGGCTTAGCGAGCGCTCCAGGACCGGGCCGAGGAAAGGGCGCAGGGGGCGCAGCCTGCGCAGGCCGGAGGTGACCAGGAGAAAGAGCTCCTCGGCCAACTCCTCGCCACCCTCCAGGCGGCGCCGGAAGTCCTCCCTCCCCAGCGCCAGCGCTTCGGTGACCATGGTCATCGCCACTGTTTCCTTGCTGGGAAAGTAGTTGAACATGGTTCCGGCGGCGACCCCTGCCGCCAGCGCGATGTCGCGGGTGGTGGTCTGATCGAAACCGCGGGCGCAAAAAAGGTCGGAGGCCTTTTCCAGAATCCGGGCCCGGCATTGCTGTTTTGCCTGTCCGCTGATGCGCATCGCCTGCTCCCTGGGTAATATGAACGCGCTCACTATAGCAGCCGCGCGGATTTCGTCAACAACAAAATGAGCGTGTTCGCAAAGCCGGTAGGGTTGCCGGGAAGGTCGGTGCCGGCAGGACTGCAGGATAACGCCGGGCAGGGCCGATCGGCCCGATCCGATCTTTCTGGCGGACAGCGGTTCTGTATCCGACAAGGAATCGGCGTTTGAAAAACTCCGAATTCTCTTTCATCCCTTCTTCCGCCTGACAACCCTTACAGCCTGATACGTGCCCAACATTAAAAGTATTGTATTTATACTGCCGCACGACATATTATTCATGCGCAAACGACCGTGTTTTGTCGATGCCGTTATACGCAGGCGCTTTTTACGCAGAACAAAGCCATGCACCGGGGGACCATGCTGATCAGGGCACGCCCCCCTGAGGGAATGTGTAATGTGGAGAGCCGACCTGACACTTTCGATGCTCAGCCAATGTAAAGGTGATCACCAGTGAAATTCGCTTACAGGCTGAAAATCATCTCGGTGATGTCGTTTAGTCTGCTCCTGTTCGTCACGGCGCTGCTTATCTGGTCGTCAAGCGAGTTGAGGCGTGCCGAACGCGACGACATGCTCGCCGACGAGATACAGACCATCATCTTCGAGCGGGCCACCGCGAGGGACGAGTTCTACCTGCACGGGGCGGAGCCCGCGAGGCTGCAATGGCTTGCGCTGAATGAGGAGACCGGGCAGTTGCTGCGCAGGGGAGTCGAGCAGCTCCACTCCGACCAGGAGGACCGGCGGATTTTCGAGAGGGTGCAGGCCGATTTCGACCAGTCGGTGCTGATTTCCCGGCGCCTTGTCGCGCAGGTGCAACGCGTCAGGTCCGAAAACCTGCGCATGGCGCATGGCGGCGGGCTCGCGGCCCAGCTCTACAGCCGGATCATGCTCAAGGATTCGGCGCTGCAAAAGGGCTCGGCCGCATTGCAGAAGTCGACCCGGAAGCGGTACAACGCGGCCCAGGACCGGCTGATCGTGCTCACCTTCCTGTTCGTTTTGCTCATGGGGCTGGGGACCATGTTCAACTCCGGCTTCATAAACAGCCTGTTGCGCAAGAGGCTGGCAGCGCTCAACATGGGCGCCGCAGCCATCGCCTCAGGTGACTTCAGATCCCGGATCCTTTGTGAGGGGGGCGACGACGAGCTGGCCGAGCTGAGCCGGGTCTTCAACGGCGTGACCCAGACGGTGCAGGATTACATAGAGGCGCTGCGGGAAAGCGAGGAACGCTTCCGGCTGCAGCTCCAGGAGCTCACCAATATCTACACCCACACCCCGGTCGGCCTTTTCGCCGTGGACCGGGAGCTGCGCTTCCTGCGTCTCAACGAGCAGATGGCCCGGTTGAACTGCATTCCTGTCCAGGAACACTTGGGGCGCAACATCGACGAGACGTTGCCCGCCGGGTTCGTGGCAGAGCTGAAGAAGATGTGGCGCCCGGTCCTGGAGCATGGCGAGCGCGTCCTGAACCTCGAGGTGCAGGGGAAGACCGAGTTGCCCGATGGCCTGCGCCACTGGCTGGTCAGCTTTCAGCCCCTGGTGGCAGACACGGGGGGGGTGATCGGGCTTACCGGCTCGGTGCTCGACATCACCGAGCGCAAACGGGTGGAGCAGGTCATGGCAGGGGTGAGGCAGCAGTTGGAACTTGAGGTGCAGAACAGGACCGCCAACCTTTCGCTGGCCAACCGGCATCTGCTCCAGGAGATCGAGGTGCGCAAGAAGGTCGAGGTCGAACTGCTTACCCAGCAGCAAAAGCTGCAGGAGCTGGCGCTGGACGTCTCGATGGCAGAGGAGCGGGAGAGGGACCGCATCGCCAGCGAACTGCACGACCAGGTCGGCCAGCGCCTCATCCTGGCGAAGATCAAGATAGATACCCTCACCAGCAAACTCCCCTCGGGCGAGTGCGAAGCCGAAGCGGTGGGGATCGAGACGCTCATCAAGCAGACCATCCAGGACATCAGGTCGCTCACCTTCCAGATCAGGCCGCCCCTGCTGGCCAGTGCCGGTCTGGAAGCCGCCCTGCGCTGGCTGGGAGAGGAGCTGCAAGCCGATTTCGGGCTGGAGGTGGCCTTCAGCGACGACGGCAAGGAAAAACCGCTGCGCTACGAGGTCCGTTCCACGATCTTCCAGGCTGTCCGCGAGCTGATGCTGAACGTGGCGAAGCATGCCGGGACCAAGCAGTGCCGCGTCAGCTTCAGCCGACCCGACGACGCCATGATGATCGAGGTCGAGGACGATGGAGTGGGACTGAAAGCGTGCGTCGCCGACGCCGGCAATGCCAGAAGCGGCGGGTTCGGGCTGTTGAACGTCAGGCAGAAGATCGAGCACCTGGGCGGCCTTTTCACCATCGACACGAAGGAGTCCAGCGGCACGCGGGCGACCATAAAGGTTCCATTGGAGATAGCAAGCGAGATAGCAGGTTGACCAGGGGGACGTTATGACCATGAAGATACTGATCGTCGACGACCACGCCATCGTCAGGCAAGGGCTGCGCGCGCTGATAGACAAGGAAGAGGACATGGAGGTCATCGCCGAGGCGGCTACCGGCTCTGAGGCGATCCGCCTGTCGGGCGAGTGCCGTCCCGATGTCATCGTGATGGACATCTCGATGCCGGACGTGAACGGCATAGACGCTACAAAGATCATCACGGGCGCATCTCCGGAGGTGCACGTGCTCGCCCTTTCCATGGAGTCGGACCGGCGCTTCGTCGTCGAGGTGCTAAAGGCCGGTGCAAACGGGTATGTGCTGAAGGACGCTGCCTTTGCCGAACTGGCAACTGCGATACGCGCCGTGGCCGCCAACGAGACCTATCTCCCCCCGAGGGTGACCAGCCTCCTAATCAAGGAGTATCTGCAGCGCATCCCCGACGAGGTGCCGGCAACCTATGAAAACCTCTCGCTGCGTGAAAGGGAGATCCTTCAGCTGATAGCCGATGGAAGCAACGCCAAGGAAATCGCCTTCGCCTTTGGCGTCAGCGTAAAGACCGTGGAGAACCAGCGTCACAGCATCATGAAGAAGCTGGATCTCTTCAGCATCGCGGAGCTGACCAAGTACGCCGTGCGCCAAGGGTTGACCTCGCTTAAGTGAGGGGAGGGCAGGTTCGAAAGGCGTGCCCTTGCGCAGGCCGGGCGGCTGGTTGCCCTTTGCCGCCCCCACTTTTATGCCCCCCGGCCGTGCAGGTTTCGCGCTGACAACCCCCGGAAAGCAGGTTTATCCCCAGCCGATCCCGCCGCTGTCTGCCTTTCCCTTCGCACCTTCATCCGTATCCTCGCCTCGCCTGCTGATCCACGTCGCCACCCTTCAGTCACCCTCATTGATCGTACTCTTGCCATGCAAGCCACGCAGGCGCTCTCCGCTTGACACGAAACAAGCGCATTATAAACTAGTCGAGTTGTAAAATTAGTGAAATCTAAGCAATTGCCAGCTCTTTTCCAAAGCTCCTCTTCCCTAACTCCCGCTTACAGGCACCGGCTATCCGATCGATCACCAGCAGAGCGGCCGCAGTCACCATCCAGCAGCAGGCATCATCGGCACAAGCAATCTGTCAGGAGGTGCAAAAATGAAATCGAGTACCAAAGACCAGGCCAAAGGGAAGATGCACGAGGCGAAGGGGAAGGTGAAGGAGAGCGCCGGAAAAGCCTCCCGCAATGTCTCCATGGAGCAGGAGGGGAGAGCGGAAAAGATAACCGGCAAGGTGCAAAAAGGAGCCGGAAAAGTTGAGAAGGAACTGGAGAAGTAGGCGCCACGCGTGGTCTGCGGCCTAGCAAGGGGAGGGCGCGCGAGGCCCGAGGGGGCTGGCGCCGGTGGTTGCGGTCGCTCTGCTGGGGATCGAGGAGCCGGTCGCCAAGGGAAGCACCTTGGAGGGTGCGCGGGCTTTAGAAGGAAAACAAGAAGGAGGTGTATCCCGTCATGCCCCTGGTACAGGTTTTACTGGTGCTCATCGTAGTGGGAGTGTTGTTGTGGCTGGTCAACACGTACATCCCGATGGCTGGTTCCATCAAGTCCATTCTCAACGCCGTGGTCGTCATCGTGGTAGTCATCTGGCTTTTGAACGTCTTCGGGCTCATGGATAATCTCACAAGGCTAAGGGTGGGAAAGTGAACTGATTGTCAGAAAACTACCTGCCCGGTAACAACCAACAGGGAGCGGTCCAACTGCTTCACAAAGGGCGAAGCTCCCAAAGGAGGACGACATGTTGTGGACAATAGTGGTGATTTTGCTGGTTCTCTGGCTGCTTGGGCTGGTCAGCAGTTATACCCTGGGTGGGTTCATTCATCTGCTGCTGGTGCTCGCTATCATCGTAGTCATCATCAACCTGATCCAGGGGCGAAGGCCGTTGTAGTCGAAACCAGGCGCGAGTAACCGTACAGGAGCCGTTACCGCCGTACCCTGCCATGATCAGGAGAAAGGGAGTCCGCCAGTGAAAAGGATATTGCCGCTCGTAACAATTCTTGTCCTTGCCGCAGCGCCTTCATTTGCGGCGCAACCGTCGATGCACGGGACTCATGGAGCCGCTGCCGCGGAAAGCCGCACCGCGGACGGGAACGTGCAGACGCATCGGGTGCCGCCCGGGCCGGCTACGGGGAAGCAGATGACGCAAAACCCCGGGCACCTGCTCATGATGGCGTACCACAGAAACGTCGCCAACTTCGGCCAGACCCTGTACCGGGCCGCAGGACAGGGGGCGACGGTGCCGGCTCCGCTGGCACGCGCAGCCGTTGCCGAGATGAGGCGCAGCACCGAGGAGATGGAAAAACAGCGTGCCCTGGCCATGCGGGACATGCAGGTGAACCCGGACCGGCAGAAGATGATGGATGAGCATATCGTGCAGGTGAAGACGCACCTGAGGCAACTTGAGGAGCTGGTGAAAAACGACCGGATAGATTCGGGCGAGGTCAGGAAGCTTCTTCAGGCGATCTTTGAAGAGTGCGAGGGGGCCGGCTGCGAAACGATGCCCGGGCCGATGCACGAACGGCAGTCCTGCGGCCATTGCCAATGCCGGCCCATGCCGGGGCACGCCGCGATGATGCAGAAGATGATGCAGCAGGTCAAGACCCAGGACGCGGAGCTGGCCGAGCTGGTGCAGGAGATGCAGGGAGCATCTAGGGACAGGCAGCTCGACCTGGTGGTGGAGGCGGTCACCACGATGGTTGAACAGCGGGCCGAACTCGGCGCGGAGATGGAAAGGATGCAAAGGCAGATGATGCGCATGCATGGCGGCATGATGATGGAAGGTGAAGAGGACCTCGGGTTCGAGGAAGATGAGGAAATGGAATAGCATCGAGCAGGCCTTGCACCTGCGGCAGGCGGGGAGCGAAAACAAAAAGACAGGCTGGTGGGCGGGCGCCTTTGCCCGAACCTTCCAGCCTGTCCTTTTTGGGGTGCTAGAGCTGTTTCGCCTGCAGCTTGCCGCGCGGGTTGTGCAGGAAATTCGCCTTCTGCTTCAGGAGCGCCGTCATCTTGGATACCGGAAGCGGCCGGCTGAAGTAGTACCCCTGGGCCTCTTCGCTCCCCTCGGCTTGCAGCCAGGCCAGCTGCGACGCGTTCTCCACTCCCTCGGCTATCACCTTGAGCTGCATGCTGCGCCCTATGCTGATCACGGCCCGCACCACGGCGGCGTTGTCGCTGTCGCGGGCTATGTTGTGTATGAAGGACTGATCGATCTTCAGCTTGTCGACCGGGAGCTTCTTTAGGTAGCTGAGGCTCGAGTAACCGGTCCCGAAGTCGTCGATGGAGAGCTGCAACCCCAGCGCCTTCATCGCGGCCATGCTCCCCAGGACACGCTGCGGGTCGCTCATGATGGTCGCCTCGGTCAGTTCGAGTTCCAGGCACTCCGGTGCGATGCCGGTCTCCAGAAGCGACGCCTCGACGGTCTCCTCGAAATCCTGGTGTTGGAAGAAGCTGGCGGAGAGGTTCACCGCGGCAGACACCGACGCTATCCCCTGCTGCTGCCACTGCTGGATCTGGCGGCAGACGGTCGGGATGATCCATTTGCTTATCTGGTTGAGCAGGCCGCTTTCCTCTGCGATGTTGATGAAGTGCTCGGGGAGTATCAGGCCGCGGGCCGGGTGCTGCCAGCGGATGAGCGCCTCCATCCCGCTGAACCTGCCGGTCGCGAGGTCCACCTTGGGCTGGTAGTAGAGCACGAACTCGTCGTGCTCGAGGGCGTGGCGCAGCTCTGTCTCGAGGGCGAACCGCTCGTGCGCCATCTCGTTCAGCCTGTGGGTGAAGAACTGGAAGTTGTTCCCTCCGGACTTCTTGGCGTGGTACATGGCGATGTCGGCGTGTTTCAGCAGTGCCAGGTAATCCCTGCCGTCGTCGGGGTAGATGCTGATGCCGATGCTCGGGGTTACCATGACGTTGGAATCCTGCACCGGGAAACCCGCCTGGATGATCTTCTCGGCGACCCCGGTGGTCTCGGCTACGCCGCAGTCCCAGAGCACAACCACGAATTCGTCCCCCCCAAGCCTCGATACCACGTCGCAGGAGCGCGTGCAGTCGTTAAGCCTTCTTGCCACCAACTGCAGCAGGCGGTCCCCCACGTCGTGCCCCATCGAGTCGTTGATCTGCTTGAACCCATCGATGTCGAGAAACAGCAGGGCCACGTTTCTCTTGGTCCTCTGGGCCACCGAGATGACCTGCTCGATCCTGGCGTAGAGGGTGCTGCGGTTGGGGAGTTTGGTGAGAGGGTCATGGTGGGCCAGGAAGAAGATGTTCTCCTCTGCCCGCTTGATCTCGGTGATATCCAGTATGAAGCCGTCAAGCCTGGAGATGGTGACGTGCTCGCCTTTACGGCTCCTCTGGACGGCGCAGTTGTTGAGGATCCATCGCACCGAGCCGTCCTTGTGGATGATGCGGTGGCGGATCGGTTCCTGGTCCTTGCCGGCGAAGATGCTGTTCAGGAACCCGACCACCAGGTTGCGGTCTTCCTCGTGGATCATGGTGAACCAAAGCAGCGGGTCCGTGTAGTACTCCTCCGGAGAGAAGCCGGTGATCTCGAGGCACTTCGGGCTATGGTAGACCGACTTGATCTCGCCGTCCTCGAACCGGACGCTGTAGACGTATTCGTTTATGTTGCTGACGATGGTCCGGCACTGCTCCTCGCTCTTTAAAAGCGCGTCTTCCGCGCGCTTTCTCACGGTGATGTCCCGTATGTTGAACTGCAGCACCCTGGCATGGTCGACCTGGTAGCCGTTGCTCACCACCTCTACGGCGATGGGCCGGTCCCCTCTGGCAACCAGTTGCAGATCGTCGTTGTGGCAATAATCCCTGTGCAGCAGCACCTCGAATTCCGTCCTGTCGGCGGCTATCGCGGCCAGCGGGGCAAACTCCCATATCTTTCTCCCCAGAAAATCCTCCCGCGGGTACTCCAGCATCTCGGCAAGGAAAGGGTTCACCTCCGTTATCACCCCGGTGTCGGCTTCGACGATCATGATGCCGTCTTTGGCGGACTCGAACAGGCGCCGGTAGCGGACCTCCGACACCTTGAGCGCTTCTTCGGACTTTTTCTGTTCCGTGATGTCCAGGACCGCCAGCTGGTAAGCGGAGCCGCAGGACATGCCGTCTATCCGCACCAGCAAGGGAGGGTCCAAATGGAGGGCCAGCTCGCAGGCGGCTTTGCCGGGGTTTCGGGAAAGGGCGTCGAACAGGGAGGAGAAAGCCGGCAGGGATGCCTCGGTTATCAGATCCTCGAAGGAAAGCCCGAGCAGGGAGGAGCGCTCCCTGCCCAGCAGCCCGGCACCGGTGAGATTTACGCTGCGGATGACCCTCGAGGAATCGAGCGTGAAGTGGCCGACCGGCGCACACTCGTAAAGATCGGTGAAGACCTTGAGTTCGGAAGCCAGCTCGCTGCGGGAGGAGCGTCTGGCCTTGGAGCTTTGCTGATGCAAGCTGTTGCTGTTTTTGAAATGCTTCCCGATGTCACTGTCTGCTTCTGCACCGCTCATGGGGTCCTCCATGCTATCAAACCATCGTGAGATCCGGCCCATGTACTGTCTGCCGGTTTCCGCTGGTTCAGGCCACGGCAGGTCGAGCATGTGAAAAATTAGCCTGCCACCTGTCTGCTGCTGATGAAAATGATAAAGTAATTGGTCGAAAACTGCACCCATGATTTATCGAAGCCCGGGGGGAGCCTTCACTAACGGTTCCCGTTTCGCCGCAATTATGCTAATACCATGCGGCACACCTTTCAAGGAATGCCTGCCATGACCGATGACCTCCTGCTGCAGCCCGACACTGTTGAGAACCGGATTCTCGAGGCGAACGTGCGTCCGAGGGAGTGGGTCAACCCGCAACCTTCGGGGCGCTACAACCTGGTGGTGCTGGGCGCCGGCACAGCAGGGCTCGTTTGCGCCGCCGGGGCTGCGGCTTTAGGAGCCAGTGTCGCCCTCGTCGAGAGGGGAGCGCTCGGGGGAGACTGCCTGAACGTCGGGTGTGTCCCTTCCAAGGGTTTGATCCGCGCCGCGCGCTCCGTCTTCGACGCCCGTCTGAGCACGGAATTCGGCGTGCGAGGCGCGGATGGGGCGCATGCCGATTTCGGCGCGGCCATGGAGCGGATGCGCAGGCTGAGGTCCGAGATCAGCAGGCACGACTCTGCCCGGCGCTTCCGGGACGAGCTGGGAGTGGACCTCTACCTGGGTGAGGGGAGGCTGGCGGGACCCGATGCCGTCGAGGTGGCGGGCACGCGGCTCCTCTTCGCCAGGGCGGCGCTTTGCACCGGTGCCCGGGCCGCCGCCCCTCCCATCCCGGGGCTCGCCGAAGCCGGGTATCTTACCAACGAGACCGTATTCTCGCTCACCACCTTGCCGCCGCGGCTGGCGGTGCTCGGAGCGGGTCCCATCGGCTGTGAACTGGCCCAGGCCTTCGCCAGGCTGGGGAGCAAGGTGACGCTGATCGAGCGCGAAGCCCATATCCTCGGGCGCGAGGACCGCGATGCCGCGGCGATACTGCAGGAAGCCTTGCTGCGCGAGGGAATCGATCTGGAGCTAGGGGCGCAGCTGATGGGCGTCGAGGGGCGGGGGGGCGAGAAGCGGCTTCTGCTGGAACGCCGCGGCGAAAAGAGGGAGCTTTTGGTCGACGGCATCCTGGTGGGTGCCGGCCGTGCCCCGAACGTCGAGGGCCTGGGCCTGGAGGCCGGGGGGGTCGCCTACGACAGGAACGGAGTCAAGGTGGACGACTGCCTCAGGACCTCCAATCGCCGCATATATGCCGCAGGAGATGTCTGCTCCGGCTACAAGTTCACGCACATGGCCGATGCCCAGGCGAGGATCCTGATCGCCAACGCGCTCTTCATGGGGCGGCAGAGGAATTCGGCCCTCACCATCCCCTGGTGCACCTATACCGATCCCGAAGTGGCCCACGTCGGGATGTACGAAGCGGACGCCGCGGCGCGCGGCATCGAGGTCGACACGCTGACCGTCTTGCTTTCGGAGCTGGATCGCGCGGTACTGGACGGGGAGACGGAAGGGTTCGCGCGGGTGCACCTGAAAAAGGGAAGCGACACCATCCTCGGCGCCACGGTGGTGGCGCGGCATGCGGGGGAGATGATCGGCGAGCTCTCCCTGGCCGTGACTTCGGGCCTGGGGCTCAAGGCGATCGGCAGGACGATCCATCCCTATCCGACGCAGGCGGAGGCGGTGAGGAAGCTCGCCGACCTCTACAACCGCCGCCGCCTGACGCCTGGGGTGAAAAGGCTCCTGTCAGCCTGGCTTTGCTGGCGGAGGAAGCGATGAGCGGGGAGCTGCGACGCAAGCGTCAAGAGCATCAATGATGGCAATATAACTGATAACCGGAGTCCCAGACTGATGAACCTGAAAAAGATCCTGCTGCTTGTCGCCCTCCTCTGCGCCGTCGCGCTTTTCTTCTACCTCGACCTGGGGAGCTTCCTGACCCTTGAGGCACTCAAGGCGAACCGGCAGTCGCTCATCCAGTACTACGAGTCGCACAAGCTCGCCACGGCGGCCATTTTCATGGCGGTCTACATCCTGCAGACAGCGCTGTCGCTTCCGGGCGCCGCCATTCTCTCGCTCGCCGCAGGGGCCGTCTTCGGCACGCTGCTTGGCACCGTCTATGCCGTCATCGCCGCGACCATCGGTGCGGCAATGGCGTTCCTGGCGACGCGCTACCTGCTGCGCGACGCCATCATCAGCAGGTTCGGGGCCAACCTGGAAACCCTGAACCGGGAGCTGGAGACGCGGGGATTCAACTACCTCCTCTTTTTGAGGCTGGTGCCGCTGTTCCCCTTTTTCCTGATCAACCTCGCTGCGGGGCTCACCCGCCTGCCGCTGCGCGTCTTCGTGCTGGGCACCGTCGTCGGCATCGTCCCGGGGGGGTTCGTCTTCGTCAACGCCGGGGCCAGCCTCGCCACCATCAACTCCCTCGGGGATGTCGCCTCGCCCCGCGTGCTCGGCTCCTTCGCGCTTTTGGGGCTCTTCGCACTGGTCCCGGTGATCCATGGGAAAATAAAGCAGAAAAAGAGCGCCTCCTGACTTAGCCGGCGCATCCGTTTTGGTGGCTGCCGTTTCCGCCACTGCCGCTCGACTTAAGGCACCCTCCGCCACCGGGAGGGTGTCTTTTCAATGATGATGCATCGCCATCGCCGTCAATTAATCCCACAGCGGGCGCAGCCGACCCGGTGCCGTGGGATTTTAATCTTTTCCGCTCCCGCTTTGACATACCGCAAGTGTGCATTTACACTCTCCTAATTGCCGAGCGCCAACAGGAAGAGAGCTGCCGATGCCCGAAGAAATACTTGCAACCTTTGAGGTCAGGCGCCTTTGCGTTCTCAATGAGAACGGCGAGGCGGACCAGGACCTCATGCCCGAACTGACCGATGAGGAAATCCGGCGCATGTACCAATTGATGGTGCTGGCGCGCACCTTCGACGAGCGCGCCGTCGCCTTGCAGCGCGAAGGGCGGCTTGGGACCTACCCTCCGATCCGCGGGCAGGAGGCGGCCCAGGTCGGCAGCGCCTTTGCGCTCTCCGGTACGGATTGGGTCTTCCCCTCCTTCCGCGAGATGGGCGCACACCTGGCGCTTGGTTATCCCATCCCGCAACTCCTCCAGTACTGGAGAGGGGACGAGCGTGCACAGAAGGTCCCGTCGCATCTGAACATCTTTCCCTTCTGCGTGGCGGTCGGCAGCCAGATCCCGCACGCCGTGGGGGCCGCGCTGGCAGCGCGCTACCGCCGGGACAACGCTGCGGTAGTCGTCTATTTCGGGGACGGCGCCACCTCGAAGGGGGACTTCCACGAGGCGATGAACATGGCGGGGGTCTACGCCCTGCCGGTCGTCTTTGTCTGCCAGAACAACCAGTGGGCCATCTCGGTTCCACTCAAGGGACAGACCGCTTCCGCGTCACTGGCGCAAAAGGCGATCGCCTACGGCATCGAAGGGGTGCAGGTGGACGGCAACGACATCTTCGCCGTTTACCGCGCCACTCGGCAGGCGCTGGCGAAGGCACGACGCGGCGCCGGCCCCACCTTCATCGAGTGCCTCACCTACCGCATGGCCGACCACACCACGGCCGACGATGCGGGGCGTTACCGCTCGCCCGATGAGGTGGCCATGTGGAACGGCCGGGACCCTATCCTGAGGCTGGAGCGCTTCCTCGCTGCCCGTGGGGCTTGGAGCGAGGAGCAGGGGAGGGAGGCGCTGAGCCGGGCGACGGGGATCATCGACTCGGCGGTCCGCGACATGGAGGCGATGCCGCCGCCGGATAAAACGGAGCTTTTCGACGGCACGCTCGCCACGCTCACCCCGCGCCAGGCCGGGCAAAGGAAGGTGCGTTGACATGGCGCAACTGAACATGGTGCAGGCGATCAATCAGGCGCTGGCCGACGAGATGGCGCGAGATGACCGGGTGGTGCTCCTGGGGGAGGACGTGGGGCTCGACGGCGGCGTCTTCCGGGTCACCGAGGGGCTGCAGGAGCGCTTCGGCGCGGAGCGGGTGCTGGACACCCCTCTTTGCGAATCTGCAATAATGGGCGCCGCAGTCGGCATGGCCGCCTACGGGCTGCGCCCGGTGCCGGAGATCCAGTTCATGGGCTTCACCTACTCTGCCTTCGAGCAGCTCTTCGCCCACGCGGCAAGGCTCCGCTCCCGCTCCCGCGGGCGCTACAGTTGTCCCATGGTGGTGCGCACCCCCTACGGCGGAGGGATCAAGGCCCCCGAGCTGCACGAGGAGAGCACCGAGGCGATCTTTTGCCACATACCAGGGCTCAAGGTGGTGGTGCCGTCGGGGCCCTATGCGGCGAAGGGGCTTTTGCTGGCGGCCCTGCGCGACCCGGACCCGGTGCTTTTCCTGGAACCCACCAGGCTCTACCGCATGCTCAGGGAGGAGGTCCCGGAAGGGGATTACGTTCTGGAGCTGGGGCGGGCGCGGGTGGCTCGTCCCGGCGCTGCCGTCACCGTCATCGCCTGGGGCAGCATGCTCGAGCGGGTGCTGAAGTCGGTGGAGAACTACGACGCGGACGTGATCGACCTGCTGACCCTGAGCCCGTTCGACATCGAGACGGTGCTCGGATCGGTGAAAAAGACCGGGAGGGCGGTCATCGTGCACGAGGCGGTGAAGAGCTGCGGGTTGGGGGCGGAGATAGCCGCGACCATCGCGGAGGAGGCGATGCTTCATCTGCGCGCGCCGATACTGAGGGTGACCGCACCCGACGTGCCGGTGCCTCTGGCCAAGCTGATCGACCATTACCTGCCAAGTGCAGAGCAGATACGGGCTGCGCTGGACGAGGTGCTGCAGTACTGAAACCGGCAGAACGCCCGGAACAGGGAGTAGGGAACAGGGAGTAGGGAGCGCTCCGCAGGGGGGCAGGGCATGCTGGGGGAAACAACTGAGGGGAAAGCCTCCGTTTCCTGACCCTGCATCCTGGCCCTCCCTGACCTTGGTGTCCTTGCAGGTGGGCGTTTTAGCCTTTGAGAGGTAACCGATGGATTTCGAATTCAAACTCCCCGATCTGGGTGAAGGCATCGCCGAGGTGGAACTGCGGCGCTGGCTTGTGGCGCAGGGGGATCGGGTCGCAGAACACCAGCCGGTGCTGGAGGTGGAGACGGACAAGGCCGTGGTCGAGGTCCCGGCACCCCGCGCCGGTGTGGTGGCACGGATACACCGGCAGGAAGGGGAGACGGTGCGGGTAGGCGAGGTTCTCCTGACCATAGCGGATGCCCGGGAGGAGACCCCGGTCCCGACCCCGGCCGCGCAGAGGAGACCCTCGGTGGGGATCGTAGGCTCGCTGCCTGAGGCGGAGGAAGAACCGCAGCGGGAAGAACCGCATCCCGCCGCGCCTGCAGGCTTCGAGGGGCTGGCGACTCCCATGGTAAGGAAGATGGCCAGGGAGAGGGGGGTCGACCTGAAGCGGGTGCAGGGGACGGGGCCGCGCGGCTGCATAACGCCGGAGGACCTGGAGCGGAAGGTCCCCCCGCCACAACCACAGCTGCCGCTTGCGGGGACGGAGCAGAGGCTGCCGCTGCGCGGGTTGCGACGCACCATCGCCCGCAACGTCCTCGCCTCCCAAAGCACTACGGCCTTCGTCACCAGCATGGAGGAAGTGGACATAACCGAGATTTGGGAGATGCGGGTGCGCGAGCAGGGGGAGGTGGAGGCGAGGGGAACCCACCTCACCTTTCTCCCCTTTTTCATGAAGGCCGTCCAGCATGCCCTGAAAGATCACCCGCTCCTGAACGCGTCGATAGACGACGAGACGCAGGAGATAGTCCTGAAAAAGCAGTACCATTTCGGCATTGCGGTGGATACGCCGGAGGGTCTGCTGGTCCCGGTGATCAGGGATGTGGATAAGAAGAGCATCATCGAGCTGGCGCAGGCGATCCAGGAACTGGGTCGCAAGGCGCGCGAGCGGAGCATCTCGCTCGAGGAGCTGCGCGGCAGCAGTTTCACCATCACCAACTACGGGCATTTCGGCGGCACCTTTGCCACGCCGATCATAAATTGGCCCGATGTCGCGATCATGGGGTTTGGCCGCATCGTAGAACGTCCCTGGGTGCATCGGGGGGAGATCGGGATCAGAAAGATCCTGCCACTCTCACTCACCTTTGATCACCGCGTAACCGACGGAGCCGATGCGGCGAGGTTCCTCGGCAAGGTGCTCCGTTACCTGGAGGACCCCGCCCTGCTGTTTCTCAACTGCGGGTGAAGGTAGCGCCATCCCGCCTCCGCGTTGTCTATCGCCACGATCCCCGTACCCCCTCCCTGGGAGAACACAACTGTATCACTTCGGACGGGACGAAATCGTCGCGGAAAATTTCTGTCACAGCACACCTCCCTGCTTTCAAACGGACTCCCCTTTGTAGAATGGGACCGTACTAATCTGTCATGCGGGTTCTATGTCGCAACGCCTCGACGCAATCAGTTACAGTCAATGACGGCACACCCTGACCGTATACTCTGTTCGCGCCACGCCGTTGTTGTTTTATTCACGTGAGATGGTACAGTGGGGGGCAGTTAAGACACCAGGGGTACCCGGATGGCCAGACGTTCCACGACCTGCACACACTGCGGACGGATGATCGACAGCAGGCAGTTGCACTGCATGTGGTGCGGCGCGCCGCGCCCGCGCTTTGGCGGCAGGCTGATGCAGTTCATGCGCGGTGAAGGCACATCGAGCCTGGTGGTTCAGGGCATCATCGCTGCCAACGTCGCGTTTTATCTGCTTTCGCTTTTGCTGGGGAGCGAACGCGGGATGAGCGGGAACCCGCTCAGGTTCCTGTCGCCGGATCCCAACAGCCTGTCGCTGCTGGGGGCGACGGGCGCGGTGCCGGTGTTCGAGCTGGGCCGCGTATGGACGCTCATTTCGGCCAGCTTCCTGCACGGCGGGCTGCTGCATATCATCTTCAACATGATGGCGCTGCGCCAGATCGGTCCATGGGTGAGCGTCGAGTTCGGCGCGAGCCGCATGTTCATCATCTACACCCTGAGCGGTGTCGCTGGTTACCTCGCCTCCTGTTTTGCCGGCATTGCCTATACCATAGGTGCCTCGGCTTCCGTCTGCGGCCTGATCGGAGCGCTCTTCTTCTTCGGCAAGAACCGCGGCGGCAACTACGGGGCCGCCGTCTCGCGCGAGGTGAGCGGTTGGCTGATCAGCCTGGTCCTGTTCGGGCTGGTCATGCCGGGCATCAACAACTGGGGGCACGGCGGCGGGATCGTCGGGGGCGCGGTACTGGCAAAGCTGCTTGGTTACAGCGAGCGCCGCCCCGAGAGCACCTGGCACCGCTTGCTCGCCCTTTTCTGCCTGATCGCCACCGTCCTCATCCTTGCCTGGGCGCTTTTCCTGGCGCTCGCCCTCCGCCGTTTCTGATCACCTTGCCGACTCCCTTTTCCGTAAAGAAAACCGGCCTGCGGCGGCTTTTGGGGGACGGTGCTTCTGCCGTGCCCCCTGCCGCCGATCCGGCAGGGATGCCTTTTCCGGCCGGGGACCTCCCCCGGGCAGGCCCGGCTTGCGATTGGTACCGCCTAATGCGCAACCGCTTGTTTGTGCGGGTAAATTCCGGTATGGTAGCATCAAAAATTCAGGGTAGGAGAAGCAGATGAGTGTTCATGAAGTTAACCACCCCTTGGTGCAGCATAAGATCGGGCTGATGCGGGAGGCCGGGATCAGCACGAAGAAGTTCCGTGAGCTCACCTCGGAAGTGGCCTGCCTGCTCGCATATGAGGCGACCAGGGACTTCCAGCTGGAGCCGAGGGTGATCACCGGTTGGGACGGCAGCCGAATCAACATCAAGCAATTGAAGGGGAAGAAGGTGACGGTCGTCCCGATCCTGCGCGCCGGCATCGGCATGCTGGACGGCGTGCTCAGCATGGTGCCCAACGCCAAGGTGAGCGTGGTCGGCCTGGCCAGGAACGAAGAGACCCTGGAGGCGCACACCTATTTCGAGAGGTTCGTCGGCAAGCTGGACGAGCGGCTGGCCATGATCATCGACCCGATGCTGGCAACCGGCGGCTCCATAGCCGCAACCATAGAGATGCTCAGGAAGTCGGGCTGCCTGCAGATCAGGGTTCTCTGCCTGGTTGCGGCGCCTGAAGGGTTGGCAAAGATCGCCCAGGCCTATCCCGAGGTCGACATCTACGTCGCGGCCATCGATGAGCGGCTGAACGAGCAGGGCTACATCATCCCCGGGCTGGGCGACGCCGGCGACAAGATCTTCGGTACCAAGTAGCTCCCCCTTGCGCAACCGGCGGGAGTTCCCTCCGTATCTACCCAATCCTTAGTGAGGTCATTGCATGTCTGAAGCAAAAGAACCGGTATGGCGCCAGGCGCTCTCCGGCGCGCAGATCCTTTTCGTCGCCTTCGGCGCGCTGGTGCTGGTCCCGGTCCTCACCGGGATGAACCCGAGCATGGCGCTTCTGGGCGCCGGCATCGGCACCCTCGTCTTCCAGCTCTGCACTAAACGTCAGGTCCCCATCTTCCTCGGCTCCTCCTTCGCCTTCATCGCGCCCATCATCTACAGCGTCCAGACCTGGGGGATGCCCGCTACCATGGGGGGGCTCTTCGCAGCAGGGTTCATCTACCTGCTCCTCGCCCTGTTCATCCACCTGCGCGGTTCGGGCTTCATCCACCGCATCATGCCGCCGGTGGTGATAGGCCCGATCATCATGATGATCGGGCTCGGGCTGGCCGGGGTGGCCGTCAACATGGCGATGGGGAAGACCGGCGACGGTAAGGCGGTTTTGGTTGATTACGAGACGGCCTTGCTGGTGGCGGGGCTCTCCCTTGCCACCACCGCAGTCGTCGCCGTGCGCGGCAGGGGGATCTTCCGCCTGCTCCCGGTCCTGTCAGGCGTCCTGGTAGGATACCTCGCGTCCCTGGCGCTGGGTCTCGTCGACCTCTCCAGGATCGCCGCTGCCCCCTGGATCCAGGCTCCCACCCTGGTGGCCCCGGAATGGAATCTGGCCGCAATACTGTTCATGCTCCCGGTGGCCCTGGCGCCCGCCATCGAGCATGTGGGGGACGTGATCGCCATCGGCGCCGTCACCGGGAAGGACTACACCGAAAAGCCGGGGCTGCACCGCACCATGCTGGGTGACGGACTGGCCGTCTGTATCGCGGCGCTGATCGGCGGCCCCCCTGTCACCACCTACTCCGAGGTGACCGGCGCAGTCATGATCACCCGCTGCTACAATCCGGTCATCATGACCTGGGCTGCCGGCTTCGCCATCGTGATGGCCTTCTTCGGGAAGTTCAACGCCATACTCCAGTCGATACCGGCCCCGGTGATGGGCGGGATCATGATTCTTCTCTTCGGCTCCATCGCGGCCATAGGGCTGAACACCCTGATACTGGCCCAGGTTGACCTGCACCGCCCCCGCAACCTCATCATCGTTTCGCTGGTGCTCGTCTTCGGCATCGGCGGGCTCAGCATCAACATCGCCGGCCAGCATCTGAGCGGTGTCAGCCTTTGCTGCGTTGCCGCCATCTTGCTGAACCTGCTCCTGCCCAAGGGAGAGGCGCTGCCGATGGGCGTGCCGGATCCCGGGGAGCAAGAACCCGAGACGGCGGGCTGATCCGCCGGAAAACCCTTGCCTGGCGTGCCGGCCGTGCGTGAACCGGCCGGCGCGCCAGCTGCCTTTCCCTTCCCATCTATCGTTCTCTCCCCCTTTTCTGCCGCTTTTTGAAGCTTCCGGCTCTCCCGCCCCGCCGCGCATTGCCAACTCCTGCAACACGGGTATAATCATATTCGTTCTAAAATTAGAGTTAATTAATGTTTATCCGTGGCCGGCGTGCACCTTTTCCTGCCGGGAGCACCGAGCGGTCTGGCGGCTGCCAGCCGTTACATCAAAGGAGGTCATCAATGAAGGGACACGAGAGGGTAATCGAGCAGCTGAACGTACGCCTGGCCGAAGAGCTGACCGCTACCAACCAGTACATGGTTCACGCCGAGATGTGCGAGAACTGGGGTTACAAGCGGCTGTATTCCAGGATTCGCGAGCGGGCCATCACCGAGATGAAGCATGCGGAGAAGCTCATAGAGCGGATACTGTTCCTCGAGGGAAGGCCCATCGTGAGCAGGCTTGACCCGATCCATATCGGGGGCGAGATCCCCAAGATGCACCAGTTCGATCACGCCGCCGAAGAAACGGCCATCCGCGGCTACAACGAGAGCATCAGGATTGCGGTGGAACTGGGCGACAACGGGACGAGGGATCTGCTGCAGTCGATACTGGCGCAGGAAGAAGAGCACATAGACGACCTGGAGGCGCAACTGGACCAGATCGCGCAGATGGGGGTGCAGAACTACCTGGTGGACCAGGTCGGGTAGCCAAGAGCGTCGACCACATCGAAAAGGCCCCAGGGGTTCCCCCGGGGCCTTTTTTTTTCGCAGGTGGCGCTAGCGGCGCAGGCATCAGCTGCCGCTCAACTCCTTTTCGAGCTCGGAAAGTCGCGTCCTTAGCGTCTTTTCCTTCTGCCATTTGGCCGTCACGTCCCGCATGACCGCGACCGTCCCCGCGACGAGGCCCGAGGCGTCCCTGATGATGGTCATGGAAAACTCGGTGGAGATGCGGGTTCCGTCCTTGCGTAGCGCCGGAGCTGCCAGCAGCTCCGTCGCATAGCGCGTGATGCCGGTCTCCATGACCCGGTAGTAACCCTCCCAGTGGCGGGCGCGCTGGTTCTGCGGGATGAAGATGTCCAGCGACTGCCCCACCGCCTCCTCGGAACTGAAACCGAGCATCAGCTCGGCCCCCTTGTTCCAGAGCCTTATCACACCCTGCCGGTCGGAAAACATGATGGCGTCGTTGCATTCCTGCACCAGCTGCCTGTACAACTCCCCTTGGCTTATCCCGTCCATGAAGCGCCTCCCCTTGAATGTTTCCCAGAATCATAGCATCAGCTGGACCAAAAGGCCTTGACCCACGTCAAAATTGTTTCAGGCCGGAAGGGGATTGTCACAGCGATTGGCGGCACTGACAGGGAGAAGCTGCGAAGTTCCCTGCAATGGCAGCAACGCTGTTTTAGCGAGGGGGTGCAGTGTATCAGCCTGACGGTATCTTGCCTGCAAAGTATTAGTGGAAAATAATTGTAAACGTAATGCTAAAGTACTGCAATTCCATGCCGATAACTTCCTCAGTATACCGGAAACCTCTGAACCCATCTGGGAGGCCTGATGTTCAAAAACAAGTTGATGCACAAGATCCTGGCGATCATAGGGGCAAACCTCTTGGTCGGGATCACCGTAGTGGGGTGTCTGGCCATCTGGCTCCAGTACCGGTCCACCATGAACCTGCAGGAGAGGAGCAGCCGTACCATGGAAGCCGTCATCATCGACGAGATCTCCTCCTTCATGATGAAGGACGACTCCAAGGCGGTGCTGAACCTGGCCAAGGTGGCCAGGGAGAGGAACTTCGGCTTCGACGTGCAGGTCTACAGCAAGGACGGGAAGGATACCGCATCCGGCACGGTGAACCAGGAAGTGGTGAAGACGATTGCCGCCGGCAAGCGCACGGAATCCCGGCAGACCGAAAACGGTGTGCATACGCTGCGTGCAGTGGTGCCGCTGGCGAACGAGGAGCGTTGCAAGGAGTGCCACGACGCCGGGGACAAGTACCTGGGCGCCATACTCCTTACCACCTCCCTGGAGGAGGGGTACCAGAGCGCGCTCAGGATGATCGCCATCCTGCTCGCCGCCGGGGTCCTGTTCTTTTTGAGCATGATGGGGTGCGTGTACCTCTTCTTCAAGAAGACCATAGTGCGCGACCTCCTGTTCTTCTCCGAGAAGCTGAAGGACATAGCGGAAGGGGAAGGGGACCTGACCAAGGCGATCCCGATCCGCTCCAACGACGAGATCGGGGATCTGGCGCGGCATATAAACCACCTGGTCCAGAAGCTGCGCGAGACGGTGACGGTGCTCTACGACCTGGCGGAAAACATCTCCATCTCGCTTTGCCATGTCTCCAGCAGGGCATCGAAGACGCTGGTTTCGTCGGCCGAGCAGAAGGACCGCTCCCAGTCGGTGGCGGTCGCGGCAGAGGAGATGGCCGCCACCTTGAACGTGGTTGCCGGCAACACGCACCAGGCAGCGGGCTTCTCCGCCCAGGTGGATGAGGCGGCCAGTGAAGGCATGTCGGTGGTGGACAGCGCGTGCGAGAGCATCGTCATGGTCCGCGAGAACGTGGTGCAGACCCTGAGCACGGTGGGACGGCTGGAGACTTCGTCGGCGCAGATAGGCGACATCATCAACCTGATAGAGGACATCGCGGACCAGACCAAGCTCCTGGCGCTCAATGCCGCCATCGAAGCGGCCCGGGCGGGTGAACACGGCCGCGGCTTCGCCGTGGTGGCGGACGAGGTCAAGATGCTTTCCGAGAAGACCGCGACCTCCACCAAGGAGATCGCCAAGATCATCAGCAACATCCAGGTGGAAAGCCGGGAGGCAGCCAGGTCGATATCCCAGGAGCAGGAGCGCGTGGAGGACGGGGTAGCCAAATCCGCCGCCGCGAGGGAGTGCCTGGAGAGGATACTGGGGCTGGCCGGGGAGACGGCGCAGCTCATCAACCAGATAGCTTCTGCGACCGAGGAGCAAAGCGCCACCACCAACGAGATTTCGGAGAAGATCCACAACGTCTCCGATTCCGCCTCGATGGTGTACCTGGACATGACGGAGAGCGACAAGGCGTTCGGCGAACTGACCGGCGTCGCCGAGCAGATCTTCTCCACGGTGGGCAAGTTCAGCGTCGGCAACCGCCACGACGAGATGAAGCGCCTGGCGGGCGATCTGAGGGACGCATTCCTGGCTTGCGTCGAGAAGGGGATTGCGGCGAGCAGGATCAGCGCGGCGGACCTGTTCGACAGGAACTACCGCCCCGTCCCGAACACCTCGCCGCAGAAATACAACACGGCCTTTGACAGCTTCTTCGACCAGTACATCTCCCCCGTGCAGGAGGAGATACTCTCGAGGCAGGGGACGCTGTTTTTCGCCATCTGCGTCGACGACAACGGCTATGTGGCCAGCCACAACCTCCGCTACTCGAAGCCCTTGACCGGCGACACCGAGGTGGACAGGGTCAACAACAGGACCAAGCGGATTTTCAACGACAAGACCGGGTTGAAGGCGGCGCAGAACACGGAGCCTTTCCTGCTGCAGACCTACATGCGGGATACCGGCGAGATCATGAACGACATCTCGACCCCGATCAAGATCAACAACAGGCACTGGGGCGCGGTGCGCCTGGGATACCGGGCGGAGTAGCGCCTTCGTCGCCGTAACGGAGATCGGCAGCTCATCGTCCAGGGCCGCCCCCATCTGAAGGGGGCGGCCCTTTTTGCTGCTGCGGCGCCCCGCGTGAGGGGGCGTCTTGATCAAGGCGGCAGCCCGTAGGTCGCCGCGTCCCGGGAGTTTGCCGTACCCGCAGCGGCCGGCGCGGCCCGGGGAGGATCCCCGCGCCGGTTTTGAAATCCCCACTGCAGGGGGTGGATAGATGCAAAACCGGCTATCTCTCCCCTGCTCCTGCCGCTTCGGCAACTGACTAAAATTACAACGCATTCTTGCTGCGCAGGGTGCTGAATCGACCACTTTTCTTTCAGGAAACGACTTTTTATTCTTGACGGGGGAGGGCGGTTCAGATTAGATTGCATACTGTATACATCGAACGGGGCGCCCGCAGTAGGCGCCCGTCGTTCAGGGCGCGGCGCCGGTGCCGTGCAAGGAGCGGGGAACGGGCAGGCGCGATGCTGGTTTTTACCCTTGACTACGCGCGTTCTCTTCAGTAGAATCCAGTTCTAATTTTTTCAACCCATATCCCCGTAGTGCCTCGGGCTCAGCATCGCCCAGGCCTGAGGGTCCGCTTGAAAACCTTGTTATTACATCAGCTTTTAGCTGATTTTGTCGTAGACACCAAAACAAAACAGGAGGAAGTTATGTCCGAGTACGGCACACTACAAGACCGGGTAGAATGCAAACAACTTTTGAACAAGGTCATGGCTCCGGAGCAGACCATTGAGTTCTTCAAGAACGGGATGAACATTGGTTGGTCCGGCTTCACCCCGGCCGGTTACCCGAAAGTTGTGCCTATCGCCCTCGCTAACCATGTAGAGAAGAACAACCTGCAGGGGAAGCTGAAGTTCAACCTCTTCATCGGCGCCTCGGTCGGCGCAGAGACCGAAGACCGTTGGGCGACTCTGGACATGATCGACCGCCGCTGGCCGTACCAGACCGGCAAGAACATCGCAGCAGGCATCAACGCCGGCCGCATCCGCATGGGTGACAAGCACCTCTCCCTGTTCGCGCAGGACCTCGGCTACGGCTTCTACACCAAGGATTCCGAGACCGGCAAGCTTGACCTCGCCATCATCGAGGTGTCCGCCATCAAGGAGGACGGCAGCCTGGTCCCGACCTCTTCCTGCGGCGTCATCCCCGAGATCCTGATGATCTGCGACAAGATCATCGTGGAGGTGAACACCGGCCAGCCCTCCTTCGAAGGGATCCACGACCTGCTCACCCCGCTCACCCCGCCGAAGCGCCAGATCCTGGGCATCACCCATGCCGGCGAGAGGATCGGTTCGACCTCCATCCCCTGCGACCCGAGCAAGATCGTCGCGGTGGTCGAGTCCAAGCTGCGCGACCAGGGACGTGCCTTCGCGGAGCAGGACGACACCTCCGAGGCGATCGCGAACCACGTCATCGAGTTCTTCACCCAGGAGGTGAAGGCCGGCCGTCTGCCGAAGAACCTCCTCCCGATCCAGTCGGGCGTAGGCTCCATAGCGAACGCCGTCATCGGCGGCCTCGCCAAGGGCCCCTTCAGCAACCTGACCGTCTACACCGAGGTGCTCCAGGACACCATGCTCGACCTGTTCGACTCGGGCAAGCTCGACGCCGCTTCCTCCTGCTCCCTGTCGCTCTCCGCCAGCCCGGGCTTCCCGCGCTTCTTCGAGAACATGGACAAGTACTTCGACAAGATCACGCTGCGTCCGCTCTCCATCTCCAACGCCCCTGAGCCGATCCGCCGTCTCGGGTGCATCGCGATGAACACCCCGGTCGAGATCGACATCTACGCACACGCCAACTCCACCCTGGTCGGCGGTACCCGCATGATCAACGGCCTGGGCGGCTCCGGCGACTTCCTGAGGAACGGCTACCTGAAGATGATGCACACCCCATCTTCGCGCCCCAGCAAGACCGACCCGAACGGCATCTCCTGCGTCGTGCCGCACTGCTCGCACATCGACCACACCGAGCACGACCTCGACTGCGTCATCACCGAGCAGGGTCTTGCCGACCTGCGCGGCCTGGCCCCGAAGGAGCGCGCCAGGAAGATCATCGAGAAGTGCGCCCATCCGGACTACAAGGAGCAGCTCACCGAGTACCTCAATATCGCCGAGAAAGACTGCCTGGCGAGGAAGGTCGGACACGAGCCGCAGCTTTGGGATCGCGCCTTCAAGATGCACCTCAACCTGGAGCGCAACGGCACCATGAAGCTCAAGAACTGGGATGTGAAGATCGACCTCTGCGAGGACTAGTCCCTTCGCAGCATGACGCATGAAAAAGGCCCCGCGGGAAACCGGCGGGGCCTTTTTTTTTCTTGCAGCGGCGCCTTCGCTAGCCGCGCGCCTTGGGGTGCGCCTTGTCGTAGACCTCCATCAGCTTGTCTATGCTGACGTGGGTGTATTTCTGCGTGGTGGAGAGGGAGGCATGCCCCAAGAGCTCCTGGATGGCGCGCAGGTCGGCTCCCCCTTCCAGCAGGTGGGTGGCAAAGGTGTGGCGCAGGGTGTGGGGCGAGACCTTGCGCATGGCGGCGATCATGAGCATGTGGGCGTCCACGATCCTTGCCACGCTGCGGCGGGTGAGCCTCCCCCCCCTGGCGTTCAGTATCAGGGGGGAGCCCGGGGGCGGGTTCCCCCGTTCGTCGAGGTAGCAGGCGAGGGCGCTCCTGGCGCAGGAGCCGACCGGGACGATCCGCTCCTTCCCCCCCTTCCCCATGACGCGGGCCAGCCCGTCGACGAGGTCCAGGTCCCCCACGTTCATCCCGGTGAGCTCGCTCACCCTGATCCCGCAGGAATAAAGCGTCTCCAGCACCGCCCTGTCCCTTAAGGGGAGACCGGAGCTCCCGGCCGGGGCCTGCACCAGGGCGGAGACCTGGTCGATATTCAGGTGGAAGGGGAGCCGCTTCTCCTTCTTGGGGGTGCTCACCAGCTCGGCGGGATTTTTCTCCAGCCGCCCCTCTCGCAAAAGGAAGCGAAAGAACGCGCGGATCGCGGAGAGCTTCCTCCCGATGGAGCTCTTCATCTGTCCCTTGTGCAGTTGCGCCAGGTATTGCCTGATGGCGACATGGTCGACCTTTTCGGGGGAAGGCTCCCCCTGCTGCCGGGTGAGGAAGGCGCAGAACTGCTCCAGGTCGCTCCTGTAGGCGGCAAGGGTGTGGGGAGAGACGTTGCGCTCCGTCTCCAGGTACCGGTAGAATTGCTCGAGCTCCGTTTTCATGGTATGGAATCTAACCCATGCGGGTGGGACTTTACAACAGGTTTGCGGGGGGGGCGGATGTACAAGGTGGCTTTGCAAAGGGTGGCGGATTACCGGCGGGAACAGGTGCAGGAGGGTTTGGTCCGGCTACTCGAGCCCCTGGGAGGGATGCGGCGCTTCGTGAAGCCCGGCGAGCGGGTGCTGATCAAGCCGAACCTTTTGTCGGCAAAGCCGCCTGAGGCGGCGGTGACCACGCACCCCGAGGTGCTGCGCGCCGTGATCGTCCTCGTGCAGCAGGCGGGAGGGACGGCCATGGTGGGGGACTCACCCGGGATCGGGAGCGCGAGAAAGGTGGCGGAGCGGTCGGGCATGCTGCGGGTGATCGAGGAGACCGGGGCGCAGTTCCTCCCCTTCATCGAGACGGCGCAGGTTTCAGGCGGCGGCACCTTCCGCCATTTCGAGCTGGCGAAGCCGTACCTGGAGGCCGACCGCCTGATCAACCTTCCCAAGCTGAAGACCCACGAGATGATGACCATGACCTGCTGCGTCAAGAACCTCTTCGGCGCCATAGTCGGCACGCAAAAGGCCGCCTGGCACCTGAAGGCCGGCGCGGACAAGGAACTCTTCGCCGGGATGCTTTTGGAGGTGTACCGGCTGCGGGAGCCCGACCTGAATATCGTGGACGCCATCGTCGCCATGGAGGGAAACGGCCCGGGAAGCGGCGATCCCTGCCGGGTGGGGCTGCTCCTGGCGGGCGACAACGCGGTGGCCGTCGACACCATCGCCGCCGAAATCGCGGGGATACCCAAAAAGCTCCTCTACGTGGAGAACGCGGCGCGGAGGCTCGGGCTTCCGGGCTCTGAACGGGACCTGATCGACTGCTGCGGTCTTTCCTCTAATGAAGCTCTCTGCCGCCCGTTTCGGCTCCCCCATCTCTCGGACGTGCAGTTCGGCCTCCCCGGTTTTTTGAAGAACCGCCTGCGCAACCAGTTCACCTCCCGCCCGGAGGTGGAAGAGGGGAAGTGCGAGCTTTGCAGCATCTGCGTCAAGGCCTGTCCGCCGGCGGCTATCCGGGTGGCGGGGGGGAGGCTTCGCTTCGATTATCAACGCTGCATCCGCTGCTTTTGCTGCCGGGAGCTCTGCCCGCACGCAGCGCTCAGGCTGAAAGACGGCTGGCTCCTGTCGCTAATAAAGAAAACCGGCTCGTCCCCCTAACGCCTCTGGCCAGGTTGACAACGAACAGCCCGGGTATTATATTTTGTCCATCCTCCGGGAAGCGCACAGCGAGGGATGCAAATCCAAGGGAAAAGGAGATCGACTGAGATGTGGACTAATTTCTATATGATTCGCCCCGTGACCCGCTGCAAAGAGGGTTGCCCTAGTCGGCCCGCCGCGTAAAACGGCGGGCGTCCCCGGAAAGCCCCCTGACAGCAGGGGGCTTTTTCATGTCAGGCCCTTTCCTGCCACTTCCCCGTCCCGCGCACAAGGCGTTGTCTGCCGTAACGCCGACCTGCCGATCACCCCTCCCCCCTCCCCCTCCTGGCCGCACCTTTTGCCGCGATTTCCCCGCTACAGCGAAGCCGCCGGCTGCCGATAAGAGCTTGAGGTGGGGTGCCGGCACCTCCGGTCCGCGGCTCCGACGGGGCGGCGGGCGCCGGGGCTCGGGAGGGGAAAAACCCGTTTGATTGACAACCATGCCGAATTCCGCTATTCTGCGCACCTGTGCGGATATGTCCGGATACCCCAAAAAAGGTACTTAATGGTCAGAGCAACCCTTCTCATACTATCGCTGTTGTCCCCCTTCACCGTATTTGCTGCTCCTTCGCCGGCGGCCCCTGAGCAGCGGAACCAGCCCCAGCTGGTGGCCTCCGCCGCCGCCGATCTGGCGCTCTCCCGCGGGCTCGGCCTCACCCCCTCCGATTTCCCCGGCGCAGAGGATCTCGTCGAGGAGTCAGACGAGTTCGACCTGCAGCTCCCGGAAATGGAGCTGCCTGATTCCGACATCCCCCTTACCTTCAATTCCAAGGTCGACTACTTCGTACGCTACTTCCAGGGCCCCGGCCGCAGCTCGTTTGCCAAGTGGCTCTCGCGCAGCGAGCGCTACATCCCGATGATGAAGCAGGTGCTCAGGAAGGAGGGGCTCCCGGAGGACCTGGTCTATCTGGCGATGATCGAGAGCGGCTTCTTGCCGCACGCACTCTCCGTCGCCGCCGCGGTGGGCCCGTGGCAGTTCATGCCCGCCACCGGCAAAAACTACAACCTGCGCATCGACTTCTGGATCGACGAGAGGCGCGACCCGCTGAAGTCCACCGTGGCCGCCGCCTTGTACCTGAAGGAGCTGTACGCGCTGTTCAACAACGACTGGTACCTGGCCGCCGCGGGTTACAACGCGGGGGAGAACAAGATCCTGCGCGCCATCAACATGTACAACAGCCGCGACTTCTGGGAGCTCTCCAAGGGTGAGTACCTGAAGCGGGAGACCAAGGACTACGTCCCGAAGCTGCTGGCCGCCGCGATCATCGCCAAGGAGCCGGCCAAGCACGGCTTCGCCGACGTGGCATACCTCCCTCCCATCGAGTTCGACGTGGTCAAGATCCCTTCCCGCACCGACCTGGAGGTGGCCGCCAAGGCGTGCGGGGTGAGCGAGAAGACCCTCCGCGAACTGAACCCGGAGCTGCGCCGCGGCTCGACCCCGCCGAACTACCCTAACTACCAGCTGAAGGTCCCCAGGGGGGCCGGCGCCGTCTTCGAAACCGAATACGCCAAGATTCCCGATTCGGAACGCTTCGTAGAGCGGGTGAGCACCGTGAAGTACCGCGCCAAGAAGAGGGATACGCTCGCCTCCATCGCCCGGCGCTTCAACACCACCCCGCAGGCCATCGCCGAACTGAACCATCTGGGGAGGGACAAGAAGAAGCTCAAGGGGAGGGTGCTCACCGTCCCGGTGCTGGTAGCCTCCGCTGAGGCTGATGCCCCGGCAGCAAAGGAGAGGGTCGAGGCGAAGGCCAAGGTGAAGGCCGAGCCCAGGGAGTTCCACAAGTACTACACGGTGAAGAAGGGGGACACCCTCTACTCGCTGGCGAAGAAGTTCAACGTGACGGCGAGGATGCTCTCCGCCTGGAACAACATGAAGACCAAGGTGGCCCTGAAACCGGGCAAGCGGATCATCGTCGCCAAGTACCAGGAGAGAAGGGGCGCCATGGTAAAGCAGTCCGGCTAACCTCCCCCCTCCTGCCACAGCGATCTAGCAGCAAAAAACACGTGATCAGTACCACGAAAGGATAAGCCAACCGATGTACAACCTTTTAATCTCAGCTGGCGCAGCAATCGCAGTCTTTCTCATCGTTTCCTTCACCGCTGGCCTCGAGTACTGGTGGGCAGGCCTGCTGGCGGCCCTCTTGGTCTTTTTGGGGAGCTTTCTCCTGATCTCCCGCATCATCACCAAGAAGCTCGAGGAGATCATGGAGCCCGCCATGAAGGACATCCAGGCGCAGCGCTTCGAGAAGGGGATCCGCGACCTGAAGGGGGCCCTCCGCTACGGCAAGTGGCAGATCTACGTGGAAAGCCAGATCAACTCGGCCATCGGCATGGTCTATTTCGTGAGGCGCGATTTCTCGACCGCGTTCCCTTACCTCGAGAAGGGGTTCTTCAAGAACTGGGTCACCATGGGGATGCTCGGCGTCACCTACATGAAGAGGAACAAGCGCGACAAGATGAAGGAGACCTTCGACAAGGCGCTGATGGCCACCCCGAAGGAGTCCCTCCTCTACGCCCTGTACGCCTACTGCCTGAACGAGTGCGGCGAGACGGTGAAGGCGTGCGAGGTCCTCGCCAAGGGAGTGTCGAAGCTCCCCGGCGACGAAAACCTGAAGCAGAACCTGGAGCTTTTGCGCGAAGGAAAGAAGATGAAGATGAAGGGGTACGGCGAGATGTGGCTGCAGTTTCATCTGGAGAGCCTCGGCACCATCCAGAAACAACAGATGGCGGCGATGGGCGGAAGGCGGCGGATTATCAGAAAATAGCTTGTCAAGCGTCGTGAAAAATGCCATATTGAGCTGTTTTTAAAGACGGGCACCCTGCTCGTCTTTTTATTTTAGGTGAGCAGGCAAAAAAGGAGCTGTAGATAATGCAGGAGAAGATAAGAAATATTGCGATTATCGCCCACGTCGACCACGGCAAGACGACCCTGGTCGACGCTATGCTTAAGCAGTCCGGTGTGTTCAGGGAGAACGAGGCGATCACCGAGCGGGTCATGGACTCCAACGACCTGGAAAAAGAGCGCGGGATCACCATCCTCGCCAAGAACCTCTCCATCCACCACGGCGACTACAAGATCAACATCGTGGATACCCCGGGGCACGCCGACTTCGGTGGCGAGGTGGAGCGCGTGCTCAAGATGGTCGACTCCGTCTTGCTGCTGGTCGACGCCTTGGACGGCCCGATGCCGCAGACCCGCTTCGTGCTCAAGAAGTCGCTCGACCTGGGTCTCAGGCCGATCGTCGTGATCAACAAGGTGGACCGTCCCGGCGCCCGTCCGGCCGAAGTGGTCGACATGGTCTTCGATCTCTTCTGCGAACTGCAGGCCTCCGACGCCCAGCTCGACTTCGCCATCTGCTACACCAGCGCCAAGATGGGTTACGCGATGCGCGAGATGGAGCACCCCTCCGACAACATGGAGCCGCTCTTCGAGCTCATCAAGGACAACGTGCACCCGCCGGAAGGGGATGTCACGGCCCCCTTCCAGTTCCTGGTCACCAACATAGATTACAACGACTACATCGGCCGCATCGCCACCGGGAAGATCTTCAACGGCAAGGTGAGCGCGGGCGAGACCGTCGCCCTCATCAAGCGCGACGGCACCATCTCCAAGGCCCGCGTCACCAAGCTGCTGGGGTACGAGGGGCTGAAGCAGGTCGACATCGCGGAGGCGTTCACCGGCGACATCGTCACCATCGCCGGGTTCACCGAGGTCGGCATAGGCGAGACCCTCGCCTCGGCGGAAAACCCGATCGGCCTCCCCTACGTCGCCATCGACGAGCCGACCCTCTCCATGAACTTCATCGTCAACAACTCCCCGTTCGCGGGACGCGAAGGGAAGATGGTCACCTCCAGGAACATCAGGGAGCGCCTGGACCGCGAGCTCAGGACCAACGTGTCGCTGCGCGTCGCCGACACCTCCAACGCCGACACCTTCCAGGTATCCGGGCGCGGCGAGCTGCACCTCTCGATACTGATCGAGAACATGCGCCGCGAGGGGTTCGAGATGGCCGTCTCCAAGCCCGAGGTCATCATGCGCGAGATCGAGGGGAAAAGGCACGAGCCGATGGAATACCTGGTGGTCGACGTCGCCACGGAGTACCAGGGTGTCATCATCGAGAGGATGGGACCCCGCAAGGGGGAAATGGTCGCCATGACCCCCATGGGTGACTGCACCCGCCTTGAATTCATCGTTCCGGCGAGGGGGCTGATCGGCCTGCGCGGCGAGTTCCTGACCGAGACCCGCGGCACCGCCGTCATCACGCACACCTTCCACAACTACGCCCCCTACAAGGGGGAGATCCCGGGGAGAAAGAACGGCGTGCTGATCGCCATGGAGCAGGGCGAGACCACCGCCTACTCCCTGGACGCACTGCAGCCGCGCGGCATCCTGTTCCTTGGTGCGGGCGTCGAAGTGTACGGCGGCATGATCATCGGGCAGCACGCCAAGGACAGCGACCTCGAGGTGAACCCCTGCAAGGGCAAGAAGCTCACCAACGTGCGCGCCTCCGGCACCGACGATGCCATCAAGCTGACGCCTCCGCGCCTGTTGACCCTGGAACAGGCGCTCGAGTTCATCGACGAGGACGAGCTTGTCGAGGTGACACCGACCTCCATCAGGCTCAGGAAGAAGGAACTCGACCCAACCAAGCGCAAGCGCGCCAGCAGAAGCTGATGAAAGCGGGTCCCCAAGAGCGGCGAATACGCTGCCTCGGGGACCCGTTCTGCCATAAACGCCTCAATTCCACCAATAGAGGAGTCACCTCATGCACTTTCGACCCCTGCTTTACCTGGGCCTTTTCTTCGCGGTCTCCCTGATCAGCGCCTGCGCCTCGACCCCGACTCCGGTCAAGAGCGCCGATACCCACTTCAAGGAAGGGGAGGCCGCTTTTGCGTCCCGCAACTTCACGGAGGCGATAGATCTTTGGAAGAAGGTGAAGGAGAGCGACAGTGCCCCCGAGCTGACCACGCAGGCGGAATTGAAGATCGCCGACGCCCATTTCGAGAACGAGGCGTACATAGAGGCTGCGGCCGCCTACGAGGATTTCCGCAAACTCCACCCGACGCACCCAAAGGCCTCCTACGCGCTTTACCGGCTCGGCCTCAGCCACTACCGCCAGATCACCGGCATCGACACGGACCAGACCCCGGTGAAGAACGCCGTGCTGATGCTGGAGTCCTTCCTGAGCCAGTACCCGGGGTCCGAGTACGCGGACGAGGTGTCCCAAAAGCTCACCGACTGCCGCGTGAAGCAGCTCGCCTACGAGAATTATGTCGGGAATTTCTACCTGAGGACCAAGAAGTACCCCGCCGCCATCAAGCGGCTGAGCGAGGCGCTGGTGCGCTTCCCGGGCCTGCCCAAGCGGGACGAGACGCTGCTGCTGCTAGGCAAGTCGCATCTGAAATCGGGGGATCTGCAGCAGGGGAGGGCGGTCTTGCAGAGGCTGTCCGGCGAGTACCCGGCGAGCCCGTTGGTCAGGGAGGCTGAGCTGCTGCAGCAAAACGGCTTTGCCGGTTATTCCTCGCAGGGGAGATGATCACCCTGCGGCTCAGGCTCCCGGAGAGGGCGCATTAGGGCGGCGTCAAGGGTGGGACGGCGGTTGCTAGGCGCTCAGGTGCCGCGGCTGGAAGCAGATGCTGCTCGCGCTGCGCCCGTTTTTGTCCCGGTACATCCTCTGGTCGGCCTTGCGCCAGGCGTTCATCAGCTCCTCGCCGTTGTGCGCCGTTGCCGCACCGATGGAGAGGCTTAAGGGGAGTGGGAGCCGGTAGTGCTCCTGATTGCTCTGGACCAGCTGCTGGTGCAGGCGTTCCATCGCCTCGACCAGGGCTGCCTCGTCCGTGTTGGGGAGCAGCGCGGCGAATTCGTCCCCCCCTATGCGGGCAGCCACGTCCTCCCTGCGGAACGCGTTCTTGAACACCTCTGCCGCGTGCTTCAGCAGTTCGTCGCCTGCCGCATGCCCCAGCCGGTCGTTCGCCTCCTTCAGGCGGTCCACGTCGGCCATCACGATGCTGACCGGGAACTTGCGCCCCTTCTTCAGCCGGTCCAGCTCCTCGTCGAAATAGGCCCTGTTGTAGATGCCGGTCAGCATGTCGTGGGTGCTCAGGTAGCGGAGCTTCATCTCGGCCCGCTTTCGCTCCGATATGTCGAGAAACGCGCCTACCACGCCGCCGTTCGAGCTTCCCGGGTTGCAAAAGGACGCGCTGTAGAAGATGACGTCGCGGCTTTCGCCGTCGGCGCAGGTGATGGTCCCCTCGAAACTGCGCGGGCCCGCGCCTGCCTCCGCAGCCTCCTCCCCGCGGTTGTAAAGCGCTGCCAGGTCGGGGGGGAGGATGTCGTAGATGCTCTTGTTGATGTGCTCGCCCCGCTTCATCCCTATCTGCTGCTCGAACGCCTTGTTGCAGCCGAGATAGAGGCCGTTGGGGTCGTTGTAGAAGATCGGGGTGGGGAGCGTGTCGATGAGGACCTGTATGAAGTCGAGCTTCTCCTTTAGCTCCTGCTCGTGCCGGCGGCTCTGCTCGCGCAGCGCCGCCTCGGCGATACCCCGTTGCACCGCGGAGACCAGACGGGCGAGGTTCCCCTTGAGCAGGAAATCGTCAGCGCCCGCGCGGATGGCAGCTGCTGCGGCCTCTTCGCCCACCTTGCCGGAAATCATGAGGAAGGGGATGTCCGCCTTCTTCTCCTTGAGCATCTGCAGCGCGTGCAGGCCGCTGAAACCGGGCATCACGTAATCGCAGATGATGACGTCCCACTGGGACCCGTCGAGGGCCTCGCGCATGCCCTGGGCGCTGTCGACACGCTGGAACTGGACGTCGAACCCCCCCTGCTCGAGCTGTATGACGATAAGCTGGGCATCGTCGGGCGCGTCTTCCACGATCAACACTCTTAGCAGTCTCTCCATCTGTCTTTTCTCCTAAAACGCCATATTGCCGCGCCGCGGACTCAAGTGCAGAAGTTTACTGTATGAACCCCCAAAGGCAAGTGTGCCGCAGGTGCCCTGGGTGCCGCCGCCCCCCTTGCCCAGGGATACGAAACCCTTTGCCAGAGCGGCAACTCATGAGGTCGGGACCGGCAACCTTCTCTGCCAACGCCGAAAATTAATTTTTCCGACAGCGATCCCGGAGGGGAGGGAGGGTGTCCCCCTTTTTGCGTTGCACCCGATCCGCTGCGGCGTGTATAGTTCTAATGAATTTCCGGCCTCCTCTCCCCTCGTGAGCCGACCCCATCACGTTTCCCCGGCAGCGGGGGGACACCCAGGAGTTTTGCATGTCAAAACAGTATTTTTTTGCCACCACCGCAAAAGGGGTGGAAGAGGTTCTTGCCGCGGAGCTGGCGAGGCTTGGCGCCAGCGAGGTCGCCGCGGAGAGCGGCGGGGTCCGTTTCGGCGGCGGCATGGAGGCCGCCTACCGGGCCAACCTCTGGCTGCGTACCGCAAGCAGGGTGCTGATGCCCCTTGGGGAGTTCCCCTGCGAGACCCCGGAGCAGCTCTACCAGGGGGTGCTGGCCCTGGAGTGGCAGAAATACCTGACCCCCGCCAAGACCCTTGCGGTCGACTGCAACCTCAGGGATTCCGCCCTCACCCACTCGGGGTTTGTGGCGTTAAAGACCAAGGACGCCATCGTGGACCAGCTGCGGGACCGCTTCGGCAGCCGCCCCAGCGTCGACACCAAAGACCCGGACCTGCGGGTGAACGTGAGGCTCTTCAGAAACCGCTGCACCGTGAGCCTTGATTTTTCGGGGACCCCGCTGGACCGGCGCGGCTATCGGCTGGACCGGCACGAGGCGCCGCTCAAGGAGAACCTGGCCGCGGCCCTCGTGGAGCTTTCCGGCTGGGACGGCAGCACGCCGCTTGTCGATCCCATGTGCGGCACCGGCACCATCGTTATCGAGGCGGCCATGAAGGCGCTGCGCATCCCGCCGGGGCTTTCCCGCAAGGAGTTCGGCTTCCAGCGCTGGGAAGGGTTCGACGGGCCGCTTTGGAACCGGATCCTCGCCGAGGCGCGCCAGGGGATGCTTGCCGATCTCCCCGCCCCGGTGCAGGGCTCGGACATCTCGCACTCGGCCATCAACATGGCCGCCCAGAACGCCAGCCGCGCGGGCGTCCTGGACAGGATAGCCCTCGGCCGGTGCCAGCTCGCGGAGCTGGAACCGCCGCCGGGCCCGGGGGTCCTGATACTGAACCCCCCCTACGGCAAGAGGCTTGGGGAGGAGGAGGCGCTGAAGCCGCTCTACAAGGAGATCGGGGACGTGCTCAAGAAGCGCTGCAAGGGGTACACGGCCTATCTCTTCACCGGGAACCTGGAACTGGCCAAGTCTGTCGGGCTGAAGGCGACCAGGAGGATGGTGCTCTACAACGGTCCCATCGAGTGCCGTTTGCTGAAGTACGAGATGTATTAGGGGGAGAGAGCTCTGTCATTAAAATAGAAGCTTGACACGTTAATCCTTTTACTATATGTTTTAAATTCGCTTTTCGGGCCTATAGCTCAGTTGGTTAGAGCTACCGGCTCATAACCGGTCGGTCCCAGGTTCGAGTCCTGGTGGGCCCACCACCTTACAATTAGGATGATGTAGGGATGCCCTTAAAGCACCTGGTCAGACGAAAGAATACACCTAGAGTGGGGAGAAAGAGTGCACACCAAGCGGTTGCACTCTTTTTCTTTTGAGCGCGATGATTACTCCCAGAGTTTCAGATATAGTCGGAATCACTAGCAAAATCGCCCCAACGCACTTTGCGGAGTCCTGGGATAACGTAGGCCTGCAGGTCGGGGACCCGCTTTTCCAGGTCTCGCGGATCATGGTGGCGCTGGATCCCGGGCGCCCCGCCGTCGAGGCCGCCGTCGAGGCCGGCTGTCACCTGCTGATCACCCATCACCCCTTCATCTTCACCCCGCTCAAAAAGATCTCCACCGCCGACGAGACCGGCCGCCTTGCCATACTAGCCCTCAAGAACGACCTCTCCATCATCTCGCTGCACACAAATTTCGATATCGCCCCCGGGGGGGTGAACGACCTGCTTGCAGAGCGGCTAGGCGTCCAGGGGGCGCAGCCCTTGAGGGTCACCGGCGGTGACGAGTTCGTGAAGATGGCGCTCTTCGCGCCGCAAGGGTGCGAGGAGAAGCTGCTTGACGCGCTCTCGCCTTACATGGCCCCGATCGGCAACTATCGCGGCTGTTCCTTCCAGGGGGAAGGGGTCGGCAGGTTCACCCCTCTTGCCGGGGCGCAGCCGTTCGTAGGCGAGGTGGGGAGTAGCCATGCCGAGCCGGAGAGCAGGCTGGAATTCCTGCTGCCAAAGGAGCGGATCGCCGCCGCGGTTGCCGCCCTCAAGAAGGCGCACCCCTACGAGGAGCCTGCTTACGATCTCTACCCGGTGTTGAACAGGGGAGCGGCCCGGGGGCTCGGCAGGATCGGACATCTCCAGGAGGCGGTGAGCTGCGGCGATTTCGCCATCTTCGTGAAAAAGCGGCTCTCGGCGACCGGGGTGAGGCTGGTGGGCGACCCGGCGCGCCAGGTGAAGAAGGTCGCGCTTTGCGGCGGCTCCGGCGCCTCGCTGCTCCATGAAGCGGAGCGCAAGGGGGCGGATCTCCTGGTCACCGCCGACGTGAAGTACCACGAGGCGCGGGAGGCCGAGGCGCTGGGGATTGCCGTCATCGATGCCGGCCATTTCTCCACGGAATACCCCATGGTCCAGGGGCTTGCGGCGCAGTTGAAGGTCGCCTTGCAGGCAAAGAAGTTCGAGGCCGAAGTATTCGAGTACCAAGGAGAGCGGGAACCCTTCAGTTTCTGGTGAAGGGCCGGGCTCTTAGAACATAAAACAGGGAGTTGGGGAGGCAGATTTTGCGTAACAATCTGAAGTCGCTATACGAATTGCAGGAGATCGATCTCAGGATCGACGGTCTGGACACCGAGAAGGAGCAGCTTTTAAACCAGGCCCAGGCCCTGGAGGCGAAGCTCACCGAGGCGCGCGAGAAGATCGCGGCCAAGCGCGAGGAGGCCCAGGCGCTGGAGGCGGAGAAAGGTGCGCTCGAGGCGAGTCTCGCCGGCGAGGGTGACAACATCGCCAGGTCCGAGGCACACCTGAAGGAGATCAAGACCCAGAAGGAGTACCAGGCGGTCTCCAAGGAGATCTCCACGGCCAAGAAGCTGATCGCCGAGATCGAGGACCAGATCCTGCAGAAGATCAACGCCATCGAGGAGATCTCAGGTGACCTCTCCAAGAGAGAGGCCGAACTGGCCGAGTTGGAGGGGAACGTGGTCTCCCAGCAGGGCGAGGTGCAGCAGAAGGTGCAGAGCCTGGAGTCCGGGATCGCAAAGGACGCTGCCGTCCGCGAGGCCACGGTGAAGGGGCTCCCCGCCTCGGTGATGAAGCGCTACAGCAGGCTGCGCGACCAGCGCAGGGGGGTGGCGGTAGTAGAGGCGAAGGAAGGTAACTGCATGGGTTGCAACATGCACCTGCCGCCGCAGCTCTACAACACCCTGTTCCGCGCGGACGAGGTGATCACCTGCCCGCACTGCCAGCGCATCCTGGTCATGAGGCAGGAAGTGCAGGACTAAAGAACCCGTTCCATGTTCCATGTTCCATGTTCTGCGTTTAAACCTCGGCTACGGCTTCGGCACTGCTGCCGTCGCCGGCTTCCAGCGGGGTACGGCTTAGAACGCAGAGCGTAGGACATAGAACTTGTTTTAAGCTTTTGGCCGAAGCAGACCAGATGGCCGCCGCCCGCCGTAGCCTTTGGCGAAGGGGGGGGAGGAAAGTCCGGGCTCCACAGGGCATGGTGCTGGATAACGTCCAGCGGGGGCGACCCCAGGGATAGTGCCACAGAGAGAAGTCCGCCCGTCAAAGCCTTAGCAAGGGGCTCCCCTGCGGGGGGACCCCGCCGTAGCTTCAGCGAAGGCGGGTAAGGGTGAAAGGGTGAGGTAAGAGCTCACCGGGTCCGACGGCGACGCCGGATGCCAGGTAAACCCCACCAGGAGCAAGACCAAATAGGGAAGCGTTAAGGACGGCCCGTCCGTGCTTCCGGGTTGGTTGCTTGAGGGCGCCGGTAACGGCGCTCCTAGATGAATGACCATCGCCCGCCTCCGGGTAACCGGCTGCGGGAACAGAACCCGGCTTACGGGCTGCTTCGGCCAATTTTTAAAAAAGAGGACGTTCTACGTTCTATGTTCTACGTTAGCTGCAGATCGTCTCGATGGTGGTCGTTTCCGGAGCGTTCGACGAAAGCGTTCGAGGTGCTGCCGGAGAGAGCGGGCACATAGAACATAGAACGTAGAACGTAGAACGTAGCACTGCTTCTAACGGCCTTTCGGGAAGACCTGGAGGCTTTTTTAGTGCCGCAAACAGAGGATGAGGTTGCAGATGGAGTGGGAAAGGCAGTGGCAAAACGGGGTGGACGCGGTGACTGAAGCTTTCTCCGCCCTCCCGCAGGCCGACCTGCTCAAGTTGCGCGGGCTGGCCCTGGGCATGCTGGCGCAAAAGGAAGCCATGCAGGATCTGGCCGCTAAGGCGGACGCCGCCACACACTGCGCAAGCTGCGGCGGGGCGTGCTGCGTATCCGGGAAATATCACTTCACGGCCGTGGACCTGCTGGTCTACCTGGCCACCGACGGACAGCTTTTTTCCCCGCGCTTTGACAACGGCCTTTGCCCCTTTCTGGGTGAGCCCCGCTGCCTGATCCCGACGGGTTACCGCCCCTTCAACTGCATCACCTTCAACTGCGATGTCATCGAGGATCGACTGTCGCGGGACGAACTCTCCCGCTTTTACCTGATGGAAAGGGAACTCAGGCGCAGCTACGGGGAGATCCGGTCCCTGTTCCCGCCCGGGATGATGGACGGCTCCCTGCTGCGGGAGTAGCAGCACCAACTGTCAGAGTCGCAGCACCAACTGCCGGAATCGGAAGGAGAAGCAAAAATGGCTACCATACACGATCTCGTGCTTGTCCACATCGACAACAAGCCCTCGTTCTACGCGAGGATTGAGGAAATATCCCCTGACGTGAAACTCGGATGGTGGAAGGTGAAGCTGCTGGTGCTCACCGTCCCGCTCCAGGTCTACACCTGGATCCTGGACGACAGCCAGGTGAACGGCGCCCCCTTCACCATGGCGGAGACCCCCATCATGCTGGAGAAGGTGGTCTCGCCCGAGCCCCCCAACAAGCCGCTCTCCTCGGTCGGCAAGGGCGGGGCGCGCAAGGGCGGCAACGTCGTCTCCCTGTTCGACAGGAAAAAACCCTAGCATTGCACGAGCTTCCGGGCGGGGGTTCCCGGCCTCCGCCCACCCCCGCATCCCCGCCACAACCCTGCAGATATTTAATTGAGCCCGCTTCATCCCCCGGTAACCCCTCTTAGAACCGCCTCCTGTCTGCGCGCAACTATAAACCCCTGTAAAACCGCCCAAAAATTCCCTATTTGCCGCCAATTTTGCCTTGACAACACTATTCCCCTCCCGTATAGTTCGTGCACGAAAGTGGTATGTTGTGGTATAAAGTGGCAACAAGTGCCGGGGTAAGCATGTTTAGAGGGAAGTTCGACACGACGATCGACGCCAAGGGTCGCACCAGTATTCCCGCGAAATTCCGCGAGGTTCTGGTGGACACCTTCGCCGACGAGCGTTTTTTCCTCACCAAGTCGAGCCCGGTGCGGCTCGACGAGGGACAGGTATGCTACGGCCTGGTCATCTATCCCTACCACGAGTTCCTGGCGCTCGAGGAGAGGCTCAAGGACGGCACGAGCCTCGGCCTCAGCGTGAACCAGCTCGCCGCTGTCAGGCGCACCATACTGGTCCCCGCCGTGGAATGCGTCGCGGACAAGCTCGGCCGGATCCTCGTTCCCAACGATCTCAGAAAGACGGCGCAGTTGGAGCGGGAACTGCATTTCGTGGGGATGCAGAACAAGGTCGACATCTACAGCCAGGCGGTCTGGGCCAGGGTCTGCGAGCAGGACGAGCAGAACTTCCCGGTCGACTCGGCGGCCCTCGCCGGGCTGGGACTCTAGATGGAAGACTTTCATCACATATCGGTCCTTCCCGAAGAGGTGCTGGCGGCTCTCGCCCCCAGATCGGGGGGGGTATACGTGGACGGGACCCTGGGCGGTGCGGGGCACGCAGGGCTCATCCTCTCCGCGAGCTCGCCGGACGGCCGGCTGATCGGCTTCGACCGGGACGCCGAGGCGATAGCCGTGGCGAAGCTGAGGCTCGCCCCCTTCGGCGACCGGGTGAGGATCTTCCAGAGGAACTTCGCCGAGATCGCGGCGGCCCTTTCCGAGATCGGGGTGGAGGGGATCGACGGCTTCGTGCTGGACCTGGGCGTCTCCAGCCACCAGCTGGACCGCGAGGAGCGCGGCTTCAGCTTCATGAACGACGCGCCGCTCGACATGCGCATGGACCGCAGCTCCGGGCCGAGCGCCGCGGACCTGGTGAACACCCTCCCGGAGGGGGAGCTTTGCCGGATCATCACCGAGTACGGCGAGGAACGCTGGGCCAAGAGAGTGGCCTCCTTCATCGTGAAGGCGAGGGATGAGCGCCCCATCGAGACCACGCTGGAACTGGTGGACGTCATCAAGGGGGCGATCCCCAAGGCCAAGTGGGAGGAGCGCCTCCACCCGGCGACCAGGACCTTCCAGGCCCTGCGCATCGCGGTGAACGAGGAGCTGAAGAGCCTGGAGGGCGGGCTTGCCGACCTGCTGAAGCTGCTCAAAAAGGGGGGGCGCGGAGCGGTGATCTCCTTCCACTCGCTGGAAGACCGCATCGTCAAGGAGAGCTTCCGCGACGCGGCTGCCGGCTGCATCTGCCCCAAGGGGCTTCCGGGGTGCGTCTGCGGCCGGGTGCCGCAGTTCAAAGTGATTACCAGAAAGCCCCTGCGCGCAGGGGACGAGGAAGTGGCCGCCAACCCGCGCTCCAGAAGCGCCAGGCTGAGGGTCGTGGAGAAGATTTAACTAAGGGGTTTCATCATGGGACAAAGCAAGGTTGCCTACGGTAAGGTCGCCGCACCGGCCAGGCCCGGAACGGTCGCCGCAGGGGAGAGCTGGATCAGCTTCCCCTATCTCACGGGAGTGATGGTGCTCCTTACGCTGGTCTCGGTCTTTCACGTCTGGTCCAGGGTCGAGGTGATCGACCTGAACCTGAAGATCTCCGACGCCTCGCGGCAGTTCAAGGAGCAGCAGCAGGAAAACAAGCGCCTCAAGGTGGAGGTGGCCTCCTTGAAGGCCCCGGCCAGGATCGAGGCGCTCGCCAAGGGTGAACTCGGCATGGCGCTTCCCACCGACCAGCAGGTGGTCCTGGTCAGGTGATCGAGAAGCGGGAGAAATGGGCAAGGGTCAGGATGCGCTTCGTGGCCCTGCTGTTCGCCGTAGTTTTCGTAGCCGTCTCTGGACGTGCCTTCTACCTGCAGGTGCTGAACAACGACCGCCTGGTGAAGCTGGCGGAGAAGCAGCATCAAAGGATCGTGGCACTGACGCCGGGGCGGGGAGCGATATACGATCGCAACCACGCCCCCTTTGCCGTTTCGATAGAGATGGACTCCTGCTATGCGGAGACCCGCAACATCGAGGACATCAGGAAGACGGCCGCCGCGCTGGCACCCCATCTGGGGTACTTCCCGCCGGACCTCGAGGCGAAGCTGAAGGGGGCCCGCAACTTCGTATGGCTGTCGCGCCGGATGGCACCCGACCAGGCGCAAAAGGTGAAGAGCCTGAAGCTGGAGGGGATCGGCTTCGTCAAGGAGAGCAAGCGTTTCTACCCCAATTCACAGGTGGCGGCCCATGTGATAGGCTTCACCGGTACTGACCCGGGGGGGCTCGAGGGGGTGGAGAAGAAGTACGACGCCACCATCCTCGGGAACACCGGCTACCTGGTCACCGAGCGGGACGCCCTGGGCCGCGACATCGCGCTCAAGAAGGGGAGCGAGGGGAAGAGCGGTTCCAAGGGAAACAACATCGTCCTCACCCTCGACAAGAACGTGCAGTACATAGCGGAGAAGGAGCTGGCCAGCGCGGTGGAGAAAAACGGCGCCAAAAACGGCATCGCCATCGTCATGGAGCCGGACACCGGAAGGGTGCTGGCCATGGCCAACTACCCCGCCTTCAACCCGAACAGCTTCGCAAAGTACGACTCCTCGGCACTAAGGAACCGCGCCATCGCAGACAGCTTCGAGCCGGGCTCCACCTTCAAGATCTTCCTGATCGCCTCGGCGCTGGAGGCGGGGGTGATCAGGGCGGGTGACTACTTCGACTGCGAGAACGGCAGCTACAAGATGTACGGGCGGACCATACACGACACCCACAAGTACGGCTCCCTTTCGGTGCCGCAGATCCTGAAATACTCCAGCAACATCGGCTCCGCCAAGATAGGGAGCCGCCTGGGTCCCGGGAGGCTCTACGCGGCACTGAGCAGCTTCGGTTTCGGGGAGAAAAGCAACATCGACCTCCCCGGCGAGGCGAGCGGGATGCTGCGCCAGCAGGCGAAGTGGTACGGCATCGACCTTGCCACCATCTCCTTCGGGCAGGGGGTGACCGCCACGCCGCTGCAGATAACCGCCGCCGTCTCGGCGGTGGCAAACGGCGGCAACCTGATGAAACCGTACCTCGTGGACCGGATCGTCGACGACAGCGGCGCCGTGCTGCAGCAGTTCCAGCCGCAGGTGAGAAGGCGGGTCATCTCGCAGCAGACGGCCAGGAGCGTGTCCCGCATGCTGGAAGGGGTCGTGACGGAGGGGGGGACCGGGACCGGTGCCATGGTGGAGGGTTACCGGGTGGCGGGCAAGACCGGGACCGCGCAGAAGGCGGAGGGAAGGGGATACTCGGCCGTCAAGCGCACCGCGTCCTTCGTCGGCTTCGTGCCGGCGGACCGGCCGAGGCTCACCATCCTCGTGGTGGTGGACGAGCCGAAGACCAGCTCCTACGGCGGGGTGGTCGCGGCGCCGGCCTTCTCCGCCATAGCGCAGCAGACCCTTTGCTACCTGAGCGTTGCGCCAGACAAGGGTGGGAAGAAGAAGCAGGAAGCTCCTCCCGCGAAGAGCGCGCCGAAGGTCGAGCAGCTGGTGGTCGAGGGGGGGAGCGTCGAAGGGCTCGAAGCGGGAAGCATGCCGAACTTCCAGGGGATGAGCATGAGACAGGTGCTAAAGGTGATGGAAAAGCGCGGTCTGAACGTCAAACTGCAGGGAAGCGGCAGGGCGGTCGAGCAAAACCCGGCGCCGGGAAGCCGCATCACCACGCAGGACCAGGTCTGGGTCAGGTTCGTGCCGTCGGCCTGAACAACGGGGGGGAAATGAAACTTGAACAACTGCTGAGCTGCCTGCCGGAACGGACCGTCTCCGGTGACAGCGACATAGAGATAAAGTCGCTTTGTTACGACTCGAGAAACATCGCTCCCGGCGGGCTCTTCTTCGCCCTCAGGGGAGCGAAGAGCGACGGGTCGGAATTCGTGGAAGCCGCTGTAAAAGGGGGGGCGGTCGCAGTCGTTGCGGACCGCCCCTGTGCCGTTGCCGGGGCGACAGTGGTCCAGGTCCCCGACGCGAGGCGCGCCATGAGCCTGATGGCCGCCCTCTTCCACGGGACGCCCACGGCCGGGATACCGGTGGTAGGGATCACCGGCACCAACGGCAAGACCACCACGAGCTACCTCGTCGAGGGGATCATGGAACAGGCGGGTTTCCCGTGCGCTGTCCTTGGCACCATCAGCTACCGCTTCGGGGCGACCACCCTCCCCGCCCCCAACACCACCCCCGAGTCCGTCGACCTGCAGAGGATCCTCAGGGAACTGGTGGACCTTGGCGCACGCGGCGCCGTGATGGAGGTCTCCTCGCACAGCCTGGAGCAGCACCGCCCCGACGGCTGCCTCTTCGATGTCGCTGTCTTCACCAACCTGACCCGCGACCACCTCGACTACCACCTGGACATGGAGTCCTATTTCAACTCCAAGCTGAGGCTCTTCACCGACCTCCTGGCGCCTACGGCCGAAAAGCCGCTGCGGCGCGCGGTGGTGAACCTGGACGACCCCTTCGGCGAGCGGATCGCCAAGGCCGCTACGGCCCCGGTACTGAGCTACGCCATGGCAGGCGAGGCGGACCTCACCGTGACCGAGGCCGACTTCTCCGTGAACGGCATCAGCTGCCGCATCAAGACCCCGGTGGGCGAGATCTCCATCGACTCGGAGCTCCTTGGTCGCTTCAACCTCTACAACATCCTATCCGCCGTAGGCGCCGGGCTCGCCCTGGGTTTCTCCAGGGAGGCGATCCGCGCCGGCATCGAGGGGCACAAGAGGGTTCCCGGCCGCCTGGAGCGGGTGGAAAGCGGGGAGGGGATCACGGTGCTGGTGGATTACGCGCACACAGGCGACGCGCTGGAGAACGTCCTCTCCACCATAGCGGAGCTGAAGACGGACCGCATCATCACCATCTTCGGCTGCGGCGGCGACCGCGACAAGGGGAAGCGCCCCGTGATGGGGGAGATAGCGGCGCGCTACAGCGACCTGGCCGTGGTCACCTCGGACAACCCGCGCACCGAAGACCCCCGGGCCATACTGGACGACGTGAGGGGGGGGATACTCCCACTGGGGCTTCGCGAGTACAGCCCGGAGGAGCTTGCCGGAGGTTTCCCGGAGAAGGGTTTCGTGACCATAGAGTCCAGGCGCGCCGCGGTGCGTGCGGCGATCCTCGCTGCCCGTCCCGGAGACATCGTGCTTCTGGCGGGAAAGGGGCACGAGGATTACCAGATAGTGGGAACCGAAAAGTTCCATTTCGACGACAGGGAAGAGGCCGCCGAGGCGCTCCGGCTGAGAGGGTGATCATGGGGGAAATTTGACTTCACTTTTCCCTTATTTTGCGGCAGATTAGCTGGTTCGGTTGGAAAGATCACCTGTCAGAAACCGGTGCCCGAGGCGCCGGCCAGCAAGGGATAAGAGAACGCATGTCGATGTTCACGCTGAAAGAAATAGCCGAGGCGACCGGCGGATCGATGATAGGAGAGGAGGGGGCCATGGTCTCCTCGGTCTCCACCGACTCGCGCCAGGTGGCCCCGGGCGAGCTGTTCGTGCCGCTCAAGGGCGAGCGCTTCGACGGCCACGACTTCATAAACATGGCCGCCTCGCGCGGCGTCTCCGTGTTCCTGGTGGAACAGGGGTGGCTAAAGGAGCACCGGATCCCGGAGGGGGCCTTTGCCGTAGCGGTTCCCGACACGCTCAAGGGGCTCGGGGACCTGGCCGCCTGGCACCGCCGCCGCTTCAACCTGAAGGTGGTTGCGGTGACCGGCAGCAACGGCAAGACCACCACCAAGGAGATGCTGGCCGGCATCCTCTCCCAGACCGGCCCAGGGCTTAAGACCGAGGGGAACCTGAACAACCTGATCGGCCTCCCGCTCACCCTGTTCCGGCTCACCGGCCGCGAGCGCTGGGCGGTGGTCGAGATCGGCATGAGCGCCTTCGGGGAGATCGACAGGCTGGCCGAGATCGCGCAGCCTCAGGTCGGCATCATCACCAACGCCTTCCCCGCGCACCTGGAGACCCTGGGGAGCGTCGAGGGTGTGGCGCGCGCCAAGGGGGAGCTCTTCCTGCGCCTCCGGGAGGGCGCGGTGGCGGTGTACAACGTCGACGATCCCCTCGTCTCCGCCTGTCCCACCCACTCCGACGTGACCCGCCTGACCTTCGGGCTCCGGGGGGCCGAGGTGAGCTCCGCCTCCATCACGAGCCTGGGCAAGAAGGGTGAGAGCTTCACGCTGAGGCTTCCCGACGGCGAGCAGCAGGTGGTCCTGAAGGCCTTCGGCAGGCACAACATCTACAACGCGCTGGCAGCGGCGGCGGCGGCGCACGCGCTCGGCGTCCCGAAAGAGGTGATCCGCCAGGGGCTCGAGGAGTTCACCCCCTACGACAAGAGGTTCCAGCTGGAGGAGGTCGCAGGCGTCACCCTGATCGACGACAGCTACAACGCGAATCCCGCCTCCATGGCTGCCGCGCTCGCCACCTTGAAGGAGGTGGGCGAGCAGGGACGGCTGGCCGCGGTTCTCGGCGACATGCTGGAGCTTGGACTGGGGAGCGAGGACGCGCACCGGGAGCTCGGGCGCCTTGCCGCGGGCCAGGTGCAGCGGCTCTTCCTCCTGGGGGGGCTCGCCGGCGAGACGGCAAAGGGGGCGCTGGAGGCGGGCTTTCCCGCCACCGAGCTGTTGCACGCCAAGGATCATGACCAACTCTCGCGGGAGCTGATCGCCTGGGCCAAACCCGGGGACTGCGTCCTCTTCAAGGGGTCCCGCGGCATGAAGATGGAGACCGTGGCCAAGGCCGTGCGGCATGCCCTGACGTCCGGGGAACAAGGGGGGCAAGACTGATGCTTTACCATCTGCTGTATCCGCTCGCCTCGGATTACAAGCTCTTCAACGTTTTCAAGTACCTGACCTTCCGCTCCATCTACGCCATGATCACGGCGCTGCTCCTCTCCTTCATCGTGGGGCCGTGGGTGGTGCGGAAGCTCGAGGGGATGCAGGCGCGCCAGGTGATCAGGACCGACGGGCCTGAATCGCACCTGAAGAAGCAGGGAACCCCCACCATGGGAGGGGTGCTGATCCTGGTCTGCATCGTGCTCCCGACCCTGCTCTGGGCCGACCTGAAGAACGTCTTCATCTGGCTCACCCTCTTGATCCTCGTGGGCTACGGCGTGCTGGGGTTCGTGGACGACTACAAGAAGGTGGTCGAGAAGAACCCCAAGGGGCTCTCCCCGCGCCAGAAGATGTTCTGGCAGGTGCTTCTGGCGGGAGGCGTCGGCATCTTCCTCTACTACCTCCCCGGCTTTTCCACCGAGCTCTACCTCCCCTTCTTCAAGAGGGTGCACCCGGAGCTGGGGCTCCTCTTCATACCTTTCGTGACCCTGGTCATCGTCGGGGCCTCCAACGCGGTGAACCTGACCGACGGGCTGGACGGGCTCGCCATAGGGCCTGTGGCGATCAACGCCGGCACCTACCTCCTGTTTTGCTACATAGCGGGCAACGCGAGGCTCTCGGGATACCTGCAGATACCGTACGTCCCCGGCGCGGGCGAGCTTGCCGTGCTGTGCGGGGCCACGGTGGGGGCGGGGCTTGGCTTTCTCTGGTACAACGCCTATCCGGCCGAGGTCTTCATGGGGGATGTCGGCTCGCTCTCCCTGGGAGGGGCGCTGGGAACCCTGGCGGTCCTCACCAAGCAGGAGATACTCCTGGTCATCGTAGGCGGCGTCTTCGTGGTGGAGGCGCTCTCCGTCATCTTCCAGGTCGGCTCCTACAAGTACCGCGGCAAGCGCATCTTCAGGATGGCGCCGATCCACCACCATTTCGAGCTGAAGGGGGTGGCGGAGCCGAAGATCATCGTCCGGTTCTGGATCATCACCATCATCCTCGCCCTGGTCGCCATCTCGACGCTGAAGATGCGCTAGAGATGCAGGAAGCGGCTCTCCCGCCGCGACGGCCGGGGTGATCGCGGCGGGAACGCCGCTCCTACGGGCAAACAGCCGTGGGGCAGAGAATACAGACATATGAGCAGAGAAGGGTCGTCATGGAATTAAAGGACAAGAAAATACTGGTGGTAGGGCTCGCCAAGACGGGTGTCGCGGTGGCGCGCTTTCTCGCCGGCGCCGGCGCCTTGGTGACCGTCACCGACATGCGCGAGGACGAGGAGCTCAGAGACGTCGTCGAGGAGCTCTCCGACCTGGACATCACCTACGAACTGGGGCGTCACGTCCCCTACAGCTTCCTGATGGCCGACCTGATCGTCGTCTCGCCCGGCGTCCCGATGGACATCAAGCCGCTGGAGATGGCGCGCTCGCAAAAGCGCCGCGTGGTGAGCGAGGTGGAGCTCGCCTCCTGGTTCATCAAGGCCCCCATGGTAGCCATCACCGGCACCAACGGCAAGACCACGACCACCACGCTCACCGGGGAGGTCTTCAAGGCGTGCGGCTTCGAGACCTTCGTCGGCGGCAACATCGGCAACCCCCTGATCGAGCTCGCCTCAAGCGGCCAGGAGGTGGAGCGGGTGGTGGTGGAACTCTCCTCCTTCCAGCTGGAGGGGGTGGAGAGCTTCAGGCCGCACGTGGCCGTCCTTTTGAACCTGACCGAGGACCACCTGGACCGCTACCACAGCTTCCAGGAGTACATCGACGCCAAGCTCCGCATCTTCGAGAACCAGGGGGTCGACGACTTCGCCGTCCTGAACATCGACGACCCGCTGGTTGCCGCCTGCGCCGCCAAGCTGAAGGCGCAGCTCTTCCCGATGAGCCGGCTGCACGAGCTGGAAGAGGGGATCAGCTACCGCGACGGCTTCATCACCTTCTCGCACAAGGGGAAGGTGCTCCGCTTCGGCACCGCCGGGTTCAAGCTCAAAGGGGTGCACAACCTGGACAACATCATGGCCAGCCTGGCCGCGACGCTCCTCATGCGCTGCGACGGGGAGTGCGCCTACGCCGCCGTCAGCACCTTCAAGGGGCTTCCGCACCGGATGGAGTTCGTTGCGGAGGTGGGCGGGGTCGAGTACTACGAGGACAGCAAGGGCACCAACGTGGGGAGCGTGGTCAAGTCGCTGGAGAGTTTCGACTCCGGCATTACCCTCATCGCCGGGGGCAAGGACAAGGGAGGTTCCTACGAGCCTCTCGCCCCGCTGGTCAAGGCGCGCGTCAGCCACCTGGTGCTGATAGGCGAGGCGAAGGCGAGGATGAACGAGGCCCTGGGCGCGCTCGCCCGGACCCATCTGGCCGGCACACTCGAGGAGGCGGTGGAGATCGCCAGGAAGGTGACCAAGCCAGGCGGCGTGGTCCTCTTCTCCCCGGCCTGCTCCAGCTTCGACATGTTCAAGAACTACGAGGAGCGCGCCGAGCGCTTCAAGGCCGCGGTGCGTGCCGCAAAGGATGAGGAGGAGAAGTGAAGCGAGTGGAGGGGTACGACATGATCGTGCTTATGATGGCCGTGATCCTCACCTGTTTCGGTGTGGTCATGGTCTACTCCGCGTCCTCCGTGATGGCCGCGAAGAAGTTCCACGACGGTTTTTTCTTCCTGAAGCGCCAGTCGCTTTACGCCCTGATGGGGTTTGCCGGCATGGCGGTCCTGATGCACGTCGACTACCACGTCTGGAAGAGGTGGGCCGTGCCGCTGTTTTTCACCTGCTTCATCCTGATGCTGGTCGTGTTCGTTCCGGGCATCGGCGGCACGGCCAAGGGGGCCTCGCGCTGGATCCGTCTTCCCGGGTTCAACTTCCAGCCCTCCGAGCTCGCCAAGGTGGCGCTCATCATCTACATGGCGTATTCGCTGGAGAAGAGGCAGGACAAGCTGAAGCAGTTCATGTCGGGCTTCTTTCCCTACCTCCTGATACTGGGGGTCTTCATCGCGGTCCTGTTGGCCCAGCACGACATGGGGGCGGCGCTCACCATGTTCACGGTCGCCATCGTCATGCTGTTCGCTGCGGGGACCAAGGTGCAGTACATCCTCGGCATGGGGGTCGTGGCCCTTCCCGGGGTCTGCTTTTTGGTGCTGACCAAGGCGTACCGCATGCGGCGCATCACCGCCTTTTTGGACCCCTGGCAGGACCCGACCGACGCCGGGTTCCAGATCATCCAGTCCTGGCTCGCCCTGGGGACTGGGGGGCTGATCGGTCAGGGGCTTGGCGAGGGGAAGCAGAAGCTCTTCTACCTTCCCGAGGCGCACACCGACTTCATCCTCTCGGTGCTGGGGGAGGAGATGGGGTTTGTCGGGGTGATCGTCATCGCCTCGATGTTCCTTTTGCTGGTGCAAAGAAGCATCCGGGTGGCCATCGCCGCAGAGGACAACTTCGGGCGCTTCCTGGCCTTCGGCATCGCGGTGCTGCTGGGGCTCGAGGCGTTCACCAACATGGCCGTCGTCACCGGCATGCTCCCGACCAAGGGTCTGGCGCTCCCGTTTCTCAGCTACGGCGGCAGCTCCCTGATCATCTCGCTTTGCGCGGTCGGGATCCTATTGAACGTATCGACCAGGATGAGGGTGGCGGCATGAGGCTCATAATAGCGGGTGGCGGGACCGGGGGGCATCTTTTCCCGGGGATAGCGGTGGCCGAGGAGTTCCTGGCCAGGGGGGCGGAGAACGAGGTCCTTTTCGTCGGGACCGAGCGCGGCATCGAGGCGCGCCTGCTCCCGAAACTCGGTTACAGGCTCGAACTCATCTCCGCAAGCGGCATGAAGGGGCTTGGTACCGCCAGGAAGCTCATGAGCGCCGGGCGCCTTCTCTACGGCTACGCGCAGTCGAGGAAGATCCTGAAGGAGTTCCGCCCCGACCTCGTGCTGGGCGTGGGAGGATACGCCTCCGCCCCCATCGTGCTGGCAGCGCGCGGCATGGGGATCAGGCGCTTCATCCACGAGCAGAACGCGGCGCCGGGGCTCACCAACAAGGTGCTGGGGCGTTTCGTCGACGGCGTCTTCATATCCATGGAGGAGTCGGCGAGCTTCTTCCCTAAGAAGATCACGCAGATGACCGGCAACCCGATCAGGAAGGAGATCCTCTGGGGATTCCAGGAGCGGGTGAGGAGCGCCGGAGACAGCTTCAGCGTCCTGGTCTTTGGCGGCAGCGCCGGTGCGCAGCGGGTGAACAGCGCGCTTCTGGAGGCGCTCCCCCACCTGGCGGGGGTGAAGCAGCGTCTCCGCATCACGCACCAGACCGGCGAGAAGGACGTGGCGCGGGTGCGCGCAGGGTACCAGGGGCAGGGGGTCCGGGCGCAGGTCTTGAGTTTCATCGACGACATGTCCGCCGCCTACGGCGCCGCCGACCTGGTGATCTGCCGGGCCGGAGCCACCACCATCGCCGAGATCACCGCCTGCGGCAAGGGGTGCATCTTCATACCGTACCCGTACGCTGCCGACGATCACCAGAGGAAGAACGCCGAGTCCCTGGTGAGGAGAGGGGCGGGTCGGATGATCCTGGAGGAGGACCTGACCGGCGAGCGTCTGGCAGCCGAGATAGTCGATCTCATGGAGCATCCCGGCGAGGTGTACCAGATGGAGCAAGCCGCCAGGGGGCTGGCGCAGCTGGACGCCGCCCAGGCGATCGTGGCGGCCATGGTTTTGAAGGCTTAAAAGAGCGTTCAAGGTTCGACGTTCAAGGTTCCACCGTGATACGTGCTTTGAACCGGCGGCAGCGATACGGCACCGGCTACGCGATGGCGTGCAGGGTGAAGATTGACACGGAAATGCAGAACGAAGAAGAACGGCCCGCGAACGTTGAACCTGGAACGTTGAACGGCAGTCAAGGGAGCTCACGTGTACGGAAAAATAGAGAGGATACATTTCGTCGGGATCGGCGGCATCGGGATGAGCGGCATCGCGGAGGTGCTCCTGAACCTGGGGTACAAGGTCTCGGGCTCGGACCTGCGGGGATCGGAAACCACCCAGCGCCTTGAGGGGCTCGGGGGCGAGATCTTCATCGGGCACGCCGCCGAGAACGTGGCCAAGGCCGACGTGGTGGTGATCTCCAGCGCCGTGCACGAGGACAACCCGGAAGTGATCGAGGCGCACCTGAGGCTCATCCCGGTGATCCCCAGGGCCGAGATGCTCGCCGAGCTGATGCGCATGAAGTACGGCATCGCCGTGGCGGGAACCCACGGCAAGACGACCACCACCTCCATGGTGGCGACCATCCTCTCCAAGGGGGGGATCGATCCGACCATCGTCATCGGCGGGAGGCTGAACTCCATCGGCACCAACGCGCGCCTCGGGCAGGGACAGTTCCTGGTGGCGGAGGCGGATGAGTCGGACGGCTCCTTCCTCCTCCTCTCCCCGACCATCGCCGTGGTCACCAACATAGACGCAGACCACCTCGACTTCTACAGCGGGATCGAGGAGATCAAGGACACCTTCGTCGAGTTCATCAACAAGATCCCGTTCTACGGGCTCGCCGTGCTCTGCCTGGACAACGGCAACGTGGCCGACGTCCTGCCGCGCGTCAAGAAACGCTTCACCAGCTACGGCCTGTCGGCCCAGGCCGACTTCCGCGCCACCGACGTGCGCCTCTCCGGCTTCTCGACCACCTTCGTGGCGCACCACAAGGGGGTGAGGCTCGGCGAGATCACCTTCTCCATGCCCGGCGCGCACAACGTGCTGAACGCGCTTGCCGCCATCGCCGTCGCCATGGAGCTGGACATCCCGTTTCCCACCATCCAGGAAGGGTTCGCGGCATTCGGCGGGGTGGGTCGCCGCTTCCACCTGAAGGGCGAGGTGAACGGCATCATGGTGGTGGACGATTACGGGCATCACCCGACCGAGGTCAGGGCCACCCTGGCAGCCGCCAAATCCGGGTTCGCGGAGAGGAGGCTCGTCGTCGTTTTCCAGCCGCACCGCTATTCTAGGACCAAGGAACTCTTCGAGGAGTTCGTCAAGGCGTTCCACGACGCCGACGCCCTGATCCTGACCGACATCTACCCCGCGGGCGAGGCTCCCATCGAGGGGATCACCGCCGAGGCGCTGGCGGGGAGGGTCCGGAGGCACGGCCAGAGGGACGTCAACTGGATCTCCGACCGCGACAAGCTCTGCGAGCACCTGGAGCGCGTGCTCGCCCCGGGCGACATACTCCTGACCCTTGGCGCCGGCAACGTCTGGCAGGTGGGCGAGGCCATGCTGGAGCGGCTCAAGGCCGCGGGGGAGCGCTGATCTTGTCCCGTCCCGAGCTGGAAAGGGTGGCGCAGGGGTTGCGCGGAGCGTTCAAGTGGGACGAGCCGATGTCGCAACATACCTCCCTCAAGGTGGGAGGGGCGGCTGATCTTTACATCGAGCCGGCAGATGTTGCCGATCTGAAAGGGGCCCTGGACCTCATCCTCTCCGAGGGGATCCCCTACCTGGTGGTGGGGGGGGGATACAACCTGCTGGTGCGGGACGGCGGCATCAGGGGATGCGTCATCTCGCTGAAAAGGCTCGACTCCCTGGAGCCCATGCCGGGCGCCCGGCTCGAGGTGGGGGCGGGGGTGGCCAACTCGGTGCTCTGCCGGTTCGCCGCCGAGCACTGCCTGGGAGGTATCGAGTTCCTGTGCGGCATTCCCGGCAGCTTTGGCGGGGCGCTCACCATGAACGCAGGTGCCCACGGCGGCGAGACCATGCAGCGGGTCGAGACCCTGACGACGCTTCGGGAAGGGGAGATCGTGGTGCAAAAGAGCCAGGAGCTGGAGTACGGCTACCGGTACCTGAAACTGCACCCCGGCGAGATCGTGGTCGGCGCGAAGCTGAGGCTGGAACCGGCCGAGCGCCGCCTGATAGAGGAGCGCATGGTGGGATACCTCTCCAAGAGGGCGGGTACCCAGCGGGTCGCCTTCCCCAACGCGGGCTCCTTCTTCAAGAACCCGCCCGGCGAGCACGCCTGGCGCCTGATCGACCAGGCGGGGATGCGCGGCATGACCGTCGGGGGAGCGCAGGTCTCCGAGGCGCACACGAACTTCCTGGTGAACCGCGGCGGGGCGCGGGCGGCCGACTTCCTGACCCTGGCGGCGCTCGTGAAGCTCCGCGTGAAGGAGACCTCCGGAGTCGAACTGGAGGAGGAAGTCCGGTTCGTGGGGGAAGGGTAGGCTCCCTCCGGTCGCAGGTTGAGGTTGAGGTTGAGGTTGAGATTCAGACAAAGATAAAGATAGAGACAGAGACAGAGACAGAGACAAAGATAGAGACAGAGACAAAGATAGAGACAAAGATAGAGACAAAGACGGCTGGGACTCGGGCACCTTCCTTCTCGGGGAGGGGACCGAAACGCCTGGGCTGGCCGCAGCTGAAAGGATTTCGTGATGACCATCGAGGAACTCAAAAAGAAGAAGATCGCCGTGCTGATGGGGGGGCTTTCCGCGGAACGCGAGGTGTCGCTCAACTCGGGCAAGGCGGTGCTCGCCTCCCTGGTGGCGCAGGGGTACCAGGCGGTCGGCATAGACGTCGGACGCGACCTCCCCCAGAGGCTTGCCGCCGAGAAGGTGGAACTCGCCTTCATCGCGCTGCACGGCCGCTTCGGAGAGGACGGATCGGTGCAGGGGCTCCTCGAACTGATGGCGATTCCCTACACCGGATCGGGCGTGCTCGCCTCCGCCCTCGCCATCGACAAGATCGCCTCCAAGGTCATGTTCGCATCGGCCGGCATGCTGCTCGCCCCCTACCAGGTGCTGCGCCGCGGCGAGGAGCTGATCCTCGCCCACCCGCTTCCGGTGGTGGTGAAGCCTTCCAAGGAAGGCTCCTCGGTGGGCGTGAGCATCGTCCGCGACCCGGGGAAGATGCAGGCGGCACTCGACGAGGCCTTCCGCTACGACTCGGAGATCCTGATAGAGCGCTTCATCGACGGGCGCGAGGTCCAGGTCGGCATTCTGGACGGCCGCGCCATGGGCGCCATCGAGATCGTCCCCAAGGGGGAATTCTACGACTACGAGGCGAAGTACACCGACGGCGGAGCGGAGCATATCCTTCCGGCGCGTGTGCCGGCCGACGTCTATGAAGCGGTGCTCAAGGAAGGGGAGAAGGCCCACGCGGCGCTTGGCTGCGACTGCTACAGCCGGGTCGACTTCCTCGTCACCGAGGCCGGCGAGTGCTACCTCCTCGAGGTCAACACACTGCCGGGCATGACCGACTTAAGCCTCCTCCCCGAGATAGCTCGCGGGGCGGGGATCGAGTTCGGCGAACTGGTGCTGCGCATACTGTGCGCCGCGTCACTCAAGATCTAGCAGCGCGGGCAACCTGATCAACTCAATGAAATTTCCATCCAGACGGTAACTGAAATGCGCGATCTGCACGCCAAAAAACAGAGGGTGCCCCACAACCGGGTCAAGAAAGCACCCAAGCAGCGAAAGCCGGTCAACTGGCGCCCCATCGTCAAAGGGGTCTCCAGGGGGTTGGCCGCCGCTGTTATCTGTTCCGCCCTTGGTTTCGGCGGCTGGCGGTTGTACGGTCTGGTCTCCCGCACCACGCTCCTGCGCCTGGAGGCCATCGAGGTCTCGCAGCTCAAGAGGGTTTCCCGGGAGGAGATCATCACGCTGGCAGGGATCCGCCCCGGCGATTCCATGCTGGGACTCGACCTGGAGACAGTGGTCGCGCGGCTTTCCAAGAACCCCTGGCTCGAGCAGGTGCAGGTCAGGCGCTACTTCCCGCACACCCTCTCCATAACCCTCTCCGAAAGGACGCCGCAGGCGGTGGCCAACGTCGGCTGCCTCTACTACCTCGACGAGAAGGGGGTGCTCTTCAAGTCGCTGGTCGAGGGTGACCGCCTGGACTACCCCCTGATCACGGGATTCACCGAGGACGAGCTGGCCAAGGACCCGAAGGGGTGCCAGGATGCCCTGAAAAGTGCGCTGCAGCTTATCGGCACCCTCAGGAAGGGGGGCGTGTTCAGCCTGAACGACATCTCGGAGATCCACTACAGCAAGGGGTACGGCTTCACCCTCTTCACCATGGAGGGGGGCGTTCCGGTGAAGCTGGGCAACGGCGATTTCAGCGACAAGCTGACCCGCCTGGCGGGCATCTACAAGGAACTCCAGCCGCAGATGCAGGCGCTCGACTACATAGATCTCGATTACGCAGACAAAATCATAGTGAAAAAGGTGTAGGAAAAGGGGGGGAGCATGTCCACTAGAAGGGATAATCTGATCGTAGGGCTCGACATAGGCACTACCAAGATCTGCGCCATCGTGGGGAACCTGACCGAGGACGGGATCGACATCGTCGGTATCGGCACCAGTCCTTCCAAGGGTCTCAGGAAGGGGGTGGTGATCAACATAGAGAGCACCGTCGCCGCCATCAAGAAGGCCATCGAGGAGGCCGAGCTGATGGCCGGCTGTGAGATCAAGTCGGTCTACGCAGGTATCGCCGGGGGACACATCAAGGGGTTCAACTCCCAGGGGGTCATCGCCATCAAGAACCGCGAGGTCTCGCCCGAGGACGTGAAGCGGGTGATCGAGGCGGCCAAGGCGATCGCCATCCCGATGGACCGCGAGGTAATCCACATCCTCCCCCAGGAATTCATCATCGACGACCAGGACGGCATCCGCGAACCGCTCGGCATGAGCGGCGTTCGCCTTGAGGCGAAGGTGCATATCGTGACCGGCGCCGTCGCCAGCGCGCAGAACATCGTGAAGTCCTGCAACCGCGCCGGGCTGGAGGTGGCGGACATCGTCCTCGAGCAGCTCTCCTCCTCCGAGGCGGTCCTCTCCGCGGACGAGAAGGAACTCGGCGTGGCCCTGGTCGACATCGGCGGCGGCACCACGGACATCGCCATCTTCGTCGACGGCGCCATCAAGCATACCTCCGTCCTCTCCCTGGGCGGCAACCACCTCACCAACGATATCGCGGTGGGCCTCAGGACCCCCATGGCCGAGGCGGAGCGCATCAAGCAGAAGTACGGCTGCTGCCTCTCCTCGCTGGTCGGCAAGGACGAGACCATCGAGGTCCCGAGCGTCGGGGGGAGGAAGCCGCGCGTGCTTTCCCGCCAGCTCCTCTGCGAGATCCTCGAGCCGCGCGTCGAGGAGATCTTCACCCTGGTGAACCGCGAGATCGTCAAGAGCGGGCTGGAAGACATGATCGCCTCCGGCGTCGTCATCACCGGCGGCTCCACGATCCTGGAAGGGATGCCCGAGCTTGCCGAGCAGATCTTCAACCTCCCGGTGCGGCGTGGCCTCCCCCAGAGGATCGGCGGGTTGATCGATGTCGTCAATTCACCGGTTTACGCAACCGGCGTCGGACTGGTCGTTTACGGCAGCAAGAACATAGGGGTGCACGAGTTTCCGACGCAGCAAAGCGACGAGACGGTGTTCCGCAGGGTGAGCCGCAGGATGAAGGACTGGTTCGGCGAGTTTTTCTAAAAAAAAGCGTTATTTGGCGCAATTTAAACTTCCAATAAATGGGCAAACGTAGTATAAAACCGGCTAATATTTTAGCCGCCGCCGGGGGGCGCGATTACGAGGGAGGAGTTCATGTTTCACTTCGATGAGAGCATCGATCAGAGTGCAAAGATAAAGGTGATTGGCGTTGGTGGCTCCGGCGGAAATGCAGTCAACACCATGATGTCCGATGGTATCACCGGGGTCGATTTCATCGTGGCCAACACGGACGCCCAGGCTCTCAGGATGTCCAAGGCGCCGGTGAAGATCCAGATCGGCACCCAGCTCACCAAGGGTCTTGGAGCAGGCGCCAACCCCAACGTCGGGCGCGACGCGGCGCTCGAGGACAGGGAAAAGGTCCACGAGGCGCTGAAGGGTGCCGACATGATCTTCATCGCTGCAGGCATGGGTGGCGGCACCGGTACCGGTGCGGCGCCGATCATCGCCGAGGTGGCGCGCGAGCACGGTGCCCTCACCGTGGGCGTGGTGACCAAGCCTTTCACCCGCGAGGGGCGCCAGCGGCTCTCCAAGGGCGAGGACGGTATCAAGGAACTCAAGAAGCACGTCGACTCCCTGATCGTGATCCCGAACGACCGCCTCCTCGGTCTGGCGGGGAAGTCCATGTCGATCCTGGACGCCTTCAAGCCCTCCGACGACGTGCTGCGCCAGGCGGTCCAGGGGATCTCCGACCTGATCACCCAGTCCGGCCTGATCAACGTCGACTTCGCCGACGTCAAGTCGATCATGAGCGAGCGCGGCATGGCGATGATGGGTATCGGAATCGGCACCGGTGAGAACCGCGCCATAGACGCCGCCATCAAGGCCATCTCCAGCCCGCTGCTGGAGGACATCGACATCTCCGGCGCCAAGGGTGTGCTGGTCAACATCTCCGGTTCCTCCTCCATGACCATGGACGAGTTCGACGCCGCCAGCAAGGTGATCCACGAGAAGGTGCACGAGGATGCCAACATCATCGTCGGTCTGGTGATCGACGAAACCCTCGGCGAGAACATCAAGATCACCGCCATCGCCACCGGCTTCGGTGACCGCTTCGACCTTGAAAAGGGGCGTCACCACGACATGAAGAACGTGAGCACCCTGGTGAAGCCGACCCCCGAGATCAACCGCGAGATCCCGACCTTCATCCGCGACAAGCAGCAGCGCGACACCCAGGTAAGGCAGCGGAACTTCCTTATGGACGACGAGGACCAGTACGACATCCCGACCTTCCTGAGGAAGTCCGTCGACTAACGCTCGCAATACCCGCCATACGCCACCCCAAAGCCCGGCCCCCTTCACAAGGAGCCGGGCCTTTTTTTGCCCTTGTTTTCATGATGCCTAAGCCTATATACTCGTTGCTTTCGCGGCGTCGGGAGGGAATTTCGCAGTCACATCTGCCAAGCCCCCTGCCGTTTTGGCTTTCACTTCACTAAAGTAATAAGCAAAGGCACCGATAGGACTCAATGGCCTTAATGAAATTTGTAAACTGGCCAAAGGGCTCTGCCCGGAAATGGGGCTTGTCTGCTATGCCTGAAAGACCGCTTTACAACAGCACGATAGTGAACACGTTCGTGAAGCTGCTGATAAAGAAGTACCCGCAGGTCGATGTGCGGGAACTGCTTGAATTCGCGGAGATCGAGCCGTACGAAGTGACCGACGAGGGGCACTGGCTCACCCAGCGGCAAGTGGACCGTTTCCACGCCAAGATGACGCAACTGGTGGGCGCCGATGTTGCCAGGGAGGGGGGGCGCTACGCCGGATCCGACGCGTCGCTGGGCGTGATGGCGAAGTACACCCTCGGCATGCTGGGCCCTGCCAACACCCTGGTTGCCATAGGTAAATGCGCTACCAACTTCACCAGGTCCGCCATCTACTCGTCCAGGAGACTTGCAAGGAACAAGGTGGAAGTCACGGTGACCCTGGCCGAGGGGAGCGAGGAAAAGCCTTACCAGTGCGAGAACCGCATCGGATTCTTCGAGGCCATTTCCATGCTGTTCAACCACCATGTGCCGGAGATAGAGCATCCCGAATGCATGTTCCGGGGAGGCGACTGCTGCCGCTACATCGTCTCATGGAAAAAGACCTCTTACGCTTTGGTCAGGACCATCAGGAACCTGGCGGTCGCCGTTGTCCTCCCGGCCTACGGGCTCCTTTACCATTACTACGGCGTAGGGCACCTTGCAGAGACGCTGGCGCTGCTGGCATTTTTCTTCCTCGCCTGCTCTTACCTTTCCGAATACCTGGAGAAGGCAGATATACTGGCCGCCCTCACCACCGTGAGGGAATCGACCGAGAAGACCATCGAGCAGATCGGACTCAATTACAACAACGCGCGCATGGTCAACGAGGTGGGACAGGCGCTCAGCAAGCAAAGCGGAATTGACGAGGTGCTCGAGAACGTCATCAAGGCCATCGAGAAAAGGCTGGGGTACGACCGCTGCGTGATAATGCTCGCCGACTCCAGGAAAGCCAGCCTCCAATTCCGCACCGGGTACGGCTACAGTCCCGACCAGTTGGAGGTGCTGAAAAAGACCTCCTTCAACCTCACCGATCCCGATGCCGAAGGGGTTTTCGTCAGGGCCTTTCGGGACCAATCCCCCGTATTCGTGCACGATTTCTCGGACATCGCCCACTCTCACTCGGAAAGAAGCGTTCAACTTTCTGAAGCGATGGCGGCGCAGTCCTTTATCTGCTGTGCCATTATCTGCGAAGGCGAGTCGGTCGGTGTCATCGCGGTAGACAACATGAAGTCGCAAAAGCCGCTGAACCAGAGTGACCTGAGCCTGCTGACCGGGATCGCGCCGGTCATCGGCATGAGCCTCAGAAACGCGATGCACATGGAGCGCGAAAGGCGCATGTCCGAGCAGATCCGGCAGTCGCAGAAGATGGAGGCTGTAGGGGTGCTGGCCGGCGGCATCGCGCACGACTTCAACAACCTCTTGACCGGGATGATCGGGTTCCTGACCCTGGCGCAGATGAACATGAAGCAAGACGATCCCTCGCTCAAGTTCCTGGAGCAGGTGGTCCTCGCGTCCGAGCGTGCCGCCAGTCTGACCCAGGGGCTCCTTGCCTTCAGCAGGAAGCAGATCAGCCGCCCCGAGCCGGTAGACCTGAACGGCATCGTCAACAACCTGAGCAAGTTCTTGAGCCGGTTGATCACGGAAAATATAGAGCTGAAGGTCGAGGTGAGCGAAGGGATGTTGCCGGTCGTGGCGGATGCGGGGCAGTTCGACCAGGTCGTCATGAACCTGGTGACCAACGCAAGGGATGCCATGCCCGGTGGAGGGACGCTGACCGTCAGGACCGGGTCCATGGAGATGAGCGAAGACTGGGTGGAGGGGCACGGCTACGGAAGCGTCGGGTCCTACGCCATGCTTTCCGTGACCGACACCGGGACCGGCATCGACGAGGTGACCAAGGCCCACATCTTGGAGCCGTTCTTCACGACCAAGGAGGTCGGGAAGGGGAGCGGCCTCGGGTTGGCGATAGTGTACGGCATCGTCAAGCAGCATGAAGGGTACCTGGAGATCGACAGCGAGCCCGGGGTAGGGACCACCTTCAACGTTTACCTGCCGCTGTTGGGGTAGCCTCCCACCTTCGCTCTACGAGCTACGGCGGGCAAGCCCACATATTCTACGAACTACGGCGGGCAAGCCCCACCTTCTCTATGAACTACGGCGGGCAGGCCCGTGCCTGAGCTCATACGTCGCGATTTCAGGGACGCTAGCCGCTGCCGGGAACAACGTCCGGCCCGCTTCGCGCTCCGTCCAGAAATCCGACCCACTTCACCCGCAGCGTAGCCACGCCGAACTCCTCTTCAACCACCCCCTTCAGCAGGTAGGGACGCCGCTGCGAGAGCTTCCTGCAAAACCTCGCGTAGACGTCCGGAAAGAAGGTGGCATCAAAGATCGCTGTCACGTCCTCGAAGGAGATGAACTCCATCGGCCTGCCGCGCTTGTCCTCCACCGTCTTGGTCGTGATCCACCACCCCACCATGGTCACCCATTTGCCCGCATGCCTGATCAGCTCCGATGCCTTGATGGGGCGGTGGCGCTGCCACTGCGCCTTGTAAAGGGTAAGCGGATGCCGCGACACCAGGAAGCCTAGCGTCTCCACCTCCTGCCTCAGTACCGTCTGGGCGTCGTAGGGGGGCGCCTGCGGCAGTTCCGTCTTCTGCTCGAAAAGGAGCGCCGTTGACTGCTGCTGGAAATGGAGCAGCTCCCACAGCAGCGTCGGACGCTTCTGTTCCCCCTCCAGCGCATCGAAACACCCCGCCTTGACCAGCCGCTCGGCATCGGCGCGCTGCACCCTTGCCCGCTGCAGGAAATCCTTGAAGGAAGCGAAGGCGCCCTGCTCCCGCCGCTCCTTGAGTAGCTGCTGCGCCCCATCCCGGGCCAGCCCGTCGATCTGCATCAGCCCGACCCGCAGCGACTTTTCGAAGCCGATATATCTGTACTCGCTCAGGTTGATGTCGGGCGGGAGGATGGCAAGGCCCAGCCGCCGCCCCTCCGAGATATAGGCGAAGGGGGAGTAGTACCCTCCCTGGTTGGAGATGACGGCGGCGATGAACTGCGCCGGATGGTTTGCCTTCATGAAGGCCGCCTTGGCGCTCAAAAGGGCGTAGCTTGCCGAGTGAGGCTTGCAGAAGGAGTAGCCGGCAAAGGAGAGGATCTGCTCCCAGATGGCTCCCAGCACCTCTACAGACACCCCCCTCTCCACCCCGCCGGCCAGGAACTTGGCGCGGAAGTCCGCCAGCCTCTTTTCCTTGTGCTTCTTGGTGATCACCTTGCGCAGCTGGTCCCCCTCGCTGGCGGAAAAGCCGGCCAACTCCATGGCGATCTGGGTGATCTGCTCCTGGTAGATGGCGATGCCCAGCGTCTCGTCCAGGACGCTTTCCAGCAGCGGGTGCAGGTGCGACCATTTCTTCCCCTGCAGCCGCGCCAGGTACTCCTGGATGAAGCTGTTCGCAGCCGGCCTGATGATGGAGGATGCCTGCACCAGTATCTCGAAGAGGTCGCGCCGGAACGTCTCCGGCGGCGCGGTCGAGCTCCAGATCTTTCTCAGCAAAAGCCGCACGGAAGGAGACTCCAGGTAGAAGCAGCCTATGGTGAGGCCGCGGCGCAAGAGGCTCTGGGTCCTTTCATCCTCAAGCGGGCGCCAGCTGGCGTAGTCTATCTCGACCCCCTTCTGCACCCCGACCGCAGCCATCGCGTCGCGGATCACCGCCAGCGAGCGGTTCCCCAGGATGTCGATCTTGACAAGCCCCGCGTCCTCCGCCTGGTCCTTCTCCCACTGGATGAGCGGCAGCCCCTTTTGTGAGATCTCCACCGGGACGTACCTGCGGATCTCGTCCGGTACGATGACCAGCCCGCCGCAGTGCAGCGAGAGGTGGCGCAGCTGACCGTTCAGGCGCCTTGCCGTCGACATGATTTCCTGCCAGTCGGAGGAGAGCGTCTCACCCTGGAAGAGAGGGTGCCCCGCCATAGCCGCCGCGCTCTGCTCCGCGCGCCAGAAACCGGAAATCCGTTCCGTCATCTCCTTGATCTCGTAATCCGGCAGGCCGTACACCTTGGCCACCTCGCGCAGCGCCGATCTCCCCTTGAACCCCACCTGGTTGGACACCATGGCGGCCCTTTTGGCGCCGTAGCGGGCGAAGGCGAAGTCGAGGATGGCGTCCCGCTCGTCCCAGGGGAAGTCCACGTCGATGTCAGGCGGGTCGCTCCTGCCCTCGTTCAGGAAGCGTTCGAAGAAGAGGTTGTGCCTGATGGGGTCCACGTGCGTGATGCCGAGGCAGTAGGCGACCAGCGAAGCCGCCGCGCTTCCCCTGCCGCAGGTGCGCTGGGACTGTTTGGTGATCTCCTCCACCACCAGGAAGTAATGAGAGAACCCCTTGTCGCGGATGATGGAGAGTTCCTTGGCGAGGCGAGCCTTCACCGCATCATCGATGCAGCCGTAGCGCCAGAGCGCGCCGTCGCGGGCGCGTTCTCGCAGCGTCTCGAAAGCCGCGTCCGTTCCGAGGCCGCGGAAGGCAGGGAAGATAGAGCAGGAGAAGTCCCAATCCGTCTTGCAGCGGGAGGCAATTCGGGCAGCATTTTCCAGTGCCTCCGGGCAGTGCGGGAAGAACTCCGTCATTTGAGCGGCAGAGTAGAGCATGTCCGACTCCGCAGCCGTCTGTTCCGGTGTGAGGCGGGAGAGTTTCGTGTTGAAGTGAATCGCCCGCAGCACCCGGTGCAGTTGGAAGTCGTCGCAAGTCTCCGTCACGCCTCCCCCCCCCAGAGCAGCAGCAGAAGCAGCAACAGCAGCAGAAGAAGCAGAAGAAGCAGAAGAAGCAGAAGAAGCAGAAGAAGCAGAAGAATGAGGAGGAGCCTGCCCTCCGTAGCGCGGAGCGCGAAGGAGGGCACGTGAAGTCGCCACCGGCGGAATCCTCAGATCCCGAGCCAGCGCCAGCGCGCGGTGCATAGTGTGTCCCGGCGAGAGCTCCGCGAAGAGCCCCTCCTCCGATTCCCTCTTGAGAGCCGGCAAGAGCTTCGCGTCGTCGCTTATCACGATGACCCCCCGTCGGTACTCCGAGAGTGCCGTCACGAGGTTGAAATCCTTCTTGCAGTGCAGATCCGACAGCAGGCGGGAGATGTTGGCGTACCCTTCCTCGTCGGCGGCAAGGAGTACGGCCCGGTTCAGCGGAGTCACCGCCTCCGTGCCGATGATAGGGAAGATCCCCGCCTCCCGCGCCGCGTTCAGGAAGCGGGGCACCCCGTAGAGCCCGTTGCGGTCCGTGACGGCCAGCGAGAGAAACCCCAGGCGAGCCGCGTGGGCGCAGAGGACCTCGGGCGAGTGCACCCCCCAGTTGGGAGAAAGCGAAGAATGTACGTGAAGATGAGTGAACATAGGAAGCGGAATCCGTTAACAGGGATGAAGGGGATAAAAGGGATGAAAACCATTACTCAAGCGCGCTGTGAAACAGCTTCTGTCTGTAGACTTACGGGGTCAGTTTTTGGTCAAGGTCATGTATTTATTCTGCTCCGGGTCCCATGCAGGCGGCGGCTCGCTCGTCGTCGCCTCCCTGCGCGCCGCCAGCCCCTTCCCCCAGCGCACCGCGCCCCTGCCATGCTTTTCCCGCAAGAGATCCAGCGTTTCCTGCAGGTCCGCCTGCTTTTGCGACACATGCGCAATCGCCGGCGCGAACAGATCCATCTGCCCCGCCTCCTCCGCCACCTGGTCGCAACCAAGCCTCAGCCCGCGTACCCTCTGCCGCCTCTTGCAGGTAGCGAAGAAAAGCTCCTCCACCGCGCCCAGCAGCGCCAAGTCCAGCGAAGTCGCAACGGGAAGCAGCTTCTTCCCCTGCTCCGTCGCACCGTCCGCGTACATCACCGAGAGCGTCAGCTTGCGCGCCCCCCTCTTCAGCCGACGCAGCCGAAGCCCGCACCCCTCTACCAGCCGCAGCAACTCCGATAGCAGGATCGCATCGTCATTCTCCTCCTGGTCCAGCAACCCCTCCTCCACGATCTCCGTGCTGAAGCGGGGAGGCTGCACCGGCGAGCGGTCGATTCCGCAGGCCCGGTCGTGCAAGAGAGGCGCGAAAGGTCCCACCGCCAGCCGCAGTTGCGGCACCGAAAGCGACGCCACCTGCTCCACCCGCTGCAGGTTCAGATCCCGGAAAAGCAGCGTCTGCCGCGACTCACCCACACCCGGGAGCACCGAGACGGGAAACGGCGCCAGGAAACTCCGCTCCGCCCCGTGGAACACGTCATAAACCCCGGGCTCCTGCATCACATCCGCCGCCACCCTAGAGACCAACTTGTTGATCCCGGCCCCCGCCATCGCCTCCAGCCCAAGCTGCCTGGTAATCGCCTTCTCCAGGCGCGCCGCCACGTCCCGCGCCGGCCCGAAAAGCCTTCGCGAAGCAGTCAGGTCGAGGAACGCCCGTCCCGCCCCCGGCTCCACGATAGGCGTGAACTCGCCGGATAGCTCCAAAAGCGCCTGGCTCCCCTTGGCCATCAGATGAGGATCGGGCGCGATGACGATCAGGGCGGGGCAGGATCTCCGGGCGTGGTAGATGGAAGTCCCCGCGTGCACCCCCTCCGCCGCCGCCTCGGCAGAGATGCACTGGAGCAGCGCCCGTTCCGAGTTGAGCGGAGCCACCGCCACCGGCCGCCCGCGCAGGTGGGAATGGATCACCCGAGCCAGGGCGATAGGGAAGGCAGGAACAGTTATGTGGAGGATTTCCCGGTCCACTTTCGATAAAACCTCATGGAGCCGACCAGCACCCCCCTGATGTGGAACTCGTCGCCCTCGTTAACCGTGATGGGGCTCATAGCCGAGTTGGCAGGGAGGAGCAGGATGGCGTTTCCCTTGCGCACGTATTTTTTGATGGTGATAGAGCCGTTCACCTCGGCGATCACCGTCTGGCCGTTCTCCGCCACCGACTGCGGGTGCACCGCCACGAAGTCCCCGTCCATGATCCCCATCTCCACCATCGAGTCGCCGCGCACCTCGTACACCACGTTTCCCGGTCCCGCCATGGCGGAAGGCACCTCGATAGCCTCCGAGAGCTGGAACGCCTCCACCGGTCGCCCTGCCGCCACGATCCCCACCAGCGGCAGTTCCATCCTGGGAGGCGTTGCCACCGCAGGCGCAGCAACCTCAGAGGCTGGAAGTTGCAGTCCCCGCTTGGCGTTTGCCTGTCGTGAAAGGTGGCCGTGACGTTCCAGCAGGCGGAGATAATGCTGCACCGTCCCCAGCGACTCGAACCCGCATCCCTTGGCGATTTCCGTCTGTGAAGGCTGGAACCCGTGCAGTTCCACGAACCCCAGGATGAAATCAAGAACCCTCTTTTGTTTAGGCGTCATCCTCTCCCCTGTAGGAGCGGCATTCCTGCCGCGAGAAGTGTCAAGTCAGGAGAAGGAAGATACTCGCAAGTTTGTCGTAAGTCAAGGGGGCGGATAAGTAGGAGGGCGACGACAACTGGTAGGTAGTAGAAGAGGATGCGGCTCGACACAAGAGGATGCGACTCGGTAGAAGTGAATGCGACTGAAATAAGGGGGAAAGAGACGCTTTCATTGGAAAGAAGATGGAACTTAGATTTCCTCATGAGACCCGAGTATCAGGGCATGTTCTGGTAGAACGATGAGGTCTTGGTCTAGTAATCAATGCCGTGCTTCAGAGTTATACTGTTAAATCTCTGAATATCGCTCATCAATATTTAGTATGGACTAGCTAGTTCCCATCCGGAAACATAACGCGTTGAATTTACAATTGAATCTCGCAAAAAGCGCTTAGATTTTTGTTCCGGTTGTGGTAATATCAGCTCCGCAAGTCACTGATTTTGTTTAATTCAATGACCACGGGAGCGGCAAAGATGAGGCAAAAACAGACCCGCCAGATGAGCCTGTTTTCCGTCACGGCTCGTCACGACATCGGTCAGGAACTCAAGGAGATCTCCAAGGCACTTGATGACACACCGCAGATGCTGGACCTGGTGTACAACGACCTGGTTCGTAATCGCCGCCACAAAACTGGGCGCGAGGGAATGACCGCCGAACAGGTGCTTCGGTCCTGCGTACTCAAGCAGTTTCGCTGCCTCTCCTATGAAGAGCTCGCGTTCCATCTTGAGGATTCCAACTCCTTCAGAGCCTTCGCACGCCTGGAGATGGGGCAGTATCCGTCGTCATCGACTCTCCAGGAGAACATAAAAAGCCGATCTCGGAAGAGAGCTGGGAAGCGATTCACATCTGCCTCATGCGATACGCGCAAAAGTGCGGACTGGAAAACGGTCGTAAACTCCGCATCGATTCCACCGCCGTTGAGACTGACGTCCATGACCCTACCGACGCATCTCTTCTGTGGGATGGCATGCGAATCATCACCCGCTATCTTGAGGAAGGACACACCCTTGATCCTCTCCCTGGCTACCGATACAGCGACCATTTGCGGGTGGCGAAGAAGCGCCTGCTCGCGGTGGTCAATGCCAAGAAGGAAGATGATCGCGTCTCTGCCTACCGGGACATGGTTCACTATGCCGGCAAGGTTGTCGGCTACGCCAAGGATGCTATCCCTGCCTTGGAAAGATACCAAGCTGTTGACCCGGGAGGGATGATGACGGCCATGAGGGTCCGTGCCCAGTTGAAAAGGGCTGTCGAACTGCTGGAGAAGGTCATCAGTCAAACCGAGCGCCGCGTCTTCCGCAAAGAGAAGGTTCCGGTCTCGGAAAAGGTGGTTTCCTACTTCGAGGACCACACCGACATCATCGTCAAGAACCGCCGGGACGTTGTGTACGGCCACAAGGTCTTCCTGACCAGTGGAAAGTCGAACCTGATACTGGACTGTCTGGTCGAGCGGGGCAACCCAGCCGATTCCGAACAGTACATCCCGATGCTCAAGCGCCATGAAGGTATCTTTGGCCAGTTGCCGCGTCAGACCAGTGCGGATGGCGGCTTCGCCTCCAAGAAGAACCTGTCCGATGCCAAAGAGCTGAAGATTAAGGACGTGGTTTTCGCAAAGAAACGGGGGCTCGCTGTCGTTGACATGGCAAAGAGCAACTGGGTCTATAAGCAGCTCAAGAACTTCCGGGCCGGCATTGAGGCGAACATCTCGACGTTGAGGCGGGCCTTTGGCCTGGACCGTTGCAACTGGAAGAGTTGGGAAGGGTTCAAGCGCTATCTCTGGAGTTCGATCTTCGCCTACAACCTGCAGGTTATCGCCAGGATCAGGCTGGAAGCAGCCAAAGCCGCAGCCTGATACCTGAAGGACCCCGAACGAGTCACCGTCGCGGGTTCTTGCGACCAAAAATTGAGAAAGAGCGGACACCTTGAGGCCGCGTTAGCAACACCTTAGGGAATTTGGCCTGCGCTTGGCGAATTCGTCGCTACGAAGTTCACAAAAATGCAGTTTCCGGACGGACACAAGCTAAGGGTTTTTTGAAAAATTTTCACCAAGTAATGAGATTGCCTTGCGGTAAGTGGTGTGAAAACCATGACTACCTCAATATATCCAAAACCTGCAACAAGTGGCTAGACAGCTTTCTGTCCTGAAGTTTTTCAGTCAGTTCGGGCAAGAAACACTCAGCTAAGGAGGCATTATGGCTAAGAACCGCATCGAAGAGATTCTCAGAGCCAGTCTCTGGAAAACAGCACCGATCGCGGATCAACCAAGGATCTTGCTGGCGAGGTGGCGTGTTCTGGAGGTCCGCAGTGCAGAATTGGAAATTGAGCGGCACTTTGTAGGCTACAACGTCGACCAGCATGAGGGACGGGTAAGTACTGCTATTGAACACTTTGATCCAACTACGAGGATGGCCGTTACTCGTTCTGGAAGGGTATACCAGTTGATGGGTCCGCCAGGGTACGACTCGGACGGTGCCTGGGTCTGGGGACATTGGTCAAGGCTAAACGGAACTACAGACGAAAAAGACGTCACTGAGGAGGTATGGAAATTGATTCAGGTGTCGGTTCAAGAATGATGGGCATCTCTATCGTTTTTCCCTTAGCGAGGTCTTAGAAAGCCATTCTTTCAATCTTATGATTTCCGCATTTGACAGAATGTTCAGGAGTCTTAAAAAAATAGGATTCTGACTTGTCTGTCTTCAATTAGAAGTGTATTATCGGAAGCCTTTTAATTTTAAGAATCTGACTTTATTCAAAGGAGGGGTTCTCTTTCATGGGAGCAAGGCCGTACTTCAGCAAGTCAACAGCAGAGATAGAGACGTTGTTTAAACAGAACCTCAACAATGTCAATGTTTTGCAGCAACTTGTCTGCGAGCTGAGCCACAGAGAGAAACCGAGAGCTGCCGAATTGAGGGAAGAAATTGCGTCTGCCTTAGATAGTCAAGAGGTCCCCAAACGCAAAAATACTCCTGAAGGCATCAGGTCCGAGCTTTCGAAGAAATTACCGGAAAAAGAGGTTACCGTTGACACACCCTCCGCCGCACCATCAGAACGAACATCTTCCCTAGCATCTTCACAGGTGCAGTTAACCTTTGAAACAATTCAGGCCCCTCCCAAGCAAGATCTCGACGGTAACAGAGCGAAAGTCATCAACGTCATACAATATTTGGCAGCGCTTGCCAGGGTTAACTCCGTGGTGGTCACAGACCTTGAAAAATACCAGAGCGTCCTCTGGTTGTCGGAGATCCCGCGGCATGCGACGCACTGCTATGCGCGAATATGGGGGGCAGAGGAAAGCGTTCCGGACGACGTATGGATTGAAATAAAGAAGATGCCCGAGCCGTCGCTAGCTCCAGTTCCTAAGAACTGCGAGCCGTGGGCCAGCGAACTTAATCTGAGAACTCCCGACACATCCCCGGTGCTTCCACAGTCTATTACGGTGATGATCACCGTGGTTGACCCTGAAACTGGCGAGCTCTATGAAGAGGCGCAACAAAAATCTCTGTCGGAGAACCCGCTGGTGGCTTCAGCGTGGAATGCTTATCTGCAGCAAAAGTGGCAGCCATGGTCGCTTGCTTACAAAAAATATATCGAGATACAGAAGGTGTTCGGGGCCCTCTATAGCACCTACCAAGATCAGCAGCGCCTCGGTGAGCAGTTTGAGCTCGTCATGTCTCTTGGGCTGTTGACTTGGCAGCAACCCAACGGGCAGGTAGTGCGCCGGCATCTATTAGTTGCGAAGGCTTCACTCGAATTTGAGGCGGCTATAGGGCGGTTTGTCGTAAAACCTGCCCCAGATGGGGACCAGGCAGAAGTTGAATTTGAGATGCTAGAGCAGGAGTGCTTTCCGACTAACGCACACTCACTTGTTATGGCGGGGCGGGGCCTGAGGGATAATTTCTGGGATCGGACCTTATCCGACTCCGTTCTGGCTTCAATTTCAAACTCTCTGGAAGGCCAGGGTAGGGGGCAGTATGACCCTGCTGTAGACTCCCCTTCCGGAGCCAAGGCGTCCGAGATTCCGCTGATAGAATTCGCCCCTGCGCTCATCCTGCGCAAGCGTTCGCAGAAGGGATTGCTGAACATCCTAGCTGACATGCTAAAGCAAGTGGAGAACGGACTAGAGATCCCTGTGCAGTTCCTGGAACTGTGTGAAGCCGTTGACCTCGCTGAGCAAGCTGTTGAGCAAGATGACCCCGGTGAGAGCAGGGTGCTTCTTCCAGACCACATATACTTCCCGCTGCCTGCCAACGACCAGCAACGTCAGATAATCCACAAGCTCAACAAGCAACGTGGGGTCCTAGTCCAAGGCCCCCCTGGTACCGGGAAGTCTCAAACAATATCGAACCTTATTTGTCACCTCCTTGCCACCGGGCAGCGGGTTCTGGTTACTTCAAAAAGTCCAAGGGCCCTTGAGGTCCTGCATGACAAGATTCCGCAGACGGTCAGCCCGCTGTGCATCAGCATGCTCGGCAGCGGCACTGAAGAGCGAGAGTCCCTTGATCGCAGTGTAAGCGGCATACTGACCAAACTGAACAATAAAAATGATTTTGAAACCGCACGGAAGCTGGAGGAGTTGGAGCAGAAACTCAGTCGGGGCAGGAAGGAGAAAGCTCAGGCAGAGTATGCCTTGATTGCGTTGCGCGAAAAAGAAACTTTCCAGCACTCCATTGCTGACGGCGCCTATCTTGGGACTGCCGCAGCAATTGCCACCAAGCTCTTGGAGGACGGACCTCGTTATGAGTGGCTCGAAGATGCCATCGGAGAAATCGATCGGATGCCGCTTTCGGCTTCGGAGATTGACGAACTTTGTGTACTTTTGCAGGAAGTACCCAGGGAGGCCGAAGCCGAGTTGAAGCAGTATGTCCCGGATGTGGCTCGTGATATTCCAGATTGCGAATGTCTGCGTAGTATTTGGCGGGAGCTTGCGGGGTTTGAGGAGACTATCAAATACAGCGAAGAGAGTCTGAAGACTCTTTCGGGGCAAGCGATCTCGAGGGCAAGCTGCGAACTTGTCACCGCACTGCTGGACCTATTGGTCCGCTTGGTGGCAGAAATTCACAGCGTCAAGCGTCGCCCGTTGCCATGGATTGGTGCCGCTGTGCGGGATGTCCTCGCTGACTTGGATACCCCATGGAAGCAACTTTGTAAGCTGAGCACTGACCGGCTCGATCAGGTCAAGGCTCTGGCGGAACAGACTCAGGCATTCACAGTCGAGATGCCTGCAGGCATTGATCTGGTGCGATTGAGTGGGGACGCCCAATGTTTGCATGACCATTTTGCTGCCGGTGGCAAGTTGAAGCAGTTCGGGATATTTGAGCACCCGACAATCAAAAAGCATGGCGAAAATGTGCGCCAAGTGCGGCTGAATGGCCAGATCTGCCTTGAAAAGAGCTTGCTCCTCAAGTTACTCGATTACATAAAAGTGAAAAAACTGCTAGCGGACATCTGGTCTCTATGGCTAGGCAAGGCGGTTTGTGAAAGCGAAAAGCATCCGCTGATGCAGATAGCTGAGATCGACGAACAACTTGAAGCTCTCCATCATGTCATCGAGCTTTATGAGACTAGAGCTGAGGTGATTACTGCCGTTGCGGCTATACCGGGTCTGTCTCGCCCCTCCTTTGAAAACGAGGACTCGCTGGAAGACCTATCGCAGATCTGTCGCACAGTGCTGGTCCAGGCGAACATGAGGCAGGTAACGCAAAAGTTGCTGTCTGAAGAGGCGAGGGTATCAGGGGTGGCTGCCCGGGCTAATGCCCACCCACTATGCTCAGACCTGCTCAAAGCATTCAAGGAGCGCGATTCCGACAGATACTGCGAGATTATGGACAGGCTGAGTCTGAAAAGCGCCATGTGCCAGCGAGTTCTGCTCAAGCAGACATTGCTCAAGAACCTGGGTTCTAGAGCCCCGCTCTTTGCCTCGACAATTCATGATGAGAATGATGTGCAGCTGGCGGTTCAGCACCTGAAAGAATTGGCTAATGCATGGGCATGGTGCCAGGCTTCCTCATGGTTGTCCGCTTTTCTCAGTTGCGATGACCAGATGCTGGAGAGAAACGTCAAGAGGCTGGAGGCGGCTTCGGCGAAAGCACTTGAGGAGCTCGCTGCTGAAAAGGCGTGGTCCCACTGCTTTTCCCGGATGACGAGGGCACACCAGCAGCATCTGGTGTCGTGGAGCCAGTCCATGCGCAGGCTCGGAAAGGGCACGGGCAAACACGCCCACAAGCATCGCCTGGACGCGCAGAGAAGTCTAAATCAATGCAAGGGTGCAGTGCCTGCTTGGGTCATGCCGCTGCACAGGGTATATGAAACGGTAGAGGCTTCTCCCGGAGCCTTTGACGTGATTATAGTGGATGAAGCGTCACAGTGCGGCTTCGAAGCGTTGCCGTTACTATACCTTGGAAAGAAAATCATCGTGGTTGGCGATGACAAGCAGATAAGCCCGGAAGCTGTCGGTATTGATCGCGCTCACGTCTTCAACCTGAGAGACACCCATCTGAAGGGGTTTCATCATGCTGCATCCTTTGACATCGAAAACAGCCTCTTTGGGCATGGTCAAATCAGGTTTGGCAGCAGGATCACCTTGAGGGAGCATTTTAGGTGCGTTCCAGAAATCATAAGGTTCAGCAACGATCTCTGCTACCGGAATAATCCGCTGATCCCGTTGAAGCAGGTCCCGCCTAACCGCCTTGAACCGTTAAAGGCAATGCACGTGTCGTCCGGGTACCGCGAAGGTTCTGGTCAGGCTACTGTCAACCGGCCGGAGGCAGAGATGCTGGTTCAGCAGGTGCTAGAGTGCTGCAAGGACCGTCGCTATGATGGAATGACCATGGGGGTAATCGTCCTGCAGGGTGATGCACAAGCTAAAATCATTGAAGACATGCTGGTCAGGCGGCTGGGGACTGAGGAAATGCAGGAAAGACGTCTCCTGTGTGGAAACCCCTACAGCTTTCAGGGTGATGAGCGTGACGTCGTATTCTTGAGCATGGTTGCTGCAACGAACGAGCGCATAGGGGCGCTAGTCCAAGAGAAGGATATGCGGCGGTTCAATGTTGCGGCAAGTCGTGCCAGGGAGCAGATGTGGCTGTTCCACTCCGTCACCAGTAATGACCTAAGTGCCAGCTGCTTTAGAAGAAAGCTGTTGCATCACTTCTATGAGACCACCAAACACTCGGTCGCAGGTATCTTAGTTGATGAATTGCAGCGAATGGCGCATGTGGCTAACCGCTGGCGCGAAAAGGCTCCAGAGCCATTTGACAGCTGGTTCGAGGTGGATGTGGCCTTGCGGATAGCGGGGAGGGGATACACGGTTATCCCCCAATATGAATTTGCGGGCAAGAGAATAGATCTGGTAATTCAGGGGGGAAGTGCACAACTCGCAGTTGAGTGCGACGGGGATCACTGGCACGGCCGGGATCAGTTTGAAGCAGATATGCAGCGGCAACGGATGCTTGAACGCTGCAACTGGGTCTTTTTTAGGGTGAGGGAAGCCAACTATATCATTGATGCTGAAAAGGCTCTGGGGCCTCTCTGGGGGATGCTCGAATCCAAGGGAATTTTCCCGAATAACAGCCAAAATCAAAATGAGGCTCCAGATGAGCCAAATTTCGGCGCAGGCTTGGGCGAGTCTGCCGAATCATTTGAGGAAGAATACGACGATAAAGACGCCGGTGACACTGACGGTGAGGGTGATGACGCAGATGATGAAGAAGCTGGTGCGGAGGAATTAGCGGCCGAACCTGCCGAGCCTCTTGAGGGTTGTCCTCTGACGATCAATGCCGCTCTTAATCTTAGACCCGCAGATTTGCGTAAGCTGATACTGGAGGCCATGAGGGTGCTTCCCAACTGTTCATGTGTCAGAGGAGCCCTACCAACGATCATCCTCAAAAGATGCCGGATCAGGACGAAGGGGGCACCGCGCAAGCTGTTTGAACGTAAGGTTGAGAACCAGGTTGCAGCTATGATTAGGGATGGCCATTTGGTTGCGTACAAAAGTAAAAACGATCGGCTGAAGCTTGGGTGTTGGGTGGACGTAAGGAGTTGCTTTAGGCAGTTCACGGACATCTTAGAAGCAGAAGCTTAGCCGGCATCCTTGAGAATTAAGTCCTGAACCTTGAGCCATATTCTCACAACATCTTATTTCCCAGGTCGAGGGTATTTATGCGCATAGAATTCATCGAAATTGCTAATTTTAGAAAGCTGCGTTCAACCCGTGTAGGTTTTTCGAAAGAAAAAACAGTTTTTGTTGGAGCAAACAATAGCGGAAAGACTTCGGCTATGGTTGCTTTACGCTACTTCCTAGTAGAGCGAGAACGCTCCAGCTTCTCGCTTAACGATTTCACTCTTTCACATTGGCCTAAGATTAATTCAATGGGCGATCATTGGGAGAAGGCAAAGCGTGCTGACGAGCCGCTTCCTGCTCCTTCGTGGGATGATGTGTTGCCGTCCCTCGACGTGTGGCTAAACGTTGAAGATAGTGAACTCCACTATGTCCAGAAGATTCTACCATCTCTTGATTGGGAGGGAGGTCTGCTCGGTGTGAGATTACGGTTTGAACCCAAAGACGCCCTGGATCTTCAAAAAGAGTACCTCGTTGCCAGAGCCGATGCCGAGTTCATGCTGGTGGCAGGCACTGAAATGGCTGAGAAGAACAAGGCTGAAGGTGGCGCTGGGGAAGTATTCACAGTTTCTCTGTGGCCACAGAACCTGACTGAATTCCTGCAAAGACGTTTGCGCAGTTTTTTTAGCGTAAAAGCTTACGTACTGGACCCTGATAAATGCAAAAACCCCGAATACGGACTGGCGCAGTCGCAGGTCCTCCCGGAGGGCAGCGAACCAGTCCAAGTAGATCCGTTCAAAGGGCTCATCAGGATCGACGAAATTAGCGCGCAACGCGGTTTTGGTCAGGCAAACAACGCCAAGAATGAAGAAAGTGATAGTGACGTCGCTGCTGCATCTGGAACGCGAAAGCTCTCTGAGCAACTCAGGCGGTACTATCACAGCCACCTTGATCCCTATGTTAACAGTGATTCTGAGGACCTTCTGGCGCTGAAAGCTATCGAAGACGCTCAGAAAGCTTTCGATGGCCGACTGAAAGAGGGTTTTGCCGTTGCCTTAAAGGAGATGGAAAAGCTTGGTTATCCAGGTGTAACCGATCCGAGACTCAATATTTCAACGCGATTGAGGCCAGTGGATGGCCTTAACCACGATGCAGCTGTTCAATACGTGATCCGGGTGATGGATGGCGAAAGTGCTTTGGACCTGCACTTGCCGGAAGATTCTAACGGGCTAGGATATCAGAATCTGATTTCAATGGTTTTCAGATTGATGAGTTTTCGCGACGCCTGGATGCGGGTGGGCAAGGCTCAGGCAAAGATCACCACGTCATCGGAGGCGTTTGTACCTCCTCTCCATCTTGTGCTCATCGAGGAGCCAGAAGCGCACCTTCATACACAGGTTCAGCAGGTGTTTATCCGCCAGGCCTATAAGATTCTCCGTGCGCATGACGAGCTAAAGGATGGATCAAGGCTTGCCACCCAAATGGTGGTGAGTACCCATTCCAGCCACATTGCACATGAATGTGATTTTGGGTCTCTGCGATATTTTCGGCGGATGCCGGCCAATGGTGGGGACATCCCAACATCCTGTGTTATCAATCTAACCGACGTCTTCGGCAAAGACACCGATACGCAAAGATTTGTGACGCGATATCTAAAAGTTACTCACTGTGATCTCTTCTTCGCTGATGGCGCTGTACTCATCGAGGGCCCAGCCGAACGGATATTGGTTCCGCATTTCGTACGGTATCAAGAGGAATTCAGCGACCTGTCGGAATGCTACATCACATGGTTGGAAATCGGTGGCAGCCATGCCCACCGCATGAAGGAACTCATCGAGAGTTTGGGCTTGACTACACTCATTATCACTGATTTAGATGCGGTAGATTCAGACGGGAAGACCACGACACCCAAACGCGAAAGCAAACAGAAATCTCGCAACGAAACATTGAAGTCCTGGTGCCCAGCCACCGAAATTCTGGATGAACTTATTGATAAACCTGAAAGCGAGAAATCGAAAACATATCAAGACGAGCAGTTTTCCGTCAGAGCTGCCTATCAGTATCCGATCACAGTAATGTTCAAAGGCGTCTCGAGCGAGGCACTAGCAAACACCCTAGAGGATGCGCTGGTCTTCCAGAACATTGATCTCTTTGCCTCTCTTAAGGGGAAGGGGTTGCTAGCGAAGATCAGAACTGCACTCGAAGAAAGCACGACTATTTCTGAAGTCGGCGAGAAACTGTTCAGCAGCTTAAAGGGTGGCGGAAAGGCCGAGCTGGCTTTGGATTTGTTGGAGATTGAAGACCCGAAGGCTCTTAGGCCCCCGGCGTATATCCGGGAGGGACTGTTGTGGCTGGCAAGCCAACTTCGCCAACACCATAATGAACTGGGTCTGGCTGCTTCAGGCATTCCCGTCAAGGGCGAATACAAAGAGGTCGCATGATGGAAGCTACAATTGAGCATTCGAACGTCGCGCAGGACAACCATGTCGATGACGAAATCGCAGCCTGTTTGAGCCTTGAAACCCCACGCAGCTTTTTCATGTTTGCAGGAGCGGGGTCTGGGAAAACTCGCTCATTGGTAAATGCATTGAAGCATATTCGGAAGGAGCATGGCTTACGACTGAACCTTCGCGGCCAACGTGTGGGAGTTGTCACTTACACCAATGCGGCCTGTGATGAGATCAAAAGACGGATGCAGTTTGATTTGTTGTTTCATGTCGCAACGATCCATAGCTTCGCCTGGGACCTCATCGGTGGATTCAATGCCGACATTAGAGAGTGGCTTAGAGTGGACTTGGCCCAGGATATCAGCAATCTTGCGGCGGAAGAGGCAAAGGGACGTTCCGGCACAAAAGCTTCTATCACACGTCAGGCTCAGATCGAATCAAAACGCCGACGGTTGGCGCATTTGGATGAAGTCAAGACATTCACCTACAGCCCGACGGGTGAAAATAAGGAAAAAAATGCTCTGAACCATTCCGAGGTGATAGGGATTTGTGCCAGCTTTATCTCAAAGAAGCCTCTCATGCAGCGTATACTGGTCAACCAATATCCTTTTCTTTTGATTGATGAAAGCCAAGACACAAATAAGTATTTGGTAGATGCTCTCTTAGTTGTCGAATCCGTCCACAGTGAGCGCTTTAGTCTGGGTTTTATCGGTGACACTATGCAGAGGATTTATAACGACGGCAAAGATAAAATTGAACGGGAGCTACCTGATAATTGGAAGAAACCGGCAAAAAGATTGAACCATCGTTGCCCAAAGCGGATTGTGCAATTGATCAACGGAATTCGCAGTCAAGTTGATGACCATGCCCAAGATCAAAGGTCTGATAATGCCGAAGGTTGCGTGAGGTTTTTTATATTTCCAGAGGATACTCAGGACAAACCTGGAAAGGAAGAAGCCGTTAGGGCCTACATGGCCCATGTGGCAGGAGATGGCAAGTGGACTGACCGGGAGGAATGTAAAATCCTAACGCTTGAGCACCACATGGCAGCCAAAAGAATGGGGTTTCAAAAGATATTCGACCCGCTTTACGCATTTGAAGATTTCCGAACTGGACTTCTTGACGGAACGCTCTCAGCGGCTCGGTTTTTTACAAAAAATGTTTTGCCATTGGTAGCGGCACGACATCGAAACGATAAATTCGCAGTAGCTAAGATCGTACGGGATCTCTCCCCACTTCTGAGCATGCCGAGTCTCAAGGACGCTACGGACCCGCGTCGTCAGCTTCAGGTAGCAAGGGAGGCAGTTGAGGGCCTAATGTCGTTGTGGAGCGAAGCAGAGCCCACCTGTGGTGAGATTTTAGAGAATATTGCCGCGAGCGGTTTGTTCTCTATTCCAAATAGTCTTAATCCATCGGTTGAGCTGAGAAAATTAGTCGTTACTGAGGAAAACGCCGAAGATGAGCAAGCTGACCCATTACCGGACGAGGTTGTCGCGTTGGAACGATTTCTCGAAGCCCCATTTTCAGAAATGGTTAAGTATGCGAGATACGTTTCAGATGATGCTCCCTATGATACACATCAGGGGGTGAAGGGGTTAGAATTCGAGCGAGTAATGGTGCTGATGGATGATTCGGAAGCCCGAGGTTTTATGTTTGGCTTTGAAAAGCTCTTTGGGGCAAAAGCGAGATCCTCCGCTGATCTTAAGAATGAGAGTGGAGGCAAGGATACAACTCTTGATCGAACTCGGCGGCTTTTCTATGTGACCTGTAGCCGGGCGCAAAAAAGCCTCGCTCTTGTTATGTACTCTACCGATCCTGGAGCCGTGAGGGTGCAACTCCTTGAAAATGGTTGGTTCGATCATAAAGAGATAGTGCTTGAGGTGGATGAACCCGCGGAATAATTAGATAGGGAAGCCTGTAAAGAAAACAACGAAGCGGAAAACCCTGGGCGGTGTCAGAAACCCGACCCCTAATATTGGCCACTGACTACGCGGTAATATAAAGCTCTGAGGTGAAGGGGGCGCTGTTGATTTAGTTGACTTCTTGTAGAATTCGACAAAGCCAACAAGACCCTTAAACCCATTAGAGGTGGATGTCTGGCAGTCGCCTCAATCTAGAGATGGACGGATTGCATCCTCTTAGTCCCCGCAAGAAAAAGCCAAGAGAGAGGAAACCTATTTGTCCTCATCCGGAGCAAAAGCAGCTTTAGAAGGTTACAGAAAACAAGCGCTCTATACACTTGCTTGTATCCTTGAGTCCGATGGGCGCGATTTCGTTTTCCAGCCTGAAGGCATCGAGGATTTGGGAGTATATCGCGGGCAGCGCCCACTTCGTACCATGCAGGTTAAGGCCTATTCCGACAACCTGACACTCTCCAGCTTTTCACCAGAAAAACCCAAATCCTTTTTTCATAGGGTTGCCAATGAGCTTGCGGCACACGATGACCTCAGCATCGAAGTAATCAGCTTTGGCCCTATCGGTATGGAAATAATAGGCGCTTGGTCGGGTAAAACAGAACACCAAGCGTCTGTCAGGACAAAGCTTCGTGGCTATAAGTTTAACGATGGCCAGATAGATACCCTCTTCCGTCGTCTTCAGTGGCAAAGAGTGGATGAGGGCTCTATTCAAAAACAGGTATTTGATTTTCTCCGTGATTCAGCTGTCGGGGGTGATCCTGAATCAGCATTCTCCCTTCTTACTGCATGGATCTATCTTGCCGCAGAAAAAAAACAGCATATCACCTATTCCGATCTAGTCGACAAGCTCAACGCCATTGGCCGGTATAGCGCCGAACGCTCTGCTCACCATCAGGAATGGTTCACCTCAATCATCCCCATTGAAGATATACCGGTTGATACAAGCCGTAATGAGCAACTGGCCCAAGAATTCTACAATGGCATATCTACCCGTTATTCACACATCCTCGCTGGTTTTGACGTCCCTCGCCATGCCAGGTTGAATCCGATAGAACAGGCGTTCTCACCCGACACTCGCACGGTTATTATTCACGGCGCGTCCGGCCAAGGCAAAACAACCCTTGCCCTGCGTTTCCTACATGATTTCGTGCCGGAACAGTGGCGTTACTCCATTCGCTATTTGCAAGACAAAGACCAGATAGCTAGGGTTGCCAATGCCCTAGCAGGACACCTGCGCGTCGTCAACGCACCATTGTATCTGCACCTTGATGTTTCGCCCCGTGATCATGAGTGGCCTGAACTCGTTAAAAATCTGCTGGACGAGAAAAATATTCGAATTCTGATTACTATTCGGGAAGAGGATCTCGCCAGAAATACAACTTCCGATGCCGAACTTGGGTTTCCCGAGACCATTCCGCTTACCTTCGATGAGAGCGAAGCACGTGACATCTATGAGAGGTTGTTAGGACAAGGCGCTGCTGCGTCATTCCCTTCGTTTGACGATGCCTGGGCTCGTTTTGGCGGAGAGGGTCCGCTGTTGGAGTTCGTCTATTTCATAACACAAGCTGAATCGTTGCAAGACCGCCTCCACAACCAGGTGCTTCGTCTCCGAGAGGAAGTGAGGCAGAGTACCCTTCTGCCTGAAGAGTTCGTGTTTATGAGGGTATGTGCAGTCGCGAGCGCTTTCGAAGCCAGAATAGATGCACCGTCGCTCGCCGCAGAACTTAAGCTAAAGAATCCTATTCGCACCCTTCAACTTCTTGAAGATGAGTATTTGCTTCGTTCGACTCAAGATAGACGGTATGTAGAAGCGCTCCATCCCATTCGGTCTGAAATACTCGCGCGCGAATTAACTGATCCCGCATTTGAGCCTTGGCGGGAGGCTGCAATCTTAGCAATCGAGCATATGCCGGAACCGGACATAGAACCATTCCTGCTGTATGCATTTGCTCGGCGAGCGGAGGATGTCGAATTTCTTGTTGAATGCGTTGGCCGGTATCGCCACAAGGCGTGGTCTGGTGTTGCGGCTGTTATGCGAACCCTGTTGTGGCTAGGTGTGAAGGAGTATGTGGAAGCAAACATGCTGCTGATCGTTGAAGCGCGGACATCGTTTAAACATGCGTGGTACATGGCGCTGAAGGGCGATATCAGCGGAATTTCTTCTGATGGTGATGGTGGTCTTCTTGAGGCATTAAAGGAATTCACTGCAACCGAAACTATGGAGAATCTGCGTTCAACACAAACGGACAGGCACACCGTTTTTGACAGATTAACAGTGTGGTTCAAGGCCAGTAATAGCCACCCACATAACCCGGAAACCGCCTTGGAGTGGGCGAGCTTTGCTGAGGCCCATTTCTGGATCAGGCATCTCAAACTTGAGACGGGAATGGTGGATTCTCTGGTTTCGTTAGATTTATCTTGGCCTTTGGAGCATCTGTCGTTCAGAGGGTTCGGTGAAGTTATCCTCAGTTTGTCATATGCCCCTGACACAATCTATGCACAGCTTATCCATCCGTTGAAGCGCCGGATCATGGAGCGTTTTTGCTCTGAAACCAAAACAATAGCAGTCGAAGAAACAGATGAATTTATTCGCGCCCATTACCTGGTTCCCATGGAGTCGCCCGCCAACAGTACGGATGGAAGGACCCAATACCAGAAAGAAAACCGGTTAGAGACGGACACGGTCAAGTTGTTATTCCTGTTACGCATGTATTTCCCCAATAAGAGAGCTTATAGCGTACAGGGATACGGACATAATCTGCGCTTTGTTCCTTTGCCGTTTGATCCGACCAAAAAAGGGCCGGTTGAGTCAAGATATTTACAGCCGGAGTGGCCGATCAAAATAAACACAATTTTCCGCAACTTGGGAGATCTTAAATTTCGTTGCGAGACATGGCAGGAATACGCAGAAGCAACGTTAGCGATTCGTGAACAGGTTGTAGTAGCCCTCACCACCCTTGTCAAAGGCTTGACCATTTACTTTGCAGCGAATAGAGCAGAAACACTGGGCAAAAAAGTGCCACAGGAGTTATGGGACATGAGTTCCCGGGCGGTTAACCAGCAACTAAACCTGCCGAAAACAGCTGTCGATGAATGGGGGCTAGTTGGTGAAGGTGCAAAAATATCTGAAGATAAATCCGCCATGCAAACAAGGAAAGATAAGTCAATATCTCTTGTGCTTCAGGCATATCAGCCGTATTTGAAAGCCAAGAGTGAATATTTGTCTTCGCTGGGAAATTATTTCAACCAATCACTTATGCCAATGATGATTAACAGCAAAATTGGCCGGATGAAATCGTGTAATGAGCGAGAGCATTTTCTGAAACGAATTTCAAGCCTTGGCTACAAACCTGGCACTGACCGTCTGAGCCTCTATAATTTGGGGGACGCTTGGAAAGCGCTTTCCGCTTTTCAGGTTGGTTTTCGTGGATTATTGGTCGGATTTATAGATAAGGAGCGGCTTCAAAGGCTAGAAAACCGTGAGAGTCACGTTTTCCCGGTTGCTTGGGCCTTATGGAATCAATTCGTCAATCATCCGGAAGCTAAGTATGATTCGGCCGATATTCGCGTTGTCTCAGCTTTTGAGCGAGCACAGAACAAATTGAGAGACAACATAAAGCGCGAGTTGAATGCGTTGTCTTCCATGGGGGTGGAATGCTCGATTCACAATGAAACAGTTCTTTGGGAGGGTCGTCCAGGGCTATGGTTTGTTCTAAATGCGGGAAATTCTCTGGCTATTTTCGAGGCATTCGCAAAGCTCATTCAGTTGCTTGAAGAAGCATTTTCACCTATGGAATTCGGGACCTTGGAACACTACGTTCTTGACCACAAATGGCCGCATATTTTGATTGTCCCTCATATTGCAGGTGAGTATTGGCACAATGGAGTTTGGCATATTTCGTCATGTCTCTTCTGGGGCGGAGAAAAAGTTTTTGATCCAGAGAAGACTTGGCAGTTCATGCCGAGAGAAATAGACGCCCAAACCTTGCTAAAGCTTGGCATAGAAACCGCGAGTCGGTCGAGTTTAGATAAAATTCAATTGCTCCAGCAGGCTACCTCCGAATTGTTGTTATCTGCCGATCATTTGTCCGACCTGCTCAAAGCACCGGATGACCTTGAGGAAATAGGCATGGCTATTTTCCAAAAGTATGTCAGTTCGAAAGCCCAAGACGCTTCCAGCGCATTATCACGGGTGGTTGTACAGATGCAGGTGTTGCTCGACGAAATCAATTCTGGTGCTCTTGGCTCATCACCATATGCCGATGAAATAGGGGAGTTGTTGAGAGTTGTTTGGAAATGTATTTTTCCAAATGACACTGCTGAAGATAATTTTGAGATAAGTCTTTCCGGCTGCGGGCCTTGGGCAGAAAAATTGCTCGAAGGGCTTGGACACATGACACTCCTAAATTATCTATATATGGCCGGAACTCCAGGAAAATAATGCCCCTGCCCTACCAAAATCGAACGCACAGGGTTTGTTTTGCTGCACGCCCACCATTGAGGTAGTTTTAATGCCAGCTTTTGTGACGAATGGCCCAGATAGCCGGCTAAACTCTGACTCGTTGGACAGCAAAATGAGGGAGCAAGATGGGTGCAACAACGATAATCATAGGCACCGCTTTTGTGGTAGCACTCATATATGCTGCCGTCTCAAGCGGAGCCATCGGCCGAATGCCTCCCCCATACAACGCCCGAAATTGCCAAGGCAGGGGGTGGTCGAAAGCTTTTGATAACGTAAAATATTTTTCGCTTTTTTAACTAGCACGGCAGTGCCTACTTCGGTTAAGAATTGAGTCGCCAAACACCAATTCATACCCTAGGAGGGACACTGCCGTGGAAACCGATTCTACACCAAAAGCACAGATCATCCAACTGAATGAAGGGGCCATCAGGGATCACCTCGGAGAAATGGTACGCAGCACTGTGGAAGACACTCTCAACCGCATGCTCGACGCTGAAGCGAATCAGCTCTGCAACGCAGAGAAGTACCAGAGGAACGAAGCCAGAACCGATACCCGTGCCGGCCATTACCAGCGAAAGCTGCACACAAAGGCCGGCGAGGTGACGCTGAACGTCCCGAAGTTGCGCAATAAAACCTTTGAGACAGCCATCATCGAGCGCTACCGTCGTCGAGAAGCCTCCGTCGAAGAGGCTCTCATCGAGATGTATTTAGCCGGCGTCTCAGTGCGACGAGTCGAAGATATCACTGAAGCCTTGTGGGGCACGAAGGTCAGCCCTGGCACCATCAGCAACCTCAACAAGAAGGTCTACAGCAAGATCGAAGAGTGGCGCAACCGCCCCATTCACGGTGACTTTCCTTACGTGTACCTGGACGGCATAGTCCTAAAGCGCTCCTGGGGTGGCGAAGTCACCAACGTCTCGGTACTGGTTGCCATCGGCGTCAATGGCCAGGGCTACCGCAAGATCCTCGGCGTCTTCGAAGGTGCCAAGGAAGACAAGGCGGGTTGGTCAGCATTTCTTCGCCATCTCAAGGAGCGCGGTCTACAGGGCGTCCGGCTCTTCATTTCCGATGCCTGTATGGGGCTGACGGTTGGGACAACGGATGATGAAACAGCTTGGTGTTCCTCTTTTGTAAACTGGTGCCTCCAAGAAGCAGGGATACAAGGAACACATTCAGCTCTGGCAGCAACTTGGCTAAACTGGGGAACTTTATGCGGTCCTGAAGTCGGGGCAGTCACCGTCATTCGAGAGTTCAATCCGCCGCGAACCCGCTCAGGCTATCATGTCGGTTTTTGGATAGAGGACACCGGTAGTCATTTCAAGCTGCTAGGCGGCAATCAAAGCAAGAGAGTAAAAATTTCGAGTTATCCGAGGTCAGGGTGGACGCCTGTCGGGCACCGGTGGCCGATTCTGCGGGGCGAACGGTAAATGATGCTAAGGATTCTTACCCTGATCTTGATCTTAGGAGTCACGTGCCACGCTGCAGAGGATAGTTTTACAGCGGGAAAATTCTGGGCTGCCTTCAGGGATGCCGTACTGAGTAACGAAGAAAGCAAACTTATTTCTATGATCAAACTTCCCCTGGCAGTGCATGGCGTCAGCGACAACACCCCAGTAAAATACTACGACAGAAGCGAAGTGCCCCAACTGTTCCACAAAATCCTGATGCAGACAGAGTACCTGCCAGTCGGCAACAAAATAGTACCAAAGACAGTTCTTGGCTTGATCTACGACAAGAAGGTCTTTACCCCTGAGGATTTACAGGCACAGGAACGTTTTAGATTTTATCAACTCGAATTCGAAAGGATAAAGGGCCGATGGTTTCTTACCGGAGCTTACTTAGAGGAGTAGCTGTCAACGACAATCAAACCTGACCCACTTTACTGGGTGATTGGAAATTGAAAAGTGACCCACCTCCGTGTAATTGTCGATTTGCACTGACGGTGTTGTCAACGGTAATTGAAAAGTACCCCCTTTCGGTAATCGAAAAGTACCCCCCCTGATGTTCCGGATGTTCGATGTGGACCTAGCCGGACATAATGATTAGCGTCATTGCCTCACGTGAAAGCGCCATTTTACATGAGCAAAGCTTTGACAGGTTTAAGTGATGACTATATATTATGTGCTAATTATAAGACTTCCATGTTAAGACCCATGAGAGCACCGGCATCGAGTTGGCTTGCAAGAAGGAGGAAAAGGAAACACATGGATCCAAAGATAATTATCAGGAGCGAATCCGATGCTGATGTGAGCGCGATTAGCAGGTCACCGTTGCCGCGTTTAAGACTTTGGAACTCAGCAGCCACACAGAGCAGTTCATCGTTGAGGCACTTCGCGCCGCAAAGGCCCTTTCGGTATCGCTGGTCGCAGAAATGGATGGGAGGGTTATAGGGCATATAGCATTCTCTCCCGTGACTCTTTCGGACGGCACTCGGGACTGGTACGGCCTCGGCCCGGTTTCGGTGTTGCCATCGTACCAGCGGCAGGGCGTTGGAAATGCTCTGATACGGGAGGGGCTGTCACGGCTGAGGAGTCTGAATGCTCAGGGATGTTGTCTAGTGGGACATCCTGATTATTACAGGAAATTCGGGTTCAAGAACATTTCTGGACTTGTGTATGAGGGAGTGCCACAGGAGTTCTTCTTCGCTCTGTCTTTCAATGGGCATTATCCTCAGGGCACCGTCGCTTTCCACGAAGGCTTCAAAGCGGACGGCCAAACACAGCGTTAGACTCCGCCGCCCGATCAAGCCGTCTTGGCGGGTTGACGGTGTTACCGATGGACCTCCCAAATCTGATCTTTCTCAGCAGGTCGCCCCTTCTGTTTGTGCACTAAGGATGGAAACTCAGTGAAACTCGAATCGCAAAATCTGGATGATTACCTGGCTTCTAGTTTGATCGTCGACTGGAATACGCCAGAAGTGCGGCAGAAAGCCCTAGATCTTACTCGGGCGCTTACTGATGAAACCGACAAAGCCCGTTGTTTGTACGAATGGGTGAGAGACGCAATCCCCCATTCCAATGACGCCGGTCTGGATATCCTGACTTGCACGGCCAGCGAGGTTCTTCGTTATGGCACAGGAATCTGTTTTGCCAAAAGCCATCTACTGGCGGCGTTGCTGCGGGCGGTCGATATTCCGGCCGGTTTCTGCTACCAATTGCTGCGGCTCGACCCGCCGGTCAACAATGAGCTGACACTGCATGGTTTCAATGGCTTATATCTGGCCAGCCTCGACAAATGGATTAGGGTAGATGCGCGTGGGAACACCGGCGGCATCGATGCACGGTTTAGTATCGACAGGGAGCACCTCGCCTTTGCCATGGACCCTTCAGCCGGTGAGTTCATTTACGAGACAATCTTCGCCGAACCGGCGAGCAGTGTAATTGATAAGCTGAGGAAATACGACAGCAGAAAAAAGCTATGGCTGGATTTGCCGAAAGCGTTCCATCGGCCCGGGTAGAATATTGATAGCTTAAGGAGAAACTATCCACAACCAAGCGCGCGGATCGGGTCTCTGCAGTTGATTAGAGCGGGAGAGAATTGAAGGGACGCCGGGGTTCCGCCGGCCACGCCGTTAGGTAAATATGTAGAAAAGGAGTCACATGAAACACACATTATTTGCTTTTGTATTGTTTGCCCTTGCAGGGTGTGCATCTTTGCAGGCAGCCCCAACTGAAGTGATAGCAAAGCTGCCGGTTGTCCGTGTCGGTACCCAGCCGCTGCAGGCCGATTATGTCGTGTTCTACCCGGCGGGTTTTGCCTTTCCGATGAAACTCAAAGCAAGCGGTTCGCTGTTCTCGTCCGAGAGTCAAATTGAATCTCAGGCAATCCTCGCCAAAGATCTGTACCTCTACAAATATTGGGCAAGCCACGATGGAAAGTCGTGGAAAAATTCTCACGAGCTGCTCGGAGTTGAGTTCGGGGGCGGGTTTGATATCAACGGCCTTCAGTCCAATGTAAAACTGGATGCGAAATAGACATGCCCCTGCTTAACATCGCGTTTGAGAGGACGCGCCAAAAGCGGGAGCAGGGAATGGCCATTCGTGATGCATCTTCGAGCGGAGGATAACTTGACAAGAAAGAGTGATGACAACAGGCATGCAAGAGGTTATCATGTCGGGCTGAAACCTATCAAGTGGTGCTCAGACAGGAACATGCTGCTCAAAGCTGAACGTTGACGTTTTCTTCGAGGAGGTGCTGGTAGCGATCTCGCAAGGAGCTCTTCTTGATATAATCGAGCACCCTGACAAGGAGAAGTACCCGAACCAGCGTTGCCAGTATCGTTCACAAGTTTGCCAGCGGGCGACCAGTCGAGGGCGCGTCACGTCCAACCACGCGCTACCGGTCGCGCTAAAAAGCTGCGCGCCTGTTAAATCTCCCATTTGGCGATATAGAGGATGGACCAGAGGTAATGTTTTTCTGCCTCGATGCGGCGGAAAACCTGCCGCGCCGGTCAAGCTCAGCGTGGAGCCAGAATAAAGGGAAGATGTGATGGTGGTTGGGACTATCCCCGACATTACATCTTTTTTTTTACGAACAGCCAGTTTGAAAAGGACCGAAGGTCGTGAACAAAAAAACCGATGCTATCTATGCGGCTCCCCTGCAGGAAATGATCGATTTCAGATTCGATGAACGTGTCGTCGCGGTCTTTCCCGACATGATACAGCGCTCGGTCCCGGGCTACGGGATGATCATATCCAATATCGGCATCCTTGCCGCGAAATACGCCCAGGCCGGGAGCCAATGCTATGATCTTGGCTGTTCCCTCGGGGCGGCTACCCTCGCCATGCGCCAGCGGATCAATCAGCCGGACTGTGGCATTATTGCTGTCGACAATTCCCCGGCGATGATCGAGCGCGGCCGCGAGCTCTTGGCTCGCGACTTTCTGCCGACCGTTCCGGTGACGATGATCTGTGCCGATCTCCAGGAGGTCACCGTCGAGAACGCCTCGGTGGTCGTCCTTAACTTCACCCTGCAGTTCATCCCGCCGGCACAGCGTCTGGCGCTGATTCAGCGGATCCATGCGGGGCTCAGACCGGGCGGCATCCTCATCCTCTCGGAGAAGATCGCTTTCAGCGAGCCTGGGCGGCAGCACCTGCTTGAAGAACTGCATCACGACTTCAAACGGGCCAACGGCTACAGCGATCTCGAGATCAGCCAGAAGCGGTCAGCGCTGGAGAAGGTGATGATCCCGGAGACCCTCGCCTGCCATCAAGAGCGGCTGCAGTCGGCAGGATTCTCTTCCTCCGAACTTTGGTTCCAGTGCTTCAACTTCGCCTCTCTGGTCGCAATCAGATGAATTTCTACGATTCCCTCTACCCGCAACTCGCCGCCCTGGGCCAGGAGCGCTGGTCAGAGCAACTGCAAGCGACCCTGCCCGAGAGACTGGTCCTGGACCGTTGCGGCAAGATGGCGGGCTGGCTGAGCGCCCTGCAATCGTTGCCGGAGATACGTCCTTCCCGGGTTGCGCTGCAAGACGATGTCACCATCGGCTCCAGCGCCGATCTCGGCCAAATCAACCGCGCAGACGTGATCGCCCATCTCCAGGCCTTTCACCCCTGGCGCAAAGGCCCCTACAATTTCTTCGGCATTGAGATCGATACCGAGTGGCGGTCCGACTGGAAATGGGAGCGACTTCTGCCGCACATTCAGCCGCTAGCCGGACGCAGAGTCCTCGATGTCGGCTGCGGCAACGGCTATCACGGCTGGCGCATGCGCGGCGCCGGCGCCGTCTTCGTCCTCGGCATCGACCCCTTCCTGGTTTCGGTGCTGCAGTTCCAGGTGATGCAACGCTACCTGTGCGATCCGCAGCATCATGTCATCCCCATCGGCATCGAGGATGTCCCGCCCGATCTCGCCTGCTTCGACAGCGTCTTCTCCATGGGGGTCCTCTACCATCGTCGTTCCCCCCTCGACCATCTTTTCGAGCTGAAGGGCTGCCTGCGCCCGGGGGGAGAATTGATTCTGGAGACGCTGATTGTCGAAGGGGACCAGGAGACGGTCTTCATGCCGCAAGGACGTTACGCCAAGATGCGCAATGTCTGGTTCCTCCCGTCGGTTGAGGCGATGACCCTGTGGCTTAAGCGCTGCGGATTCACGGAGATCGCCTGCGTCGACATCAACCGCACCAGCCGCGAGGAACAGCGTTCGACGGAGTGGATGCACTTTGAGTCGCTTGCGGATTTTCTCGATCCGGATGATGCGGAGAAGACGATCGAAGGGCACCCGGCACCGTTGAGAGCGGTTTTTACAGCAATGAGGCCGTAGGACAATGAGCAGCATTTGACGGCCTCCCTTCCCCCCGGCCAAGCGGCTTTCGTTTCCTCAGTTTCTTCTCCATTTCGGCAACAGCCCTGATTCTCACTGACTACTTTGAGGTCCATTGCCAGCAGGCTACCTTGTGTGTTGCACCGGTACTGAGTTCCATGGAATCGAGCAGGAGCATTCAGCGGGTGCAATTACACGATCGGCTGCGAAAAATCCCGCTTATGGCTGCCATGTATTCTGTTGACCTGCCTCCGGCATTTGGTTTACAACATTCTTTATCAAACCGTACGGCTTTGCCGGAGATGGACTCATTGTGCCGGCTGGTTGAATGGCCGATGAAGAAAGGGTCGTAGATGGGCGGAAATAACGCTGTGACAGACCAGTTCCACGTTTTCGACCTGCACCCCAACATGGTGTATGTACTGGATCATGACCTGAGATTGCTATACCAAAACTCCAGGCACATCTCCCGCTTCGGCAACCGCCTTGGTGATTCCTGTTACCAACTGCACGAGCACGACCGGAATGCCTGTCCCACTTGTCCTGTCATGTCGACCCTGAACGAGGGGAAGGTGGCTTTTCGGGAAAAATCCAGAACGGAGAATGGACAGACTTTACACTACGAAACTACGTCGTTTCCCGTGGCCGGATCGGATGGTTCCATCCGTTTTAGTGTCAACATAACCCAGGTGGTCATTGGAAAAAGGCGGGCCGAAGACGACTTGTTCAAGGACCTGATGAACCAGTCTAACGACGCGCTCCTGATCAGCGACCCGGCGACGAGCAGGATTTTGTATGTGAACCAAAAGGCGTGCTCCAACCTCCTGTACGCGGAACGCGAGCTTCTCGGCCTTCGGATAATAGATGTCGGCATGAACGTTCATGGAGATCTTGAGTCGTGGAAGAATCTCGTGGATCGCGTCAGGCGCGACGGCTATGTGCTGTTTGAGACGGAACAGAGGCGCCGCGATCACAGCAAGCTTCCAGTGGAGATCAATGCCCGGCTGATCGAGCACAACGGGCGTGAGTACATGGTCTCGGTGGCGCGCGACACCACGGAACGGAGGCGAGCTGCGGATGTCCTGCTGGAGGAGAAGAACAAGCTTGAGGCAGTCATAGCGGCTATCGGGGACGGGATCACGCTCCAGGACAGGAACTTCAGGGTCCTGTATCAGAACAATCTCCACCGAGAGATGCAGGGGGACCACGTAGGGGAGCTCTGTTACGAGGCTTACCAGCAGAGGAGCCAGATTTGCGAGGGATGCCTGCTTTTAAAAACCTTTGAAGACGCTAGCGTGCATCGTCGCGAGACCACCAGCAGCACCGATCGCGGGACCATTCACATGGAGGTCAGTGTGGCCCCGGTTTGCAATGCCCAAGGGGAGGTAGTCGCCGGCATAGAGGTGGTGCGCAACATTACGGAGCGCAAGAATCTGGAGGCGCATCTCCTCCATTCTCAAAAGATGGAGGCGGTAGGACACCTCGCAGGCGGGATCGCCCATGACTTCAACAATATCCTGACCGCCATCATCGGCTTCGGCAATCTGCTCCAGATGAAGATGCCGGCTGATTACCCGCTGCGCTCCTACGTAGAACACATACTGTCATCCGGCGAAAGAGCGGCCACGCTGACGAACAGACTCCTGACCTTCAGCAGGAAACAGATGATAAATCCCAGCCCGGTTGACCTGAACGAGTTGGTGAGGAGGGTCGAGAAACTCCTGTCGCGTCTTATCAGCGAGGACATCGAGCTCGATATTGCCGTCGCCACTTCCAGGCTGTACATCATGGCTGATGAGGGGCAGATAGAACAGGTCCTCATGAATCTGGCGACAAACGCCCGGGATGCGATGCAACAGGGAGGGGTGCTTCGCATCACTACCGATACGGTGAAACTTGATGAGCAGTTCATCAAAGAAAAGGGAGGAACTGGCAGCCCTGGTGACTACGCCGTCCTTTCAATCTCCGACACCGGGGTTGGCATGGACAGCAAGCAGATCGCCAACATTTTCAATCCGTACTTCACTACCAAAGAGATCGGCAAGGGGTCCGGACTTGGGTTGTCGATAGTGTTCGGAACCGTGACCCAGCATAAAGGGATCATCACTGTGGAGAGCGTCCCGAGTAAGCACTCGTTGTTCACCATCTATCTCCCCATGACCGCCAAGACCCCTGCTGAAACACCTACGGAGGCGTTGCCGCAGCCGCTGGTGGGCGGAACTGAGACGATCCTGGTCGCTGAGGACGAACCGGACGTCCGGGAGCTTACCACGAAGTTGCTGGAAGAATTCGGTTATGAGGTGATCGAAGCAGAGAACGGCATGGTGGCTGTAGAGCGCTTCAAAGAGAACAAGGACCGGATACAACTGCTGATCTTTGATGTGATCATGCCGAAGATGAATGGCAAAGAGGCGTATGACCGGATCAGAGACATAAAACCCGGGGTAAGGACACTGTTCATGAGTGGTTATGACGATGACATCCTCAGAAACAAGGGAGGTGTCGATCAGCAGTTGAATTTTCTGCCCAAGCCCGTCTCCCCGCAGGTGCTGCTGCCGAAAGTAAGGGAGCTGCTTGACAGCGAGATGAGGTAAAGGGGCAGCTTGAAAAGAGAAGCGGAGGGCAGGCGCTAAAGGCAATGAGTGCCGCCCCCCTTTCCCTTTATCGGATTACCAGGTCTGAGTCACAGAATCAGGGGTCACAGCCAAGGTGGCACGTAGCCAGTCGTATTTCGACTTCAGCAGGTCGAAATCCGGCCCGGAAGTTATAAAAGCTGCTTTGCCCTTGATCAAGAAACCGGCACCAGGACCGTGCAGGCCTGGCACTTTGCTGCTCGCCAGGGTAAGCAGTACTTCGGGATTAAAAGCTATGTTTTTCTCGCTTTGATGCATGTAGCCGGCGGGTATCAATAGACGGCCGTCGGCGGAGATTCTGACATAACTGTTCCAGGTATTAACCATGTGCGGCCCATCCTGGCCCAAAGTAGCGATGGCAACTACGCCATCGTGTTTCAGTATCTCCAGTAGTTTCTCGGGAATCATTTGTTCTACCTCCTGTTAGTTGATGGTTCACAGCTCTACGCTGTGATTGGAAAAGCTCATGTTCATTCTGGACCACAACGACCCATGCCCGTTGTACGAACAACTCTACAAGCAGATCAAGGCACATGTGCTGTCGGGGAAAATGCCCGCACATGCCAAGCTCCCGTCGGTCAGGAACCTTGCCGCCGAACTGTCGACCAGTCGTAACACGGTTGAAGGCGCCTACCAGGACCTGTATGCGGAGGGCTATGTTTACAGCAAGCAACGCAGCGGATATTTCGTATCGGCGCTCGATCATGCTGCCGCGCCATTATCACCGAACCGTGAACCTCGCAAGCAGAGCCTTCCCCTGCAACCCCCGCCAAGCTTCAGGTACGATTTTCATCCTGCACGTCTCGACCCAGCCGGTTTTCCATCGGCACTGTGGCGCAGCTGTTTTCTGGAGTGCCTGCATGAGAGCTCACGCGAGTTCTCCCAGTACGGCGATCCTCAGGGGGACTGGGGATTTCGCAGCAACATTCAACAATACCTGGAACGTTCCCGCGGCGTCGTATGTGAACCTGGCCAGATCGTCATCTGCGCCGGCCTCCAGTATGGTCTGGACCTCGTGGCTCACCTTCTGAGAGAAAGCCACTCGACGATGGCGATCGAGAATCCCGGTTACCACCTGCCGCGCGCGGTATTCCGGAACAACAGGTTCAATGTCGTCCCGGTTGCGGTAGGGCCGGGCGGGATCGACGTGGAAACCCTTAGGGCCAGCGGCAGCACCATTGCCTACGTTACCCCTTCCCACCAGCTGCCGATGGGTTATGTGATGCCTGTCGCCAACAGGTTAAACCTGATTGAATGGGCCGAATCAGGTGGAAACGTGATCATCGAAGACGATTATGACAGCGAGCTTCGCTACCACGGGAAACCGATCCCGTCCCTGCAAGGGTTGCGACCCGATGGGAATATCATCTACATGGGGACCTTTTCCAAAATACTCTCTCCCGCACTGCGTCTGAGCTACATGGTGCTCCCCCGTTCGCTGCTTGCCGGTTTTCGCGCGTTTTACCATGATTACTTTTCCACCGTCTCTCTGATGGACCAGAAAACCATGTCAAGGTTCATGGAACTGGGTTATTGGGAGCGTCATGTCCGGCGCATGCGCATTACCTATCAGAAAAAGCACGATGTCATGCTGAAGGCGATCGAACAGCATCTCGGCGACAAGGCTACCGTGGTTGGCCAGGGTGCCGGGCTGCACGTGGTTGTGCAGTTGCAGGACGCACACCTCGACGACGCCGAGATGCTCCGCCTCGCCGCGCAAAAGGGGATCAATCTGGTTCCGTTCAGTACGACCTGCGCCACGGGCGCACCTGCCAAAACCAGCCTTCTTCTCGGCTTCGGGGGGATGTCTGCTGCCGAGATCGGGCAGGGTATCGAGACCTTGTCCCGAATCTTCGACTGATGTTCGGCTCGGTGTCAGGCTGTATCCGTTCAGGCAAGGTTAGTGAAATTCTGGTCCCATGAGAAGGTGCAGAATTGAATATTATTATGGGGGCAGATTGTCGCTAGTCCGCCAGATCACCGGCGGCAGGCGGGCAAGGCGCTGCGCCTCGACCGCTTAGAGCGGTGAGGAGTTACCATGTCACACGAAATCGATGGTGAAAATACCAAATGGCCTCTGCTCATCAGAGAATGGGGGTCGGCTATTATCGCGGGGCTGTCTTTGACCCGGAATGAGCGGGTATTGGAACTTGGATGCGGAGCAAGCAGATGGGAGTTGCTTTGAGGCCTTTCGTCGGATGAACATGGTTGCGGAAAGACAGTCGCCCAACCCTCGGGGGGTGCCGCTAAGGCAGATCCTCGGCCACGTGGTGCTGCCCGCTTTAATAAAGCCAACGGAAAAGCTATGCATGGGCGTCAGAGAGGAGGATCGTACCCCTTCAAGGAAGCAAACAATGTCCCCTTAGCCCTTCATATCCGGTTTGGGAGCGTCGAAGGACGCAGGGGACTTGTAAGCTTTGTGTAACTAGCTCCGTATCAACAGGAACAGCTCCATCTTTTCACCCTCCACGAGGTGGATAGGGAAGCAGAGTGCAGTATGCCCGGGCGGTACCGGGAGCCCTTCAAGCGGAGGATGGATCGTTACCGGAGGGTTGATGCTGATGACTTGGTTCGCCTGAGAAGCCTTGGCTGCCACGTTGCCGCAGACCACATTGGCGAATTCCATAAGGCAGTCTTCCAGTATTTCCGCGGATTCGCTCTCCACCGAATCTTCACGTAAAATGGCCTTAGCAACCATCTTTTGCACACCGGCCGAAACCGACAGTAGGTAGCGCGCCTCCACATCGCCGCTCAGGTCCAGGGCGGCCATCACAAAGTTCGTTCCGAGCGTGCTGACAGTGTGGCATTTTTCGGCTCTGTAGTGCAGCCCCAATACCCGGGTGATCATCTTGTAGGTGAGGTCAGCGGTCATCTCCCATATTTTGCCGTTGGCAACTCCTGCGGGCAGCTCCACTCTTTCTGATACATAAGGCGCCTGGTCGAGCTCGAACTCCTTCAAGTGCTGATGTAACTGCTCCCTGGTGAGGGAACCAAGAAGTAACAGCGCCTCGCCGATGTAGAGGTGGGTGTCCTTCTGACGGGTGATAACCCCCTGAAGTTCGTCGACGTTCAGGATCCCCATGGCAACCAGGATGTCTCCCAGCTTCATGTCCTTGGAAAACTGGGCCTTGTGGGCGCGGTCGATATCAGCCGAGGTAACCAAGCCCATTGATACCGCCATCTCTCCGAACTTCAGATTTCTCTGCTCCTGCAGGGCCACTGCCGCGATAATGGCTTCACGGGAAACGATCCCTTTTTCCACCAGAAACTGCCCGAAAAATTTCACTGCCATATCAGATCCCCTTGTCGAATATGTGATGTGGTGCTGAAGATACTAGAGCTCCCGGAGCATCCGCAGCATGTCTTCGGCTTCAAACGGTTTGGAAAGCACGTTCTTTGCACCCAATTTCAGCGCCTCGGTGAATTTGTCGCCCACGCCGCCCAGAGAGGTAACCATGACCACCTTGACTTCCTTATCCAGCAGGACCAGGCTCCGCAGTGCTGTCAGTCCGTCCATGCCGGGCATGTTCATGTCCATGCAGATGATGTCCGGGTTTTCCGTATGGTTCATTTTGATCGCCTCGGCGCCATTTCTGGCAAGTCCGACGCAGGTGTGATCGCCTGAGTCGTTGATGATCTTTTCGAGTTGACGTGCCATCGAGAGGCTGTCGTCTACTATCAGAACTTTCTTCATTGCTTGGTTCTCCTCGTAAATTGATGATGGGTACCAGGTGCCCCGCCCTATAGCTGTCCTCGCCATGTCTGAACGTTGTATTGTTCGTTTTGACATTATCGGGTCGACTCTCATGAAACTTTAGGGCATGAGGGAGCTCTGTGGGAAATGAGGAGTTTTTCTCCCGTGGAGGATTCAGAAACGGGCGAGTCACGCAGAAAAACATGGGCGTCTTCGTGGGCCTGTTTTCTTTGGGTGGTGCTGCTGCGTGGTGGGGGGGATTGACAGTTCATGTAAATGTCCTAATGTATATCTTTTCCGGTAGGGGTTGCGAAATCCAAACCTCAAAAGGGGGCATCCATGGAGACAGCGGCAATACTTTTCGCCATAGCGGCAATCGGAGGGGCGGCGATGGCCGCCATGCGCCTGCAAGGCAGAGAACTTCCGCCCCTGTGGCTGGCCGCGTTGCACGGGCTGGTAGCGGTATCGGGGCTGGTGACCCTCATCTACACGGTAAAGTCAACACCAGTGCCTAAATTTGCCTGGGTGGCACTGGCCGGGTTTGTTCTCGCTGCACTCGGCGGGCTCACCCTCCTGCTGCTCTTTCACTTGAAGAAAAGGCCGTTGCCGATCCCTTTCATCTTGGGTCATGCCAGCGTGGCCGTGCTTTCCCTTATCCTTTTACTGATGGGCGTCTTCGGCCTCTAAACCTCTTGGGCTCCTGCGCCGGCGGGCACGGGAGGTTGCCTTTAGCAGGAGGAAGCCATGCGGACCACTGCCAGTCTCGCCAAACACCCGATCCACCCGATGCTCATACCGCTTCCCATAGGCCTGTGGATCTTCTCCCTTGTCTGCGAAATAACCTCCTTGGTGAAATCGGATACCATTTGGGGCGCTGTTGCCTTGTACACCATGGCAGGGGGCGTTGTCGGCGCTTTACTTGCGGCGCTACCGGGCTTTGTGGATTTGGTGACTTTACCGCCATCATCCGCAAGGCGAAAAGGGTTCTGGCACCTGGGTGTCAACCTGACCATCGTCACTTTGTACGTCCTCAACTTGTTGTGGCGGCGCCATGCCGACCCAGCGACTATGGGGCCGTTGGCGCTGTCCGTTGCTGCGGTACTGCTGCTTGCGATTTCGGGATGGCTCGGTGGGGAAATGGTCTACGTCCACGGCGTCGGCGTTGAACCGGTTAATGCAGAAAAGCTCGGTTAGCCCTCGAAATCCACGCTCCTTTTAACCGCCAACAGCAGTACGCCGGGTGGCGGGTCACTGCCGGACCAGGTGGTCAATGCAGCCTTGAATTACCAGATTGCGCAGCCATTGGTTAACGCCATCATGACCGACGCTGGTCTGGGGAATGGTTCATTGACCGGTATCGTGCAGAAGCTTGCCGACATTGGATTGCCGGTGGTCGAGCAAGCCATGACGAACCAGGTGGAGGCATCCGCAGCGCCCGCGCTGGAGGAGGCGACAGTTTAGGAGGCGTCGGATGTTGACGTTGGCTTTATGCCGGCGTCGACAGTAAAGCGGCTCCATTGCTAACAGCAGACGTCGAAAAGAGGCTGGCTCAGTGGCACGGTTGCGGGGCTTGAACCAATGGAGCAGGCTCTGTCTTTTTGATTCCTGGTTGCTGTTCCCTACTGACAGTTCTTGACTACGAACATTGGCGCGCCTAAACTGACTCTTAGCAGAAAGGCTCAACCGGTAAAATATCAAAGTTTTTTGCAACCGCAGGGAGGCCGAAATGAAAGACATTTTGGAAACTCTGACAGAGGAAGGTACTTTTTATACCCTTTTGGATGTCCTCAATACCACAAACCTGGCTGCCAAACTCAAAGAGGGCGGGCCGTTCACTCTGTTTGCACCGAACGATAAGGCCTTTGAGCGCGTCAACCTGGACGAGATGGCAAGCGATACGGGCAATCTCGCCGAGGTGCTCGGCTATCACCTGCTTACCCGGAAGATGGCTAGCGCCGATATCGGCGGCCATGAAACCCTTTATACCGTAGCGGGCAAATCCCTCACGGTGCACCTGGAAGAAGGGCGTCCATTGATAGACAACGCGAGGTATGTCAAAACAGACATTGAATGCACAAATGGCGTAATTCACGTCATTGACAACGTCTTCCTGCCGCAGTTCTCCGGTTGGTATTGCGGATCGTGCTGCTGAGGTCGACTGGGAGTCGGTGTGGCGGGGCGGACAGTGCCTGTTCGAGATCGCCCGCGCTCGGGGTGGGCGATCTCGTGATGCAGCAGGCTTTGAATCAATAGGACCGCATTTGTCCTTTTGTGTTGACTCGGCGTTCCTGTCGGGTGTATAGAGGAAGTACATCAACTTTGAGAAAGGAGACTACGCCCATGTGGACTGCCAGATTTCGTATTCGTCCTGTATCGCACTGCAAAGAAGGTTGCAGTAGGTAGCCTGCCAACATGATTGGCGGGCGCAAACAGAAATAAAGAAGCCCCTGCAGAAATGCAGGGGCTTTTTGTATCTGCACTCGAATCAGACAACCTGCTCGTCTTCGAAGGCCTTGGCGGGGGTGCAGACGTTGTCGGCACAATTTGCTTTTGCACCGCACACTCCGCATTCAACGGTGGGGTTGCTGGACAGGCGTGCTATCTCGGCGCTGTCGCCGGCCGCCCTGAGGCTGCACATATGTTTTTTGTGCTCACTGACTTCGCATGTAGTTTTGTCGACGCTCATGGTGCTCCTCCTGTGCCTCAGCCACTGTTACACAACTTTGGGCTTCGGTTATGTTTCAAGCTTAGGAGTTTGCAAATTCCAAGTCAAGAAGATGGGTCCAAGAGAAAGGTTGGGTTAAAGCGTGAGCGGTATTCTGTATGATAAATCCACTGCTTCCTGTTATGGTCGCCGTTACTTTACAATCTTGCTGACTGAACTCACCTATAAGCGGCGTTTTCAGCATGCGGCAGCCCGCCGCCGCGGGCTGCACACGGTGTATGAGCAACCTTTCCGGTCAATGCTCGCTGCAGTCTTGACAGCCTTTCATCTTTGGGCTATTTTACCGCCTACTTCACATTAGATTCAGATACACGACAATACTAAACCGCCCGTGAGGGTGGGACGGAAAGCCTACAGGGTCTCAACGAGACAGCCGGGTCGCCGAAATATCTTACGATATTTGCGACCCGGCTTTTTTTTGTTCACAAAGAGCCGGCGGACCACATTTTCAAAAGGAGGAAAAGCGTTTCAAGGCAGCAACAACAGAGGTTTGCATTGTTTCTAACAAAGGAGGAAATAAAAAATGAAAAGACTTACCGCTCTTGCGTGTCTTGCCACGGCCGTCTCTCTGCTCCCGGGAACAGCCATGGCAGACAGCATTAAAGGACAGTTCGGCGTCACCGGCCGAATCGGATTCCTCGTCCCGGCCGACAACGATGCTGAATTCGGCATTAACAGGACCAACAGGACGGATACCGGTTTCATTGGCGGAGGCGGTCTGCTCTACGGCATCGATGACAGGCTTGCTGCAGACTTTGAGGTCACCCGGGCCTATTTCGGCTCGGACACCGGCGACTTCCAGGTGAGCGACGTCTCGCTTGGCGGACAATACCGTTTTAAGCTCCCGCAAGACCCCCGATTTGTTCCTTACGCTGGGGGCGGCCTCGATATCCTCGTCACCGACTATGACGCCAACGATGGCGCAGGGCGCCACGTCGACACGACCGTCGGGGTCCATGCCAAGGGGGGCATCGATTATTTCGTTGAAAAGCAGGTGGCGTTGACCGCGGAGGCCAAAATCATACTCGCCCCCGATGCCGACATCACCGCCGGCGGCCGCCGCAGCGGCGACTTTGATCCTTCCAGCTTTTCCAGCACGGTCGGCATTCGATATTTCTTCAAATAGCAGTTGCAGCGGTTGGTTTAACGCAGCAGTGACCGCAGGGGGACGTCGACTCCTCTGCGGTCACTTTGGTGGACAATGGACATGGGGGAGGGGGCGATTACCAGACAGCCGCCTTTCCCCCATGACACTGACGCAGCATGGCCGGCCAGGACGGGAGCGTGGATCATGGGGCATCCCCTCCTCCTCCCTTCAGCCATCCCGCGAAGCGCTCTCTGGCCCGCCGGGACAAAATCCGCCCGAATTTCTCGGGATCGTAGAGATAGAGACAGTGCCTGATCGAGGTGTAGGCGCTGAACGTCTTGCCGGGATTCTCAGCCAGGACCTGATCGCGATAGTCCCGGACGTTTTTCAGGTTCTCGTTGAGGCACCTGTGCAGGTCTGACTTTTGAAATCCGCCGTCCAGTTTCATGATGTCCTGGACGAAATCATCGACCTTGTGGTCTTCGAACTCGAAATCCCTGAAGAAATGGTTTGCGATCGGCAGGAAGTTGAAGGCGTTCACGGTCCTGCCGCCTGCCGCCGTTGCCGTCTCCCCCGTGGCCTCGGCCCCGGCGTCGGGAGGCTCGCTGATAAGTGCCACCGTCGCCTGTTGCATCAGGTCCGCGGTAGCGTTGCGTATCTCCCTGAATTCCCTGTCGGCCAGCTCGAAAAGAGCGGAGAGGATGTTGATCCTGCGCTTGAGATCGACGGGGATAGATTTTTTGTACTTGATCTTGTGGTCCAGCATGCTCCAGGCGTCCTGGATCAGGGACCTGATCTGCACCTCGAAGAAGCTGTCCGCGTGCGGCAGGTATTTAGGCTGGGCGGCCATGCCGTCGCCCAGGGCGAGGTCCATGTGCAGCCCTTTGTACCCGAAGGAATCCTCGGTACTCTCCACGGCGGATATCTTGTCGGTGACGTTCAGGATCTTGAAGTGCCGCTGCAACAGCTCCGACACCACCGAGACCCGGTCCTCGTATAGGCAGACGATCCGGATGCCGATCAGGTCAGAGATGAAGTCCTTGATCTCGTAGGGTTGCTCGTCGGCTTCCAGCTTGCCCTGGTACTTGCGCTGGAATTTCCTGATGCACTCTTCCCTGTCCTTGACCCTCCCCTCGATTTTGGTGACCTCGCCCACGTCAGACTGCCTGATCAGCGTCCTGATGATGTCGATATAGGCGTTTTTAGCGGCTACGAACTGCTTCGAGTTCTTGTCGTAATAAGTCCTGAAAACGCTTTTTTCCTGCTCTATGTCCAAAGAGGCCATGACCGGTTCCTTACCGCCGAGTAATTGTAGCCCTGCACCGGGCCTGTCTGCTTTAACACGGGCACCCCCTTTTGACAACAGGTTATCGGCTTCAGGCAGCGCTCGCCCCTGGAAGCGATCCAGCCGCCCCCACCCGCAAAGGGAGATGGAGAGAGCAATTCCTGGGAAAACGGCCTGCACCAATGAGTGGTATACTCCAGCCTGAGGATGTCTTGCGCACTGAATCAAGTAAACGGCGTCTGACGGAAAGGAGAAGCTAATGAGTGTGCTGGCAATAGTGGGACTGTTCCTAATGGGCGGCCTTGTCATCATGGCCATACTCTTCCTGAACAAGGGACCCTGGGATAAGGAAAGCGACAGACGCGAGAAATACTGGAAACGCTTTCAAGGGAAATAACAGCTGGAAAGAAAGTCCTCCTTCGCATGGGGGACTTTCTGGTTTAAGGCGCGATCCCGCATCGGGTGGTTCTCGTTAGGCGGTTGTGGGTCTTGACGAACCGGTGTTCTCTTCAATTGCTGATCGGCAAGTCAGACCACAGGGGGGCGGGGGGGCGCTGCGGCGGGGGGCGATCGTTTGCTGCCATTTAATGCCCTTTGTCGCTTGGCGATCTGGCCCCCCCCGTGCTTGCAGCGCAGCGCTCTCTTCTCAGGTCGAGGCTTCTTACGGAGGCTTTTGTGCGGCAGGTTCAGCGGGCATGGTCAATGCAACCCGGTCAGTCTTCTCTTCTCTCCTGTGATGAGCCGGTCAAGAGACCACTTGCCTCCGCCGCCGATGACGAGCGCCAGGGCCATTCCGACAACCAGAAGATGGAACTCAAAACCCTCCCCGGCCTTCCTTCCCGTCCAGTTCATGAAGAAGCCGTTCTCGATGTGAACCAGGAGCGCCGCCACGCCGATGGTCACCCCCACCCCCAGGGCGGCGATCCTGGTGCAGAGCCCGACGATCAGCCCCAAAGTTCCAAACGATTCCGCGAGTATTGCCAGCAGCGCGAACACGAAGGGGATCCCCATCTGCTCGGTGAAATGTTGCATGGTGCCGGCGAAACCGTGGCCGCCAAACCACCCAAGCAGCTTCTGGGCGCCGTGCGGGAGGATGACCATGCCGAGGAAGATCCTCAGCACCGTCAAGCTCAAGTCGTCTTGTGTCGTAAGAACTCTTCTCAGCATGGAAACCTCCAATTAACCTTCCCTCATGGGTCGGATTCCGGAACCTGGAAAGTTTAGCAGGCCAAAGTAAAGATGCCACACTGTTCACAAAGGCTGTAGCAGGCGCCGGCGCCGCGCCTTTCGGTGACGGCAGGGAGGGCGCGGAGGGTCTGATGCTGCCAAGGTGGCGGCAGGTTTCGTCTCGAGTGGAGGTGGCAGGTCCGTCACAGGAGCGTCAGAGCAACAGCCATATGGTAACAGGAAGGGTGAAGAAGGAGATGCAGGTCTGTACGGTGATGATTGCGGCCATGCTGTCGTGGTCACCGCCCATCTGCCGGGAGAGGATGTAGGACGCGGGCGAGGTGGGTACGCTGAAGAGGAGCAGCGTGACTCCTGCGGCCGCGCCGGAAAGGCCGGTTGCCGACGCCAGAGACCAGGCAGCCAGCGGCTTGCAGAGAAACTGGATGCCACAGCTCACCAGGAGCGGCTGCCAGTGCATGGCCAGGTTACCTGCCCGGTAGGCCGCCCCAACCGCCATCAGTCCCACCGGAAAGGCAGCCTTTCCCGCCAGGGCGAGGGTGGCGTCGAGCGCCACGGGGAGCCTGATCCCCGAGGCATTCAAAGCGATTCCCGCCACACACCCGATGATGAGCGGATTGCGGAGCAGATCGACGCCCAGCCGCTTCAGGTCCATGCGCCCGCCATTGCCAACGGTCACGGAGAAGGCCGATACGCACAGCACGTTGATCAGCACGATCATGAAACCGGCGCCCAGGGCTGCTAGAAAGAGCCCATCCCTGCCGAACAGGCTTTCGGCAAGCGCCAGGGCCACGAAGGTGTTGAAGCGGACCCCTCCCTGGAAAAGGGAGGTGAAGGCGGCACCCCCCATGCGCCGGTTGGCGGCCCTCCAGAGGATAACCAGGAGCGCGCCGGCAAGGACAGCGCCTTCAACGGTAAGCAGGATGTTCAACCAGGGGAGCGAGTCGATCTTTTTGCCTGCAAGGTTGTGAATAAGTGCAGCAGGCATCAGTAAAAAATAGGTCAGCTTTTCTGCTGAAGGCCAGAAGGCCGGTGCCAGAAAATCGGTGCGCCTGATGATGAAGCCCATCAGGATGAGGGTCAGCACAGGGGTGAGGACGTTCGCTATTGTGGTCATTGCTGCTCTCCTTCAAGCCTTTGCAGGGTCAAGGAGAGCGTAGCACGGGACTTTCTTGAGTAAAAGTTGATAATTTTTACATGATGCTCAAGTAATACTTGTGTGATCGCACTCCCGGCAGAGCTCGATCAGCACCAGCTCCGTCATTGCCTGGCGAGGGTGCCGCCGTTTTTGGTACATCCCGACGCGCCTGGTCAACTGGGGCGTGCCGAAAGAGGTCAGCGTGAAGTGTTTTTGAGCCTCCATGAGGCGCCGCTTGTTCAGCGGGACGACGGCAATTCCCAGACCCTCCTCCACCAAGCTGATGGCCGCCTCCAGGGAGTCGAACTCCATCACTTCGCGGGGGCGGATCCCCTGCGCCATCAACTGTCCATCCACCAGTGCACCGGCCCATGCCGTTTTGTCAAAGCGCACAAACGGCAATCGCTCGAACAAATCCTGCACGGTGCCCCCCTCCGTGCATTTCGGGGACACCACGAAGAAGGGTTCCTCGTCGTACACCCGCCACTCGTACTGGGGAGGGACTGCATAAGGGGGCTCGGTGGTCAAGGCGGCGTCGAGATCGCCTTCTTCCACCTGGCGAACCAGTTCGGCAGACAGGCTCGACAGTAGCCTCACCTGCATATCCTCGTGACGTCTCCGAAGCCTTCCCAGCACCGGGGGGAGGGGTCCGGTAATGACCGTAGGCACCGCCCCCAGCGTAAGCACCCCTTTTACTGTGCCGGAAGGGGAGAGCTCCTCCTTGATCCCGTCGTAGATGCTCAGGATCTCCCGTGCCCGTTCCACAACCAACCTGCCATTGACGTTCAGCCTGGGGCTGCGGCCGGTACGCTCGAAAAGTTGCACGCCGAGTTCCTGCTCCAGGTTCTTTACCTGCAGGCTGATGGCGGACTGGGTCAATCCGAGCTGATCAGCCGCCGCAGCAAAACTCCCCTTGCTGGCGACGGCGCTCAGGATGCGAAGATTGCGCAGGGACATGGGTGTGCCTCCAGTTGCTTTCGGGTTTGTTTTTGGCGGGCGGCATCTTGCCAAAGTGCCAATCTCTCTTGGGGGTTCAAATTACTAGAGACAGGTTCATTAGGCAAGCGCATACAGGGGGTATCGGTGGGGCAATGGCAGCCGGAGGGACTTGAATGCCTGACGTCCCCCTGAAGCGGGAGGGTTTTCTACCTGTCGTCCCGCGGCGGCAACGGGGGGCGAGGGGGGGACAATTGGATACTTTACTTTAGCGGTTGGGATGCTATGTTGATACGGTCCTGGTCAAGGGCACTGGAGGAAAGCATGCGGATATTGGTCGCAGAGGACGACCCAACCATAAGGCAGATGATGGCTACCCTGCTCTCACGTTGTGGTTTCGAATGCAACACCGTCGATAATGGTCGCAACGCAGTGGCCGCATGGGAGCAACAGGCTTTCGACTTCATCTTCATGGATGTGCAGATGCCGATCATGGACGGACTGACCGCTACTCGAATGATCAGGGAAAAGGAAGCCGTTGCGGGCGGGCACATTCCCATCATCGCCCTGACAGCTCATGCGATGGAAGAAGACAGGCAGCAATGTATTGATGCCGGGATGGACGATTATCTCTCCAAACCTATCGACCTGGACATGCTACTCTCCCTTCTCAACAACGACTACTCAAGAGCCGGGCGCTGAATCGGGCTTTTGGTCCCTTCGATGAATAACCATTTCCCGCTTCGACAATCAAAACCTCCAAGACACCTCCGCGCTTGCAATGTCCACCTTGCCCTGGTACGAGCCGACGAGCGCTCCCCTTAACCTATCCTCTCCCGCGGCATTCTTCCTTATCTCGGCATCCTTCACGAACAGGTGCGCGTAGCCGAGTTCGAGGGAAACCGAGTCGCATAGCTGATACCCGAGGCCGCCGGCAATCCAGATGCGATCATTGTCGGGAATGCGCGGAGTACGGTGGGCAGCGTCAGAGACCGGGCTCTCGTCGTAGGCGACTCCGGCGCGAAACGCCCAAGCGCCCGGCATGTAGGCGGCGCCCAGGGAGCAGCGGAGGGTGTCTTCCCATCGAAACGTCGTCACAGCATCGGTTTCGGCAGGGTTGTCGAACCTGATGCGAAGCTCGTCAAGCTTGCTCCAGTTTGTCCAGGTTATGTCGGCCATTGCCGCGATCTTGCCGGTAAAGCTATGCCAGAGACTCACGGAGAGGCTGTCCGGCGTCCTGATATCGGCCCTGACTCCGGTATCGAGGAACCGGCCGGTAGGGTTTAAAGAAGGAACTCCCGAAAATTTGGCGTCACCCTTTAAGGTGTGGCTGATGGCCGAGCGGTAGGCAACGCCTCCTCTTGTCTTTTCGGAGAACTGGTAGAGTGCGCCGAAATTGTACCCCCAGGACCAGCTGTCCCCTTTGAAGGTGACGAGACCGTCGTTTTGCTGCGGCGCCATGCCGGGTGCGCCAAGGGAGCCGAAGATCGTGCCGAAATCGATCGCGTTGCTGAGTTCCGACTCGATGTACTGGGCGTTGATGCCGGCACCCAGGCTGAGCTTGTCGGTAACGGCCCAGGCCAATGCAGGATTTATGTTGAGGCTGATAAGGTCGGATTTGACGGCATGATAGCGGCCCACCCAGTCGTCATCATACTGCGTGCTCAGACCGAACGGCGAGAAGAGTCCCAAGCCCAAGTGCGATCTGTCGCTGAGTTGCCGGCTGAAGTAGAGGTTGGGAAGCGGGATCGCGCTCCCCGCATTTCGCTCCCCGCCGCCGCTGAGGGACAATCCGGTGAGGTCGGTTGAGCCTTCGTTCCTAAAACGCGCAGAGGGTAGCACCAGGTGCGTCCCGGCAACCAGCTGGGAACCAGGCAGGCGGGTGAGCCCGGCTGGATTGTAGAACACGGTGGATGCATCGTCCGCTGCGGCGGCTCCACCGGCGTACGCCGTACCAAGCCGTCTGACGCTTTGTTCAACAACCGCATATCCGGCGCCTGCAGCACTGCCGTGAGCAACCAACACGGCACATATTCCGAACACCAGGGCGTTCCATGAAGATCGCCAGTGATTCATGACTCACCTTTTTTAAGGGTTGGACTGTGTTAATCTCATGGGGGCCATTTATTCTCTCATGCGGATCGGGAAAGGCAACTAGCCGGCCTGCCCCCTTAGTTTCCGTTCTGCTGCTTACCCCGCAGGCATGGACAGGGACATGGAAATCACCTTTTGAAAGTTCGGGGTGATACCATGAAAGGAACTGCAGGCGGTCATATCGAAGGAAGAAAGTAGTATGGCAAGAGACCTTAAGGACATATCGAGCCCATTGCACCCCCAAGACCTTTTCAAGGAGCAGATCCTGGGCGAACAGGTCAAGCAGCTCTACCGTCTAGCCCCTTTAGGCATGGTGGCGACCGTATCGAACTCGCTGCTCGTGTTCTTCGTAATGAAGGACGTGATGCCATACAGGTTTCTCATCCCCTGGCTCGCCTCCATTGTCTTTGTTACCCTCCTGAGATGTTGGCTCTCCTATAGATTCAGGACCTCCGAGCATGAGCCTGCATCGGCCCGCATCTGGGCGGACAGGTTTCTTCTGGGGTTGTTCGCGATAGGCGTGGCCTGGGGGAGCATCGGGGTTTTCCCCTTTTCTGCCATGTCCATGGCCCATCGGGTCTTCCTCGCGTTCGTGCTGGGGGGGATGGCTGCTGGGGCCTCGTCAACATTTGCCACGGTGAGACACGCCTATTCCGTGTTCAGCGTCCCGGCCCTGGCGCCGCTTGCGGTGCACTTCGTCTTAATCAACGACACCTTCCACTACATCATGGCTGCCATGGTGATACTGTTCGGCTTCTTGCTCTGGCGTATATCCCTGCACAACTATGCGATAAACCACACCTCGCTGCTGTTGAGGTTCGAAAACAGGGAGATGATAGAGATCCTTGAACAAGCAAAGGAACGGGTCGAGCGCCTGAACGCACAGCTTTTGGGGGAGATAGCTGCCCGGCTCACGGCAGAAGCGGGCCTCAGGGCTCAGCAGGAACAGCTGGGAAGACTCGTCGAGGAGCGGACAGCGGATCTGCGCATTATCAACGAACAGCTAAAGACCGAGATCGAGGAGAGAAAACAGTACGAAAAGGCCCTGTTGGAGACCGGGGAGCGGCTGGTAGCCGCACAGAAGAATGCGGACGCTGCGAACAAGGCGAAAACCGAATTCCTTGCCAACATGAGCCACGAAATGAGGACGCCGCTGGCGGGGACGTTAGGCATGATCAGGCTGGTGCTCGACATGGATATAGGCCAAGAGGAGAGGCAGCTTCTGGAGATGGCCAAGCGATCGGCGGATTCACTGCTGCGGATCATCGCCGACGTGCTCGATTTTTCGCGGCTGGAAGCGGGGGCGATGAGCTTCGAGCATAAGGAATTTTCCGTATGGGACGTGGTGAGATCTGCCCTTGAAGTGGTTTCTTTCCTTGCAGAGGAGAAGCAGCTGAATCTTATCTCGACAATAGATGACTCGGTACCCGTCCTGATAACGGGCGACGAAGGACGGCTGCGGCAGGTGCTGGTGAATCTTTTGGGAAATTCGGTCAAGTTTACCGAACAGGGCGAGGTAGAGGTGGCCGTACACGGTTTCGAGCCTGTCGGAGCGCAAGCGAACAGGTTCATCTTGTTCTCGGTGCGGGACACGGGCACCGGCATCCCTGCTGATCAACTCGAAATGATATTCGCCAGGTTCACGCAGGTGGACTCTTCGCTCACGCGGCGGCACGGCGGGACAGGCCTTGGTTTGGCGCTGACGCGCCAGATTGTGGAGAAAATGGGGGGGAGTATCTGGGCAGAAAGCAGGGAAGGCGCAGGGAGCACATTCTTTTTCACGCTGCCCGAGCATTCTTAGCCGCGTCCCAAGGACCAGAAGAACCTGGGCTGCCCGCTCAGGCCATCCCTGAATTAGGCGCCCTGACCCACCTTCAGGAAGTCCTTGAAGCCCTTTAAGGTTGGGAACCTTCCGGATCAGGCTCATCGCTTTCGGCACGTCGCCTTCGACTGCTCGCCGCCGAACTTCCCCGAGTCGTAGCTGAGCTGCAGTTGAACGAAAAAGAAAGCAGGCCTCCGCACAGGTTTTGGGGGCCTGCCTTTTGCGCTCTGATTTACCGTTCACCGGCAGCTGCTGGGCCGCTTGTCGGCTGCACCGGTTTCACAGGGATCTCAGCGGTCCAGATGGTAGGGTCGGCCTCGTAGGCTGTCAGATCTTTATGGTAGGCTGCCAGCCGGCTGGCGTATTCCTTCTGTGTCGCACTCTGGTCGACCTGTTCCGTGTTCATACCTTTTGACTGCTTAAGATAGGCGTTTTCAAGCGTTTCGGTGGCGTGTCCTGCGCTGGCCAGCATGATGGCCATAAGACCGACTGCGGAGATTGTCTTTTTGTTCATGGTTCGGCTCCTTTTGTGGTTGCTCTACTGCCGTGACACAGGAGTACCAGCAGAATATGGAGGAAGTGTGGAGGAAATGGGGAAAGAAGGAATGAGGTAAGCGATTTGGCAGGGATAGCAAGGGCAACGGCATAGGGAGGGAAATGGTTGAAATAGCGTCATTTGTGACACTGGTCACTGCAATTAACTAACTGCATGGGGTATGGTGTGCTCATTGTTGTGTTGTCTACCCCATCTCTGGAGGGCGCCTTGAATGGCTTTACGCATTACTACCTTTGCGAGCGTTGTTGCCACGCTCATCTTCTGCTCATCTACCCTCTTCGCCGGTGACGCGGGTTCTGTCATGTGTGAGCTCAACGTGAGGGAACGTTACGAGTACTATGACATCAATGGGAAGAGCATCGACGATCTGCGGAAACAGATGAACCAAAACGGCACGAGATGGGACGACGGTCATGTCTATTCCGGCCTCACCAGCTGGGATATCAACTATGTCTATGACATTTCCAGCGACAGTGGCGGGTATGGGGTCAAATCGGCCAGCACCAAAGTGGATATAATCTACCGGATGCCGCGCATGCGCCCGGCCAGTGCCGACCCGGAAGTGACGGCACTGTGGGACGAATACCTGGAGCGCCTGCAGCATCATGAATTCGGCCACAAAGACCTTGCGGTAAAGACGGCTTCCGAAGTGAACGAGATTTTTGCGACGGTGCCGAGTTTCGGGAGTACCGATGAGTTGGCACAGGAAATAACCCGCAGGACCGAAGAGAGGTTCAGGAGGCTGAAACAGGCTCAGGTAGAGTACGATCATGAGACAAGGCACGGTGAGACGCAAGGTGCCATCTTGCGGGGGGGAAACAACCAACGTCTTGCCGCCACCAAGTGAGGCGAACCCACAAGCAATATTCCCACGACTGTCGATATGAAAAAGGGTTACAGAATCATCTCTGTAACCCTTTTGGTGTTTTGAGGATTGCTGCTAGCGGAAGGTTTCATTATTTCCCGCCACCGCCAGTGCCGCCGGTACCAACGCCACCACCCGTGCCAGTGCCAGTCGTACCGCCTGTACCCATGCTACCGTCCGTTGTACCACCAGTGCCGGTGCCCGTCGTGCCACCGGTTCCGCCGGTTCCTCTATCCATCGTGCCGCCGGTGCCCCTGTCCATATCCATGGTGCCGCCGGTGCCTCTATCCATGGTGCCGCCGGTGCCCCTATCCATATCCATGGTGCCGCCGGTGCCTCTGTCCAAAGTACCGCCGGGGGCTCTGTCGATAGTACCGGTGTCTCTATCTATTGTGGTGCCGCCGGTGCCCCTGTCATACGTGCCACCTGTGCCTCGTTCCATGGTTCCGCCGGTACCTCTGTCATAGGTTCCACCGGTACCTCTGTCATAGGTTCCACCGGTTCCTCTTTCCATGGTGCCGCCGGTGCCCCTATCCATATCCATGGTTCCACCGGTACCCCTTTCCATGGTGCCACCGGCACCGGTACCCATCGTGCCGCCTCTACCGGTGCCCATGTCCGGGCCGACCCTCTCAACCGTAAAATCCTGTCTGATGGTGGTACGCGCACCGAGATCACTGCCTAACGTTGCGCCACCAGCCCCGGATCCCGTAGTGCCGCCCACCCTGGGTGTTTCACCAGAATAGGACCTGGAACCGGCAGCGTTACCCATGCCTGTTGTCAAGCCCATCATCCCCACGATGGCTATTGTCGTGAATATCATCTTTCTCACGCTTCTCATTTTTGGACCTCCGTTCCCTTGGCTTCATGCCTTCGAAGCCTGAGCAGCACCGCCTGCTTTTGCTGCTTTCACGGTGCCGCCTTTGCGGTAAGTTGATCGTTGCCAACATTCGTCCCTGTCTGCTCTATCTGGCGTGGAGCATCGCAACTTCCCCCGCCATTGTTTTTCATTGAGACTCCTTTCCCGAATCTCCGGGCAGAGCTAGCTGTATACACGTGGTGGTCCTAATTTCAAGTTAGCACATCGGATTAAAGAAAGTCAATTCGCGTGTATACGGAAGTTGCACCGTAAGTTCTTGTGTTTACGACGTTTAGGTCTGGTCGAGCCCCGCCCGCAGCTTAACCCGAAGCATGAACTTGTGCCTGCCGCTTGATGGCAGCCAGGGCTGAAGACGCAAAAAAGCCGCCTGACTGAACAGACGGCTTTTTGACGCCGGGCTACTCTTCAGCTAAAGTGGGTGCCGCTTAACCTTTCTGCGCGTTGACAAGCTCAATGAATCCTGACAGGAGTTCCGGGTTGAAAGCCCCTCCGGATTCTTCACGCATCACCTTGATCGCTTCCTGGTGTGAAACGGCCTTTCTGTACACCCTGTCCAGCGTGAGGGCGCTGTAAGTGTCGCAGAGGATCGACAGCTGCGCGCTGCGAGGTATCTTGTCACCCCTTAACCCCAAGGGATAGCCGTTGCCGTCGTACCTTTCGTGGTGGTGGCGGACGATGGTGAGTGACACGTCGCCGAAGCACTTGGTGTCCCTCAGGTGTTCGAATCCCTTTTGGGTATGCTGCTTGATCTTGTAGTACTCGACGTCCGAGAGGGCATCAGGTTTCTGAAGGATCTCGTTGGTAACGAAGATCATGCCGTAGTCGTGGAGCAGCGATCCTATGCCCACATCGAGCAACTCGTCAGGATCCACGTTGAACAGCCTTTCATGCGCCAGCAGGTTCAGGGCGGTCACCTGTACGCTGTGCGAAAATATGTACAGGTTGTGTGCAACGACAGACTGGATCGAGCGCAGGGCCTGTTCGTCCCTCGCCACAAAACCCATCATGTGCTGGATCAATTGCCTGCACCGTTCCAGGTTCGACGCCTGTTCCGGTGCTTCGAAGGCGTCAATCAAGTAGTTGATAGACGTCTGGTACAGGATACGTCCCTTCCTCGCGCTGTTGAGGGCATCATTGGAGAGCATGTCTTTGAGGCCACTTTCGAGGTAGGCGGAGATCTCTGTCATGTCTCCGGACCTGACGTACATGAACTCCGTGCGTGTCCTCTCCATCCTGCTGCGGTCTGCAGCGGAGAACCTCCGCTCAGCGTCTTTGTAAAGCACGTAATTCCCGGCAGTTTTCATGAAAAGCGGCACTTCAGGAAAGTGTTCCGGATCGATGCAGTCAATGCTTATCGCTCGCCAGTATTGGTCTTTCATAATGTCCCCTGACATTCAGGAATTGGGGGAAGCTGACTGTCTGAGCCATTGGTTCAGCACTGCCGAGACAGTATCAGCCACATCCCTGCCTTTATTGCGTTTCGTCAGATCCTGCCAAAACTCAAGGCTGCGGCAAAAATTTCTATCAGTGGCTGAGTAAGTATTCGAATAGCCGACGTTCACGATTTGATGAGGGGGTACAGGGATGTCATGTGCCCAGCCTTGACAGTATGAGGTCAGGCTGTACGCTAGAGACCTGGCATTAGCGGTCGTTAAAGGTTCGGTCTCCTCTGGATCTCTTGGTAGATGTAAACAAAGGGGTAACGGAAATGACGGCAACAACAATCTGCAAGGTCTACCTCCGCCGCGGGCCTGGAAAAGGGTTCGTCTTCCCTGTCAAACCGATCCCAAGCGGCAGGGAGATCGCCGTACTGGAGTCGCAAGGGGAATGGCTGCAGATAAGCGTCGACGGGGAGATTGGATACCTCCCAAGGGATGCAGTAAGAGCGGGTTTCGATGACCGGTATTACGATCTCCCCGAAGTCCTCTTCGAGGAACTCAGGGAGATCGGGAAGGCCAGAGAAAAGAGGGGGGCATGGGACCAGGCCCCGCCTGCGGGGGATGATAAGGAAAGCAGGTTTTCAGACGTCGCCGCGAAGCTTCACTCGGCGAAACTGGCCGCCTTGTGCCTTTCCGGCGGAGGGATTCGCAGCGCCACCTTCAACCTGGGGGTGCTGCAGGGGCTGGCGAAAACCGGGGCGCTGAGGGAGATCGACTACCTTTCCACCGTTTCAGGAGGGGGGTACATCGGCAGCTGGCTCTCCTCGTGGATATCGCGAGAGAAAGGTTCTCCCGGGGCCAGGTTCGACAGCGTCATCGATGCGCTGGCGCAGGAAAGCAAGGAAAGCCGGGGCAAAGAGCCGTACCATATCAGGTTCCTGCGGGACTACAGCAACTACCTGACGCCCCGCGTCGGGATCTTGAGCGTGGATACCTGGACCATCATCGCGACCTACCTGCGCAACCTGGTTTTGAACTGGCTGGTGCTCCTTCCGCTGCTCTTCGCGGTTCTGCTCCTGCCGAGGTTTCTCGTGCACATCGTGTCAGGAGCGGTCATCGACGAGATCGCGCTGGACGAGATGCTGGCGGCACACCTCTTCCTCATCGCCGGCGCCGTACACGCCTTGTTCCCCATCGCCTACACGGTAAACAACCTCCCGGGCATCGGTGACCTGCGGCAATCCGAGCGGAGCTTCCTGTTCCGTTTTCTGGCACCTCTTCTTTTGATGGCCTGCTTCCTCTCCGCCTATTGGGGGTACGTCTATCGCCCGGGGTGCACCGTTCCGGGCTTTTGGAGTTTTGTCGGTTTCGGCACAGCGGTGCACCTGGTCGGATGGGTGGTGGGGATACTATGCCTGCGGCAAAAGCCTGCCACCTGGCTTACCTCCGGACTTGCCTGCACGGCTATGACCGGAGCGCTGGCCGGCTTTTTCGGATGGGTCGCGGCAACCAAGCTTGTTCCGGCGCTGCTGGAAAGGGTCTGGTCCCCGAAACTCCTCTTCGCCACACTGTCTGTCCCCGTGATCCTGGCGGTCTACCTCCTGACCATGGCGCTTGTGGTAGCCTTCCTGTCCAGGCGGACCGGGGAACAGGACAGGGAGTGGTGGGGACGTGCCGCCGGCATGGTAATACTTGCAGGCCTCGTGTGGGGTGTCGGCATGGCTGCCGTCATCTACGGCCCATGGTTCATCCTGCCGGACGCTACCCATTTCTGGAAAGAGATCTACATCGCACTCGGCGCCGGTTCCGGTGTCGCTGCTGCCCTCCTCGGACGGGATTCGTCCACCCCTGCGCTTCGTCCGGGGGTTTTCATGAGCAAGTACCGCACTACTCTGCTCTCTTTTGCCGCCGCTTTGTTCCTGCTCTTTTTGACGCAAGCGTTGTCGCTTGGCGCCACGTGCATGTTCTGGGGAGCGGGCTATGTCACCGAGCTGGCGAGGGGATGCGTCCCGGTTTCGCCGCTTGCCTTCATCTCGTTTCCCGACCTGACCTCGGCCGCCATGCCGCTTAGCTTCCTCACCCATCTCAATATACTGGGCAGCACCGGGCTCGACCCCGCCTTGTGGGCTTTGGCCGGGGGCGCGCTGCTGCTGTCCACCTGCATGGCGTGGGCGGTGGATATCAACAAATTCTCGATGCACGCGATGTATCGAAACAGGCTGACCAGGTGCTATCTTGGTGCCGCGCGCGATAGGGAAGAGAGGGAGTGCCAGCCTTTCACAGGGTTCGACAAGGGTGACGACCGTTTCATGACGGAGCTGCCCAGACGCCCGTTTCACGTGGTGAACATGGCCTGGAACTTGGTGAAGGGGAACCGGCTGGCGTGGCAGCAAAGAAAGGCCGCCTCCTTCGTCATGTCGCCCCTTTTTGCCGGCAGCGACATCGATCCGGACCCGGAGTGCAGGGAGGTGCTGCCGGGTGGTTACCGGAGCATGGCCGAATACGCGGCGGGGAAGAGGAAAAGCGAGCCGATGACCATAGGCACAGCCATGGCCATTTCGGGCGCGGCGGCAAGTCCCAACATGGGGTACCACTCCTCGCCGCTGGTTACCTTCGTGATGGCTTTTTTCAACCTGAGGCTCGGCTGGTGGCTGGGGAACACGGGAACCGGCATGGGGGGGGCTTGGCGCAGGAGATCGCACCACTTTTCCGTGGTCCCTCTGCTGAAGGAGACCTTCGGGTTCACCCGGGAGGACAGCAAGGACATCTACCTGTCGGACGGCGGTCACTTCGAGAACCTGGGGCTCTACGAGATGGTGAGAAGAAGGTGCCGTTACATTATCGTCTGCGATGCCGGATGCGACTGCGACTCCGCGTTCGAGGACCTAGGCAATGCGGTGCGCAAGGTGAGGGCGGACTTCAGGATAGAAGTGGAGCTCGATATCAGGGGCATAAGGGCCAAGAAGTCGCATTTTGCGGTGGGGACCATCCGGTATGCCTGCTGTGACAACGGCAGCTCTGAAAACGGTCGCCTGCTGTACATAAAGCCGGTGCTGACCGGGGACGAATCGGTGGACCAGTTCAACTACTCGATGATGCACGGCGAATTCCCGCACGAGCCGACTTCAGACCAGTGGTTTGACGAGGCGCAGTTTGAAAGCTACCGAAAACTCGGGATGCATTCCCTGGCACAACTTGCGGGAGGGCGCAAGCTGGGGGTGAAGCAGCTTTTCGAGAGGGCTTACGAGTTGCACAAGGACCAAGTGAAGAAGCTTCCGGAGTAGCCAGTGGCGCGACCCGGACCGCCTGGCCGGCCCCCTTGGGGAGGCTACAGCTCCACCAGGTAATCGGCTTCGCTAGCGCCTGAATTGGTGTTGTTCAGGTACGGTGTCTCGGGGAGGATTACCGTATAGGAGAGCTTGCTCCCCAGGCGCTGCAACTGGTCCGGTATGCCGTATTTCACCGCGTGCCAGATGCCGGTCAGCACCAATATCTTGCGCCCAGGCTGCTTCGCGGCGTAGCGCGCCATGTTCAACGCCATGCCGCTGTTGCGCACCGTCTGGGCCTCGCAGAAGTTGCTGAACATCTTCCCGCTTTGCCCATGGTTCGCGACCGCCTGGAACGCCTTTTTCAGAAAGGCTACCTGGGGGTTTTTCAGGTCGCAGCTGGTTCCTGACGGCAGGTTTCCCTTTTCCTCCGGTGTCAGCGAACTGAAACCGTGCATGGACACCTTTTTGACGATGTGTTTCGGGACGTTCAGGGCGACCATCGGGATCTTGTTGTCGCGGGCATAGATGAAGATGTCCCGGTACATCGGCCAATCCGACCAGTTACGCTCGAAAACCGCCTGCATGACACCCTCGCTTATCCTGCCGCTGGTCCATTCATCGAGCTGCGCCTGATAGTCCGATTGCATCATCTCCAGCCCTATCGTCAACGGCTGCTTGCCGGCAAGCAGGGAACGGATCAGGTCGAGCTGCAGTTCGTGGTGGTACTTGTCGTCGTGGGACTCCCCCATCAGTATCAGGTCCGAGCTGGCGGCGGCGGCTGACAGTTCCGCCATGCTGACTTGCTGGCTATCGCTCGTGCGGGTGATGATGATATGGGCAGCGGCATCGACGGACAGCAATGTGGAAACGAGCAGTATGGTGCTGCAAAAACGCGCGATGTTCGCCATGGCTTCACCCCCCTATCCAGCGGCCCTGTTGGCAACCTCGATCCTGAATTCGGCGCCGCCGTCTAAATTACGCACCGTCAGGCGCCCCCCCATATTCTTCTCGATGATCATCTTCGACATGAACAGTCCGACGCCGCTTCCTTTCCCAAGTTCCTTGGTGGTGAAGTAGGCGTCGAAGATCTTGTCCATGATTTCCTCTTTTATGCCGCCCGCGTTGTCTGTAACCGTGACCAGGGTCTGTCCCCCCTCGACCCAGGCGCGGAGGGTTACCTGCGGCTCCTGCACCTGGTTTTCGGCAAAGGCGTCCTTCGCGTTGGTCAGAAGGTTCAGTATCACGTGACCGTACTCGTTGGGATAGCCGGAGATCCGGGGCTCGCCGGTGGAACAGATGCTGATGCTGATCCTTTCTTTCTCCAGGTTTTCCCGGATGAGCCCCACCGTCTTTTCGATGACCTCATCCACCCTGAAGGTGGTCTTTTCCTTGTTCAGGACCAGGAAATCCCGGAAATCGTCGATGGTGCGCGATAGGTGCTTGATTATCCCCATCGCCTTGGCCACGCTCTCCTCAAGGAGCTCTCTGCTGAAGCTGCCGTGCTTGTAGGAGAGACCAAGCACCTGCAGGTTCAGCCCCAGGACGTTCAGGGGCTGGCGCCATTGGTGAGCTATATACCCGAGCATCTCGCCCATGGCGGCCAGGCGGCTTTGATGGATCAGTACCTGGTCCTTTTTTCTCAGCTCGGTCAGCATCCTGATACGCTCGGCTGATTCCACTTCCAGTTCGTGGTACGCCTCCTGGAGCTCGACATTCTGGGCCTCCTGCTTGACGAGAAGCTCATCGAGCGCCTCAGTGCGTTGGGCTACCCGCTGCTCCAGCTCATCGTTCATCCTCTGCAGGGCATCCTCGGCCCTTTTGATCTCGGTTACATCCGTGTTGGTCCCAAGCCACTGCACGACCTTGCCGTGGGGGTCCTTAAGCGGCAGCACCCGGGTCAGGAAGGGGCGAAATTCCCCGTCTGCACCCTTCAGGGGTAGCACCATTTCAAAGGGGGTCCCGGTGGCGATGGATGCCTGCCACTGATCCAGGGCGGCAGGGAGCACCTGCGGGTCGTGAAAGCTTTGCCACTCCTGTCTCTCGGCCTGCTCCGGCGTCATGCCGGTGTATTCGTACCAGCGCCGGTTGTACCAGTTGATCTGGCCGTCGGCCTGCGCCACCCAGGCGAGTTGGGGCATGGCGTCGACCATGGTGCGGAAACGGTCCTCGCTCTGGCGCAGCTTCTCCTCGGCAAGCTTTCGTTCGGTGACGTCCTCGCTGAAGATGAGGATGCCCCCTACCTCTCCCCGCTCGCCGTACCAGGGGCGGATCTCCCAGCGGATCCACTGCACCGATCCGTTCCCCCTTACGAAGGGATCCGCCTCCGCGCGCAGCGTCTCTCCCGCCATGGCGCGCCGGTGCAGTTCCTTCCACTGTTCCGGTATCTCCGGAAAAACCTCGTAATGGGACTTGCCCGTCACATTGTCGTCGCCAAGCTGGTAGTCGCGGCGCCAGCGCAGGCTGGCGAAGATGTAGCGCATCTCGCTGTCGAACATCGCCAGCGGGACCGGTGCGTGCTCGATGAAAAGCCGCAGCCGCTCTTCGCTCTCGCGCCGCGCAGATTCCGCCTCGACCCGGTCGGTGATGTCCTGGCCGGTCCCTGACATGCGTAGCGCAGAGCCATTCCCGTCGCGGACCAGCTCCCCCCGGCCGCTGATGAAACGGAGCGACCCGTCAGGCAGAACCACGCGGAACTCCAGTTCGCCGGGGCTCTCGCCGGCCATGCAGGCGTCGATCCACCCCTGCATGGCGCTCCGGTCTTCAGGATGGATGATCTGCAGGAAGCCCTCGATATCAGGTGCTTCCTCACCCGGCGCCATCCCGTAAATGCTGTAGAGCTGCTCCGACCACTGCAGAGACCCGTTCGCTTCATAGGACCAGCTGCCTAGCTTAGCCAGTTCCTGTGCTTTCCGCAGGTCGGCCTCCTTGCGGCGCAATTCGTTCACTATCCTCTGCAGCTCTTCTGTCCTGTCGCAGATACGCTCCTCAAGGTGCTCTTTGGCCGACAACACCTCGGCCAGAGCTGAGCTGGCCCGCCGGTTGGCCTCCCTCAACCTTTCGTGGAACAGCGAGAACAGCACGCCCATCGCGCTGAAGATGGCAAGGGCGAGGGTTGAAGCGGAGCGCTCCAAAGCCGGTGATTGCATGGGGGACATGAAAATGAACCAGACGGCCAGCGCAGAGAAGGCGGTAGCCAGCAGGCCCGCCAGCTTGCCGCCGACCCACGAGCTGAAAAAGACGGCAGGATAGAAGAACACCCAGACATAAGGCATGATCGCTTCCCATAAAAGCCACTGCAGCGCGAGAGCCAGTACCGGAAACGACGATGCCAGCAGCAAACGACCGGCGTCTCGTGAAGGGGTGCTGGCATCCGGGCTTTCTCCGTTATTCATGGCAGCAGTGCTCCTTTTTCGAGCGGATGGACTAACGCCTTGATAATGGGGCCTTATTGGCACCGACCAATTCTAGCAGATAGAGGGGGAGGGGCCAGCAGGGGAGCGTTTTATTTTGGCAACTGAACTGGAGTGGTTTTGGTTCCGGGTGCGGGAGGCGTGAAGCTATAGGGAGGAGGATGGGGGCCCGAGCGCCCCAAGGCCCGGGCTCCCTCGACGGGCATGGCTGTTACTGGTGGACCAGCCTGACCACCCATTCCCGCAACTGCTCGGCCTTGTAAGGCTTGGGGACGAAGGCGGCATGCGCATCATGGTGGATGGAAGGGGAGATGTCCTTGTTGCCGTAACCGCTGCAAAACAAAACGGGGAGCGCGAGGTCATGTCGGCGCAGCTCGTGGTAGGTCTCGATCCCGTCCATCTCCGGCATGGTCAGGTCCATGAGTACCAGGTCGATTTCGGACTGCCGCCGCTGGTACACCTCAAGAGCCTCACGGCCATTGGAGGCCGTGATAACGGTAAAACCCATGGCAGCAAGGAGCCCGGCTCCGATGCTGCGTAACTCGTCCTCGTCGTCTACCAAAAGGACGGTGCCGTGCAGGCTCGTTTCCTCGTGCGGAGTGGTCTGGGTGTCCGAACCTTGTGCGGCAGCATCGGCACCGTCGGCCGCGGCCGCCACGGGGAAATAGATCCTGAAGGTCGTTCCGGCTCCGGGTTGGCTGTTAAGCTGCAGCGCCCCGTGGTGGGATCTGATGATGCCGATCATGGCCGACATCCCCAAACCGCGTCCGGTGAACTTGGTGGTGAAGAAAGGCTCGAAGATCCGCTTTTGTGTCTGCTCGTCCATGCCGCAGCCGGTATCGGTGACCTCCAGGCAGGCATAGGCGCCTGCAGCGATGGAATTGCCGAAGAAATCCGCCGGCTCCTCTCCCGGGAGAACCGTTGCTTTTCCCAGTCCTACCTTGACGGTGCCCTGGCCATCGCCGATCGCCTCCACGGCGTTGACCACCAGGTTCATGACGATCTGCTGCAGCTTTCCCTCGTCTCCGGTCACTTCCGGCACGTCGCTTCCCAACTGGTATTGGAAGCAGACATTCTTCCTGAAAGCAGGCTGGAGCATCTTCACGATTTCGTTGACCAGCAGCAGCATGTCGATGCGGCTCTGGACCAAGGGGCTTTTGCCGGCGTAGGTCAGCATCTGCCGGCAGAGGTCGGCGGCGCGGTGGCCGGCCACCTCGATCTGGTTCAGGTGATTCTGCACCGATTGCGCATCGGGGTCGTCCTTGGCAAGCAGGCAGTGACCGAGGATTATCATCAGGATGTTGTTGAAATCATGCGCGATGCCGCCGGTCAGCACGCCCAGGCTCTCCAGCTTCTGGGCCTGCTGGAGCTGCTGCTCGAGTGCCAGCCGATACTCCTCGGCCTTCTTGCGCTCGGTGATGTCCCGCGCCACGTGGACGCAGGCTGTCACCTCCCCTGCCTCGTTGTGCAGCGGCGACACGGAGATGTCGAAAAAAGCGGAGAACCTCTTTTCCTCGATTTCCCGGGCCGGGGCCTCCCCCTCCTGCATCAGCTCAAGGTGGGGGCAAGAGGGGGGTGGGGACTGGAGGCTGTGGAATAGCTCGTGGCATTTGCGGCCGGGAACCTCTTCGGGACGCAAGCCAAAGCGCTTGGCCACGGCACGGTTTGCGCGCAGGATGGTGTGGTTGGTGTCGGTGATGAAAATCATGTCCGGGACCGCATCGAAGGTCTGCTCCCACTCCCTCTTGCCGCGGCTGACAGTCTCATAGAGAAGCTGCGGAATCGCCCTGTCGCCGGTCAGCATACGACCACCGCGAAGGCTCCCCCGGGCGTAGGTCGTCCGGCGGGACGGGGAACATCCTTGCCGGCGCGGTGCAGATGGACCCCTTCATCCAGCGGAACGCAACCCTCGAACCCGGGTTCGTCCTGGAAAACGGCCCCGCCTATGCGGCGCCTGGGCGACACGGAGTGGGTAACAGTCACTGAGCCGAACGATGCACAGTACATAAACGATGTCTCCTCGGCCATTGCCACCCCATCATTTTTCCGCCGCAGGACGCAAAAAAGCCGGGGCAAAAATATCTATGATATTTCGGCAACCCGGCTGTCTCCGTGAGACCCTTTAGGCTTTCCGCCCCATCCTCGCGGATGGTTGAGTATTGTCGTGTACCAGTTGCTGTATTAGATTGGCGACATTATGCATAGCCTTAATGGAAATGTCAACCTTCTGCAGTAAAGGGGCGTGGCAAAGTTTCTGCAACTGCAGTCGTATTGTCTGTCACAACCTGATTTCCGGGAGTTGTGCCTACCCGATGAGGAGCAATGACAGATGCAGCGCTTAAAAATAGTGGTTCAGGAGCAGGGTTGCCTCCGGCACGCTGTGCCCCTGCACATTCCCGTAGCCTAGCTCGAGGCTCAGGCTGCTGTTTCGCGCCAGTCGAAGGTTCTGCGCCAGCGACGCTTTCAGCGCCAGCCGGTCATCGCCCAGGAAATAGAAGAAGGCCTGTCCCAGCAGTTGCACCTTCCACCAGTCGTTTAGCTGTTGCTGCGTGCCAAGGCCAACCCCGGGGCCCGCAGCAACCTTGCCGGAGAACCTTCTGCCGGCGTTGACATCCAGCTCCGCGAAGGCGTGCGCGATCCCTCCCCAGGGGGACTTTCCGGCGAACCCCCCGCCGGTGTTGAGGCGGAAGATGAGCGAGTCACGGCCGTCCGCCATAACCTCGGTGTCCCAGCCGGTGACGACCTTCCAGGAGTAAGGCTTGAAGAAGAGGTCCCTCGGCGCGGTGGAGACGATGTCGAGCAGGTGCAGGGTCTTGAGCCAGAGCCGGTCCGTGGCAGGGGCGAAGCAGAGGGCAGTGTCAAGGAACTTGATCTGTGCCCCCTTGAGGTATCCCTGGTCGGGGTCGAGCAGGCTATGGAACTCGGGCTGGAGGTGCAGCTCGCCGTACCCTTCGCCCCTGCGCAGGCCGCCTCCCACCCCGATCTTGGAGGTCTTGTGGCCGGCGTCCGGAGGCGCGGGAGGCACGATGACATACGGGTCCCCGGAATCCTTTCCGAGCAGGCTCCTCTCCGCCAGGATCTTCAGGTACAGCTTCGAGTAGGCATCCTGGTCCAGCTCCTTGCGGGCCAGCCTCAGTTGTACCGTCTCGGCTGCCAGGTCGAGGATCTCCCTCTTCCCCTGCTTCATGGCTGAAAGCCTGAGCTTTGCCGGCTCGGCCCTCCCTTGTGCCAGTTCCAGTGCCGCCTGCTGACCCTCCCGGTCGAGAAGCGAGGCGATCCGGGCTATCCTTGCCCCCTGCGAGGGACGGTAAACTGCTTCCTCGAGGATGCCGGCCTCGCGTGCGATCTCGATGGTCTCGGTAGGGAGCACGATGAGCCCGGTCCGGTCGGTGAGGTGCAGGGTCGGCCTGGCCGCCTCTATCAGGAACAAGAGGTTGAAGGAGCAGTTCTCGTCCAGGAAATAGTAGTCGGAGGAAATCCGCTCCAGCTCCAGGGTGTGCAGCAGCAGGCGCTCCACCTCTTCCCGGGAGAGCTTCAGCCGGTATTCCCACATGTCCCTCTGTTCCAGATCGCTGTACTCCTTCACCTTCAGGTAGTACGGCATCAGCGAGTAGTACCCCTTGTACCTGCCGGACAGCCCCTTGAAGGCGTACACGAACCCGTTGGCATCCGTGGCGTCGGCGGCGTAGTTGGCGGCGTAGGAGATCAGGTTGCTTTTGCTGCTGCCGTCGATCCGCAGCAGGGTGTGCCCGAACATCGAGGCCGGGCTGTTGATGTGCCCCACCGGGAACACCAGCACCGCCGACCGCGCGTCGACCGTGCTTATCAGTTCCTGTTGTTGCGAGCAAAGGGTCCCGGGGAGGGCGGTCGGATCGATGGAGAGCTGCTCTCTCAGCCACTGGAGACGCGCCGGGAACCTGCATGCGGGGTGCTCTCCGTCGGGCGCTTCAGGTCGGAAAAAGCCTGCAAGGGTCGCCTCTAGCTCCGCCTCGGGGTTTACCCTTCCTTGGGGCGAGAGAAAGAAGTTGGGGTCGGAGATCCTGCTCTTATAGCCGCCAAGGATGGTCTTTTTGTAGTGGAGCAGTATGTGCCAGTTCCTTTTCTCTGAAAGCTTCAGGGTACGTGCCTTCTCCTTGAGCCTTTCAAGATAGGGGCCGCTTTGCGCGGACGCGGGTGAGGGAACGGCCAGAAGAAAAACGAACAGGATGAAGAGGAGGGTGCTGCGCATCGTTGGCATCGTCGATTCCAGTGTTCATAACAATGGTGGTTTGGCCGGCGGTGCCTTGACGCGTCACGGCTCATGAAACAAAAAAGGTGCACAGAGCTGGCTGTGCACCTTTTGACAGGCCTGGGGAAGGGTCAGTTCCTGGTTACTGCAACCACGTTGTCGATGACCTCTGCAAGAACGATCTTGTCGGAGGTGAAGATGTTGCTGAAGTTCGCCTGCAATGTTGATTTGAAGGCGTCGCCCTGTGATGCGTCGACACCGAGCATCTCCACGAAGGTGTCGAGGGTCTCACCCTTGCCCATGGCGATCTCTTTGGCGAGATTGTCCATGTTGGCGCGGACGAAGTGGTTAAGTTTCTCGTTCTGTACGATGCCGCTTGGCTGCTGACACTCGGAAGTCCCCGAGGAAATGCCGAATGTCTGGGTTCCGGTACTGCCGTTGGTTGTCGATTGCAGCACCTGTAGCACGATGGAGTTGTCTGCCTTGTTTTCGAAGAGCATCGTACCCAGCCCGCATCCGGTATTGTTGCGCGCTTGAGCAGCATAGGCCGCACCTGAAATCAGAAGACTCAGTACAAATCCCAGCAGAAGTTTTTTCATGGACTCTCCTCCTTTGATAGAAAAACTTCACAAATTATAGGGGAGGCTTGCAACCTGTCAACGAGAGACCGGAAAAAGTATGTCAGGTTTCGACTGCTTGGCCGGATTATCCAAGAGAGGGGGCGGGGCGGTTCCAGTGGAGGGGTGTGCCCCCCCGGGCAGGGGGGGCGGGCTCGGACTGTTACTTGGCTCCGAAGATGAAGTAGGAGAGCGACAGCAGCGCCAGCACCCACATGCCTCCTTTCATCTCGCCGATACGGCCGGTCGATGCTTTCATGAGAGGGTAGGCGATGAAGCCGGCAGTCATGCCGACGCCGATGTTGTAGGTGAAGATCATCAGCACGATGGTGAGAAAGGCCGGTATCAGCTCGGTGAAGTCGTCGAAGTCGATCTTCGCCAGGGGGCTGATCATGAAGGAGCCGATGACGATGAGGGCGATGCCGTAGGCGTGAGCCGGCACGATGGTGAAAAGCGGCGCGAGGAACAGCGCCAGCAGGAACAGCATCGCGGTGACGAGCGCGGTGAAGCCGGTGCGGCCCCCTTCCTCTATCCCTGCCGCCGACTCTATGTAGGCCCCGGTAGTGGTGGTGCCCAGCAGCGGCGCGGCGACGGTCGCCAGCGCATCGGCCAGCATCGGCTTCTCGATCTCGGGGAGGTTCCCCTTCTCGTCCAGCAGGTCGGCGCGCATGGAGAGGCCGAGCAGGGTACCGACGGTGTCGAGGAACGCCATGATGAAGATGGTGAGGACGACCGGGAAGAACGCTGGCTGCAGCGCGCCGGCGAAGTCGATCTGGAACAGGATCGGGGTGATGTCGGGGGGCATGCTGACGTAGGATTGCGGCAGCGGCGTCACCTTGAGCGCGATGGATGCGATGGTGGTGACCACGATGCCGATCATCATGGCGCCCAGCACCTTGCGCGACATGAGGACCACGGTGAAGAGGAGTCCGAAGACGGCCAGAAGCACTGACGGCTGCGAGAGATCGCCAAGCTTCACCGGCGCACCCGGAACGCCCAGCACCACGATGCCGGTCTCGTTGAGGCCGATGAAGGTCAGGAACAGGCCGATGCCTGTGGCGAAGGCGCATTTGAGGGAGATGGGTATCGATTCGGCGAGCCAGCTCCGGACCTTGAAAAGTGTGAGCAGGGTAAAGGCGACGCCGGCGAAGAAAACGGCTGCCAGCGCGGTCTGCCAGGAGTACCCCATCACCTTGACCACGACGAAGGCGATGAAGGCGTTCTCGCTCATGTAGGGGGCTATGGCGAAGGGGCGGTTGGCGAAAAAGGCCATCAGCACCGTGCCGAAGACGGCGGCGATGATGGTGGCGGTCGTGGAGGGACCGCGCGGGATGCCCGCATTCTCAAGGATCGCGGGGTTCACTATGATGATGTACGCCATGGTGAGGAAGGTTGTGAGGCCGGCGACGACCTCACGGCGCAGGTTGGTGCCGTAGCGTTGAAACTGGAAGAAGGTCGCGATGCGAGAGGTCATTTCTGCTCCTTCATTGCATAGAGCGCGGGCAGGTTACGCCAGTATCCTGCGATGTCCATACCGCAACCGAACAGGAAACGGTCCTCTACCTCAAGCCCGACGAAATCGGCCCTGGCACCGGGCGCCTTGCGGTCGTGGATCTTGTCGACGAGCACAGCGGTGTAGACCTCCGCGGCCCCTTCTTCCCGGCAGTACTGGGTGATTTCCGCGAGCGTCACCCCCTCATCCAGGATGTCGTCCACCAGCAAAACGGTGCGGCCCTTCAGGGAGCGTTCCGGCTTCACCTTCCAAAGGAGATTGCCCCCGCTTTGCTCGGCGCCGTACCGGGTAGCGTGGAGATAGTCCAGTTCCAGCGCGAACGGGAGTTTGTCCACCAGCTTCCCCGTGACGAACAGTCCGCCGTTCATGATGCAAAACGCAATGGGGCTGGTTCCTTCCAGCCGTTCGGTTATCTGCTGCGCCATGCGTGACAGCGCCTCGTCGACCTGCTCGGCTGACCTGAGACAATCGGCCTTTTGCCGGATGTCTTCCATGTCTTTCAGTACCATTACCGCTCCTTGGGAACTTTTGTTTCAAACGCCGGAACAATAGCAAATTTCCGCCGTGGAATCAAATAATTATGCTCTCATTAGCTGCCCTGCTCCGATGGCGGCGGCGCCAGCGGCCCGGTTTAGCCCCAGCCTCTTTTACGGCGCGTGCCTGAAGCCGGACCGGCTGAAAGGCCCCCTGCAGAAGCTTTTGACTTTACCGGAATTCACGCTAAAATCCCATCCGTTGTGAGGGGTGTCTAATTTACTGTAAGATTGGGCGAGGGTACATGATGTAAGGCTTGGGCCGCATGTTCCTGCGACCTTGGCCTCACTATGTTCCCCCGGGGAGTACTCATCATGCCGGCTGATTCTAAATTAATGGAATTCATCAAGTCCGATCTGGCCAGAGGCAAAGCTGTCGGCAACCTTCAGGAAACGGATGACCTGATCGGGACGGAAATCATGGACTCGTTGGGGATCATGAAGCTGATACTTTTCCTGGAAGACAACTATTCGGTGAAGATATCGGACGAGGACCTGACGCTGGAGAATTTCAGCACCATCCAGTCGATACACGGCCTGGTTCAGAAGAAGGTGAACCCATAGCAGGTGACCCATGAACTTCACTCTTTCGGACACCCAGCTGATCCAGTGGGAAAGCATCGTCGAGTTCTCCAGGCGCGAGTTGAACGCCAACGTGCGCGAAAACGACAGTAAGGGAAGCTTTCCGATGGAGAACTGGAAAAAATGCGCGGAGATGGGACTTCTCTCGCTGATCACCCCGGAGCAGTACGGGGGGGTGGGGGAGGATCTTCTTTCCTCGGCTCTATCCATCGAGGCCTTCAGCTACGGTTGCGAAGACGGCGGCCTGGTGCATGCCGTCATCACGCAGCTTTGCTGCATCGTGTTGTTGAGCCTCTACGGGACGCAGCAGCAGAAGCAAAACTACCTGGGACGACTCTCCTCGGGCGAACTGATCGCCGCCCAGTCCATAACCGAGCCGGATGCGGGCTCCGACGTACTGGCGATGCGTACCCGGGTCGAGGGGCGCGACATCGGCTATCTCATTACCGGCAGCAAGGTGTTCATATCCAACGGCCCCTTGGCAGACCTGGTGTTCGTCTTCGCAAAAAGCGGCGAGGGGAAGTCGTCGTTTGGCGGCGATGTCTCCTGTTTAATGGTCGAAAAGGGGAGCGCCGGGTACAGCGTGGGCAGCCCCCTTTCCAAGATGGGGCTGAGGACGTTGCAAAACAGTGAGCTGTTCTTCGACGAGGTCTGCGTACCGGAGGACATGATGCTTGGCAAGAGCGGCCATGGCATGTTTATCTTCAACGAGTGCATCGAGTGGGAGCGTGTGTTTATGACGGCGGCGCACCTTGGGACCCTGGAAAGGGTGCTGGAAAAAAGCGTGAACTATGTGAAGACCCGGAAGCAGTTCGGCAAGGAGATCGGGAAGAACCAGTCCGTCTCCAACAAGCTCGGGGCCATGAAGATGAATCTCGAACTGGGGAAGCTGATGCTGTACAAGATGGCTTGGCTGAAGGACCAGGGGAAACGTGTCCCCCTCGAAGCCTCGCTGGGGAAGCTGTTCGTCAGCGAGAGCCTGAAAAGCGCCTGCCTGGATGCGGTTCAGGTGCATGGAGCCTACGGGTACATGCAGGAATACGACGTGGAAAGGGACCTGAGGGACAGCGTCGCAGCCACTATATATTCGGGCACTTCCGAGATGCAGCGCAACATAATAGCCAGCATACTGGGACTTTGATGGCAAAGTACCTCCTGCAAAATTACCTGGACCACAGCTTCAGGTCGTGCCCGGAAAAACCGGCGCTGGTCGGGGAGAGCGGGGCGATCTCCTACGCCTCTCTTTACGCCGATGCCAACCGGATCTCGCGCTGCCTGAGAGGAGGTGGGGTAAAGCGCCACGATCGCGTGGTGATCTGCATGAAGCGCTCTGCCCAGGTGGTGCTGGCGATGATGGGGGTCATCAAGGCGGATGCGGTCTATGTCCCGGTCGATGCAAAGGCCCCGCTGGAGAGGATCGCGGGAATCATCGCCGACTGCAGGCCGAGCGCCCTGATCTGCGACGGGCCGGTGCTGCAGGCGCTGTCAGGGGCGGAGCAAGGGGGGCGCTCCTTGCAGGGGGTGCGCCTGGCGCTCGTCTTTGGAACCGGGGGGGATCCGCAAGGCATAGCGGGAATCCCGTGCGTCTACACGGAGGATCTGGCCGGCCACAGCCCGGAGGCAACACGCTGCGACAACATAGATGCAGATCCCGCCTACATCCTGTACACCTCAGGCTCCACAGGGGCTCCGAAGGGGGTCGTCGTCTCGCACCTGAACGTCATCAACTACATCGAGTGGGCGTCTGAGTGTTTCCGGATCGGGGCGGACGACAGGATTCTCGGCACCGCGCCCTTTCATTTCGACATGTCGACCTTCGATATCTTCGCCGCTCTCAAGGCGGGAGGGACGCTCTGCATCGTCCCGGAGCGCCACCTGCTTTTCCCGAACAAGCTTCTCGAGACCATCGAGAAGGAGGAGATCACCCTCTGGAAGGGGGTCTCCTCCCTGCTCATGTACCTGTCCAGCACGGGCTCGCTGAAGGAGGGGCGCATACCCTCCCTGACCAGGGTGCTCTTCGGCGGTGAGGTCCTGCCGACCAAGCACCTGATGAACTGGATGAAGGTGTACCCGTCCAAGAATTTTTATAACGTCTACGGCCCGACCGAGGCGACCGGAATCTCCGCCTACTACCAGGTAGAGAAAGCGCCGGCTACAGCGGAAGAGGCAGTTCCCATCGGTCGGGCCTGCGCCAATACCGAGATCCTCATACTGGCTGATGGGGACCGGGTTGCCGGCGCTGGCGAGGCCGGGGAGCTGTGCATCCGCGGTTCGGGCTTGAGCCTTGGGTACTGGAACGACGAAGAGAAGACTGCCCGGGCTTTCGTGAGGAACCCCCTGGGAGACTCGCAGCACGACAGGATCTACCGCACGGGCGACCAGGCCCGTATGAGAGAGGACGGACTCATCGAGTACCTGGGCAGGAAGGACTTCCAGGTGAAGCATATGGGGTACCGCATCGAGATGTTCGAGGTGGAAAAGGCGATCCTCGCCCAGGAAAACGTGCAACAGGCGGCGGTACTTCTCTGCCCATCCGTCAAAGAGGAAGTCTCGGAACTCATCGCCTTCATCGAAGCCCAGGAGACGGTGGATACCGACGCGGTGTGGCAGGCTCTGGGGCGATCGCTTCCGACCTACATGCTGCCAAAAAGGATCATCGCGCTGCAAAGAATCCCGGTGAACGACCGGGGGAAGACCGATCGCGCGGCCCTGCAGGATTATTACCGGGCGCTCCTGCAGGAGGGGCGAGGGGGGGGACCAAATGAACGGACTGGCTCCTGATGAGGCTGCTGTATACCTGGCGATCTTGCAGGCACTTAGATGCACCTGCAAGTTTTACGACACCCATGTCCATCCTTACGAGGTGCTCTTTGACCGGTTCTCATACGGAGATGAAGGGGTTTTTCGGGATCTCCGCTGTCTGACCGGCAGAGGATATGTCGCGCCGGCTGTCGCCGGCTTCAAGTTTCCCGAGAGTGCCGAGGTCGACGAGGGCGCACGATCGCAGAGGTTCAAGGACGTCTGGGTGATGCTGCTCAGAAAGGTTTACGGCAGCGTCGGAGAGCGGGTTTTCGTCGACCACATGAACCTGAGCGGCATAGACAAGGTGCTGATGCTGCCGGTGCCGCTCGAATCCTGCAGCGCTCAGAGCTTCGACGACCGCATGCGCTGGGTCAGCCAGTTGTATGGGAATGAACAGAGGTTCTGGATCGCAGGGAGCATTCCGGCAGCCCTGGCGGATCGCGATGTCGCCCCATACGCCCAGGCCCTGGTACGGCGCTACGGCATCAGGGCGATGAAATGTCACCCGGTGATCTCCGGGATCGATCTGGGCAGCAGCAGCAGGAAACAGTGGCTGGAGGCGTTGCTGGTTGCCTGCCGCGAGCTGAAACTCCCCCTGGTGCTGCACGGCGGCAGGAACAGCCCTTACTGGGAAGGGAACCGCGGAGATTTCGGCTCCCTTGAGCATCTGAAGGAGGTCGATCTGTCGCTGTCGGGATCGTCTGTGGTTCTTGCACATGCTGGCTGCCACCGCTGCACCCCGCAGCAGATCGAGCTGGAGGAGTTGCCGCTTCTGAACCGGCTGCTGAAAAAGCACGCCAACCTTCACGTCGATATCTCCGGTCTTGCCTATCAGCCGTTAAAGCTGGTGCTGCAGTCGGTAGATCACGACAGGATTCTCTTTGGCTCCGATGCGCTGTACGTGCAGCAGTATGAGGCGGTGACGATGACCATGCACGCACTGAAGGAACTGGGGCACAACGTGGAGGCTGCTTTCGTAAAAATTGCCAGCACCAATCCGGAGAGAACCATTTTTGTGGACGGAGAGAGCCATGCTGACCTCGACGAGGATAAAGTGGAATCAGTTCCTGGAGCAGGCGAAGGAAAAGTCCCCGTGGGAAGCCTTCCGCAAAGCGGTATCTTCCTACGTGCAGCTGAACAGGATAGTTGTGCCGGTGTACTTGGATTTGTCGGCACTGAAGCAGGCGAACAGGAGGGATGACGCCTCCTCTTTCGAGTTCGTGGTGGTCGACCACACCAATGCGGCGAGCATCGAGTGCCTGAACGACACCTTCAGCAGGAGATTGAAAGGGAGCTACAACACCGGGAAAGGCTATTACTCCTATGCCGTGCTCTCTGCCGGAAGGGTCATCGGTGACATCTGGTGCGCGTCCCCCAGGAACATCCGGAGCGGCCTCCTGCATCCGGACCTGGTGTGGCTGGGGATCGGATGCGGCGACAACGAAGCCTACATGTTCGACATGCATGTCGCTCCCGACTCCAGGGGGAAGGTGGTCACCAGCTTCCTGCTGGCCGGGGCGTTGGCTCACCTGAAGGAGCAGGGCCTTGAGCGGGTGTACGGGTTCTATGAAAAAAAGAATCTCCCCGCCTTGTGGACCCACCGTCTCTTCGGCTACCAGGAGCTACCGAACAGGAAAATAACCAGGCTGCTGCTCTACCGGAATTCCCAAGCTCTGCCTTAGAGGGCCGCGCGCGCAGGCGGAGGCCATCCTCCGCGTGCGGGCTCCTCCCAAGGTTCCTCCTCGCGTTTTTTCTTCCATACCCCTTCCCAAAGATGTTACCTTGGCGAAATGTCACGCAAAAGCATTGAAAAAAGGCGGAGCCTCCTGGCTGGAGAAAGCAGCCGGCACTCCGGAAACAGCGGCGGCAGGCTCTCCTGCTGCCTCGTGTACCCGAACCGTTACCATCCCGCCATGAGCAACCTCGGCTTCCAGACCGTGTACGCCATGATGAACGCGCTCCCCGAGGTGACCTGCGACCGCGCCTTTCTCCCTGACCGCGAGGAGCTGGAAGAGTTGGAGCGCACCCGGGGGCCGCTGCTGTCGCTGGAAACCCAGCGCCCGCTCTCCTCCTTCGATCTCATAGCCTTCTCCGTTTCTTTCGAAAGTGATTACCTGAACCTCCCTGCGATCTTCCGGCTCTCGGGCATGGACCCCATGGCTAACCGCCGCTCCGCGCTGCAGCCGCTGGTCTTGGCCGGAGGGGCCGCGCTCTTTCTGAACCCTGAACCCGTGGCCCCTTTCCTAGATCTGGTCTGCATAGGCGAGGCAGAGCCGATCCTTCCCCTCCTGGTCGAAATGCTGAAGCAGGGGAGCGCCTCGCGCGGCGAGATGCTGCTGGAGGCTGCTCGGCTCCCGGGGGTCTACGTCCCGTCGCTCTACGAGCCTCGATACCGTGAGACGCGGCTGGTCGGGCTCGGCCTCCGTCCGGGCGCGCCCGCGCGCGTGCGCCGTTTGTGGGACCAGGATCTAGACCGCAGGCCGACGGTGACCGAGATACACACCGAGGCGACCGAGTTTTCCGGGATGCACCTGGTGGAGCTTTCCCGCGGCTGTCCGCGCGCCTGCCGCTTTTGCGCCGCAGGTTTCATCTATCTCCCTTATCGAAGCCGCTCTATGGAAGTGGTCCGGGAGGAGGTGCTGAAGGGGGTGCAAGAGGGAAGGAAGGTGGGGCTGGTCGCCGCGGCGGTCTCCGACTACGCAGGGATCGGCGACCTTTGCGGCGAGATAATCGCTGCCGGCGGAAAGTTCTCCGTCTCGTCATTTCGCATCGACCACCTCGATTCGGGGATGATCGAGGCGCTGAAGGCCAGCGGGCAGAAGACGGTCGCTCTGGCGCCGGAAGGCGGGTCGCAAAGGCTCAGGGACCTGGTAAGAAAGGGGATCGACGAGGAACAGATACTCGCCGCCTGCGACAAGCTCATCAGCCACGACATCCTGAACCTGAAGCTCTACTTCATCATCGGGCTTCCGACCGAAACCCAGGAGGACCTGGATGAACTGGTCGCCCTGGTGACCCGGATCAGGGAGCGGGTGCTGGAAGCCGCACGGCAGAACAAGCGGCTGGGCGAGGTCCAGCTTTCCGTGAATCCTTTCATCCCCAAGCCGTTCACCCCTTTCCAGTGGTGCGGCATGGAGCCGGTCAAGTCGCTGGAGAAGAAATGGAAGTTCCTGCAGAAGGCGCTGGGGAGGCTCTCGAACCTGAAACTGCAGATGGAGAGCCCGCGCGAGGCGTACCGGCAGGCGCTTCTTTCGCGGGGAGATCGCAGGGTCGCCGGGCTGCTTGTGGCGGCGGACCGGGTCGGGAGTTGGAAGGAGGCGCTGCGGGAAGAGGGCTTCGACGGCGACAGCTTCGTGTACCGCAACATTCCGCTGGACGAACCGCTTCCCTGGGATTTCATCGACGGCGGCGATGCCGGCCGCCTGAAGCGGGAGTACCTGAGGGCTTTCAGCGGCGAACTCGAGGGTGTGGATGAGATGACGTAGCGGCGGCAGGGCGAAGTCTCCTTCGCCTCTGCCGCCGGCAGGGAAGCTAGTTGAAGAAGAAGCGGGCTCCCACGGTCACCGAGACGTTGGAAGGATCGAAATCCCCGTCCTGTCCGTTCGGGCCGTCCACATCGGCGCTGAAGGACTCCACACCCTTTACCTCCAGGTTGAGTGCCATCTGCCGGTTCATGAAGTAGTCGACCCCCGCGCGCAGGTGCGCGCCGACGGTGGTGTTGCTGTACTTGTTGCCCACGTCGTTGACGAGCACGTCGAGCCCGGCCCCGCCGTACGGTACCAGGCGTTGCCTTTCGGGAAAACGGTATTGGGCGCCGATGGAGATGTCGGTGACGTCCGCCTCCCCGAAATGCGAGGTGTCGTAGGAGGATCTGCTGACCTCTATTTCCACAGCCATGTTGTCATCGACCCCGAACATGAAGCCGATCCCGCCTATCAGTCCCGCATCCGTTGAGACGACCATTCTTCCCTGGGCACTGTCCAGCTCAGATTCAGCCGGGTTGGTGATGCCGATTTTGCCGCTGATGGCCAGCCGCCCTCTCAGTTCCTCAGCGCCGGCGTTGCCGGATGCGGCGGCTGCCAGTAGCAGGGCGCCTGCGAAGAGTGGAAACAGTTTACGCATTGAGTTGAACCTCCATTTAAGTCATTGCAAACGGGGCATAGTAAGACAAAAAAACAGGGCGTACAAGCGTAAAAGCCCGTATCGCCCCTGTGGGTGCGGCATTGCTGTCACGATGCCGCGGCCGCCAGCAGGCGCATCCGCAACGAAAGCCGCGCTACCTGATCAGCTCCAGTGTCGCCTTGACGGCCTTCTCGATCCCCTTGGCCGCCTCCGAGATGCTGCCGGCCAGCATGTAGGCAGGGGTACTTACGATGAGGTTCTCCCTGTCGATCACGCATTGGTCGACGGCGCAGTCGACGTGGGTGCTCCCGGTGGCGCTGATTCCCTGTGCGGTCCCCGCGTCGGTCCCGATGGTGAGCTTGGGCGAGAGATCCCTGCCAAGGGCCAGTGCCACCACGGCAGGCGCGATGCAGATGGCGCAGATAGGTTTCCTGGCAGCGGCCATCTCCCTGATCAGCCTGAGCACGTCGGGCTGGACCGTTCCGTTGGGGCCCTGCATGGCGAAGTCGCAAAGGTTCTTGGCTGCCCCGAACCCGCCGGGGAAGACGATGGCGTCGAGGTCGGAGGCGCTGGCGCTCTTGATGTCGCTGATCTCCCCCCTCGCGATGCGCGCCGATTCCGCCAGCACACCTCTCTTGGAGCCGGTGACCTGCATGCTCAGGTGGCTCACCTCGTCCAGCTCGATGTCCGGGGCGAGGCAGACAGCTTTGGCACCGTTGCTGTCTATGGCGAGCAGGGTCAGCACCGCCTCATGTATCTCGCTTCCGTCACGAACTCCGCAGCCAGAAAGTACCACGCCGATCTTTTTCATAAAAGATGCCTCCTGTCTTGTTGATAGCCGGTCAGATGCGCTATTCTAAGCGCTGCGTTTACACTGTCAAGGGCTTTAATCATGGCAGCAGCTGGCACTGTGAGCTGATCTTGCCCGGTCTGAACGGCCTCTGTCACAATTGGTACATCAATGCCGTTAACCACGTGTCAATCAATACGAGTGGTCGCCGGCACGACAAGGAGGGTATGCTCCATGGAACCGCATCCTCACCCCGAGGTGGAAACCGGGCGCTGCACCGGCTGCGGCCGCTGCGTTGCCGCGTGCCCCAAGCGGCTCTTCACGCTTGAGGTCTCAGGCTTTCGCAAGCATGCCGTTCTTTTGGAGCCGTTTTGCTGCGATCGCTGCCACAAGTGTCTGCCGGCCTGCCCGGTTGGGGCGCTGCTGTAAATCGGGTCGTATCATTGACAACCTCGCTCTTTACCCTAATCTGTTACACTGTGTCAGGTGTGATAAGCTCTTTTAGCGCGCAAAAGGAGGAAGGATCATGCTTTATTTCATCAAACAAAAAGTCATCCATACCTACCCCGTAGCCAAGGGGTGTACCGCACTCTATGAGCGGGAACAGTTGCGTGATACGGTGCTTCGTTCGGTGCAGCAATGTCCGTACTGTATGAGGGTGTGGCCGGGTCAAAAGGACGAAGACTGAGAGTCGGTCATCAGGCAGGATCGAGCAAGGAGAGACTGTATCGACAAGAAAGGCCGCTCCCCGGATGGGTGAGCGGCCTTTCTTGTGTGGATGGTGATCCCAAGGGGACTTGAACCCCTGTTACCGACGTGAAAGGCCGGTGTCCTAACCACTAGACGATGGGACCTGGTTGTTCGTCCCGCGCCGGGGCGGGGGACTGTCGTCTGGCCCAGAACAGGCGACAGATGAAAATGGTGAGCCGCGTTGGGGTCGAACCAACGACCACCTGATTAAAAGTCAGGTGCTCTACCGACTGAGCTAGCGGCTCGTGAGACTATATGGCTTGCTGTGAAAAGCCCCGAAGTTCCCCTCTGGGCACTCTTTGTTTGGCGTCCCCAGCCGGATTTGAACCGGCGTCGCCGCCGTGAAAGGGCGGTGTCCTGGGCCGGGCTAGACGATGGGGACTAAATGGTGAGCCGCGTTGGGATCGAACCAACGACCACCTGATTAAAAGTCAGGTGCTCTACCAACTGAGCTAGCGGCTCACAGCTAAGCAAGAAGAACCTTATAGCAAATCCAAAACTCGGCGTCAATACTTTTTATTAAAAAGTTAGCGGCGCTCGAACGGGTTCCTGAGCACGATGGTTTCATCCCTGCGCGGGCCGACCGAGACGAGCACTACCGGGGCGCCGGAGAGTTCTTCCACGCGGGCCACGTAGTCGCGTGCGTTCTTGGGGAGGTCCGTCATGCTCCTGGCGCCGGTGATGTCCTCGGTCCAGCCGGGAAGCTCCTCGTAGATCGGGACGCACTGCTCTATCACCTCCAGGCTTGCCGGGATCTCGTCAAGGACCTGCCCCTGGTAGGTGTAGCCGGTGCATACCTTGATGGTCTCGAGGCCGGAGAGGACGTCGAGCTTGGTGATGGCGATGCCGGAGAGGCCGTTTATCCTGACCGCGTAGCGGGCCACCAGCGCGTCGAACCAGCCGCAGCGGCGCGGGCGCCCGGTGGTGGAGCCGAACTCGTTGCCGGCCTTTCTGAGCGCCTCGCCGGTCTCCTCCAGGAGTTCGGTGGGGAAGGGGCCGCTCCCCACGCGGGTGGCGTAGGCCTTGGAGATGCCGATCACCTCGTGGATCTCCCTCGGGCTCACGCCGCTTCCCGTGCAGGCGCCGCCGGAGCAGGTGGAGGAGGAGGTGACATAGGGGTAGGTGCCGTGGTCGACGTCCAGGAGGGTGCCCTGCGCGCCCTCAAAGAGGAGGCTCTTTCCGGCCTTGATCTCCTTGTGGAGGATGAGCGAGGTGTCTGCCGCGTACTTCCTGAGGGTCTCGGCGTACCCCATGTACTCGGTGTAGATTTCTTCGAAGGTGAAGGGGGCGTCCCCCAAGAGCTCCTTGAGAATCAGGTTCTTTTCCTCGAGCACTTCCTTCACCTTGCGGGTAAATGCCTTCTCGTCCAGGAGGTCCATCAGGCGGATGCCGCGACGCCCGATCTTGTCCTCGTAGGCGGGGCCGATGCCGCGGCCGGTGGTCCCGATCTTCTTGGCGCCGCTCTTTCTCTCGCGGGCGATGTCGATCCTCTTGTGGTAAGGCATGATGATGTGCAGCGCCTCGGAGAGGAGCAGCATCTTGTCATCCTTCAGGTAGCCGTTTGCCTTGAGCTTGGTGATCTCCTTGATGAACACCTCGGGGTCGAGCACCACGCCGTTTCCGATCACGCACCTCTTGCCGTCGTGCAGGATCCCGGACGGAATCAGGTGCAGGATGACCTTTTCGTCGCCCACCACCAGCGTGTGCCCTGCGTTGTTGCCCCCCTGGTAGCGCACCACGTCGTCTGCGAACTCCGTATAAATGTCGACGACCTTACCTTTGCCTTCATCACCCCACTGGGCACCTATTACAACGACGTTAGCCATGATTCTCCCCCTGCAGATCGAATTTCATATCGAGACCTTTTTCAAACAACTCTTCCCTGCCAACGGTGATGCCGCGCCGGTCCGCGACGCGCACCAGGTATACCTCCCCGGCGGCGGCATGCTCGGCGCCGATGACCAGCAGCATCCGGATGTCCATCTTCTTCGCGTAGCTAAGCGAGCTCTCGAAGTCGCGCTTTATGATGTCCCTGGCGCAGGTGAAGCCGAATCCCCTCAGCCGCTGGGCCATTTCCAGCGCCTCGCGGCGCTCGTCCTTCTGGTTGAAGATGAGGAAGTCGCGGCTGCGGCTCGCCTCGACGTCCGGCCTCTTGGAGATGCTGGCCAGAAGGGCCATGATGTTGAAGGCAAAGCCGGTGGCGTGCGCGGGGTAGCCGTACTTGGCGGTAAGGCCGTCGTAGCGCCCGCCGCTGCAGACCGCCTCGCCTACCCCGGGCACGAAACCCTCGAAGGTGATGCCGGTGTAGTAGTCGAGGCCGCGGATCTCGCCGAGGTCGATGGTGAGGTAGTCGGAGACCCCGTAGATGTCGAGGATCTCCAGCACCTGGGCCAGGTTGTCCAGCGCGCGGACGGAGCGCTCGTTGCGGGCGATGAGCCTTGCCTCTTCCAGCACCTCCCGGCCGCCGAAGAGCCTGGGGAGCAGTGAGATTTCCTCCCTGACGCGCTCCGGCGCCTCTGCCGCGTCCAGTATGGAGCGGACGGCGCAGACGTCCTTCTTGGTGATCGCCTCCTGCAGCTGCCTCTGTACCAAGCCGGAGAGCCCTGATGCGTCCATGATGCCGCGGTAGAACTCTACCTGCCCCAGGTCTATCTTGAAGCCGGTGAAGCCGAGGTCCTTGAGGACCTCCACCGCCATGGCGACCATCTCGGCGTCCGCCTCGGGGGAGTCGAGCCCGATCAGCTCGACGCCGGACTGGAAGATCTCGCGGCTGCGGCCGGACTGCATCTGCGCCTGCCTGAGCACGCGACCGGAGTAGTAGAGGCGGTGGGGGAGGGGGAGCCCGTGCATGCGCGTGGCGACGATGCGGGCCACCTGGGGAGTGATGTCCGGCGGGATGGCGAGGAGCCTTCCCGTCTGCCGGTCGTCGAAGCGGAAGGTCTTGCTCCTGAGCTCATCCCCCATGCCCAGTGCGAGGACCTCCTCGAACTCGAGCAGCGGGGTGATGGTGCGCCTGAAGCCCCAAAGGTCGAAGACTCGATGGATGCGGGCCGCGATGAAGGTGATCTTGTCGGCGGTTTCCGGAAGAAAATCGCTCACCCCTTTGGGGAGCGGCGCTTCAATGCATGAGGGGTTGGTCACGGGTCGTCCTAAGGTATGTCTGTGCCGTAAAGCTGGCGAAAAAACGAGAAATCGTAACAGTATGGCAGGGGGAAGTCAACGATTAAATCCCCCTGCCCTGGCTGTCATGGCTTGGTGATCCTGATCAGGCTGCCCCCTTTGCCGGCCAGGCCTTTCTTCTGGGTCACCTCGAGCAGCACGAGTTCCCGGTTCCCCGGGTGGTAGGCGTAATCGGGCAGGTAGTTCTGGCTCGCCTTGGTCCTCCAGAGCTCCTCCAGGGACGAGCCGTTCCAGGCGAAGGAGACTATGGAGTACCTTGAATAGGCACGCTGGTTGCCGAGCACGAAGAAACCCGCGTTTTGCGGGACCAGGATCTCTCCCTTTTCGGTCACGGTGATGCGCTGGTCGATGAACCTGGTCCTGAACGGTGTGCCGGAAACCCTCTCGTTCTCGCTGTCCCTGCGCTGGAAGTAGGTCTCGGTGCCGCCGAACTTCTCGGAGCTTCTCCAGAGCTCTTCGCCTTCATCCGTATAGACCAGCAGGTAGCCGCTGTCGCTGAAGACGGTCAGGTAGGCCTTCCCGGACTGGTCGCGGAACATGTTGAAGTTGAAGATGTTGCCGAAGCGAGGCATCTTGATCGGGTTGTCGAGCTTGACGGCGCCGTTTTGGTAGGAGGCTTCGAAGACATCGCCGTAGTAATCCTCGCTGCGCCCCATTTGCTGGGCGTAGAGCTTTTTCGCCTCGCCGAAGGGCGCCATGGTGCGGAACATGTAGGGGAGGTCCTGCGCCACCAGCTTCAGCGTGTCGTTTTGCACCGAATAGATCCTCGACGCAGGAGCTTCCTTGTCCAGGGTGGTGACGAAGACAAGCACCTTTCCTTCGCTGTCGGGGCCGATGGCGTCGATTCCCAGCACCTTCTGTCGCTCGGGGAGTTTGGCCTCGGTGAGCAGGGTCAGCTTGGCCCCCTGCCGGTAGAGCTGGAGCGCGTCTTCGTCTGCGATCAGCATCTCCCTGGTTCCCCAGGTGGCAAGGGTGTTCTTCGCCCCGGGGATGCGCTGGCTGGTCCAGCCCGAGGCGGGCTCGCTCCTCACGACGTCCGCGGCAGGTGCAATGGCGGAAGCTGCGGGAACCGGAGCCGGGGCCGGGGTGGAGGCCGCGGCCGGCGCCTGCCGGTACTGCCTTGCGATATCCCCCTTGAGTCTGGCGGACAGCTTGCCGACCGCCGGAATCAGCGCATCGAGGCTCTCCCCCTGCTCGTAGGCCGCGGCCAGCTGCCTGCCGGAGGCGCTTTTGGCGAAGGCGTCCAGGCTGAACATCTTGCCAAGCATCGTGTAGCTGCCCGTGACGATGACGTCGGCATCGGCGGCGGAGTCGACCGTGCTGACGCCTTCACCAGAAAGGCGCGAGGCGAAAAGCCGCTTGAGAGTGGTTTTGAGATCGCCGGAGTCGGCGGGGGAAACGGTGAAATCGGCGATGTAGGCGCGGATGGTGTCGGCTGAGGCCGCCAGTGGAACCAGCAGCGAGCCAAGGAGAATCAGCGCGGCGGCAAGGGGTCTTTTCATGGATAGCTCCGCTTTTTTCGGGGATTTGAGACGCCGAATTATCGCAGAGCAGCCCTCTTTAGTCAAACTGTTTCACGCCGCAAAGGCGTGATCAGCATCGGGGCGGGCACAAAAAAAGCGGGCCCGCAGCCCGCCTTTTTTCGCCACCGAGACATCCGTACCGGACGGTCAGTTGCCCGGTTTCTCCATGTCCCTCAGGAGCTCCTGTGTCTCGGTCAGCTTCTGCCTCAGCCGTTTGAGCTCCTCTGGGGTGTACACCCTGGTCCCCTTCTTGATCTCCCGGTCGAGTCGCTGCATCCTCTTGTAGATATCGTCGACCTGTTCGGTGCAGTTCTTCGAGGCGAGCAGGCACTCGTTCTTTTGCCCCTGGGTCGCCTGGGTCGGTTGAGCGGAAGCAGCAGCGGTCGACATGACAAATACCGCCCCCGCGACTAGCAGTGTTCCCCTTCTCATAATGCACCCCTTTTTCTCGGTGTCGTCTTGGTTCGCCGCAGCCTCTCGGGACGCGGATCAACTGTCCGGGCGCTCGAGGGTCCTCAGGACGTCGCTTGTTTCCTTCAGCTTGTCCTGCAGTTTTTTGAGTTCCTCCGGGGTATAGACCCTGGTCCCCTTTTTGATCTCCCGGTCGAGTTTGTAGATCCTCTTCTTGATGTCGTCGACCTGGTTCATGCAGTTTCTGGAGGCGAGGAGGCACTCGTCCTTCTGGGACTGGTCGGCCTGGGGCTTGGTAGTCTGGGGGAAAGCCGGTACGGCAGACAGTGCAAGGAAGGCTGCGGTCAGGACTACTGCGGTTTTTCTCATAGCGATCTCCTTTTAGGGATTTATTAAAAAATACAAACGTATTAAAACACGTAAGTTTTGTTTGTCAACATGGGATTTGAACGCGTTGGGGGATGGGAAGCCAAGGAAGACTGGATCAGCGGGAAGAGCAGAGAACCCTGTTGCCGGAGAAGGAGTGTCAGCGCCCAACGCAGTGACTGCCGAGCAAATTTCGGTGCCGGTTCTCCAGTCATAGGCCAAGGAGAATCCAGCGGCAGGAGAGAATGAAAAAAGCCGGAGAGTCACCTCTCCGGCTTTTTGTCTGTGACGCTTTTGTTGCTGATGCTGAAGGGTTACTTAAAACACATAGCTCAGCTGGATGTTGAACAGGTACGGGTCGTCTGCATCGGCAGCGCCGCCAACCCTCTCGTTGGCGTTGTTGCTGGTGAGGCCGTCGCCGAGGAATGCGTAAGCAGCGGCTGCGCTGACGCTCAGGTTGTCGTACAGCTTGTAGCCGACCTGCGCGTTGATCTCGGTGCCGATCGCGCCGTCTTCCTTGATGCCGGAGTTGGTGCGCTCCTCGGCGGTCATCATGTAGCCGATATTGGCGTTGTAGAAGACCTTGTTCATGGTTCCCTCATACCCGGCGAAGAGGCCTACGGAGCCACGGCCGCCGACGGTCAGGTCGTTGCCAAGCACCGAGGTGGAGGTGCCGATCGCCTGGTTGGGGCGTACCAGCAGCCACATGTTGGCCGGGTTGAAGTAGGTGTATGCGCCTCCCAGGGTCTGGAAGGAATCGCTGTCGCCGGCTGCGGTGGGCTGTGCGTCGTCGCCGGAGATGTAGAAGCCTGCCAGGTTGACTGCGCCCGGGCCGACCTTGACCTTGGCGGTGGCGCCAAGCAGGTAGGCGGAGATGTCGTCGGCGCCGTTTACTTCGCCGAACTGGTAAGCTGCAAACGGCTTCACTGCGGCAGGGCCGAATTTCAGGTCCGCGTTGACGCCGACCATGTGGAGCAGCTCATAGCCGCGGGTGGTGGCGCCAAGGGCGAGATCGGTGTCGTTTTGCACGTTGTAGTAGGATGCGCCTACCGTCATGTCCTTGTTGACTGCGAACTTGGCGTCGGCAACGAACAGGTCGCCGGTGAACTGGCCAGCGCCGCCCGCGTTGTCGTTCGCGTCATTGGTGTTGTCGTCGAAGCGGAACCAGCCAAGCGACGCGGTGAAGGGGTCGAATTTCTTGGTGGCGTACACGCCGGTCATGTCGGCCGACAGGAAGAGGCTGCTGTACGCGTCCCCCCAGGGCTGGATGCCGACCTTGAAGTTCGCATCGGTGATCGGGTCTTTGAAATCGAGATAGACGTTCTTGGTCTCGAGGCTGATCGCGTCGGCGTCGATGTTGCCGCCGTCCTGGCCGCCGGTGGCGGTGGTCGGGATGCCCTTGTAGTTGCTCTCGGCGAGGCCGCCGAAGCGGGTGTCGAGCTCGAAGTGGGTGACCAGCTTCAGGTTGTCGCTTGCCTTGGCGGTGTACATGATGCGTGCACGCTGCTCTGCAAAGAAGCCCGAGGGAGCGTCATTGCCGAAAATGGTCTTGCCGTTGCCTGAGAGGAAGTTCGTCTGATAACCCATGAACTTGTACATACCGTGGAACTCGTTCTCCAGCGCCATTGCCGGAACGGCCGTAGCTGCGGTCAGTGCGCTGACTGCTGCGAATGCAAGCATCTTCTTTGAAAAGCTCATCATTTACCTCCTGGGTTGGTTGTTGAAACGCGATTGAAGTTACTACCTGGTTTCTTACCCTTGATCACAGAGCAGATGGTCATCTGCAAAAAAAGCTCTCATCTCGCCCGCGGTTTATCAGCGGATGGATTTGAGAGCTTTCAGAATTGCTTTCACGGACTGTTTTGTCTCAGCAATGACAAACTCCTTGACGCGGTGCGAAATGTCTCGCGGATCAGCCAGTACAGCCTGTTGCTATGAGCAAACCACTGTTATATAAAACTGGGGCCAATATATAATTATTCAAACAAATGTCAATAAAAAAAACCGGCTTCATGAAATTGTGACACGGCACATATTTCTTTTGCTAGTGGATGCCTTCGTGCACTTCACACAGTTCGGTAAGGACGCCGCCGCTGCTTTTGGGGTGGATGAAGGCGATGCGCGCGCCATGGGCGCCGTTTCTGGCAACGGCGTCGATCATGCGGGTGCCCTGCGCCAGCAGCTTCGCTATGGCCGCCTCGATGTCCTCGACGCCGTAGGCCACGTGGTGCACGCCCGGGCCGTTCTTCTCGAGGAACTTGGCCACCGGACTTTCGGGCGAGGTAGGCTCCAGTAGTTCTATCTTCGACTCGCCCACGCTCAGAAACGCCACCTTGACCAGTTGGCTTGGTACTTCCTCGGTACCTGAGAAGGTCATGCCGAGTGAATCACGGTAATAAGGAAGGGCTTCTTCTATAGATGAAACGGCAACGCCAATGTGATTTATCTTTGTCAGCATTTAAGAATCCTTTAATGACTCGCCAGACCTAGCTGACGGTGATAGATAATAACGCAAGGAGAAGCAAGTGCAAGTCATGGAGGAATATTTTCTGCATTATATTCTGTTGACGAAGGATCTACCCTTTGAGTGGGCCATTATTCAGCAGAGAAGATTGACAAAGCGAAGGGAACTTCCGATGACTGAGACTGTTGATGCAGTTGTAGGAGCGGCACTCCCGCCATGATGATCTGCATCCCGATCAAGCAGCAATACCGCTCCTACAAACTGTCATCCGCGTCATGAGCGACAAGCATCGCTCATTGACTGCAAACTGCTACAGGACCACGGTTTCCCTGTGTACCCCGAAGACCCCCCTCATTACGTTGGCGATCTCGCCAAGCGTTGCGTAGCTCTTCACGGCATCCAGGATGAACGGCATCAGGTTGTCGCTCCCCTTGGCCGCCTGCTCCAGCGCCTTGAGCGTCGCCTCCACCTGCGCGCTGTCGCGCCCTTGCTTGATCTTGGCAAGAGCAGCCTTCTGCTTCACCTCGACCTCGCCGGTGACCTTGAGAAGCCCCTGGGGAGCACCCTCCTCGATGGTGAACTTGTTCACGCCGACGATGATGGTTTCGTCCTTCTCGATGGCCCGCTGGTAGGCGTAGGCGGAATCCTGGATCTCCTTTTGCTGGAAGCCGCGGGAAATCGCCTCCACGGCGCCCCCCAGCGCGTCGATCTTCTCGATGTAGGCCAGCGCCTGCTCCTCGATCTTGTCCGTGAGCGACTCGACCAGGAAGGAGCCTGCCAGCGGGTCGATGGAGTCGGCGACCCCAGATTCGTAGGCGATGACCTGCTGGGTCCTGAGCGCTATGCGGACCGACTCCTCGGTGGGAAGTGCCAGCGCCTCGTCGCGGGAGTTGGTGTGCAGCGACTGGGTCCCTCCCAGCACGGCGGCAAGGGCCTGCAGGGTGACGCGCATGATGTTGTTGTCGGGCTGCTGGGCCGTCAAGGTGCAGCCGGCGGTCTGGGTGTGGAAGCGCAGCATCTGGGAGCGCGGGTCCTTCGCCTTGAAGCGGTCGCGCATGATGCGGGCCCACATGCGGCGGGCGGCCCGGAACTTGGCGACCTCCTCGAGCAGGTCGTTGTGGGCGTTGAAGAAGAAGGCCAGGCGCGGTGCGAACTCGTCCACGTCGAGACCTGCCTTAACGGCCGCCTCGACATAGGCGATGCCGTCGGCCAGGGTGAAGGCGACTTCCTGCACCGCCGAGGAACCGGCTTCGCGGATGTGGTAGCCGGAGATGCTTATGGTGTTCCACTTGGGGACCTGGTCCTTGCAGTAGGCGAAGATGTCGGTGATGATGCGCATCGACTCCTTTGGGGGGTAGATGTAGGTGCCGCGGGCCATGTACTCCTTCAGGATGTCGTTTTGGATGGTCCCGGAGATCTTGTCGGCTGAAACACCCTGCTTCTCCGCGACCGCGATATACATGGCGAGCAGGATGGCTGCGGTGGAGTTGATGGTCATCGAGGTGGATACCTTGTCCAGCGGGATGCCGTCGAAGAGGATCTCCATGTCGGCCAGGGAGTCGATGGCGACGCCCACCTTGCCTACCTCGCCCCGGCTCATGGATGCATCGGAGTCGTAGCCCATCTGCGTCGGGAGGTCGAAGGCGATGGAGAGACCGGTCTGGCCGGCGGAGAGTAGGTACTTGTAGCGTTCGTTCGATTCCGCGGCGTTCCCGAAACCTGCGTACTGGCGCATGGTCCAGAATCTTCCCCGGTACATGGTGGGCTGCACTCCGCGGGTGAAGGGGTACTGTCCCGGAAAGCCGAGGCTCTCCTCGTACTGGGGGAAGTCGAAGTTCGGCGTGTAGCAGCGCTCCAGTTCGAGGTCTGAGCTGTTGCGGAAGGAAGCCTTGCGCTCCGGCGCCTTGGCGATGCTCTTTTCTGCTGCTGCCTGCCATGCCTGTTTCTTTTCGGAAATGCTCATGGTGCTCTCCTGGCCATAAAATTGTAGTGACGAAGCTTAGGTGAAAGGAAGACGGTTTTTGTTTACGCTTTCCGCGGGCAAGAGGCAAATTATTTTTCGTTAACCGTGCCGGGTCGGCGCTGTGAAAAGTCGATCGGTTTTTGTTTTATTTCTAAAATGTCGATCTATATTGTTGAATTTCAAGGTTTCCGCGACCTTAGCTGCCAAAGAGGCGGCAGCGGAACGCTGCCGTGTTTTATTTTCATGCAAAACTAAAATGCCAATTTGTCATACAAAACGGCGTTGCCGGTGCAACATGGCGTTTTACATCGGCTTTCCGGATTTTTCCCCTTGTAAAACAACCGGGCGGGCAATATATTTCACTAGAAAAAAATCCAGGAAAGAGACGCCCCCCCGGGGCACGAGGAGACTCAGATGCAATGCCCAGTGTGCAAGAACGATGAACAGATCGGCATGGACCTTCGTAGCGGAACCTTCACCGAGGACATCATCGAGTGTCCGACCTGCGGGACCATGTGGTCTGTCAATCACGGCCAGATGGCGATCGTGAAGGATCCGCTGGCCGATTCCTTCCTTGAGGCCCTTTCGGCCGACAACTTCTGCTTTGCTGCGGCGTAACGCGGACATCTAAAAAGCTGACCCCAGCTTTGCAGTGGGGTCGGTAGGTAAGGCGAGGGCTCCGGAGAGATATCCGGAGCCCTTTTTCGTCTGTCTGCTGATCCCTTGGGTCCTAGAGGACGGCCTTCAGGTACTCCGCGGTGATGGCGCGCTTCTCCTTTTCCACAGCGTTCACGTCTACCTCAACGAACTTCTCGTCGGGGGTGACCTTGAAGAGCGGCTGCCCCTTGGAGACGATGGTGCCGTCGCCGGAGGTGACCAGGATCTTGTCGATGGTGCCGGCAAACGGCGCGTAAACCTTGTTGAACATCTTCATGACCTCGATGATGTACAAAGGCTGCCCCTTCTCGAAGTGCATCCCGTCGGAGACAAACGGGGCCATGCCGGGGGCTTCCTGGCCGTAGTACATGCCGCCGCAGGCAGCGACGACCTCGTCCGCCTTGGTTGCCGGGGGCGGTACCAGGATCTTCTTCATGCGCGCCTGCAGCTCCGGGTCGTTCAGGTACTCGGGGATGGTGATCTCCAGGTCCTCCTCGACGCGCAGATCCCAGAACTTGGTGGTCTGCCCGATCAGGAAGAGCATGCCGAGGAGTTCGAGGCCGGCTTCGTAGCCGAAGTGGGCGGAGCGGACCTGCTGCCAGGTGGCCGCGTCGAATCCCCCCTGCGGCTGGTCGTTCTTCAGGATCTCGTTCAGGGTGAAGTACTCGTCACGGGCCAGGCCGAACTTCTCGCGCAGCGTCCTTGAGAAGTGGAGCGCCTGCTGCAGGAGCTCGTTGTCGTGTCCCCAGATGATCTCGGCGGCCGGCTTGTGCGGGCGGTGGTTCATGTGCAGGTACTCGTAGGTCTCGTTGAGCACCCCGACCGGGTTCCTGAGCCAGACCACCTTGCCGTTGTCGATGCGGAAGTTCTTGGTGTTGATGGAGAGCCACCCGGAGAGCAGGTGCGGGTCGCCCAGCAGCCGCTCGATGGGACGGATGATCAGGGTCCCCTTGCGGTCCAGCAGGGTCGCCATGTTCTTCGCCTCCTTGGCCTGGACATCCGGCTGGTCCGGGAAGGCGTCGCTCACCATCTTGGCGTAATGCTTCTTCATCTGCAGGAAGGCGTAGACCGGGTCGATCTTGTTGGAGACCTCCTTCAGGGTGCCGACCAGGGTGAGGTAGGGGACCACGAAGCGGGTGGTCGGCTTCGCCATCACGTTCCTCCCCAGGAACCAGTTCACCAGCCCGTAGTGGAACTCGAGGTTGGTGGCGAGGTCGGAGCCGCGCAGGGTGGTGGCGCGCAGCACCTCGGACATCTTCTCGTAGCTTTCCAGCCGGTCGTTCCCCTTGGTGAGGAGCAGGGCGATGTTGGAGTCATAGGCGCCGGCCACCTTGTACTTCATGAAGATCCCGGTGTCGGGGTTCAGCATGCTGATCCCCTGGTCGTCGCGGATCTCGCCGTCGATCGGCTTGGACCAGTAGCGGATCATCCCCCCCGCGTGCGGGGAAAGGGATGCGTCGGTTGCGTTCAGGCGCGCCTCGACGGCGGCGTTGTAGCGCACGAAACGCTCCGGCTTCGGGACCCGCTTCCTGTGTCGCGCGAGTATCGCCATCGCCTCCACCAGGCTCTCCACCACGAAGAACTCCTTGGGGTCGTCGGGGTTGACGAACTTCAGCGCGTAGCAGAGCTCGGTCACCCTGTGCTCCACCTGGATCCTGGTGTTCACCTCCATGAAGTAGTGGCGGTCGCGGTCGACGATGCACTCGAAGGTCGAGGCGGAGTCGAGGCCGACGGCCAGGCCGAAGCGCTCCGATTCCTCCTCCATCCTTCTCAGCACCTTGAGATCGCTCTCAAGTGCCGCCACCTCTGCGCTCCTGCCGGTGGACTTCGCCCGCTCGATGGCGGCGAGGAGCCCTTCCTGGGTCACGGAGACCTCGAGAAGCTTCTGCTCGTGCATCTGCAGCGAGCAGTCACGTCCGCCCAGGGCAAGGCACCATTCGCCGTTGCCGATCAGCTGGATCTCGTTGTGCCTGGTCTGCTCGATGTTGAGCTCGACCAGGACGTTTTTGTTGTCGCCCACCCCGTTCGCCTTCACCTCGTTGAGGATCTCGCGCACGAGCCCCGGGGCCTCCGAGGCTTCCTTGGCGATGGTGGCGTCGTCGGCATCCTTCAGGTTCAAGAGGCCGGCGCCGAGCAGGCGCTGCCCCTTGCCGCCGCCGCCGCCGATCGCCTTCAGGCGCACGCGGCTTTGCGGGTGCTTCTTCAGCATCGCGATGCACTCGGCCTCCACCTGGGAGCAGAGCTCCTCGATGGAGAAGAGGTCGATCCCCTTGCTGTAGGAGGCGTACAGGATGTGGTCGGCGAGGTCCTCCAGGGAGAGCTTCTCGTTCTTTAGCACCTGCGGGTCGCACTTGAGCCCGTCGGACTTCACCAGCGCGAGGAGCTGCTCGCGGGTGCCGTGCTTCTTGACCAGGGTGCGCGCGGTGACGTTGTCGATACCGGGGGTGACGCTGACGTTGACCGAGAGGGCGGTCCTCTTCGCCTCGTCCTTCTTGCCGGCGCCGGTCTGGGTCGCGGCGCAGGGGCCGATGAAGTTGAGCCCTGCAGCCTCGATGGCCCCTACGAACTCGTCGTCCTCCGCCATGAAACCGTACCCTGCGAAGATGGAGTCGTAGCCGTTGTCGAGTGCGATCCTGATGATCTGGTGGATGCGCTCGACGCGCTCCTCCTTGCTGGCGCCGGTGTAGTCGGGTACGCGGTGCACGCGCCTTGAGTCGGTCAGGGTGCGCAGCTCGGGGGCGAGGGCGTTGGGGTAGACGATGGAGTCCTTCTCGGAGAGGAGGATGCCGTAGTGGGATATGCCCATCTCCTGGTAGACGTCCATCGCCTCCTTGCGGATCGGCCCGCGGCAGACGATGAGCGGCCTGAGGTCCTCGCAGGAGAACGAGCGCACCCAGGCCGAGGTCGACAGCCCCAGGCGGCGGTCCCTGTGTATCAGGGGGTTCTTGGTGTATTTTTCTGACGTGTGTGCCATCGGTATGATCTCCGTTACATTAGATGATGCCGGCGCCGGGCGCTGGCCGGCCGACCCTGTGCGGGCCTGCGGGGCGGCCTCAACACCGCCCAGCCCTGCCAGCAACTCGGGAGCGATGCTCCCCCCCTGCGCAGTTCCCAGTCCTAGATCTGTAGTTGCCATTAGTGGAACTCCCTTTGCACGGATTGCATCGGACCCGCCTTGTAGTGGCGCAGGAAGAAGTTCATGTTCTCCCCGAGCACTTTCCTGAGATCGGTCGGCATCACCAGGGAGGAGATGGAGCCGAGGCTCAGTGCCTCTTTCGGGTTCATCAGCTCCTTCTCGTAACGGGTGTTCAGGAGCGTCTCCTCGGCCTTCAGCCAGTCGGCGGCCTCCTTCTCGGCGTCAAGCTTGGCGGCGTCGGGCTTGACGCCTGCGTCGATCCTCTCCTGGGTGCCGCGCTTCACGCGCTCGATGACGGCGTTCCTGATCTTTCTGAGCTCGTCCTTGTAGACGAATTCCTTGCCGGCGGGGCCCATGACGGCGAGCCTGGTGGTCGGCAGCGCAAGGACGAGGTCGGCGCCGGTCGGGTAGTTGTTGTAGGAGGCGTAGGCGCCGCCGTAGGCGTTCCTGAGGATGAGCAGGATGCGCGGGGTCCTGATGTCGACGATGGAGTCGAGCATGGCGCGCCCTGCCTGGACGATGCCGCGCGCCTCCTGCTCGCGACCCGGGAGGAAACCGGTGGTGTCTTCCATGAAGATCATCGGGATGTTGTAGATGTTGCAGAAGCGGTTGAAGCGGGCGATCTTGTAGGCCGCGTCGCAGTCGATCTGACCGGAGTCGACGGCCGAGTTGTTGGCGACGAAGCCGACCACATTCCCCCCCAGGCGCCCGAAGGCGGTGACCACGTTGCGGGCGCGGTCGCGCTGCATCTCGAAGTAGTCGCCGTGGTCGCAGATCTGCTGGATGATGATGGACACGTCGAACGGGGTGTTGAAGCCGGTCGGCGAGTTGAACGCCTTCTTCAGCAGGGTGTTGATTTCCCAGGTCTTCCTGTCGAGGGGGTCGCTGGTCTTTTGGTGGCGCGCCATGACGGAGTTGTTGTCCGGGAGGTAGTTGAGGAGCTGCAGCGCGGTCCTCAGGGCACCCACCTCGTCCTCGACGGTGAGGTCTGCTACCCCCGACTGGCCGTGGACCTTGGGACCGCCGAGGTCCTCGGGGGTCACGTCCTCGCCAAGGACGCTCTTCACGACGCCCGGGCCGGTGAGGCCGAAGAAGGTGTCCTTGGGCTGGATGACGAAGCTTCCCTGGCGCGGGAGGTAGGAGCCCCCCCCCGCGTTGAAGCCGAACATGCACATGATGGAGGGGACCACGCCGCTGATCTTCCGGAGCGCGGTGAATGCCTCGGCGTAGCCGTCGAGGCCGCCAACCCCGGCAGGGACGAAGGCGCCGGCGGAGTCGTTCATCCCGATGACCGGGATCCCCTTCTCGCCTGCCATGTAGAAGAGGCGGGCCAGCTTGTTGCCGTTGGTGGCGTCCATGGAACCTGCGCGCACGGTGAAGTCGTGCCCGTAAACGGCAACGTCGCGGCCGTGAATGTTGAGGATGCCGGTCACAAGCGAAGCGCCGTCCAGGTTCTTGCCCCAGTTCTGGAACAGGATGTTGGGCTCTTCCTCGGTGAGGACGCGGATCCTCTCCCAGACCGTCATCCGTTTCTTGAAATGCTGTTTCTCGATCTGGTCGATGCTGACGGACTTGATGGGGCGCTGGATCAGGTCGTAACCCGTCTGCATCGCCTCTTCATAGCCGCCGGTGGCGCGGGAGATCTCTCCCGGGATGTTGAATTCGACCTTTTCGCCGGCGTCGAAGGGGTTCTTGAGTGAGGGCTTGATAAAGGTATTAGACATTGCTGGCATCCTTCCGGTCGTTGGGATTTTGCATCTGCTGCGCGTTGAATGCGAAAGTCATCCTACGTCCTCCTGTGTTTGATATAAAAAACCGTTGCAAAAACGAACATTCAGTTAGCGAAAACGTAAACCTCCCGGCGTTGAAGGAGGGACTCCCTGTTGGCGGACCATCCCGGGCCTTTACCGGCTCAGGGGGCAACGGAGCGCCGATCTTCGCGGGAGTTAGCTGCTCCCGAAACCCGACAGGGGACTAGTGCTGCGAGATATCAGATGTTTCGTGAAGCAGGAAAGGTTTGTCTAGCGGGGAAAGGTTCTAGTAAACCGGGCAGGAGTCACGCCCCTGTTTATAATAATGCAGCTTTGGAGATGTTGATTTGTCCAAACCGGCTTTCGGGCTGGTTGAACCTGAAGCGCGTTTTTTCTTGAAGCCGATCGCCGGAATAAAACGAACTGTTGTTTTACTTTTTTTGCACGTACTCTAAATAAAGATTTGCTTGGCAAATGTCAATAAGAAAAAGAGTGTTTACGGGTAAAAAGGCGAGGCTACAGGTACTTGTGCGGGGAAGGGGAGGGCGCGGAGGGGCGGTGAGGGGGGGCGGCTGACAGGGGGTGCCTGTCAGCGCCTGATTTTACGAGCGAGAAGTTCTACGGTATGCAATACCCTCGTTTTATCCCCGGCCTGCTTCAAGCCGTCGGAGAGCTGCATGATGCAGCCGGGGCAGCCGGTCACCACGGCATCGGCGCCGGTCTCGACGATCGCCCGGCTCTTGCCGGCGTTGATGTCGAGTGAACTCTGGTAGTGGTAGACGTTGAAGGTACCGCCCAGGCCGCAGCAGCGGTCGGCCCCCTCCATCTCCACCAGGTCTAGCCCCGGTGTGCCGGCGAGCAGGGCGCGCGGCTGTTTTGCTATCCCGGCGGTTCTGTGGTGGCAAGGGTCGTGGTAGGTGATGCGCAGCCTTTCCCCGTCCCCGGTCTGCTCGGTGTCGAGGCCGAGCTTTTGCAGCAGCACGGCGGCGTCCACCGTCTTGTCGGCCAGCGCCTGGAGCCGCTGTTTTAATTCGGGGTTCCTCTTGCCGACCACCAGGGGGTAGAGCTTGTGCAGCGCTCCGCCGCAGGTGGCGCAGGCGGTCATCACGTAGTCCGCGTCGTGCGCTTCCAGCGCCGCCAGGTTCTGTTCGGCGAGTTCGCGCACCGTGTTGAGGTCCCCCCCCGACATCCCCGGGAGGCCGCAGCACTGCTGCCCCCTGGGGATGATCACGGTGCAGCCCAGGTGCCGGAACAGCGCGAGAGTGGCCTCCCCTATCTCCGTGTAGACGAAGTTCGTCATGCAGCCGACGAAGAAGACGATCCTCGGCTTGCCCGGCTCGCCCTGGATCACCTCGGGGTGCCGCTTCATAAACGGCTTTTTGGCGATCCGGGGGACGTGGCGGCTGCCGCCCAGAAACGGCATGGGGAAGCGGAGCCTGAGCCCGGAGGTGGTGGGGACCTTCCTGAAGAAAACGGGGCCGAGCACCGCGGCGGCAAGCGCACCCAGGTTCATCAGCTTCCGGTTTTTGATCACCTGGCCCACCGCCTTGTGGAACGTGGTGAGGCCTCGCCGTTGCGCCAGCGCTTCGCGAGCCGCGATGACGATCTCGTCGGTCGGCACCTGGTTGGGGCACTTGTCCACGCAGCTGCCGCAGAGAAGGCACTTGGACATGGCCGCGTAGGTGCCGTCGTCCAGCGTGATGTCCCCCTTCATGAGGTGCTGGGCCAGGGCCACCTTGCCGCGGGCGGTCGCCGGCTCGCGCTGGAAGGTGCTGAAGGCGGGGCAGTTGGCGCGGCAGGCGCCGCATTTCACGCATTTCTTCATCTCGGTTGCCACCCGCTCGAGCGGGTCTGTCTGCTTCCTGGTCATGCTATGGTCTCGCTTCAAGTTATGGGGTGCCGGTCGCCCGGGGTTCCGGGTGCCGGTTGACCGCATGGACGGGGGTCCGGGTGAACTGTCGGCTCCCCGTTTCCATCGCCGTTGTCGGTTGCCTCTAAACCGGCAGTATCTTGCCGGGGTTCAGGATGTTGTTCGGGTCGAGGGCGCTCTTGATGGCGCGCATGGCTCCCACCTGGTCGGCCGAGAGCTCCATCGGTATGTAGGGCTGCTTGGCAAGCCCCACTCCGTGCTCGCCTGACATGGTCCCGCCCAGATCGAGTGCAGCCTGGAACACTTCCTTGATCGCCTCGTGCGCCTTCTCCAACTGCCCGGGTATGGATTTGTCGATCATGATGTTGACATGGATGTTGCCGTCGCCCGCATGGCCGAAGTTCACGATGGGGATGTCGTAGCGCTTCTGGATCGCCTCGATGCGCCGGATCACGTCTGGCACCTTGCTTCTGGGCACCACGATGTCCTCGTTGAACTTGTCCGGGTTCACGTCGCGAAGCGACGGCGACACCAGGCGCCGTACCCGCCACAGTTCCTCGCTTTCCGCAGCGTCCTTGGCCACGCGGAACTGGACCAGGCCAAGCGGCTCGATCAGCTTGTGGATCTGCAGCGCCTGCTTCTCGATGAGGTCGCGGTCGCCGTCCACCTCGATCAGGAGCACGGCCCTTGCCGTTTCCGGCATCCCGAGGTTGAAGCGCCGCTCGACGCAGGTAAGGGTCGGGTGGTCCAGGAACTCCAGAGTGGTCGGGATGATCTTGTTCTTGATGATGGTCGACACCGCGCGGGCCGCGCCGTCGATGGAGTCGAAGACGGTGAGCATGGTCTTCTTGGACTCCGGGTAGGGGAGGAGCTTGAAGATGATCTTGGTGATGACGCCAAGGGTTCCTTCCGATCCGCAGATCAGCTTGGTCAGGTCGTAGCCTACTACCCCTTTCACTGTTTCGCCGCCGGTACGGATCACCTGGCCGGTGGGGAGCACCACCTCCAGCCCCATGACGAAGTCCTTGGTGACCCCGTATTTCACCGCGCGCGGGCCGCCGGCACACTCGGCGACGTTTCCTCCCAGCGTTGAGAACTTGAGAGAGGCGGGATCGGGCGGGTAGAAAAGCCCGATTTTCTCGACCGCCGTCTGGAAGGTCTCGGTGACCACGCCCGGCTCGACCTCGGCCACCAGGTTGTCCGGATCGATCCTCAGGATGCGGTTCATCCGGGTGGTGACCAGCACCACGCCTCCCCCCTTGGGGAGTGCCCCGCCGGTGAAGCCGCTGCCGGCACCCCTGGGGAACACGGGGAAGCCTTCCTTGTTTGCGAGTTGCAGTATGCGGGAGACCTGCTCGCTGCCGTCAGGGTGCACCACGCAATCGGGGAGGAACTCCATCTGCGTGGCGTCGTAGCCGTAGCAGATCAGGTCCTGCGTCCCCGTGGCGATGTTTTCCGCTCCTACGATCTCGGCCAGTTGTTGGATTGTGCGCGCTTCTAGCATCTGGTGTCCTTTCCTTCCATACCTGGAGTTGCTGAAATTTTATTAGCCGCAGCAGCGGCATTCCTGCCGCGCGCTGGCTGCCGCAGTTTTATCGCGGCAGGAATGCCGCTCCTACGGAGGGTTGGGCTCCGGGGTCGCCTGCGGCACCGGGAGCACGGTCCCCCCCTCCGGAATGACGCAGGCCGTGAAATCCTCCGGGAGCATGGGGGCCGCCAGCTCCATCGCATGCTCCAGCGACCCCGCCGGCGTCATCCCCATGGTCCGCACCTCTTCGGCCGGAAGTTTCGATACCAGCACGATCCTGAAGCGCTCCGCCTTTTCCTTTACCGACCATGCCGTCTGCCCGTTGATCTCGTAGCGCTTCCTGAGCGCCGCTTCCAGTTCCTCGCAGGTGGGGTAGGAGAACCAGTTGAAAAAGGTGGCGTTTCCGTACCCGTCGCGGCACTCGGCCAACAGGATCATCACCCCCCCCGGCTTCAGCGCCCGGCCGGCGTATTCCATGGACTTGTGGGCCTGGATCAGGTTGATGTCTTTCGGGAAGCCGCCGCAGGAGACCACGACGAGATCGGCCCTGGCGGCGATGGGAGCGGAGAAGGCGTCGGCGTAGAAGCGGCACCCTTCCAGGTGCGCGGTGAGCCAGTCGCCGGCGAAGACGGCCGCTATCTTCTTGTCGGGGCCAAGGACGGTGTTCAGGATGAAGCTGGGGGGGCGCTTGGCACAGGCCTCTATCATCGCCTCGTGCACGGGATTCCCCTCGAGGTTTCCCGTGACCGCCTTTGGGTGCCTGCCGCTTCCTTCCTCGGGATTGAGCAACGCGAAGTGGCTCGCCATGCAGCTTTTGCGGCTGGACACACCCGGAAGCATGCTCTTTCTGCCGCCGCCGAAGCCGGCGAAGTAATGAAAGGTAACGGCACCTGTCAATATCAGCCTGTCGGCCTCTGCCGCGCGCCGGTTTATCTCGACCGGGACCCCGCGGGCGGTGTCGCCCAGGTAGACCAGTGCGCCGGGGTCGTCGCAGTCGTGGTCGCTGACCTTGATCCTTGCGCACAACTCGCCGACGATTTTTCTGTGCTCCGCCTCGGTCTGCTTGCGGTGGATGCCGAGCGCTATGACGATCTCGATGTCGCGGTCCCTGATCCCTGCGCGATTGAGCCTCTCAACCAGCATCGGCAGGTATACCTCGCTGCCGGTCGGACGGGTGACGTCCGAGGTGACGATGACCACCTTGTCGCCGGGGCGAAAGGTCGACAGCGCCTGCTCGCAACCGGCCAGGGCCCTCTCGACCAGTTCTGCCGGCGTCCCCTCGGCCTCAAGGGGGCGGGGAGTGAGCACAGAGCCGACACGATCGGGAGCGATTTGCAGGGGATAGCTTTGATCGCCGCATTTAAGATCTAGCATCGGGTCATGATACATATTCGAACTTCAATGCGCAACTGTTTACCAGATGCAGGTTCTTTTGAGAGAGCCCCGTGCACTGGCACTGGAGGCCGCCTTTGTCGTGTTGCGCCGGGCGCTCTGTCGGTAAGCGGGTGTCCTGCCGAGACCCGCTGGGCTCCGGCCGCGGCGGCAATGCCACACCCGATGCTGTTGCAAAGGCTTAAGTCGCTTGAGGGATGAAGCGTGTTCCCGAGGCGGTCCCAGGTGTCGGAGGCGTCGGGGATTCAGCGGAAATGTTAAACAGAATCTAATACGGGAGGGCGCGGATGATGAATTAGATTGACAAAAGAGGGCGTTTCCGATAACAATCACCCGTTTTTATCGCTGTATTAAAGAAGTCACGCCTTTTCGGGGCATATCTAAATAGGAGGAATTTGTTAATGGAACAGTATGCAGTAGTCTTCGCC
>CAZFMI010000003.1:0-134852 GCA_964519915.1 uncultured Geomonas sp.
GCCCGCCTGCGACTGCTACGGGCACGCTGACGCGCCCATCGTGAACGACATCGGCATCTGCGCCTCGACCGACCCGGTCGCGCTGGACCAGGCCTGCGCCGACCTGGTCAACAACGCCCGCGGCAACCAGGACACGGCGCTTGCCAGCGGTCACGAGCCTGGCGGCGACAAGTTCCGCGGCGTCCATCCCGACATAGACTGGGAAGTGCAGCTGGAGCACGCCGAGAAGATAGGTCTCGGGAGCAGGGAGTACCAGCTGGTCAAGCTGTAAGAAACAGGTTGAGGTTGAGAAAAATCTGGCATCAGGCAAAAAGGCCGCTTCCCCTCAGGGTTGGCGGCCTTTTCTCAGTCTCGATCTTTGTCTTTATCTCAACCTCAACCTCAACCTTAACCTGCTTTACATGAACTTCCCCCCGTCCAGCGAGATCAGCAGCGAGAAGTCGCTCTCCCTGCGGTCGTAGGCGCGGTTGTCGATCCCCTTGTACTCTCCCTTGATGCCCAGGGAGGATGCCCGGCTCCACTTGAAAAACCGCGAGAGCGGATAGGCGGCCTTCACCTTGGCCCCGATCACCTGCCTGCCGGTCCCGGGAACACCGGTGGTTTCCCTCTTGAAGCCGCCTTTCACCTCGTAGTCGAGCCTGCTCTCCATCAGGCTGCCGTTCAGACCGAGGTCGACGGCATAATGGTCGGTGCGCAGATTGGAGGGGAACTGGGTCACCCTTTTCACCGAGAAGTCCGGCGCGACCTTCACCGGCCCCGCTACGAACTTGGGGCGGAATCCCACCGCGTGGGTGGCTGTCTCCCTTTGCTGCCGCAGCTTGTCGGTCCGCTGCGACAGGGTCCCCCGCACCCCCAGGTCCCACTTCCCCGCCAGGAGATTCATCTCCCCGGATACCGCGTCCTCCTCCACCTCCTTGGGGAGGTATCCCAGCGGCTCCTTCGTGCTGTCGATGAAGGTCTTGCGGTACTGCAGGGCGAGCGGCACCGCCTTGAAACCCTTGAACCGGTAGTCGACGAAACCCTCGTACCTGTACAGCCTCGGGTACAGCTCGTCGTTCTCGGTGTTGTTGTTGTAGCGGGAGAGCTTGAAGTCGAGGGCGTGCTGTTGCAGCGAGGTCGCCACCCCAAGGCTCACCCCTTCGCTGTCCCTCGCCGGCCCCTGCCCACTCATGAGCCGGTACTGCGGCCCGGTCCGCTCGTACAGCGCCGTGTACCGGCTGCGCCCCCACCCCCCGCCGAGCTTCAACCTGTAGGCGCTGTCATGGACGGCGGCGTTGGCGTCGGCCGTGTTCCCGTCGAAGACGGAGTAGTCGACTTCCGCCTCGGCTGAGGCCCTGCCGTCGAAGGGGTTGAAGACGGCCACCAGGCCGAGCACGTCCCCTTTTTTCGCCCCGGAGTCGGGCCAGCGCCCTTCCGTGTCGAGGGACTGGCGGCCGCTCAGGAAGATGGTCTTGAAGCGGGCGCTGTCCCCCATGAGGGAGAGCTCGCCGGTCGCCCCCACCAGCGTGTGGTCGTGGCTGTCGCCGTTGGCGCCGGCGGCCGCGAAGGTCTCGAATCTCGCGGAGTTCCCGGAGCTGCCGGTCAGAAACCCGAAGCGCCCTCCCCGGCCGGAGATCTCCTGTACCGTGTTCAGCGTCTGGTTGATGCGGATGTCCCCCATTTCCGCGAACACGCCGAACCCGCTTCCTCCGTACTCGCCACGCTGCAGCAGATAGGAAGGGGCTCCGTCAAGGTCGCCGCTCCAAAGCTCCTTCGGGTATTCCGCCTTGAACTCGCCGCGAAAACGCTCCGGCTCGCCGGGAAGCTCGACACGCAGGGAGAGGGGGTCATCGGGCGCGGCTGCTGCAGGGGCGGACTTCGAGGTGGCGGGAGGGACCGCCTGAGAGAAAGAGGGGAATGCCGGGCGCGCCGGGACCAGGAGCAGGGCCAGCAAGGACAGGGAAATCCACTTGCCAGGGAAAGCCCCGGTGAGGGCCCTCCTTGTGCCGGAAGCAGCGCTTTTTGGCGGGATTCTGGTCAGCATGATGCACCGATTACTGCTGCGCCCCGGCAGCTGTGGAAAGTCCGCCGGGGGAAACCTCCATGGTATGCCCCGCAGCGGGGGAAAGCAAAGCGGGGCGCCCGGCAGTGCCGGCCCCCCCGCGATGGTTCGCTCTTTCGGGAGCCCCCCCTTCCGGGGAGGGATCTCTCCTACTTCAGGAAGCCGAATTTCTTCATGCGGTACCGGAAGGCGTCGATGCCGAGGTTGAGCTTCTTGGCCGCCTTGGACTGGTTCCAGTCGGTTATCTCCAGCGACTGCTTGATCAGCTCGCGCTCCACCTCCTCGATGTCGATCCCCTCGGGGGGGAGCTTGAAGGTGGTGAGCGGCACCGTCACCTGAGAGGCCTTGGCCACTATCTCAAGCGGCAGGTTCTCCAGCAGCAGGTTCTCGTCGTTGCCGAGGATGATGGCGCGCTCGATCACGTTCTTCAACTCGCGGATGTTCCCGGGCCAGTTGTACTCCGTCAGGAGTTTCTCCGCCATGCTGGAGATCCCCTTGGTCGGCTTGTTGAACTCCTTCGAGAACACCTCGATGAAGTGGTTGGCCAGGACCAGGATGTCCTCCTTGCGCTCGCGCAGAGCGGGGAGGAAGATCGGGATCACCTGGAGCCGGTAGTACAGGTCGTTTCTGAAGACCTTTTCCTCGATCGCCTTCAGGAGGTCCTTGTTGGTGGCCGAGACGATCCTCACGTCGACCGGGATCACCTTGGAGCCGCCGATGCGCCTGAAGGTCCTGTCCTCGAGGAAGCGGAGCAGCTTCGCCTGCATCCCGACCTCCATGTCGCCGATCTCGTCGAGGAAGACGGTGCCGCCGTCGGCCAGCTCGAAGAGACCCTTCTTGGAGCTCTTGGCGTCGGTGAAGGCGCCCTTCTCGTGGCCGAAGAGCTCGCTCTCCAGGAGGGTGGCGGGGACCGCCGCGCAGTTTATCGCCACAAAGGGCTTCTCGGCGCGGGCCGATTCGTAGTGGATGTACTTGGCGACCAGCTCCTTGCCGGTCCCGGACTCCCCCTGCACCAGCACGGTGGAGGCGTCGCTCTTGGCGACCTTGGCCATCATCTCCAGCACGTTCTTCATGTGCTTGGAGTTCCCCAGGATCTTCGGCGGCCCCTGCTTCTTGTGCTCGCTTCGGAGCTGGACCACCTCGCGGCGCAGCTCGGAGGTCTCCAGCGCCTTCCTGATCACGATGGCCATCTCGTCCAGGTTGAACGGCTTGTTGATATAGTCGTAGGCGCCGTGGCGCATGGTGTTGACGGCCGTCTCGAGCCCCCCCTGCGCGGTCACCATGATGACCAGCACCTCTTCGTCGTGCTCCTTCAGGCGCTGCAGCACCTCCAGGCCGTTGATCCCGGGGAGATGGTAGTCCAAAAGCACCAGCTCAGGCTGCTCCTCGCGGGCGAGCCGCAGCGCATCCTCACCGGTTCCTGCGGTGACCACCTCGTACCCCTGCTTCTTCAGGTTCTGCTCCAAAGACCAGCGTATCAGGTGTTCGTCATCGACGACCAATATCTTTGCTTTGCGCATTGCGACTCCTTGGGTGTGTTTTGCGCTGCGGTGCCGGGGCCCGGGAGGCGGCTCCTTCCCCCGGTTCCGGCCTCTACGAGTTGGCGGCCGCGGGGGGCGGCACCAGGGTGCAGTCATACCCCGGGGAACCGGGACAGTAGGCGGGGAGCTCGACGGTGAAGGTGGTGCCGACGCCGTCCTGGCTCACGACCGAAAGCCTTCCGCTGTGCTGCTCTATCAGCCGGTGGCTGATGGCGAGGCCGAGCCCCGTCCCCTGCGCCTTGGTGGTGAAAAACGGGGTGAAGATCTTCTCCAGGATCTGCGGCGGGATCCCCTGCCCGGTGTCGGTCACCCGTACCTGCACCATGTCGACGCCGTCGACGGTCGCCAGTGCGCTGTGCACGGTGAGCGTGCCGCCGGACTGCATCGCCTGGACCGCGTTCAGGAAGAGGTTCAAAAAGACCTGCTGTATCTGCTTCGGGTCGACGTACACCGGAGGAAGGTTCTCCGCGAGCTCCAGCCGCTTGTCGATGTTCTTCCCCCCCCTGTGCTGCGAGGCGAAGATCAGGATCTTTTTCAGCGCGGAGTTGATGTCCGTGCAGGTGGGCTCGGGCATGGTCGGCTTTCCGAAGAAGAGGAGGTCGTTGACCGTCTTGTCCAGCCGGGAAATCTGCTCCAGCACCTCCCCTATGATGGAGGCCCGCCCGTCCTCCGGCGCGAAGTCGTCCTTCAGCACCGTGATGGCGGCGGCGATGCCGGTGAGCGGGTTCTTGATCTCGTGGGCGATCCCCGCGGCCATCTCCCCCACCGAGGCGAGCCGGTCGGCGCGCTCCATCTGCTGGAAGTGGAAGGTCTCCAGCTCCTTCTTGGCGCGGTCCAGCCGGTCCACCATGGAGTCGAAGGAGACGATGAGGCGCCCGATCTCGTCCTTCCCCTCGGGGGTCATGCGCACCGACAGGTCGCCCGCCTCCACCCGCGCCATGTTCTTGGCGAGCTGGCTCAGGGGCTTCTTGACGAACTTCAGCATGACCAAGGAGATGGCGAGCGACAGGAACCCGATGATGGCGACGGTGGACATCACGAAGAGCTTGGTGAGCTCCACGATCTGCTTCCTGGTCTCCACCAGCGAGTAGTTCACGTTCAAGAGGCCGATGATCCGGCTCTTGGAGCCGTGGCAGAGGTTGCACTGCCGGTCGTTGTAGATCGGCTTCACCATGCCCAGCACCTCGCCGTGCCCCTCGAGCGTGAAGACCCCCTCCCGCTTGTTGTCAAGGAAGAGCTTGAAGTCCCGCTCGTCGACCACGCGCCCGACCTCGCTTGGGTTGGAGGACTTGAGGATGACGCCGTGGGGATGGAAGATGCGCACCCCCACCAGGTTCTCGCTCTGGCCCACCATCTCCAGGATCACCTTGACGTCTTCGGTGTTGCCGATGCGCATCGAATTGTAGAGGGAGCGCTCTATGGTGTTCAAGAGGAGATCGCTGGATTCGCGGGCGGAGTTGATGAGCTGCATCTGCTCGCGCCGTAGCGTCAGGAACGCGAAGGTCCCGATGCCGAAGACGAGCAGACAGATGGAGAGCACGATGACCCGTGTTGTCAGACTCTTGAAAATCAGGAGTGCCTCCGTGTTGGGGGTGTCCGGCCGGCGCTTACATCCGGATGCAGGTCACCTCGCCCCGGCAGGGACGGGATTGTTCGGGTTGTTCACCGCGGCGTCCTCGAGCGGAGGAACACGGTCGTAGATGAAATGCCATTCGCTGTACTTCTTCTTGTCCTCGAAATCGGCGGGGTGGAGGTCGAGGGGGAAGTTCCCCTTCTTGATCGGCTCCTTCTCGCTCACGCTGTGCACGCCGACGATCCTCCCCTCCCTGCGGATCACTACCCACTCCTTCTCCTCGTCCGGGTTCATCGGGTCGATGAGGGCGTAGGGCCTCAGGTAGCGCAGGTTCCCGGCGACGTTCGGGTCCTTCAGGAGCGACTTCAGTTCCGGGAGGTTGGGCGCGGGGGTGGGAGGGTTGGTGGTGGCTACCATCTTCCCCTCCACCACCCTCACCTTGTACCAGCGTCTCATGGCGTCGCGGATCTGGGTGCCGCGGGAGATGAGTTCGACCTCCCGCTCCCGCTGCATGGCGGTTTTCCAGACCACGGCGCTGCGTTCGGCGATGATCCCCATGACGATCACCATGACCATTACCGCCATGTAGGTGTAGCCGCCGCTGGAACCGAGCACCCTTTGCATCATTTCTTCCTCGAAACGATCTCCCTGCCCTCTTCGATAAGCGTCTCGGCGTTCAGGCCGAAGTACTTCAGGAGCTCGTCCGACTTGCCGGAGGTGCCGAACCTGTCGTACACGCCGACCCTCTTCATGAGCGTCGGGCACTCCTCGGCGAGGTACTCCGCCACCGCGCCGCCGAGCCCCCCAACCACCGAGTGCTCCTCCGCGGTGACGATGGCGCCGGTCTCCTGCGCCGCCTGCAGCACGAGTTCCTTGTCCAGCGGCTTGATGGTCCCGATGTGCAGCACCCGCGCCGAGATCCCCTCCGCCTTGAGCTTCTCGGCGGCGATCACCGCCTGGGCGGTCATCAGGCCGGTGGTGATGAAGGTGAGGTCGCTGCCGGGGACGACGACGCACCCCTTGCCGATCTCGAACTTGTGCCCCGCCGGGAAGACGTTGGCGACCTTGTTGCGCCCGAGCCTCACGTAGACCGGCCCCTTGTAGGCGGCGGCCGCGCGGATGGCGCCCTTGGTCTCCTCGCCGTCGGCCGGGACGATGACCGTCATGTTCGGGATGGCGCGCATGATGGCGATATCCTCCACCGACTGGTGGCTCCCCCCGTCCTCGCCCACCGTGACGCCGCCGTGGGTGGCGACGATCTTCACGTTGGCCTTCGGGTAGGCGACCGACTGGCGGATCTGCTCCCAGCCGCGCCCCGCGGCGAAGATGGCGAAGGTGGAGAGGAAGGGGATCTTCCCTACCGAGGCGAGGCCCGCCGCGGTTCCCACCATGTTGGCCTCGGCGATCCCCATGTTGAAGAAGCGGCCGGGGAATTTCTTGGCGAAGACGCCGGTCTTGGTGGATCCGGAGAGATCCGCGTCCAGCGCCACTATCTTGTCGTTCTCGCCCCCAAGCTCGGCCAGCGCCTCACCGTAAGCGTCCCTCGTTGCTATCATATGGATTTCCTTTCGTATGGGGCCGGATGCGCCGTTTCACAGCGCCTGCAGGAGCGGCGTTCCTGCCGCGACGACCCGCCCCGGTCCCGTATTTGAAGTTAGTCGCAGCACCCAAGGCACCTGAGCGCCTCGGGAAGCTCTTCGTCGTTGGGGGTGACGCCGTGGTAGGACGCCTTGTTCTCGAACAGGTGGACCCCCTTCCCCTTGACCGTCTTGGCGACGATGGCGGTGGGAGCCCCTTTGTGCGCCTCTGCCCGGTCCAGCGCCTGCACGATCTGACCCATGTCGTGGCCGTCGATCTCGATCACGTTCCAGCCGAAGGCGCGGAACTTGTCGCCTATCGAGGCGACGTTCATCACCTTGGAGACGTCGCCGTCGATCTGCAGGCCGTTCGCGTCGACCAGGGCGCAGAGGTTGTCGCTTTTGTAGTGCGCCGCGGCCATGGCCGCCTCCCAGATCTGCCCTTCCTGCAGCTCGCCGTCGCCAAGGACCGCGTAGACCCGGTTCTCCTTGCCGTCCAGCCTGAAGCCGAGCGCCATGCCGTTGGCCATGGAGAGCCCCTGCCCCAGGGAGCCGGTGCAGACGTCGACCCCCGGGGTCCCCTTGCTGTCCGGGTGCCCCTGCAGGTGGCTTCCCAGCCGGCGCAGCATCATCAGGTCCTCGCTGGGGAAGTAGCCGCATTCGGCCAGGGTCACGTAGAGCGCGGGGGCGGCGTGCCCCTTGCTGAGCACGAAGCGGTCCCTGCCGTCCCAGGTGGGCTCCTGCGGGTTGTGGCGCATCTTGTGGAAGTACAGGGCGCAGACCATGTCGATGGCGGAGAGCGAACCCCCCGTGTGACCGGACTGCGACTTGTGCAGTGTCTTAACGATGGCGACGCGCAGGCGCCTCGCCTTTTCTTCCAGATCTGCAATCTTTTCTTTCACGAAGGTTCCTTTCAGGCTGGCTTTATTGGTCTTCGCCGGTGATGAGGTAATCGAGGATCACCTCGTCCAGGCTTCGGTTGGCTGGGGATGCCGTGGGCGCGTGCGCCGCAGGCCTTGGCTCTGCCGGGGGCTCTTCAGGCGCCGCGGGCGCCGGTCGGGCCGGGGCGGGTTCTGCTGCAGGGGCGGCGCTTGCCGCGGGGGGGGGGCCGTCCGGGAAGATCCGGGCGTCGAATTCCTCCCCCTTCAGGCGCCGCATCATATCCTTGTGCTGCTCCTTCATGATGGATTCGACCACCAGCTCCAGCTGGTCCGTCCTGACGATGTCGGCGTAGCTCGTCTTGGCGGAGGCGAGGATGGTGCCGCCGCGGTAGAGCAGGGTGACGATGTGGGGGTTGGCGCGGCCGCTGTCCTCCGTCTGGACGTGGAACAGCTCCCCCTTGTACCTGATGTTGTGGTTGAAACCTACTACCATCGCGTCACCCTCTACGCCAAATGGCGGAACCCCGACCGCAAGTTAGCACAGCGGCAGCAGGGTTGCAAGCGATATTAAGGGGCGCCGCGGCAGCGGCGCCGCCCAAAAAAGCGTTTATTTTGCCAGCAGTTTCTTGATGCGCGCCACCGCCTCCATGGCGTCCTTGGCGTAGAGGTCGGCGCCGATCTCGTCGGCGTATTCCTGCGTCACCACAGCGCCCCCGACCATGGTGAAACTCCTCACCCCTTCGGCCTTGAGCAGGGTCACCACCTTGTCCATCTGCGCCATGGTGGTGGTCATCAGCGCCGAGAGCCCCACCGCATCTACCTGGTGGGCCCTCGCCTCCTCCAGTATGCGGGAGGCCGGGACGTTCTTGCCGAGGTCGATCACCTCGAAGCCGTTGTTCTCGAGGAGCGTCACCAGGATGTTCTTGCCGATGTCGTGGATGTCCCCCTCGACCGTCGCCATGAGGATCTTGCCGAGGCTCTCGAGCCCGCCGCCGGAGAGCTCCTGCTTCAGCCTGGCGAAGGCCGCCTTCATGGTGTCGGCGGAGACCATCACCTGGGGGAGGAAGAAGGAACCGCTCCCGAAGCGACACCCCACCTCCTCGAGGCCGACCAGAAGCGCCTGGGTGCTGATCTCCATCGGGGTGAGGCCCTCTGCCAGCGCCTGCTCGACCAGCGCGACCACCGCTTCCAGCTCGCCGTTTATGACGGCCTTGGCGAGCCTGCCGCGGATCCCTTCCGGTCCCGCCTCTTCAGCCTCGGGCGCTGCGCCCCCCCGCTCGGCGGAGGGTTGCGCCGTGCCGCCTACCACCTGCCCCCGGTACGAGTCGATGTAGGCGGCCGCGTTCACGTCCTTGCCAAGCAGCACCATGGCGCTCCTCCAGGCGGCCATCATCGGGGCCTCCTTGGGGTTCACGATGGCGGAGGTGAGCCCCGCGTAGATCGCCATGGAGAAGAAGGTGGAGGAGATGAGCGGGCGGCAGGGGAGGCCGAAGGAGATGTTGGACACGCCGAGCGTCGTGTTCAGCCCGAGGGCGCTCACCAGGCGTACCGCCTCCAGGGCGACCAGGGCCCCCTTGGGCTCGGCGCTCACCGTCAGGGTGAGACAGTCGACCACGAGATCGCTCCGCCTGATGCCGGCAGCCTCGGCGCGGGAGGCGATCTTCTGCGCTATGGCGACGCGCCCTGCGGCCTCGGCCGGGATGCCGTCGTCGTCCAGCGTCAGGCAGACCAGGGCCGCGCCGTATTTCTTCACCAGCGGGAGCACGGCTGCCAGGCTCTTCTCCTCGCCGTTCACCGAGTTGACGAGCACCTTCCCGTCGGCAGCCTTCAGCCCCGCCTCCAGCGCCTGCGGGCTGGAGGAGTCGATCACCAGCGGGGTCTGTACCGCCCCCGTGATGCAGAACACGGCGCGCTCCATGGCGGCCGGCTCGTCGATTCCGGGGGTCCCCACGTTCACGTCCAGGAGGGTGGCGCCGAGCGCGGTCTGCTCCAGGGCCTCGCGGCGGATGTAGCTCACCTTGCTTTCCCTGAGCTCCTGGGAGTAGAGCTTCTTGCCGGTCGGGTTGATCCGCTCGCCGATGAGCGCCGCCGGGTGCGCCGCCCCGATGGCGGCGTGGGCGCCGCGGCTGGAGAGCCAGGTGGTGCCGTCCCCCTCGGGCTGCCGGAAGGGCGCCTGTTTCCCGGAAAGCCCCTCTTTCATGGCGCCGATGTGCGCCGGTGTGGTGCCGCAGCAGCCGCCGATCACCCGCACCCCCAGCTCGATCAGCCGGTCGTGGTAGGCGGTCATCTCCTGGGGGGTGCCCGGGAAGACGGTGACGCCGTCCCTTAGCACCGGAAGCCCGGCGTTCGCCTGCGAGATGAGCGGAAGCGCGGTCACCCGGCGCATGGCGCGCAGGATCTCGTAGATGCCTTCCACGCCGAGTCCGCAGTTGGAGCCGATCATGGAAGCCCCCACCGCCTCGAGCGTTATGGCGGCGGCCTCCGGGGGGGAGCCGAGCACGCTTCTCCCCTTCTCCTCGAAGGTAAGCATGGCGATCACCGGGATGTCGGCCGAGAGCTCGCGGATGGCGATCACGGCGGCCCGGATCTCCTTGATGTCCAGGAAGGTCTCCAGGGAGATCAGGTCGCACCCTGCATCGATGAGCGCCCGGGCCTGCTCGCTGAAGAGCGCCGCAGCCTCGTCGAAGCTCATGTCCCCGACCGGCTCCACGAAGCGTCCGGTGGGGCCGATGGAGCCGGCGACGTACGCCTTCTCCCCCGCCACCTCGCGGGCTATGCGGACCGCCTCCGCGTTGATGCGCGCCAGCTGGTCCTCCAGCCCGTAGTGCTCGAGCTTCGCGCGGGTGCCGCCGAAGGTGTTGGTGACGATGATGTCGGCTCCGGCATCCAGGTACGCGCGGTGCACGCCCGCCACCACCTCCGGCGCAGTCAGGTTCATCTCCTCGGGTGACTGCCCCGCCTTCAGCCCTCGCTCCTGCAGCATGGTGCCCATGGCGCCGTCAAGCACCAGCACCCGCTCTTTAACCGCCTGCATAAAAGGCATCTTCATTCCGGCAACCCTCCTGGTGTATCTGAAATCTGACGGATCGGACGGATCTGACCGATCGAAAGGTCATTGGCCTTGCGGCGCTTGCTTCTTCTCCAGCGTGTAGTCCGGCGCCAGCGGGCCCGACAGGTCGAGGTGCCCCAGCTCGGACAGGGGCGCACCCTCTATCAGAAACTGCACCCCCTTCACCTGCGGGAAGTTGGCGGCGACGGTGTCGACCACCGAATAGACGGCGGCCATCTCGGCGGAGCTCCCTGAGGGTATCCCCTCCTTGAACTCGGCCCCGAAATCGACCACGGCCACCTCCCCCTGCAGCCGGACCCCGAGCACCCGGGTGTTCTGGGGGAGCGTCGGCGAGTGGCTCCCCACCGGACCGCTGGCAAGCTCCGCCACCACCCCGGCAATGCTCTCCTCGACTCGCTCCCCAAGCTCCACCTCGCGCCCCTCGCGCACCAGACCCGAGCCGTCCTGCGCGGCGAAGAAAAGGGTCATTACCGCGGTGGCCGCGGGGGTGACGGCGGGCTCGCTCTTCACTGCCGGATCGACCACGCGCGAGGCGGTGTCGTATTTCCTGAACACCAGCGCGCCGACCACCACGGCAAAGACGAGAAAGGCAAGCAGCAGGATACCCTTGGCCCTGTTAGCACGTTTCTTCAAGGTCCCCCCCTTCCTGCAGTTCCTGCTCCAGGCTCACCTGGTAGACGTCCCCCAGGTCCCCCCCGAGAAAGCGGTTGCCCACCCTGATGAAACCGGCCGGGATGTCCGTGACGTAGTAGTGGTGGTTTCCCCGCTCCTTTTCCGGGCGCAAGAGCCCCTGCTCGGCGAGGATGCGCGCCACGGTGAGCGCCGTCTGCTCGGCGGAATCGACCAGGGTCACCCCGGGCCCCATCACCTCGGCGATCACCTCTTTGAGTATCGGGTAATGGGTGCAGCCAAGCACCAGCGTGTCGACGCCGTGCTTCTTCAGGTCCTCAAGGTAGATGCGGGCCGTGAGCCTCGCCACCTCGTTGTCCACCCACCCTTCCTCGGCCAGCGGCACGAAGAGCGGGCAGGCGCGGCTCGCCACCTCGATGTCGGGGTTGATCCTCTTGATGGCCTTGGTGTAGGCCGAGGAGGCGACGGTCCCGGCGGTGCCGATCACCCCGACCTTGCCGCTTCTGGTGGCCAAGGCGGCGGCGCGGGCTCCCGGCTCGATCACCCCGACCACCGGGATGTCGAACTCCTGCTGCAGGGTGGCGAGCGCCACGGCCGAGGCGGTGTTGCAGGCGACCACCAAGAGCTTTATGTCGCGGCTGTAGAGGTAGCGCGCGATCTGGCGCGAGTAGCGGACCACCGTTTCCGGCGATTTGGTCCCGTAGGGGACCCTTGCCGTGTCACCGAGGTAGATGGTGTCCTCCTGCGGCAGTGCCCGCACCACCTCCTTGAGGACGGTCAGGCCGCCTACCCCGGAATCGAATATGCCGATCGCTTTCCAAGCCAAGATGTTTCTCCGTTACCGTAGGTTCGAAATCTGTCCGCGCGCGGCCGGAGCCGACCGGCGAGCGCGGGCGAAGCACTGCATGTTATTAAATTCCCGGAGGGATTGTCAAGGTCCGTGTCCCTGGGCGGGGTCAGGATGAGGCGAAGAGCATGACGAGCGGCGGCGCGAGGAAAACGGCGGGAAGCAGGTTCCCCACCGGGAGCCTCTTGATACCCAGCAGGTCGAGGGCGATGGCCACGATGAGAAGCCCCCCGACCGCGTTCATCTCCTGCACCACGACCGGGGTCAGGAGCTGCTGGGCGAAGGTGGCGCTCAGGGTGATGGCCCCCTGGTAGGCAATCAGCGGCAGGGCCGAGAAGAGGACCCCCACGCCGAGCGCGGAGGCGAGCGCCACGGAGGCGATGCCGTCCAGGGCGGCCTTGGCGTAGAGGATGTCCGGCGGCGAGCCGAGCCCGTCCTGCAGCGCCCCCATGATCGCCATGGCGCCGACGCAGTAAAGCAGGCTCGCCGTCACGAAACCCTCGGCCACCTGCCCGCTCCCCTTGAAGCGCCCGCCGATCCAGTTCCCGAGATCTTCCAGGCGCGCCTCGATGCGCAACAGCTCTCCGATGACGCCGCCGCCTATCAGGGACCCGATCACGATCAGCGGCTCCCGGCTCTTCAGCGCGAGCTGCACGCCGATCAAAAGGACCGCGAGCCCCAGTCCGGCCATCACGGTCCCCCGCACCCGGCCGGAGATCAGGTGCCCCGCCTTCAAACCCAGAAAACTGCCGATGATGATTGCCGCCGCGTTTACCGCCGTACCTTGCATGATCATCGCGCCAAGATAAGTACTCGGTTCCCGAAAGGCAAGCAAAAAGGGGGGGGCGACGCCCGCCCGCAGCGGCGCCGGGGGGAAGTATACAAATTTATAACGACATTCCAGATTGACAATATGGGACGAACATGCTTTATTATGCCCGCCTTGTGAATACACAATTAAACCCGTAGAAATTAAAAGGAAATTGGTTTTACCAATGGCGGGTTTTTTGTTTTATTACGGTTAAAATTCACCCCCATACAATTTAGTCCCGGTAAAAAATCCCACTAAAGGAGATGCGATGGAAGCAAGGAAATTCAGGAAGGTGATGGCGGCAAACCGCGGGGAGATCGCGATAAGGATCTTCCGGGCCTGCACCGAGCTCGGCATCAGCACGGTCGCCATCTATTCGGAAGAAGACAAGCTCTCGCTGCACCGCTACAAGGCGGACGAGGCATACCAGATCGGCAAGGGGAAGGCCCCCATCGACGCCTACCTGGGTATAGACGAGATCATCGCCCTGGCGAAAAAGCGCGAGGTCGACGCCATCCACCCCGGCTACGGCTTCCTGGCTGAGAACGCGGAGTTCGCAGAGAAGTGCGAGCAAAACGGCATCGCCTTCATCGGACCGACCGCCCAGATGCAACGCGCGCTGGGGGACAAGGTAGCCGCGAGGAAGGTGGCCAAGGCAGCCGGAGTCGCCACGGTCCCCGGCACCGAGGAGCCGATCCTGCACGAGGAAGACGCGCTCATCTTCGCCAAGAACCACGGCTACCCGATCATCATCAAGGCGGCGGCCGGCGGCGGCGGCCGCGGCATGCGCGTCGCCAACGACAAGAAGGAGCTCCTGGAAGGGCTCCTGTCCGCCTCCTCCGAGGCGAAGGCCGCCTTCGGCGACCCCTCCGTCTTCCTGGAGCGCTACCTGAAAAACCCCAAGCACATCGAGGTGCAGGTCCTGGGGGACGCCTACGGCAACCTGGTGCACTTCTACGAGCGCGACTGCTCCATCCAGCGCCGTCACCAGAAGGTGGTCGAGTTCGCCCCGTCGCTGGGACTTCCCGGCGCCACGCGCCTTGCCCTTTGCACCGACGCGCTGAAGATCGCGAACCAGGTCGGCTACAGGAACGCCGGCACCGTCGAGTTCCTGCTGGACGAGGAGGGGCGCTACTACTTCATCGAGATGAACCCGCGCATCCAGGTGGAGCACACCGTCACCGAGATGATCACCGGAAGGAACCTCGTGCAGGCGCAGATCCTGGTCGCGGAAGGAAAGAGGCTCTCCGACCCGGAGATCAACATCCCCAACCAGGGCTCCATCGAGATGCGCGGCTACGCCATCCAGTGCCGCATCACCACGGAGGACCCGGCCAACAACTTCGCGCCTGACTTCGGCACCCTCACCACCTACCGCTCCTCGGCAGGCTGCGGCGTGCGCCTCGACGCGGGGAACGCCTTCACCGGCGCCCAGATCACCCCGCATTACGACTCGCTGCTGGTGAAGGTCAGCTCCTGGGGGCTCACCTTCGCCGAGGCCGCCCACATCATGGACCGCTCCCTTCAGGAGTTCAGGGTGCGCGGCGTGAAGACCAACATCGGCTTCCTGGAAAACGTGATCACGCACCCGGTGTTCCTGGCCGGCGGCTGCAACACCTCCTTCATCGACCAGCACCCGGAACTGCTGGTCATCCCGGAGAAGAAGGACCGCGCCAACAAGGTGCTGCAGTTTCTGGGGGACGTGATCGTGAACGGCTCGGCCGGCGTCGCCAAGCCGCTTCGCTCCTGCGACCTCATCGAGGCCACCGTCCCCCAGGTCGACCCCTTCGCGCAAAAGCCCCGGGGGACCCGCGACATCCTGCGCGAGAAGGGGGCCGAGGGGCTCTCCAAGTGGGTGCTGGAGCAAAACCGCCTGCTCATCACCGACACCACCATGCGCGACGCGCACCAGTCGCTGTTGGCCACCCGCGTCAGGACCCACGACCTGCTGAAGGTCGCCGAGCCGACCTCTCACCTGGCGAGCGACCTCTTCTCCCTGGAGCTCTGGGGGGGGGCCACCTTCGACGTCACCATGCGCTTTTTGAAGGAAGACCCCTGGCAGAGGCTGCACGCGCTCTCCGAGGCGATTCCCAACGTGCTGTTCCAGATGCTTTTGCGCGGCTCCAACGCCGTCGGCTACACGAACTACCCGGACAACGTGGTGCAGCGCTTCGTGGCCCAGGCCGCCGAGTCCGGCGTCGACGTCTTCCGCGTCTTCGACTCCCTGAACTGGACCCGCGGCATGCAGGTCGCCATGGAGGCGGTGCAGAAGTCGGGCAAGATCTGCGAGGCCGCCATCTGCTACACCGGCGACATCTCCGATCCCACCCGCACCAAGTACCCGCTCTCCTACTACGTCTCGATGGCGAAGGAACTGGAGAAGATGGGAGCGCACATCCTCGCCATCAAGGACATGGCGGGCCTCTTGAAGCCTTACGCCGGCTACCAGCTGGTGAAGGCGCTGAAGGAGGAGATCGGGATCCCGGTCCACCTGCACACCCACGACACCTCCGGAAACGGCGGGGCACTCCTCCTGATGGCCGCACAGGCCGGGGTCGACATCGTCGACGCGGCACTCTCCTCCATCTCGGGGCTCACCTCGCAGCCCAACCTCAACGCGCTGGTGGCGACCCTCAAGGGGAGCGAGCGCGACCCGCAGGTGAACGAGCGCGGCCTGCAGCAGCTCGCCAACTACTGGGAGACGGTCCGCGACTACTACGCGCCGTTCGAGTCGGGGCTGAAAAGCGGCACCGCCGAGGTCTACCACCACGAGATCCCGGGAGGCCAGTACTCCAACTACAAGCCGCAGGTGGCCGGGCTCGGCCTTTTGGACCGCTGGGAAGAGTGCAAGGAGATGTACCACAAGGTGAACGTCCTGTTCGGCGACCTGGTGAAGGTCACCCCCTCCTCGAAGATCGTCGGGGACATGGCGATGTTCCTCGTGAAGAACAACCTCGAGCCGGAGGACGTCTTCACCCAGGGGGAGGACCTCGCCTTCCCCGAGTCCGTGGTCGGGTTCTTCAAGGGGATGATCGGCCAGCCCTACCAGGGGTTCCCCGAGCAACTGCAGAAGATCATCCTGAAGGGAGCCGAGCCGATCACCTGCCGCCCGGGCGAGCTCCTGGAGCCGGCTGACTTCGAGAAGGAGCGCGCCACCGCCGAGGCGAAGGTGGGGCACCCGGTGAACGACGAGGAGTTCCTCTCCTACATGATGTACCCGAGCGTATACGTCGAGTACGCCAAGCACCGCCAGGAGTTCTCCGACGTCTCGGTGATCCCGACCCCGATCTTCTTCTACGGCCTTGAGCCGGGGCAGGAGACCTCTATCGAGATCCAGCCGGGCAAGACGCTGATCATCAAGCTGAACGCCATCGGCAAGACCCAGCCCGACGGCACCAAGCAGATCTACTTCGAGCTGAACGGCAACGCAAGGAGCGTGATCGTGCGCGACCAGTCGGTGCAAAGCGACGAGTCGAGCCGCGAAAAGGCGGATAAGAGCAACCCCAAGCAGGTGGGGGCGCCCATGCCGGGCAAGGTCATCAAGCTGAACGTGAAGGCCGGTGACGCCATCAAGGCGGGCGACATACTCGCGGTCACCGAGGCCATGAAGATGGAGACCAACATAAAGGCGAAAGAGGAAGGTACCGTCGCCGAGGTGCGCTGCAAGGAGGGGGGCAACGTCGAGAAGGAGGAGCTCCTCTTCGTCATGGCGTAGCTCCGTGAAGCAAGCGGAAGTCACCAAGGGGGGGGCGGCAGCCCCCCCTTTTTTGCTTTGCGGGTGTCCCGCCAATTTCTTGGCGACCCGCGCCGACGACCGAGATGAGCTGCACAAAATCGAGGCAATTTGCTGGAGATCCGCCAATTACCGCGGGTTCGTGCCGGAACCCACCGGTTCTCCACACGGTTTTCCACAGCAAGCGTGGATACAAGAGCTACTGCCAGCCCGAGTCTACGTCGCGGCTGGGCCTAACTCCCTGGAAGTTGTCCACTTTAGACCCCATCCCCGCATGTTCGCCACGAAATTGACGCACTCCAGCCTTCTCGCCGCCCCGTGTGCTCCTGCGGCAAAGCGCGCCCCTCTTCCGGAAGCATATGGCGGCGGCCAAGGCCCTGTATTTCATCATGTTACATCCGGAAACCGCTGTTGCACACTGTCTCAACTTGGCGGTACTGTTTGCAAAAACTGGCATAGAGATTAATCATAATTCATTCTAACAGCAAACTAATTTGTTGTTATTTTTCTGTAAACAGTTATAAAACCTTTTGAGAGTAAATGCTTGCCGCTCAGCCAGTGACTCCGACTTCGTCAGAACCGCATAACACTGGCAGCTTGAGCCATATGTGACGCAGATTCAGTCGGCGGCTCGCCATAGCAGGGATCGAGCCCCGCCCCCTGGAGAACCTGTGCTTTTTACCAGCATGAAAACCAAGATGACGCTTGCGGTTTTCCTCCTAGTCGGTTTCCTGATGTCGGTTACCGCCGTCACCTCCGTCCTTTACTTCGAAAAGAGGTTCAAAGAGAACATCTCCCTGCAGCAGTACGCACTGCTGAACTCGCTCGCCTCCCAGATCGACGACCGCATTTTCGATTTCATGGCTGAACTGGACCAGCTGGCCGGCGCCATCAGCGCCGGGGTGGTGCAAAACCCCGACCGGGCGCAGCGCCTGCTTGACGCACAGAAGCGTCAGCGTGCCTTCTTCAACAACTCGCTCTTCCTCTTCTCGGGAACGGGGAAGCTCCTGGCCGCGAACCCGAGGGAGTTGAACTTCATCGGCAAGGACTTCTCCTTCCGGGAGTATTTCCAAAAGGCGCTGGACACCCGGAGGATCTACGTCTCGGCCCCCTTCGCCTCCATCCAGAAGCAGAGCCATCCCATCATCATGTTTTCCACCCCGGTCTACGACGCGCAAAACCGCATCATAGCCGTTTTGGGCGGCAGCATAGACCTGCGCGAGCAGCAATACCTCCGCTCGCTGGCCGCCCTGAAGCTCGGGCAGAAGGGCTTTCTCTCCCTCTACGACAGCAACCGTACCGTCTTGATGCATCCCGACCGGACGAGAGTGCTGCGCCGGGACCCTCCCGGCAGGAACGATTCGATCGACCGCGCACTGGCCGGGTTCGAAGGCACCGCGGAGACCAGGACCCAAGCGGGGGAGCCGATACTGCGCTCGGTGAAACGGCTGAAGTCAACCTCGTGGGTACTGGCCGTCAGCTACCCGATAAGCGACGCCTACGCCCCCCTGCATACCGCCCGCAACTACTTCCTGGCCGGTTCGCTGGCGGCCGCGCTCTTGTCTCTTTTCATAGTCTGGCCCTTCATGGGGTACCTGACCCGGCCGCTTCTCCTTTTCACGCAGCATCTGGAGCAGCTACCCGGCATGGGGGAGGGGGCAAAACGTCTGGCGCCGGTCGGCTCCGACGACGAGATCGGGCAGATGGCGAGGACCTTCAACACCATGCTCTCTGAGCTGGAACATCGCGAGTCGGCGCTAAAGGACCAGAAGGAATTCGCCGAGAGCATGGTGCTCAGCTCGTCGCTCCCCACCTTCGTGATCGACGCCGACCACAAGGTGCTTTTCTGGAACAAGGCGTGCGAGGAGCTCTCCGGCGTCAAGGCTGCCGAGGTCATCGGCACCTCCCTGCACGGGGCCGCCTTCTCTCCCGGGAAGGAGGCGACGACCCTCGCCGACGTCATCATCGACGGCAGCTGCGACTCTTTGCGGTCGTGGCACCAGGTAGCCGGTCGTTCGCACCTGGTGAAGGAAGGGTGGCACTGCGAGGGGTGGTACGAACCGTTTTGCGGGAAAAGGAGATACATGTTCCTCGACGCGGCTCCCATCAGCAACGACAAGGGGGAGACCGTCGCCGCCATCGAGACGGTGAGGGACCTGACCGACCTGAAGCAGGCCGAGCTCGACCTGGAACGTTCGCGGGACTTCTATCTCACGCTGTTCGAGAACTTCCCCGCCTTGATCTGGCGTGCCGGAACCGACGCCCGGGCCAACTACTTCAACAAGACCTGGCTCGACTTCACCGGGCGCCCCCTCGAACAGGAGGTGGGAGACGGCTGGACAGCCGGAATACACCCCGACGACAGGCAGCGCTGCCTGGGCGCCTACCGGGAAGCGTTCGACCAGCGCGGCCCGTTCCAGATGGAATACCGGCTGCGTCACCGGGACGGGGAGTACCGCTTCGTAGTCGACATGGGGAGGCCTTTCCATGACCTGGACGGCAACTTCTCCGGCTACATCGGAACCTGCTATGACGTGACCGAAAAGGTGCATACCGAGGAACAAAGGGTCGCGCTGGAGCACCAGCTCACCCAGTCCCAGAAGATGGAAGCGATCGGGACCCTGACAGGCGGCATCGCACACGACTTCAACAACATACTGACCGCCATCATCGGCTACGCCACCATGATGCAGCTCGACCTGGCTCAGGAGCACCCCCTGCAGCGCAAGGTCGGGGAGATCCTGCGCGCATCGGAGCGGGCCTCGAACCTTACCCGCAGCCTGCTGGCCTACAGCAGGAAGCAGGTCGGCAACCCGATCCCGGTCGGAGTGAACTCCATCGTCCAGAACGTCGAGATACTGCTGCGGCGCCTGATACCCGAGAACATCGACATGAGGCTGAAGCTGGCGCAGGAGGACCTGGCCATCCAGGCGGACTCCGGGCAGATCGAGCAGGTCCTCATGAACCTGGTGGTCAACGCGCGCGACGCCATGGCCGGCGGCGGGACACTGCAGATCGCCAGCGAACCGATCCGGCTGGACCGGGATTTCATCGCCGCGCACGGCTATGGAAGCGTGGGAAGCTTTGCCCTGTTGACCGTCAGCGACTCGGGCATCGGGATGGACGAGAAGACGAGGGACAGGATCTTCGAGCCTTTTTTCACCACCAAGCCCCCCGGAAAAGGGACCGGGCTCGGCCTCGCCATGGTCTACGCGATCGTGAAGCAGCACGGCGGTTTCATCAACTGTTACAGCGAACCGGGGCACGGTACCGTGTTCAGGATCTATATCCCGTCCATCGATGCGCCGGCCCGTGCCGAGGCCGTGGCTGCCGAGCAGGCGGTTCGGGGGGGGGACGAGACCATCCTGCTGGTCGAGGATGACGAGGTGATCCGCGAGATGGTAGCAGAGCTGCTGGAGGATTTCGGTTACCGGGTGATCGGGGCGGTCGACGGTGAAGACGCCGTGCAGAAATTCCGGGAGGCTGACGGGTCCGTGCAGATGGTGCTTTTCGACGTGATCATGCCGAGGATGAACGGCCGGGAAGCCTACCACGCCATTGAGAGCATATCCCCCGGGGTGAAGGTGCTGTTCATGAGCGGTTACACGGCCGACATCATCACGGAAACCCTCATCAAAGGGGACCCGCGGCACTTCGTCTCCAAGCCGATCAAGATCAACGAACTGCTGGGGAAGGTGAGGGATCTGCTGGACGAATAACCAAAAGCCGTTCAACGTTCGACGTTCGACGTTCAAGGTGCGGCCTTATCCTAACCAAAAGCCGTTCAACGTTCAACGTTCGACGTTCAAGGTGCGGCCTTATCTCTCGTTCACCGGCGCTGTGGCGGCTAACGGCTCAACGGCCGTTCAACGTTCAACGTTCGACGTTCGACGTTCAACGTTCAACGTTCGACGTTCAAGGTGCGGCCTTATCTCTCGTTCACCGGCGCTGTGGCGGCTAACGGCTCAACGGCCGTTCAACGTTCAACGTTCGACGTTCGACGTTCAAGGTGCGGCCTTATCCTCTCCGTCACCGCGCGGTGACGGCGGCTGCCCTGGGGACTCGCCATGAGGGACCAGTTGGGTGGCAACGTTGAACGGCTATATGCCTTTCACCGCGGCCAGCAGCTCCTGCAGGGTGAGCCCCTGCTGCACCGGCTCGGCAAAGGGGGCGTTCCCGGCTCGGTACAGATCGAAACGGGGCTGACGCCCCGCCGGCTCGCTCACCAGACGGCTCGCGACGATGCCGGCCTGCGCAAGCTGCGGCTGCGCGCAGCTGTTGGGGCAGCCGGAAATGGCCCATGAAAGGGCGAGCGCCCCCTCTCCCATCTGCTCCAGCACACAGGCCGCAATGTCCCGGGTCGGGGCAAGCCCCATGATGCACTCGTGATTCCCGGGGCAGACCCGGAAAATCACCCGCTCCGAAGGGGCCTCGGCGCCGAAACCCGCCCCGGCCAGCGCAGCAAGCGCCTGCTCCGCATCACTCCCCTCCTCCAGATGCATCACGACGTTTTGATCCCCGTTCACCATCAGCATGCCGCCGCAGAAATCCCGGGCCACCCCCGCCAGCGCGGCAAGCCCGGCGGCGGCAAGCTCTCCGGCAAAGATGTGCGCCTCCAACCGAGGCGAACCGGCTGCCGGCACGGGCACCAGACTGGCTGTCAGGCTCGGGACGGTGCGAAGCTCCTCCGCCACGGAAGGGTCGCTGAAAACCCTCTGGCGGAACTCCTCCCGCCCTATCTCGCGCAGCAGGTGTTTCAGCCTTTTCCCGGCCGGGGTGTGCGCCTCGTAGACCCTCAGGATGCTCTCGATGAGCGGCAGCAGCGCGTCCTCCGAGACCCCTTCGGCCAGGAGAAAGCCGGGGACCGGCTCGCGCCCGAGCCCCCCGGCCACCCAGACGTCGAGGCGCAACCTGCCGTCGTCGGAGGGGGCGGGGATGAGCCCCACGTCCTGGATCAGGTGCCGGCCGCTGGAGGCATCGGCCTCGACGGCGATCTTGAACTTCTTGGGGAGCTTCTCGAAACGGGGATTGCCGGTGAAGTGCCGATGGATCTTCCTGACCACCCCCTCCAGCGCCGGAGCCCCTGCTGCCCCAAGGCTGCCACAGACGACGCCGCGCACGGCACCGCCGCAGGCACCGCGGTTGTAAAGCCCCACCATGGCCAGCTGCGACGCCACTTGGGCAAGGTCCCCCTCGGTCAGCCAGTGCAGCTCGATGCTCCCCCTGGTGGTGAGATGCACCAGCCCGCGCGCGTAACGCTCTGCGAGCTGCGCCACCTTGAACGCCTGGTCGGCCGAAATGATCCCTGCAGGAAGCTTCACCCGCTGCATGAAGAACTCCTTTTGGCGCTGGGGGTAGATCCCCTCCAGGCGCAGGTTCTGTTTGTCTATGGTCATGGCATAAGCCTCCGGTCCTTTTTTGCGCGGCGCTCGCGCGGCCGCTGTGGCAGAAGATAGTACATTTTTAGCCGCACCCTGTCACCCGATAATTGACGAAAGCCCAGGCCCCGGCACCTCTGCGCAAGGCTCCGACCCGCGTCCTCATTCACGGAGAAATAGCTTCAGTATTGGCCGGGGAGCGCCGATAGGGAGGGGAGGTTCCCCCGTCAAGGCGTCCACTGAAGCCGTTTTTTGCACGGAGCGTTCATGATCGTTTCACAGAAAAAACCAGTGGTGCTCGTCATAGACAACAGCGCCGCGATCCGCCGCTACGTCTCCGCGCTGCTGAGCGAGGCGGGATACCAGGTCCGCGAAGCGATGGACGGAGCGAGCGGCCTCGCAGCGTTGGAGGAGGCCCCCCCGGACGCCGTGCTGCTCGACATCGAGATGCCCGGAATGTCCGGCCTGGACATCCTGCGCTCATCGAGCATCCAGTCCCGCTTGTTCTCCATCATCCTTTTCACCACGCACTCCTCGCTGGAGCAGATCGCCGCCGGGCTCGACCTTGGCGCCGACGACTACGTCGTCAAGCCGTTTCAGGAGATCGAGCTCCTGGCGAGGATCCGCGCCGCGATCCGCAGCACCAGGCAAAAGCGCGCGCTGCTCCAGGCCAAGCATGACATGGAGCAGACCGTGACCCAGCTGCAAAAGACGCAAAAAAAGCTGGTCGATCAGGAGACTGTTGGGGCGGTGGCGAGGCTCGCCGCCGGCGCGGCGCATTACATCAACAACCCGCTCGGCTTCGTGATGAGCAACCTCTCCTCCCTGGACCGTTACGCCATGTCGCTCATGCGCCACGCAGACGCGCTGACCTCTGCCCTGCGCTTGGCCGCCCCGGAATCCGACCAGACCATAGCCGACCTGGAGCGGGCAAACCGCATGCGCCAGATACGCCAGGACCTGCCTGCGCTGCTCCAGGAGACCAGGGAGGGTGGACAAAGGATCGCCCTCATCGTGCAGCAGATGGCCCAGTTGGAGCTGGGGCTTGCCAACCAGAGCGTGCAGGAGCTGGACCTCGTCTCGCTGCTGCATCCGCTGGTCCAGATGGTGACCGTACTGGCGCCCCCGGAGACTACCGTCAACTGGACGCAGCCGGAGCACGAAGTCCGCGTGCAGGGCTCGCTCTCCCTGCTCAACACCGCCTTGGTCGCGCTCCTGAAAAACGCCTGCGAGGCGCTGGGGAGCACCCCCGGCACCATCAGCGTATCCATATCGTCGCAGCCGGAGTTCGCGGAGATCACCATCTCAGACAGCGGGATCGGCATCGCACAGCAGGACATCTCCTCGCTTTTCGACCCCTTCTTCACCACCAAGGCCCCGGACAGCCACGTAGGCCTCGGCCTGACCATCGCGCAGAGGTTCATAACAGGGCACGGCGGCCGCATCCTGGTATCAAGCGATGCCGTCGGGACCTGCGTCAGGATCGAGATCCCCCGCGTCCCTTAACCTCCAGACCTACGGGCACCGGGCACCTCCGGGAAGTTCCGGGCGCCCGCGAGTTTGGCTCGAGTGACTCTCCCGCCCCCCCGGATGACCGCCACGACCGACGCTTTTCAAGGACGGGGGCGCAAATTAGATCAAATTAATCCTTATATATCAGGGCATTAGCGAAGAATCCCCTCAAGGTATCGGCGTTTGCTCCGATAGTGGGAAGCATGGCATTGCCCCTGTTGCCGTGGGTTGAAGGCAACCAACGCCGGGAGTGGGAAAACACCTTGAGAAAACGGACGGGTCAGGACCGCCCTGGGGATTTATGAGCATCAAGACGAAAATTTCGGGCCCCGTGTTTCTGCTCGTGGCTACGCTGATGGGACTTTTGACCCTGGCGGGATACCGCTACCTGGCGCACGCGCTGGAGCAGACCGTGTCGCGCCACCACTCGGCGCTGCTGGCCCTGGCTGCCGCCCAGATCGACAACGAGCTGCTGCACCAAAAGGAGATGCTCAGGCTGACGGCCAAGGGGATCGCACATGCGCTTACCGGCGGTCACGGCGCGCAGGCCAAGGAACTGGAGCTTGCCAAGGAATTCGAGCTGGTTAAAGGAACGGGCGAATTTTTCAATGGGGGCCTGGAGGTGACCGACCGCGAGGGGAAGATGCTCGCGCAAAGCCCCACGATACCGAAGGAGGCGCATCTCGACAACAGCACCAATCTCGCCATGGCCTTAGCCACCGGCCAGACTTACATCTCCGCCCCCTATTCCAACCGGACCCCCCCGTATCATGCCACCATAAGCTTCAGCGTCCCCATCATGAGAGACGACGGCAGCGTGGCCGGCCTGCTCATCGCGCACCACGACCTTTTCAACGCCAACAAGGCCCAGCATCGATTGAACACCGTCGGGAGCAAGGGGCGGATCATCGTGATGCATAGAAACCGGACCATCATCAGTCACCCGGACCCGGCCCGGCTCCTCGACCGGGTGCTCCCCGGGGAGGACCAGGGGCTGGACGACGCGATTCAGAAAAACCGGCCGGCCCACGGCAAGTCGACTGACCCCAAGGGGGAGACCTGGGTGACGACGGCCACTCCCCTCAAGAATGCGGAGTGGATAGTGGCGGTCCAGTACCCGGAGTCCGAGGCATACCTTGCGCTAAAGCAGGCGCGTTCTTTCTTCGCAGGCGCCCTCGCCGTCATACTGGTGCTGACCCTTATGACGCTCTGCCGGCTGATCGGGCGCGTCACCGGGCCGCTTTCATGCCTGATCGACCACGTGCGCTCCCTGTCGACGGGGCGAGGCGGCGAGCGTCACATCACCCTCGCCACCGGCGACGAGGTGGAAGACCTGGCGCTCGCGGTGAACCAGATGGTAGGGGAGATGGATAAGAGACAGGAGACCCTGGAGGAAAACCGGGAACTCTACCGCATCATCGCAGACTTCACCTCGGAGCTCGCCCTCTTGAGAAACCCCGACGGCACGATCCGCTACATCTCCTCGAACTGCGAGGCGCTGACCGGGTACACGGACCGGGAGTTCATAGAAAAGCCGCAGCTTTTGGAGAGCATCATCCACCCCCAGGACGCCCACCTCTGGAACAGGTGCGACGTCTGCACCCGGAGCAAGGCACAGGAAGCCACCTTGGAACTGCGGCTCGTGACCCGCAAGGGAGAGACGCGCTGGTTCAGATACACCTGCCACGAGGTGCCCGGCTCCGACGGCAGGTGCCTCGGCCTGCGCGGCAGCTTCCGCGACATCTCGCAGGACAGGCTCCTCGAGGGGATGCTGGAAAGCGAGCGGCAGTTCGCCGAAAGCCTCCTGGAGAACACCTCGACCCCGCTCTTCGTCATCGACCAAAACCACCGCATCATCGTCTGGAACCGCGCCATGACGGAGCTGACCGGCCTGCACGCAGGCGACATGATAGGCAGCGACAACCAGTGGCAGGCGTTTTACCGGGAGAAGCGCCCCACCCTGTGCGACATGGTCATGTCCGGGGAGACGGGGGAGATCGACAAGCTGTACCGCACCTACAGCAGGGACGTGGTCATGAAGGGGATGGTGCGGGCGGAGGGGTGGTACCAGAACCTGAACGGCAAGGATCGCTACCTCTTCTTCGACGCCTCTCCGGTGCTGCGGGACGGGAAGACGGTAGCGGTGGTGGAAACCCTCTACGACATCACCGAGAGGGCGCGGGCTGAGGAGTCGCTGCGCCTGTTCTCACAGGCGGTGGAGCAAAGCGCCAACTCCATACTCATCACCGACCCCTCGGGGACCATCCAGTACGTGAACCGCAAGTTCTGCGAGGTCAGCGGCTACACTGCCGAGGAGGCGCTGGGGCGAAAGCCGAGCATCCTCAAATCTGGGCGGCACCCGAAGGAGAGCTACCGGCATCTGTGGGAGACCATAACCTCGGGGCACGAGTGGCACGGCGAGTTCCACAACAAGCGCAAGGACGGCACCTTCTACTGGGAGAGCGCGCTGATCACCCCCATCTGCGACCAGGACGGGAACCTCACCCGCTTCCTCAGCATCAAGGAGGAGATCACCGCCAGAAAGAACTCGGAGCGCCAGCTTATGAAGAACCAGGCCGAGCTGGTCCTGAAGCACGAGCAGCTGACCGAGCTTTTCCGGCAGGTGGAACGCGGAAAACGGGAGTGGGAGCAGACCATGGACTGCGTCGACGACATGGTCGCCATGGTGGATGGCGAGGGGAGGATCCGGCGCTGCAACCGCGCCTTCGAGAAGATAACCGGCCAGTCCTACAGCAGGCTACTCTCCTCGAACTGGCGCACCCTTTTGCGCGACGCGGGGCTCGACCTGGACCGGCTGGAAGGGAGCAAAGCGGAGCTGTACCACGAGCCGAGCCAGCGCTGGCTGACGCTCAGGACCTACCCCTACGGCGACCGCGGGGGGACGGTGATCATGCTGCACGACCTGACCGAGGTAAAGCTCGTCTCCGAACAACTGGCCGTCGCCTACCAGGAGCTGAAGGAAACCCATTCCCAGCTCCTGCAGCAGGAGAAGATGGCCTCCATAGGACAGCTCGCCGCGGGGGTCGCCCACGAGATCAACAACCCGATGGGGTTCATCTCCAGCAACCTGGGGACCATGGGGAAGTACCTGGAGAGGCTGGAAGGGTTCCTGGAGCTCCAGTCGGCGGGGATGGCGGAGGTCGCGACGCAGGAGCTCAAGGCGCAGATCGCCGAGGCGAGGCGCAGGTTCAAGATAGACTACGTCCTGGGGGACGCGCGCAGCCTTCTGGCGGAGTCCCAGGACGGTGCTGAGCGGGTGCGCACCATCGTCCAGAACCTGAAGAGCTTCTCGCGGGTGGACGATGCCCGGGCAAGCTACGTCGATCTCAACGATTGCCTGGACAGCACCATAACCATCGCCTGGAACGAGCTCAAGTACAAGACCACGCTCACCCGCGACTACGGCGAACTGCCGCCGGTGAAGTGCCTCCCCCAGCAGGTGAACCAGGTGTTCCTGAACATCCTGGTGAACGCGGCGCACGCCATCGAGAAGCAGGGGGAGATCACCATCACCACCAGGCGCCAGGGGGAAGAGGTGACCATCGCCATCCGGGACACCGGAAGCGGCATCCCCGAAGAGATAAAAACCCGCATCTTCGAGCCGTTCTTCACCACCAAGGAGGTGGGCAAGGGGACCGGCCTCGGTCTGTCGATAAGCTACGACATCATCAAAAAACACAAAGGGAGCATCGAGGTGGAGAGTTCGCCCCAAAACGGGACGACCTTCACCATCACCCTCCCGATAGAGGGAGCAGGCAATGACCCAGACCCGGATACTGTGCGTCGATGACGAGCGCAACGTGCTGCGCGCCCTGGAGCGGATCTTCCTGGACGAGGATTACGAGATACTGACCGCGTCCTCGGGTGAGGAAGGGCTGGAAATGCTGAGCGGTGCAGGGGAGGTGCAGGTGGTCGTCTCGGACTTCCGCATGCCCGGGATGAACGGGGTGGAGTTCCTGAAAGAGGTCTTCAAATCGCACCCGGAGACCATCAGGATCGTCCTTTCCGGCTACGCGGACACCGCGGCGGTGGTGTCGGCCATCAACGAGGGGAAGATCTACAAGTTCATCCCCAAGCCCTGGAACGACGACGAGCTGAAGATGACGGTCGCCAAGGCCCTGGAGACCTTCTCCATCCAGCGCAGAAACGACCAGCTGGCCGAGGAGCTGAAGCGCAAGAACCAGGAGCTGTGCGAGCTGAACGCGCACCTGGAGCAGATGGCGAACCAGTGCAACTGCGACTTCATGGCGCAGCACCGAAGCCTCGTGCACGCCGCGAAGATCCTGGAGCAGCTTCCGTTCGGCGTGCTGAGCCTCGACGATCAGGGGGTGTTGCAGCAGATGAACCGGGAGGCGGCCCTGATGCTTAGGCTGGACGAGAAGGAGGCGCTGGGACAAAAGCTTCCCCTGGCGCTCCCGGCGCCGCTGGCGGCGCTGGCGCGGGAGCTGTCGGGGGGCGAGGCTGCCCACACCGTCCAGGCCGAGGGAGGCAGGCTTCAGGTGCAGGCGTTCAGGTGGTCGGAAGCCGGAGACGCCGGGGTGGTGCTCACGCTGACCAAGGGGTGAGGGTGACGTAGAGATAGAGATAGAGATAAAGACAGAGACAGAGATTGAGATGGGGATAGGGACCACCCGAAAGATGCACCAGATGGACGAAACGAAAGCGGAAGCGGCAACACTGGGAGCCACGCATGAGCTTTGAACTGAACCTTTCACCTTACAAGGTGCTCCTGGTCGACGACGAGGAGAACATCATACGCTCCATTTCCAGACTCCTCATGGAGCAGGAGCTGGATATGGAAGTCCTTAGCGCCAACTCCGGGTCCCAGGGGCTGGAGACGCTCAGGACGCACCCGGATACGGCGCTCATCCTGTCGGACCAGCGCATGCCCGGAATGACCGGCGCCGAGTTCCTCGGCCAGGCGCGGGCTCTCGCCCCGGACGCGGTGCGCATGGTGCTGACCGGGTACGCCGACATGGCGGCAACCATGGACGCCATCAACAAGGGGGGGGCGTGGCGCTACCTCACCAAACCGTGGAACGACGAGGTGCTCTGCCGCTCGATCCTGGAGGGGCTGGACCAGTTCCGCCTGGTCCGGGAAAACCAGGCGCTAAACGCGCTCGTCGAGCAGCAAAACCGCGAGCTTTCCGAATGGAACCAGGGGCTCAAGGGGCGCGTCCTGGAACAGACGGCCACCATCAGGCGCCAAAACGCAGAGCTGAAGGAGAAAAACCGCCAGGTCAACCACTCCTTCCGCCAGACCATACTCGCCTTCTCGAGGCTGATCGAGCTGCACTCCAGCCGCCTGCAGGAGCACACGAGAAACGTGACCGAACTGTGCGTCGGGACCGCCGCGGACCTGGGATGGTCGCCGGAGCAGATGGAAACGCTCAGCACGGCGGCGCTTTTGCACGACGTAGGGGTGATCGGGATCGCCTCGGAGATACTGGACCGGCGCATGGCCGGGTTGTCCCGGGAGGAGCTGGGTATCTTCCTGCAGCACGCGGTGAGGGGACAGACAACGGTGGATGCGGTCGAGGAGCTGCGGGAGCCCGGGGTGCTGATCAGGCACCACCACGAGCAGTTCGACGGCAAAGGGTTTCCCGACCGCCTGAAAGGCGCGGCCATACCGCTTGGCGCGCGCATCCTCGCCATGGCGGATTTCGTGGACCGTGAGCTGGAGGAACAAAGGGGGGAGGCCGCGGTAAGCGCGCTTTGCTTGAAGATGGAGAAGGAGCTGGGAAGGATCCTGGACCCGGAACTCTACCAGGTGATGCTCCCCCACATCCGCGCCCTCTACATCCCCGCCCGCTCCCGCCGCGCCGAGGCGGCCGAGAAGGAGCTAAGACCCAGGCAGCTTGTGGAGGGGATGACGGTGACACGCAACCTCTACAGCGGCTCCGGGCTTCTGCTGCTCACCAAGGGGACGGTGCTCGACGCCGCCAGGATCACTACGGTGGTGCGCCACTACAACCTGGACGCCCCGGCCGGCGGCATCCACGTGAGCTGGAGGCCTGCCAGCGAGGCAGATGCGCCGCTGCTGGAGACGCGCGCGGCGGAGAAGGAGCTCCGTCCCAAGCAACTGCTGGAGGGAATGCGCATCACCCGCAACCTATACAGCGGAACGGGGCTCTTGCTCCTCACCGAGGGGACGCTGCTCGATGCCGGGAGCATCGTCGCCGTCTCGCGCTACTTCGCCATCGACCCCCCCTCCAGCGGGGTCTTCGTCAGCGTCAACGAGAACGCGCCATGATCGAGTACAGCGAAAACGAGCGCCGCATGGTCCTGAAGCTGGTCTACTACGGCCCCGCCCTCTCCGGCAAGACCACCAACCTGTTGCAGCTCCACGAGCAGCTGACCAGGCAGGGACGCGGCGAGCTGATGGTGCTCGACACAAGCGGCGACAGGACCATCTACTTCGACCTGCTCCCCTTTTTCCTGACCGCCCCGAGCGGGCTGAAGATCAAGGTCAAGGTGTACACGGTGCCGGGGCAGGTCTGCCACGACGCCACCAGGAAGGCGGTGCTGCAAAGGGCCGACGGCATCGCGTTCGTGGCCGACTCGCACCCGGGCGAGGCGCAGAGCAACTTCGCCAGTTTCGACAACCTGGAGAGGAACCTCGTGCTGGTCGGCCTCGACATCGACAGCACCCCTCTCGTCATCCAGTTCAACAAGCGCGACCTCCCCGACGCGGTCCCGGAGCAGGAGATCAGGAAGGTCTGGGGCCCGACCGGGATACCGGTCCTGATGGCCAGCGCCATCAACGGGGAAGGGGTGGCCGACACCTTCGCCACCCTCGCCGGGCTCGTGTACGACCGGATCGACGCCCGCTTCAACCTGCTGGCCGAGCACGGCCTCGCGCGCGACAGTTTCGTCCTGCAGTTGACGACGCTCAGGGAGGAGGAGCCATGACCTCTCGGTACAGGCTCGACTTCGTGGTCGGGGAAGAGAAGAACCTGCGGGAGCTCCTTTTGGACAGCGACGTGCTGCCGCTTTTGCACGGCGCCCTCAGGGCGGGCGCCGGCTCCGCGCGCCTTTTGGACCAGGACGGGGAGGAGCTTTGGGGGGCCTCGGCCCCGCAGGGGCGGGGAGAACTGCTGGCGCGGCTGCCGCTTCTTTTGGAGGGCGAGCCGGTGGCGCACCTGGAGTTGCACGGGGAGAAGCTCATCGAGGATCGGCTCCACCCCCTGGCTGCGCTCCTTTGCGTGGCGCTCGACACGGTTCTCAGGAACAACCTGAAAAGGATCCTCACCACCGAGATCCACACCAGCGTGGTGAACAGCTCGCACGAGGAACTGCTCCGGATCAACGCCGAGCTCTCCAAGAGCGAGGCGCGCTACCGGGAGCTGGCCGAAGGGCTTGAGCTGCGCGTGAAGGAGCGGAGCGCGGAACTAAGACGCGCCCAGGCCCGCATGCTGCAGCAGGAGAAAATGGCGGCCATAGGGCAGCTGGCGGCAGGCGTCGCCCACGAGATCAACAACCCGCTCGGCTTCATCACCTCCAACCTGCACACCCTGCAAAAGTACGTGGGGCGCTTTTGCGCCATGCTCCAGTTCTACCGGGAGCACCTCGACCTCGATCTCCCTCGCCTGGTCCTCATTGCCGAGTCGGACCAGAAGTGGCGGGAACTCAAGCTCTCCCACGTGACGGCGGACGTGGGCGACCTGATGTCGCAAAGCCTGAGCGGGGCGGAGCGGGTGAGCCGCATCGTGTCGGACCTGAAGGGGTTTTCCCACGTGGACGAGTCGGGGGAGGCGCCCGTCGACCTGAACCAGGAGCTGGAGCGCACCCTGGGGGTGCTGTCGCACGCGCTTGCCGGCCGGGCCGAGGTGGTCAGGGAACTGCAGCCGCTCCCCCCCCTCACCTGCCAGGGGCAGCTCCCCGGGCAGATCTTCCTGAACCTGATCCAAAACGCCCTGACCCACGCCGGGGAGGCCCCCCGCATCACCCTCTCCAGCTGCTTCGACGGCAGCCGCATCAGGATCAGCATCGCGGACAACGGCAAGGGGGTTCCCGCGCCGCTTCGCAGCCAGATCTTCGAGCCGTTCTTCACGACGCTCCCGGTCGGCTCCGGCACCGGAATGGGGCTCGCCGTGGTCTGGGAGGCGGTGCTTAAGCTAAGAGGCACCATAGCCGTCGCCGACGCCCCGGGCGGGGGCGCGGATTTCATCATCACCATCCCGCTCCGGAAGGAATAGCGCATGTCGAAGTACTCGGAACTGTTCAAATCGGTGGTGAAGGGCGAGGAGCGCGAAGCGCCGCAGGACCCTTCCTGCGCCGGGGAGCCGAAAAATTTCGGGGTGCTCTTCGTGGACGACGAGGCGGGGGTGCTTTCCGCCATGCGCCGCATCTTCATGGAAGAGAACTACCGCCTGCTGACCGCCGCCAACGGTGCCGAGGCGCTCGCCCTCATGGAATCGAACGAGGTGAACCTCATCGTCTCGGACCACAGGATGCCGGGGATGAGCGGCGCCGAGCTCCTGAAGACGGTCAAGGAGCGCTGGCCGCAGACCATCAGGATCATGCTCACCGGGCACGCCGACGTCAACTCGGTCATGGGAGCGGTGAAGGACGGCGCGGTCTACAAGTTCATCACCAAGCCGTGGAACGACGACGACCTGAGGCTCACCGTGAGCCTCGCGCTGCAGCAGTACGTGCTGATGCAGGAGAACCAGACCCTGAAGGAGCTGACCCGCTCCCAGCAGCAGCGCATCAAGAATTACGCGAGCCTGTTCGACGAGAACCGCGGGATGATAGGGAGCATCCTGGTGAAGGCGGGGGTGGTCAAGAAGGAGGAGCTGGTGCGGGCGGGGAGCGACCGGGTGCAGGGGGAGTTCCTGAGCGACACCCTGGTACGGCTGGGGCTCGCCGGCGAGGCGCAGGTGGTCAAGGCGCTGCAGTCGTCGCTGAACATCGAGTACGTCGACCTCTCCCGGGCCGAGATCTCGCCGCAGGCGGTCCGTTTCCTGCCGCGCGACCTCTGCGAGCGGAACAGGATCGTGCCGATCAGGATGACGGCGCGGCAGATCACCATCGCCATGGCGGACCCCTCCGACATCTACAAGGTGGACAACATCTCCCTGATGACCGGGCTCACGGTGACGCCGCTTCTTGCCGCGAGTTCCGAGGTGATGGCGCTTTTGGACCGGGTCCATTCGGAGCCTGGCGCCGAGCAGGCGCAGGATTCGGCGGACCTGGAGCCGATCGACGAGATCGACATCATCATAGACGATGACGACCGAGAGGTGAGCATCCCGGAGCTGATCGGCTCCTCGGAGGTGCCGCCGGTGATCAGGATCGTGAACGCCATCATCTCGGAGGCGATCCGCTACCACGCCAGCGACATCCATATCGAGGGGAAGACCAAGCACACCCTGGTGCGCTACAGGATCGACGGCTTGTTGCACAGCAAGATAAGGATCCCGGCCGACCTGCACTCCGCCATCATCTCGCGCATCAAGATCCTCTCCAAGATGGACATCTCGGAGAGGAGAAAGCCGCAGGACGGGCGGATCACCGTCAAGGCGGGGACCAGGATAGTCGACATGCGGGCCTCCTCGCTCCCCACCCTGAACGGCGAAAAGGTCGTCCTGCGCATCCTGGACAAGAGTGCCGCCATCAAGGACCTCGCCGAGCTAGGCGTGCTGCCTGACGACCTCAAGAAGATCCGGACCATGGTGAAGAAGCCCCAGGGGGTGATCATCACCACCGGCCCCACCGGCAGCGGCAAGACCACCATGCTCTACTCGATCCTCGCCACCATGCTGGAGACGAGCAAGAACTTCGAGACCATCGAGGAGCCGGTGGAGTACTTCCTGGAGGATGCGAACCAGGTAGCGGTCCGGGAAAAGATCGGGCTTTCCTTTGCCAGCGTGCTGCGCGCCACCCTGCGCCAGGACCCGGACGTGATACTGGTGGGGGAGATCCGGGACCCGGAGACCGCCGACGTCGCCTTCAAGGCGTCGCTCACCGGGCACATGGTGCTCTCCACGCTGCACACGAACTCGGCGGTCGCCTCCATCACGCGGCTGATCGACATGGGGGTGAAGCCGTACATCATCGCATCTGCGCTGGAGGGGCTCTTCGCTCAGCGGCTGGTGCGCCGGATCTGCCCCGGCTGCGCGGTGCAGGTCCCCCCCGACCCGGAGACCCTGGAACTGCTCCGCGTCCCGCAGGGCTTCCTGGGGAGCACCGTGACCCGCGGCAAGGGGTGCGAGCAGTGCAACAAGACCGGGTACCGGGGGCGCCTGGGGATCTACGAGCTGTTCACCATGAACGAGGACTTCCGGCACTTCATCAGCACCTCCTACAAGGAGACCGAGCTCGTCGAGATGGCGCGCGCGGGGGGGATGCGCACCCTGATGGAGGACGGCCTGGAGAAGGTGCGCCTGGGGCTGACCACGCTGGAGGAGCTATTGCGTGTGATCGGCCCGCAGCTCGTGTACCAGAGGCTCTGCCACTGCTGCGACAGGGTGGTGGACGCCAAGTTCCCGTTTTGTCCCTTCTGCGGGTCGCTGCGCCGCAACTTCTGCAAGAGCTGCAAGGTCCAGCTGGAGCAGGAGTGGCTCAACTGCCCGCACTGCGGGACGGCGAAGGACGTTTAGAAAAGCAGGTTGAAAGGCAGACAAAGACAAAGACAAAGATAAAGATAAAGACAAAGATAGAGATTGGGATTAGGGAAGAGCCGCGTTTTTTCTCAACCTCAACCTTAACCTAAACCTGATTTTTAGGGGGTGCGGGATATGCCTGCGGAAAACAACATACTGATCGTGGACGACGAGCCTCATGTGATCTCGGCCCTGATCCGGGGACTGGACGAGGAGCCGTACCTGCTCACCGGCGCGCCGGGCGGGAAGGAGGCGCTGCAGCTCATGTCGCAGCAAGGCTTCAAGGTGGTGATCTCGGACGAGAAGATGCCGGGGATGGACGGGGCGGAATTCCTCTCCCTGGTGAAGAAGTTCCACCCGGAAACGGTGAGGATCATGCTGACCGGGCACGCCAGCATCGAGGCGACCATGCGCGCGGTGAACAGCGGCGAGATCTACCGGTTCTTCACCAAGCCGTGGGACGACACGGAGCTGAAGCTCGCCCTGAGAAGCGCCGTGGAGAAGTACGACCTGGAACACGAAAACAGGCGCCTGCTCCGGACGGTCAGGCAGCAGTCCCGGGAACTCAGGTACCTGGAGAGGAGCTACCCGGGCATCTCCGAGCTGAGACGGGAGGCCGACGGCGCCATCAGGATCGACGACGGGATCTCCGAGGACGAGATCGCCAGCATCATCGCCCGGTGCAACATCGACCGCTGAACCCCGCCTAGAGCACCCGGTCCCGACCGCCGCTCTTAGCGCCGTAGAGCCTCTCGTCCGCGCGTTTCAGGACCTGGAGGTAATCGTCGTCCCCTTTCTGCACGGCGGCGACCCCTATGCTGGCGGTGACCGGAATCCGCTTCCCCTCCAGCGTGAACGGCTCCTCCCTGATCAGGCTCCATATCTTGTGCGCCACCGCCCTGGTCTGCTCCAGGTCCGAGCCCGGCAGCACGACCAGGAACTCCTCCCCGCCGAAACGCCCTATGGCGTCGTAGCTCCTGAGCGAGCTCATTATCCTCTCGGCGAACTGCTGCAGCAGGACATCCCCCGCCAGGTGGCCAAAGGTGTCGTTGACCTCCTTGAACCTGTCTATGTCTATCATGATGAAGCCCAGCTCGGCGTCGGCGAGCCCCTTGTCCCTCCTGCGGGCCGCACGTGCAAAATCCTTGCGGGCCAAAAGCTCGATCTGCCTCTTGTTGAAGGTGCCGGTCAAGGCATCGGTGATGGTCTGCTTCCTGAGCGCCTCCTGGATCTCCTTGATGTCGCGCGTCCCCCTGCGGATCAGCAGGAATGAGATCCCGAACACGATGAGCAGTATGCCGCCCAATATCCCCACCGACAGGAGCGTCGCCTTTAGGGACTGCTCACGGTACTTGGTGACGTCGATGTAGACCTCGAAGCTTCCTATCACATTGCCGGTGTCCCAGATGGGTATGTAGGTCTCCACCACATCCACGTTGAATTTACGCTCTTCCGCAAGGTCCTTTACCTCTTCCTTTCGCTCCAGCTTGGAGTCGAAGGCCCCCGCGAGGGCCCGGGCCAGCCGCTCGTTCTCGCTGTCCAGCTGCCCGATCAGCTTCGCCTCCGTGCTGTAGACGATCCTGCAGTCGGAGGAATAGATCTTTATCTTGACGATGTCGAAGGGGGTGAGGAACTTCCTCAGTTGCCGGTCCAGGTCCTGCAGGTGTCCGGCACCTACCGCGACCCTCAGGGTGCCGTCCGCCTGCAACGCGGTGATCCTTACCCGCTCCTGGGCCAGCAGCGCACTGCTGACCTGTATGGCGTCTTCCTCGGCAGTGGCGACGACGTGGTGCTGCAGCACCCGGTGAAAGGCGTACCCGGCCAGCGAGGTGATGGCGATGATGGAGGTGACTGCGATGGCGATGAAAAGGCGCAACAGGGCATCGGGGTCCCTCTTCATCTGCATCCTTCCTATCTTGCCGAACCGCATCACGTTTCCGTCCTTTAGGCCCAGCGCCACAGGGCCAGTATCAGCACGACCAGGAACACGATGCTCAGATTCATGTAAGCCATGAAGAAGAACACCCTTTCGTGCAGCGGCGCCTTGCGCCCGGCCTGGCTGACCAGCGCACCCACCTCGGGCAAGAGCACCACCTTTTCCAACCCGTGCGGCGCGAGCTTCAGCGCCTCGGTCAGGTCCTCGCCTGAGTTGTGCCGCCCCATGTGCACTCCCTGCTTCCAGAGCCTGCTGGCCGTCGCGTCGTAGAGCTTACCCTGGTAGGCGAAATAGGCGGGACGCCCCTCCTTGCCGTCGCAGGAGCCGAGCTCGTCTATGGTCATCTCCCCGCCCGGGGGGACGGCGGCGGGTTCCCTCCGCTTGGCCCGCAGCTTGGGACCGATGACGGTCACCACGTAAAGGGCCGAGCAGACCATCACCAGGTAGAGGAAGATCTTCGCCAGCAGCAGCAACCCGAAGCGGGTGTGCAGCAGCATGTCGAGGGAGGCCACCCGATAGTAGGTGAGCACGCTGCCGGTGATCCCCATGACCACCATGGAGAGCACCCCGACCCTGACCTCGCCGCGCGGCAGCCCGCCGGCGGCATAGGCCGGCTTCAGGACAAGATGGACGTAAAGGATGGTACCGAACCAGAGGATGGCCGTCAGCAGGTGCAGGTATCCGGCGGCGAAGCGGAGCGCCTTGCCGGCGGGAGCGATGCGCGGGGCTCCGCTTGTTGCCGTGCGGGAAGCAGCGAAAGCCTTGCCCTCAGCGGTCAGCTCCCCCCCTCCGGCGGGATCGACGTGGCAGGACTCGCACCCCTTGCCGGTCTGGATGGCGTACTCCTCGGTGGCGCGGCAGGGCGCGGCGCACAGCCAGGAAAAGGCGGTAAGAATCAGCAATGCTCTCGATATTTTCATGCGCAAAGGTATATCCTCATCGACAGATAAAGTCAACGCTGTGGCATATCCAGGGATGGCAGTAGCTGCACCTATACCCCTTTGCCTGTCTAATCGCGGCAGGAATGCCGCTCCTACAGAAAGAGAACACGCAATCGCGGCAGGAATGCCGCTCCTACAGGAAGAGAACACGCCTCCCCGGCCAATGAGATTATGCCCGGCAACGTCTGAGACATTGAAAAGAGCAAGGCATGCCGGTACAATAACCTCCTTTGCGGCAATGCCTGACAAAGCCATGCCTGATCCAGAGACTTCCGCAGCCGAAGCCAATTTATCCCATCGCGAGGAAAAACCGATGCATGACTGCCAGCACCAGACCATCCACCAGAAAGACTACGCCGCTCCCGATTACCTGGTTGAGACAGTGGAGCTGTCCTTCGACCTCGACCCGGAACTGACCCAGGTGGCGTCTCGCCTCGCCATCCGCTGCAATCATGACCGGGGAAACGCGCCGCGCCCGCTGGTGCTCGACGGCGAGGAGCTCACCCTGGTTTCGCTGAAACTCGACGGCGCTGAACTCCCCGCCGGGCGCTACCGGGTGGAAGAGGGGCGGCTTACCATACCGGACCCGCCGGAAAGCTTCCTGCTCGAGGTGACCACGCGGATCAACCCCAAGGAAAACACGGCCCTCTCCGGGCTTTACGCCTCGGGACCCATGCTCTGCACCCAATGCGAGGCAGAAGGGTTCCGGCGCATCACCTACTTCACCGACCGCCCCGACGTCATGGCGGTGTACACGGTGACCCTCAAGGCCGACAGGCATAGCTGCCCGGTGCTCCTTGCCAACGGCAACCCGGTCGACAAGGGGGAACTTCCCGACGGTCGGCATTTCGCCACCTGGCACGACCCGTTCAAGAAGCCGAGCTACCTGTTCGCCGTGGTGGCGGGGGACCTGGTCCACATCTCGGACAGCTACCGCACCATGAGCGGCAGGGAAGTGAAGCTCGAGATCTACGTGGAGGAGAAGAACCGCGAGAAGTGCGAGCATGCGCTCCGGTCGCTGATCCGGGCCATGCGCTGGGACGAGGAGCAGTTCGGCCGGGAGTACGACCTCGACATCTACATGATCGTGGCGGTAGACGACTTCAACATGGGGGCCATGGAGAACAAGGGGCTTAACGTCTTCAACTCCCGCTACGTGCTGGCCAGCCCCGAGACCGCCACCGACGACGACTACCACGCGATAGAGGAGGTGATCGGGCACGAGTACTTCCACAACTGGACCGGCAACAGGATCACCTGCCGCGACTGGTTCCAGCTCTCCTTGAAGGAGGGGCTCACCATCTTCCGCGACCAGGAGTTCTCCGCAGACATGCAGTCGCGCCCGGTCAAGAGGATCGCCGACGTGAAGAGCCTCCGCTCGGCCCAGTTCGCCGAGGACGCGAGCCCGCTGGCCCATCCGGTCCGCCCGGAATCGTACGTCGAGATCAACAACTTCTACAGCATGACCGTGTACCACAAGGGGGGCGAGGTGATCAGGATGCTGCAGACCCTCCTGGGGAGGGAGGGTTTCCGGGCCGGCATGGACCTCTACTTCGAGCGGCACGACGGGCAGGCCGTGCGGGTCGACGAGTTCGTGCAGGCTATGGCCGACGCCGGGAAGCGCGACCTCTCCCAGTTCATGCGCTGGTACGACCAGGCCGGGACGCCCGTTTTGAGCGTAGCCGACGATTACCGGCAGGAGAGCGGAGTCTACACCCTGACCGTGACCCAGAGCTGCCCCCCTACGCCCGGCCAGGGCGCGAAGAAGCCGTTCCACATTCCGCTTCTCATGGGGCTTTTGCACCAAAACGGGAGCGAGCTGCCGCTACGGCTGGAGGGAGAGGCGGAGCCGTCAGGGACCTCGCGGGTGCTGGAGCTTAAGGAGGAGACGGAAACCTTCCGCTTCGTCGGCGTCCCCTCGCGTCCGGTCCCATCGCTTTTGCGCAACTTCTCCGCGCCGGTGAAACTCCAGTATCCCTACGGCGACCAGGAGCTCCAGTTGCTGATGACCCGCGACAGCGATCCCTTCGTGCGCTGGGAGGCGGGGCAGGTGCAGTCGGGCCAGCTGATCATGGGGCTCGTGGCGGATCTGCAGCAGGGGCGTGAGGCAAGGGTCAGCGAGAGCTTCATCGGCTCCTTCGCAAAGCTCCTGGGGGATGACAAGCAGGACCGCGCCTTCCTGGCCGAGGCGCTGACGCTTCCCGCCGAGAGCTACCTTGCCGAGCAGATGGAGGTGATCGACCCGGCGGCCATCCACCGGGCGCGCGAGCTGGTGCGCGCGACGGTAGGCGAGCGGTTGCGGGAGCAGTTGCTGGCGGTGCGCGAGGCGTGCGCGCCGAAAGCCCCCTACCGCCCCGACGACGGCCTGGCCGGTTGCCGCAGGCTCAAGAACCTCTGCCTCTCCTACCTGATGGCGCCCGGGAGCCGGGAGGCGATCGGGCTCGCCATGGCGCAGTTCGAAGGCGCCGACAACATGACCGACAGCCTGGGAGCCCTCTCCACGCTGGCCGGCTGCGCCTGCGCCGAGCGCGGCGAGGCGCTCGCCGCCTTCTACGAAAGGTGGCGCGGCGACCGCGGGGTCATCGACAAGTGGTTCACGCTGCAGGCGACCTCGAGGCTGCCGGACACCCTGGAGCGTGTGTCCCAGCTGCTGGAGCACCCGGACTTCGACATCAGGAATCCCAACAGGGTGCGATCGCTGGTGGGCGCCTTCAGCCAGGCGAACCTGGTCCGCTTCCACGATAAAAGCGGGGCCGGGTACCGCTTCCTCGCCGACCAGATACTGCTTCTAAACGGCATCAACCCGCAGATCGCGGCCCGGATGCTGACCCCATTCTGCCGCTGGAGGCGCTTCGATGCGGCGCGCCAGGAACTGATGAGGCAGGAGCTGGAGCGCATCCTCGCCGCGCCGGACCTGGCGCGCGACGTCTACGAGCTGGCGGCGAAGAGCGTTTAGAAACCAGGTTGAGGTTGAGGTTGAGGTTAAGGTTGAGAGGAAGACAAAGATAAAGATAAAGATTGAGATTGAGATTGAGGGAAAGAGGGCAGGAGTAATCCCGACCCTCTTTCCAATTGCAGCAGGCTCCCCTCTGGGTGAGTTGAGCTGAAACAGCAACGGCGGCCCAGAGGCCGCCGTTGCCGTTTTTCATGGGAGGATGCGCCGGAAACAGCGTCGGCACCGGGCCCACCGTCATTTGCTCCTGTTATGGCGCGAAGCCGGCATCAGCAGACGCCAGGCTCACCCGCTGCCAGGGGGGAGTTATACAGTTCCTCGCTCCTCCCTGCCTTGTTCTGATACTGGTAAAGACAACAGACCTGATAACCCACCACGACAATACATACCGCAAGAAATGCAGACAGAAAAATCACCATTTTTTACACCTCCATTGACGTTTGGGGATGGCTCCCCGGTGCAGTTTCTGCCCATATTGAAGCCTTTTTTATGCCAAAGGCATCTAAAGTAATCGCATTTAATCTCCCGCTAATTAATCTTCAGCAAATAGATGCAGTACTAACACGCACGAGCCACACCTAATCGGTCAACTTCGCTGATCTTTCCTTCAAGCCTTCTTCAAGCGCGGCAAAGGCGGGACATTAAAAAGCTAGAGGAGGGGAGCTTCTTTTCGTGGAGTCGTAAGGGTGGGCAAAAGCTGCAGCGCCGTTACTTTTTCGTAACGTATACGGTAAAAAGTGCCAAAATTTTGTTTTTAGCGCGGGGATGCCGGACAACCGGAAACTGGCTGCGCCGGGTGCGGGCTGAACGACGACATGCGGTTTTATTGTTGCGTAAACTTCGACGGGAAGAGGGGATCATATCCAGCGTTTCCTCCTGAAGTAGATCAGCATTCCTCCGGCTATGGAGGCCGAGAGGAGGAGCACCAGGGCGTAGCCGTAGTGCCACTCCAACTCGGGCATGTACTTGAAGTTCATGCCGTACAGACCTACCAGGAATGACAGGGGCATGAAGATGGTGGCGATGATGGTGAGCACCTTCATCACCTCGTTGAGACGGTTTGACACACTGGAGAGGTAGATGTCCAGCATCCCGGAGAGCATCTCGCGCAGGGTTTCCAGCGTGTCGAGCACCTGAACGGTGTGGTCGTAGAGGTCCCTGAGGTATATGACGGTGGTGTCTTGGATCAGCCGGGAATCGCGCCGCTGCAGGCCGCTCACCGCCTCGCGCAGCGGCCAGACCGCCTTGTGCAGGAAGAGCATCTGCCGCTTCAGCTCGTAGATGGACTGGACCGTTGCCGTGGACGGGTTCTCGATCAGTTCGTCCTCGATCTCCTCGATGCGGTCGGCCAGCTTTTCCAGCACCAGGAAGTAGTGGTCCACGATGACGTCCAGCAGGGCGTGCAGCAGGAAATCCGGCCCCATGAGCCTAAGGCGCGCCTTCTCGTTGGCCAGCCGCACCCGGACCTGCTCGAACACATCCCCTTCCAACCCCTCCTGAAAGGAGATCAGGTAATTCTGCCCGAGCACCAGGCTCACCTGTTCCGACTTGATCTCGCCGCTTTTATCGTCCAGCACGATCATCTTAAGAACCACGTAGAGATAGTCCCCGTAGTCGGCAGCTTTCGGACGCTGGTCCGTGGCCAGGATATCCTCCAGGACCAGCGGATGGATGCCGTAGCATTCCCCGAAATGCTGCAGCACCTGGAGGTCCTCAAGCCCGTCCACGTTGATCCAGGTCACCGCCGGCGACGGCTTCCGAACCAGGCAGCTTTCCAGCGAGGTTATCTGGCGCTTTTCCAGGCGAGCGTCGTCGTACTCCACCAGGTCGACCTTGGTGGCACCGGTCTTGGAGCGGCCGAGGTGGACCAGGGTTCCCGGGGCAAGTCCTACTTTTCTGGAGCGTGTCTTTACCGATGCGGGCATGGTCCCCTCTTGAAAGGCGGTTTCTTAAAGGCGGTTCTATGTTCTGTGTTCTATGTTCTGTGTTCTATGTTGTGTCTATTCTAGGTTCTGACCTTCGCGTAGGAGCGGCATTCCTGCCGCGATTGCTGTAACCCTCTGGGACCCTGTGTCTTCTAATGGTACAGCGCACGACCTCCCTCACCCCCCTCCTCTCCCGGAGAGAGAAGAGGGATCTTCAGGCTCAACAATAAAACCATTTTGCCTTCCCCCGGTGTCCTCTCTACCCCTTTGCTTCCTCTGTGGCCAACCCTTTCATGACTCCCCAAGCAATCGCGGCAGGAATGCCGCTCCTACAAAAAAGCGAGCTTCATTATCTGGTCCCACTCTTCTTTCAGCACGGGCTGGATCGAAAGCCGGCTGCGGTTCATCAGGGGCATGCCGGAAAGCTCCGGGACCGACTTCAACTCCGAGAGGGTGACCGGCCTCGGCAACTCTCGGACGAACTTGACGTCGACCATGTACCAGGTCGGCTTCTCCGGGGTGCTGCGCGGATCGAAGTGGTTGCTCTGCGGATCGAAGGCGGTGAAGTCGGGATACCCTCCCTTGACCACCTCGGCAATGCCTACCACGCCAGGTTCTGCGATGTTGCTGTGGTAGAACAAAACCTGGTCCCCGACCTGGATTTGGTCGCGCAGGTAGTTGCGTGCCTGGAAATTCCTGACGCCGTCCCAATGCTCGGTGGAGTCGGGGCGGTTTTTCAGGTCGTCCAGCGAAAAGCTGGATGGCTCGGATTTGAAGAGCCAATAGTTGCGTTGGGCCGTGGCTTTCACCTTTATCTCCTGTGTCGGGCAAATGATCATTCGCCCCGCAAAACCTTCCTCTTCTTATTAAGCCTCTTCAATAGCTCGTCCGGCTCCAGGGTGTTCAGCACGTCGCCGCGCTCCAGCCAGCCGCGCTGGGCCACGGAGATGCCGTAGGGGAGAAAATCGAACTGAAGCTTTGCATGGGTGTCCGTGTTCACCGCAATCATCACCCCCAGCTCCTTGGCACGGCGCACGTGCCGGTCCTCCAGGTCCAGCCGCATCGGATAGGCGTTTATCTCGAGCGCGGTGCCGGTTTCCTTGGCCACCTGCAGCACCTGTTCCATGTCCAACTGGTACCCTTCCCGCTCGCCAAGGATCCTCCCCGTGGGGTGGCCGATGATCGAGACGTGGGGATTTCTCATGGCCGCGACTATCCTGGCGGTCATGACTTCCTTGGAGTTGTTGAATCCGGAGTGGATGGAGGCCACCACGACGTCCAGCTCCTTCAAGACATCATCGGGAAAATCGAGTCTTCCGTCCCCCAGGATGTCCATCTCGGTGCCGTGCAGCACGCGGAATCCCGTCAGCTGCCGGTTCAACTCCCTGATCTCGGCCCCTTGCTCCAGCAGCCGCTCCACGCTAAGGCCTCGCGCCACACCGAGTCCCTGGGAATGGTCGGTCACGGCTAGGTAGGAAAGTCCCCTTTGCCTGGCCGCCTCGACCAGATCGGCTATGCTGTGGGCCCCGTCGCTCCACCGGGAGTGAACATGCAGATCCCCCCTGATGTCGCCCTGCGTTACCAGCTTGGGCAGTTTCCCGGAGAGGGCGGCCTCGATCTCCCCCCGATCCTCGCGAAGCACCGGCGGCACGAAGGCGAGGTCGAGCAGACGGTAGACGTCCTCCTCGTTCTCGCCCCCGAGGCGCTGGTTGTCATCCTCCCGGAAGATGCCGTACTCGTTGATCTTCATCCCCCGCTTCTGAGCCATCTCCCTCAGCCTCACGTTATGGGGCTGGCTGCCGGTCAGGTAGGCAAGCGCGGCCCCGTAAGATGCTGGCTCCACCACCCGGAGGTCTACCCCTACCCCTTCCAGGATGGTGACGCTCGCGCGGGTCGGGCCGCGCATGATGACGGTGCTAACCTGGGGAAGGTTGACGAAAGCCTCCATGACCGCTGCCGGCTCAGGCGAGGTTGCCACGATGTCTATATCCTTGATGGTGTCCCTGCGCCGCCTGATGCTCCCCGCGACCTCGATCCGCTCCAGCTGCGCCCGCTCCTTCAAGGCGTCTACCAGTTCCTGCGCCGCCGGAAGCATCCGCCCCAGCGGCTGGCGCTCACGCCCCCGCTTCACCGCCGCAATGCCTCTCAGGATGTTCTCCTCGGTTTTCTGCTTGATCCCCTTGATCCCGATCAGCCGGTGCTCAAGGGCTGCCTGCTCCAGTTCCTCGATGCTGGCGATCTGCAGGGCCTCGTAGATCGCCTTGGCGGTTTTAGGGCCGAGATCGGGGATGGCGAGCAGCGCGAAGACCCCGGCCGGGATCTCCTGTTTCAGCTGCTCGTAGAGGGCCATGGTGCCGCTCTGCAGGTATTCCTCGATCCGGCCCGCCAGGTCCGCACCCACCCCCGGGATCTCCAGCAGCTCCTTTCGCGAGAGCAGGGCCAGGTCGCGGCTGACCCCCTCAAGGTTCAGGGCCGCCCTGCGGTAAGCCCTGATCTTGAAGACGTTCCCCTCTTTTATCTCCATGATGTCGGCTATCTCGGAAAAGATCCGGGCGATTTCCCTGTTTTTCATGGCACCTCTCTTTGTGGACGCAATGAACCCAGGCGGACGGTGGACCTGAAGGGTGCAGAAGGCATTTCACCGGTCAGCGACCGGCGTCTTCTCCCCAGAGCTCTTTGAGCCTCTTGTCGCGGCCGCAACTCAACCGGTAATAGGAATACCGGATCGGGTTCTTCTTGTAATAATGCTGGTGATATTCTTCAGCGGGGTAGAATTCCGTCGCTGCCACAAGCTCGGTTGCTATCGGTACCTTGAAGCGCCTGGAGGACTCTATGGCCTGCCTGGAGCGGAGGGCCAGGCGGCGCTGGTCGTCGTTGTGATAAAAAATGGCGCTCCGATATTGGTCGCCGACGTCGCAGAACTGGCGGTCCTTGACGGTGGGATCGATGTTGTGCCAAAAGCGGGTCAGCAGTTTCTGGTAGCTGACCTTCGCGGGGTCATAAACCACCTGTACCGCTTCCGCATGGCCGGTGGCTCCGGCAGAGACCTCTTCGTAGGTGGGGTTCTTCTTGTGGCCGCCGGTGTAGCCGGAGGTGACCGAGACCACGCCGGGGAGTTCGTCGAAGGGGTGCTCCATGCACCAGAAGCAGCCGCCTGCGAAGGTGGCCTTCTGGAGATTGGCGGCCGGCGCGCCCTTGACGGGTGCCGGGGCATTTGCCGCGAGGAGGGAGCCGGCGAAGAGATGCACGGCCATCAATAACAACAAAATCGAAATCGTCGGTCTCATCTATTGTTTCCTTTCGGGCACTCGCGGCGCCGCTGGTCGGCTAAGTCCCGATGTACCTACTTCTTGGCCACGAACTGCAGCGCTGCCGAGTTCATGCAGTAGCGGAGCCCCGTAGGCTTGGGGCCGTCGTTGAAGACATGGCCCAAGTGCCCTCCGCAGCGACGGCAAAGCACCTCGGTCCGGGTCGAGAAGAAGCTCCGGTCAACCTCGGTCTTGACGTTCTCCTTGGCTATGGGCTGGGTAAAACTGGGCCACCCGGTGCCGGATTCGAACTTGTCCTCCGACTTGAAGAGATCAAGCCCGCAGCCGGCGCAACGGTAAATGCCATGGTCGTGGGTGGTTGCATATTTGCCGCTGAAGGCACGTTCGGTGCCTTTCTCACGCAGGACATGATACTGTTCCGGCGTAAGTATCTTCTTCCACTCCTGCTTTGTTTTCACTACTTCGTCAGTCATAACGTAGCTCCCCTTTTCAGCGGAAAAGACCTTTATACGTGATGCGGCGTCAGCTACTGAAGTGTCGTTGCCAAAGTCACCGGCAACGAAACCTATAGCCGCCATGACCATCAACAAAGCCGTTACAATAATAGCTTTCTTCATCGCCTCTCTCTCCTCAGGGTTGTTGCATCACCTGCTCTTGCGCAGCTCCTAGGATAGCATAAAGGGATGGATAATTCATGCTGTGACAAAGTTCACCGGCGGCAGACAGAAACGCGAAGCTGCAGCGGGGATCGACTGCCAGATTGCAGGTCGCAAGAGTGTGCGATGGCCGCCCGGAACTGCCGCTTCCACTTTTTAGGTTGAACAGGGGGCGGTTATCTTGAATAATAGCTGTCGTTGCAAAAGCTCTGCTCGGGAGGAAGGATGAAACTACTCGTGGTGCTGCTGGCCTTGACGCTCAGCGCGTCTGCCGCTTTGGCCGACATATACACCTGGAAGGATTCCAAGGGGACCGTTTTCTACACCAACAGCCTGCAGGACATTCCGGCCCGCTACCAGAAAAGGGCAAGGATCCTCGATATGGCAACCGGGAAGAAAGGGGGACCGGCGCTGGCCCAGCCAGGCGTGCCGGCGCCCCCTGCACCGGCGGGACAGGGAGCCCCTTTTACGGCTGCGCCAGCGACGCCCGCGGCCGGTCCTGCTCCTGTCCCTGCTGCCGCACCTGCGCCGGCCCCGGCAGCTCCTGATCCTGATGTCGCCAACCCTGCAGCGAGATCGGCCGCCCCCACTGTCGAATCTTCCAGACCGCAAAGGCCGACGGGCGCGCAGATTAGGGCGCAGCGCAGACGGAGCAGAGACAGCGATGAATGACCAGCGGCAAAGGAGATTCGGTATGAGAGAGTTGCTCGCGGCAGCAGCCTTCCTGCTGTTGGCGGCTGCGGCCGGCGCTGAAGAGGTGATCTGCAGAGGGAACATCATCAGCACCCAGGGCGAGGGGCTCGTGGCCCGGAAGCACCGCTTCGAGGTCAGCGGCGTCACCGGCGGCGACCTGACGGCGGTGCTGGAAAAATGCAAGAAGATCGCGCAGGAGCGCCAGGGACGGGCGGCGCGCAAAACCCCCGGCGGCAGTTTCAGGAAGATCTCGGAGATTGAACTGGAATGCACGGAGGGCGCTGAGAAGTTCGCGGTGCGCCGCACTCTGCAGACAGGACAATAAAAACCGACATGCAGTCGCAGAACTGACTGAGCCGGCATGGCAAGAGCTGGAATATCTAACAGGAGGAGCCGCAATGCCGGCTCCTCTTTTTTTATGCCAGTTTTGTGCTTTAATTGACGTCTCGCCGGTTGCCGCGCAAAGGCAGTCGGCACTCGCCTGAAAGACAGGCATCGCATAAAAGGCTGCGCCGGATCGATGGCTCTTGCCTGTGCACCCAGGCGATGCCATGGGGCTCGGGTCCGGATCGAGGACAACATCCCGTTACTGACCGTCGCGAAAAATCCAGGGCTGCAAGATAGGAGAGCATGATGAATATCCATGAGTACCAGGCGAAGGAGATACTGAGCGCGTTCGGCATCCCCATACCGCGCGGGCGCGTCGCCCTGACGGCGGACCAGGTCGAGCGGGCAGCCAAGGAGATGGGAGGACGCTGCGTGGTAAAAGCGCAGATCTACGCCGGAGGTCGCGGCAAGGCTGGAGGGGTGAAGCTGGTGCACCACCCCGAACAGGCCCAGGATCTGGCCAAGGAGCTTTTCGGCAAGACCCTGGTGACGCCCCAGACCGGGCCCGAGGGGCTCAAGGTGCGCCGCATACTGGTGGAGGAGGCGGTGGATATCGCGCGCGAGTTCTACCTCTCCATCACCCTGGACCGCGGCACCTCGCGCTACGTCATGATCGCCTCGGCTGAAGGGGGGATGGACATAGAGGAGGTGGCCAGCAAGTCGCCCGAGAAGATCCACACGCTCACCATCGATCCCTTCACGGGGCTCAGGTCCTTTCAGGCGCGCCACATCGCCCTGCAGCTCGGCCTCTCCGGCAGCGTCTGCGAGGACTGCGTCAACTTGATCCTGAACCTGTACCGGGTCTGCCTGGAAAAGGACTGCGCGCTGGTCGAGATCAACCCCCTGGTGGTCACCAGGGCCGGCTGGCTCATGGCGATGGACGCCAAGATCTCCTTCGACGACAACGCCATCTTCAGGCACCGCGAGTACCCGGACATGATGGACTACTCCCAGCTCGACCCGCTGGAAATCAACGCGGGCAAATACGATCTCGCCTACATCAAGCTGACCGGCTCCATCGGCTGCCTGGTGAACGGCGCCGGCCTCGCCATGGCGACGCTCGACGTGCTCAAGGAATTCGGCGGGGAGCCTGCCAACTTCCTGGACGTCGGGGGCGGCGCGACCCGCGAGAAGGTCGCCGAGGCCTTCAAGATCATCCTGCAGGACGCGGACGTGAAGGGGATCTTCGTCAACATCTTCGGAGGGATCATGCGCTGCGACGTGATCGCCCACGGCATCATCGAGGCCGCCAGCGAGGTGAACTGCACCATGCCGATCGTGGTCCGCATGGACGGCAGCCAGGTCGAGGAGGGGAAGAGGCTCCTGATGGAAAGCGGCCTGAACGTGCAGTGCAGCGACAGCCTGGGGGACGCCGCAGCGAGGATCGTGCGCATGCTGGCGTAGTTGCGGATCTCCGTTTGCCCCCACGGCTGCGCCGACGCGAAACCTTCGAAAAAGGGAGAATCTTCATATGTCGATACTGATCAACAAGTCGTCGAGGATAGTGGTGCAGGGGATCACAGGCCGCAGCGGCTTGTTCCACACCCAGCAGTGCCGCGAGTACGGCAGCAACGTGGTCGCGGGCGTCACCCCCGGCAAGGGGGGGATTCATATCGAGGGGATCCCGGTTTTCAACACGGTGTCCGAAGCGGTCAAGTACACCAACGCCAACGTCTCCATGATTTTCGTGCCGCCACCCGGCGCCGCGGACGCGATCCTAGAGGCGGCCGCGGCGGGCCTGGAACTCGCCGTCTGCATCACCGAGGGGATACCGGTCCGGGACATGGTTCCGGTGAAGGCGGTGCTGCAGCAAAGCAGGATGCGGCTGGTCGGCCCCAACTGCCCCGGCGTCATCACACCCGGCGAGTGCAAGATAGGGATCATGCCCGGACACATCCACAAGCCCGGGAAGATAGGCGTCGTCTCCCGCAGCGGCACGCTGACCTACGAGGCGGTAAAGCAGCTGACCGACATGGGACTCGGGCAATCCACCTGTGTCGGCATCGGCGGGGACCCCATCATAGGGTTGAATTTCGTCGACGTGCTGAAGCTTTTCAACGAAGACCCGGACACGGAAGGGGTCTTCATGATCGGCGAGATCGGCGGTGCGGCAGAGGAAGAGGCGGCGGTCTGGATCAAGAAGAACATGAATAAGCCCGTGGCCGCCTTCATCGCAGGGGTGACCGCACCTCCCGGCAAGAGGATGGGGCACGCCGGCGCCATAATCACCGGGGGGAAGGGAAGGGCCGAGGACAAGATCCGCACCCTGACCGAATGCGGCGTCACGGTGGCGTCGAGCCCGACAAAGATGGGGGAGGCGATGCAGTCGGCGATGGCGGGGAAGGGAAACAGCAGCGGGAAGAACCAGAAGTAAAAGTGGCATTGCGCGATTAACTAAAGGGCGCTCACCCGGCAAGGGGAGCGCCCTGTTTTTTTCTCGCCCTCCGGCACGCGCACCGGGGGGCTTGCGTCGCCCCGACCTGCTCTCGCAGGGAACCAGGGTCCGGCACAGGCCGCAGCCGGTGCTGGTCACCCGGTGCTTCTCCCCCGAAGTCCTACCGGCCGCTTCTCTTGCTCCAGGCCTCCCACCCGCCTTTGTAGTTCTTGGCGGGGGGAAGCCCCGCCATCTGGTGGGCCGTCCAGGCATAGCCGGAGCGGATCCCGCCCAGGCAGTAATAAACCACCGGCTTGGAGCTGTCCACCCCGTGCTTGGCGAGGAGCTTCTTCAGCTCCGGCGCGGAAAGCGGCCGGCGCTCTTTCCCGGCATAGAAGTCGTCCCACGGGATGTGCACCGCGCCGGGGATCTTGCCGCTGAACCACTCGAAGGTGGAGCGGACATCGACCAGGGTGTAGGCACCTTTTGCATTTTGCAGCTCCTCGGTGGTGACCATGGTCTGCGGCTTGAGACTCACCTGGTAGCGCGCCTTCCTGGCGACGGGCTGCTCCGCCCCCTTGACCAGCGGAAGCTTCGCGGCGCGCCACGCCTGGATGCCGCCGTTCAGAAGCCGTATCGGCCCCTTGTGGCCGAGCCAGGAGAAGAGCCAGGCGTCGTACCCCTCGCCCCCCCAGCTCTTGTCCGCGTCACCGTAGATCACCAGCGGCGTGTTTTCGTCGATTCCCATGCCGGAGAGCGCGGCGGCCACTTCCTGCGGGGGGAAGGAGCTGTACTGGACCCCTTTGGAGTCGGTCCGGGTGTAGTTATCCCAGGAAAAGGAGAGCGCGCCCGGGATGTGCCCGGCCTCCCACTCCCCTTTGGGACGCGCGTCGAGCACGACCCACTTCCCGGCGCTTCCCTTCACGGCTGCCGCTTCGATGAGCCCCAGGTCGGCTGCGAAACAACTCATGGGGGGGGTGAGCGATACGCCTGCCAGCACGAGTAAGGCGATCAGGAAACGAAGAGCGGCTGCGGCGCCATGGGCTTTGTCATGATGAAATTGCATCGGACTCCTCTGTCTGTTGTCACTTTGTCCATACCCGGTCAAGGCTGCGGCCTGCCATGGGCTCCAGCTGCGGCCTGCGTTACACGCCTACTCGCTCAGCGCCTCTGCCTGGGCGCTCCCCTTCACGCGCCGGTAAAAAACCGGTACCAGCGATACCAGCATGATCAGGGCGATGCCCAGCAGCGCAGTCCCGGAGACGTTGCCGGTGATGAGCCCCAGAATCGAGCTGGAGAAAACGATGAAGGCGATGCAGGCCGGCAGCATGCAGAAAAAGGTGGCCAGGAGGTAGTGGGTGAACGGGATCCTGGTCAGCCCGAAGGCGTAGTTCAAAAGGTTGAACGGGAAGGCCGGGACGAGCCGGGTGAATGCCACCACCTTCCAGCCGTGCTGCGCCACCTTGGTGTCGAGCTTCGCCCAGCGCGGCCCCGTCAGCTTAGCCGCCACCCAGTCTCGCGCCAGGTAGCGCGCCACCAGGAACGCCAGCGACGCACCGAGGGTCGCCCCGGTGATGGTGTAAATCACCCCCCAGAGGGGGCCGAAGATGATGCCGCCCGCGATGGTGATCGGCAGGCCCGGGAGAAAGAGCACCGGGGCCAGCGCGTAAATGGCCATGTAGATGGCAGGGCCCCAGGCGCCGTACCCGGCGATCAGCTCGCGCAGGCGATCCTGCTGCAGGTATTGGGATGCCCCCGACAGGTGCACCCCCGCGACCAGCGCGGCCAGCAGCGCCAGAAAAACTGCTGGTTTCCAGGAGCGCTTTTTCTGTCCTTCCGGCTCCGGCAGACAGGTGCGTTCGCGAGTCACGGCATATCCCTCCCTTTTTTTGAAATCCCTCTTGAGACGCAGGCGACTCAGATAGGTGAGGGGGGCGCGTGCCCCCTTCTTCTTTCCGGCCACGGTCTGTTCGGGGGCGAACATCAGGTCGACCAGGTGGCTTGTCGGTGTGTGCGGGGCAAGGGACTCGACGCAGCCGGCGCAGTAAGTGATGATCCTTCTGCCAGCGGCCTCCTTCTTGCGCACCTCGCGCCAAGAATCCCCCAACCCGGGGTTGAACATGTTGACCGCTCCCCCGAGGCCGCAGCAGACGGTGTTGCTGCCGGAGTGCGACATTTCCTCCACCGTCACCCCCTGGCGCTCCAGCAGGGTGCGCACCGCCTTTTGCACCGGCTCGGAGTGGCGGATAACGCACGGGTCGTGGACCGTCACCCGCGACGAGATCTTCGGCAGTTGCACCCCGGAGTCCGCCATGACCTCCCACACGGTCGCAACCTCCAGCCCGTGCCCCAGCGACTCGAACATGGTCTGGCAGTTGGGACACCCCACCAGCACCTTCTTCACCCCCTGCTGCAAAAGCCAGCTGCTCATCTCACCGAACATGGCATTCACGTACTGCTCCCGCCCAAGGCTCAGCGACGGTTTCAGACAGCAGTCAAAGACGATCCCCACCGCCGGGTCGATCCCCTGCAGTTTCGCAAAGAGCTCCCTCACGCCGCCGGCGCGCGTACCGGAAAGGGAGCAGCCGGGAAAGAAGATGGCGCTGCACCCCTTCGGGAGGCGATAGAGGGTGAAGCGGCGCGAGGTGCCGAGCTTCTCGTAGTTAAGAAGCGGTTTGTGCTCCGGGAACTCCCCGAAACCCCGGTCCACCGCCTCGCGGCGCATCTCCAGAAAAAGCGCGTCCAGATCGAGCCCCTGCGGACAGGTCACGGCACAAAGGCCGCACAGGCTGCACTCGAAGGGGCGCGCAAGCGATGCGGGATCGGCCGGATCGAAAGCCGCACTGATCTCGTTGGGCGTCCCGTACTTGCCCAGAAAGGCGCAGTCTCGCGCGCAACGGCCGCAGCTGTTGCAGTCGTTCAGGATCTTTGCCATCAGTTCCCGCAGCGCGGGTCTGGTCGGGGTTTCGCTCATCTAGTTCATCCTTCCCCTGGCGTCAGCCGTATCAGCGCTTTGACTTTACGCGGTACACGAGAACCACCGGCTTCCCTTCACCCGGGAGATTGGCGGGGTTACCCTTGAATTTGGAGTTGGGGTTTACGAAGCGTTTGATGGACCCGGTCTGGGGGTAGGTGGTGTTGCTGGAGACCGCGATCCAGCAGCTTTCCAGACAGGTGATGCACCCGGTGTTCTGCGCCTCTGAAGCCGTGCGGTTGCCGCCGAACTTGATCTTGAACTCCTTGCCGGCGAGATCGACGAAGACATCCCCCAGCTTGAGTTCCTTGCCGCTGCCGGGTACGAGCGCGGTGATGTCCAGCTCATCCCCCTCGACATGGTTTCCTATGGTGTCTTTCGTGAGGTTGTTGCCCGGCTTGCCGCCGATCTTCGTGATGCCGTCGTGGAAGGCGAGATGATTCGCCCACGATTTCAGGATGGCACGGTCCTGGAACTTCCCATCCTTGAAGACCACACCCCAATGAACGTTGGGCTGATGGACGTTCATCTCGTTCACCTCGGTGTACACCAGAACCCTGTTGCCCGCGGTGTCCACGATGATCGGGTTTTCCCGCGTGGGAAGCGCTTCGCCGGCGCCGCTGCGCTCTACGGCAACCCCGCCCAGAAACAGCAGCCCCGAAATGGCAAGCAGCACCCCAAATACCCTCTTTCCTTTAGCTAGCATCTTTCATCCCTCCTGACATGTAATTGAAGCACCGCATTGCAACCGCCCGTCTCTGAAACGGGCTCCATTAGCGTGGGAGAACTTACTATCGGCCGTTGCGATATGTCAAATGGGTATTTTCCATGCAAAAGCGGGCTTCCATGGGCTTTTACGTTAGCTGCTCTCCAGGTGGCATCTCTACGCCCCATTTGCGTGAGCCGCCGTTTCACATCGGCAGGAAAATCACCGTTGCGACGCGACACAGGACCCCCGCACTCTGCTGCAGTAAAACACGCCCCCCGCCCACCCGGCCATATTATTTTACGCAAATTCAGCATATTTGTTTACGGAAGGTATCAAGTCCCAACTTGTTCCGCCCGATAAGAGCCCCAGTTTCAAACGATGTTCCTGAACACAATATGAAGCCGCTCGCGAAGGAGAAACAGATGGACCAGATCTGGAACTACTATCTTGACCTCACCATCAAATTCAGGCTCGGCCTGCTCTGTGGCTGCTACAGTATCTGCCTGATAGGCTCGGCGCTGGCCGCCCAGGCGGACTCCCCCCTGATCAGATACGGCTCGGTCGCGGTATTCGTGGTGCTCGGCGCGCTCTTTGGCTGGATCAACATCTGGTCCATCCGGACCCCTTTGGCCCGGGCCATCAACTACCTGGAGACCATGGCCCACGGGGACCTGAGTGAGCAGATCGTCGTGAACCGCCACAACGAGATAAGCGAGATGCTGCAGGCAGTCAAGAAGCTGCAGGAGTCGATGCGCGGCATGATAGCGGGGATACAAAGGACGGCCGACCACCTGGGGAACGCCTCCAGCGAACTGAGCGCCACCTCGAGCCAGATGGCGGTGGGGACCGAGCAGGCCTCGCGCCAGTCCAGTTCCGTCTCCAATGCCGTCGCGGAGATGGCCGGGGTCAGCAACGACATCGCCGCCAGTTGTCAGAGGATGGCCGAGCGTGCAGAGGGGACCAGCGACGCGACGCAGGAAGGGGAAGAGACCATCACCCGGATGACGGCGGTCATGGGAGAGATCGAGCGCATGGTGGTCGGCACCGTCGAGGCGGTGAAGGCGCTGGGGACCAACTCGGACAGGATCGGCGACATCGTGTTCGCCATCGAGGATATCGCGGATCAGACCAACCTCCTGGCGCTCAATGCGGCAATAGAGGCGGCGCGGGCCGGAGACCAGGGACGCGGGTTCGCCGTGGTGGCCGACGAGGTACGGAGGCTTGCGGAGCGGACCACCTCGTCCACGCGTGAGATTCAGGGGATCATCGGATCGCTGCAGCGGGATGTAAAAAACGTGGTGCATCTCATGGAAAAAAGCGCCGACAGCGTCAAGAGCGGCACCGAGGACGTGCGGCACTCAAGCCACGCCATTGGCTCGATCAAGGGGCAGATCACCCCCCTTCTGGAGTACGTGGCCCAAGTGGCGACCGCGGCTGAGGAGCAGTCGGCGACCAGCGCGAACATCACCGACAGCATGCGCGAAATCATCGAGGCGGTACAGGACACCGCACACGGAACGCAGAGCTCGGCCCGCGCCGCAGCGGATCTCGCCAGCTCGGCTAAGTCGCTCATGGACATGGTGAGCCGTTTCAAGGTGGCGGCATGAGGCAAGGTAGCGCGTGTCGTCGCTATTTGAGCAAAGGTAGGGGCGAATCCGCATTCGCCCCTACGGTCTCGGCTGGAGGTCAAAAGGGTTAAACGTGGAACTTCCTGGCGAGGTCGTTGTCGATGACGTAGACGCAGATCTCTTTGGCGCACTGCTTGGTGTACTTGAACTTCTCCGAGCTCAGGTTGTTGATCAGGAAGGTGACGTCGTCACGTATCCTCTTGTCGTAGGTCTTGAAGTCCTCGGTGTCGAAGTCCTTGATGGCGCGGCGGAAGTTCGCGTTCTCCAGGAACGGCTCCAGCACCTTCTCCTTCAGGCTGAAGACGTAGCGGTCATGCAGCGACTGGAACAGCTGGGTCTGCTGCGCCTTCTTCCCCTCCACCATGATCTCCTGGGTGAGGGTGCGGCCGGTGTACTCGCGCTGGGTCTCCTGGCGGAAGGCAAGGCGCGCGTCATCCTCCGCCTTGGCCCCGACCAGACGCCTCTCGATCCCCGTAAGGAACTCCTCGGTGATCTCCAGCTTCACCCCGGTGAAGCGGCAGACCTCGACGGCTCCCGGCTCGAAGTTGACGGCGAACATGTAATGCAGGATGTCGCGCTCGATCTGGGCCTCGTTGTAGTAGTAGAGCGCCTCCTTCACCTCCTGGAGCACCACGTAATCGTAGTTGTGCACCAGCGACTCCATGAAACCGTCCGGTATCGACTCCTTGAGCTCCTTGTGCCACCTGGTGAAGAAGGTGGAAAGGTGGTTCATGGTGATCATCTTGTCCTTCCTGGCGTAGGCGGCGTAGAAATCGGAGAAGATCTTGATCGACTCGCGCCCGGAGAAACCGTGGTCCCCCTCGTGCTCGCTTTCTGCGATGATCTTTTTCCTTCTCTTCGCATTCAGCCTTTTCCTGTCCTCCTCCGACAGCCATTCGGGGATGTGCCCGGTGTAGATCTCCATCTTCAGTATCTGCAGGTTCTCGTCGCAGTAGAGCCGGTACTTCTCCGGGTCTCCGATCCATTCCAGGAGGGAGTCGGACTTCACGTTCATCCGGGTCGAGATGATGACCCGGGCGAAGTTGTGCAGGACCCGGGGGAGGAAGCTCCCGTCGATATGCTTGCCGAAGATGTTGCGGTAGATCTCCACCTCGGTGTTCAGGTCCATGACGTACGGGATGTTGATGAACTCGATCCTGTCCGAGAACGACTGCACCCCCTCGATGCTCCTCTCGTCCTCCGGGTTCATCAGCGCGATGAAGAGGCTCCTCACGTTCTCCTCGATGTCCTCGACCTTGTGGATCCCCTCGCTGATGATGTTGTGCAGCTCCAAAAGCCTCTCGGCGTTGTGGGACTTCACGTCCATCAAGGCGTAGATACCGTTGTTGGTCTTGGCGAAGTTGGAGAAGATGTACTTCACCTCGTTGCTGTCACCCAAAAGGAGATCGACCTTTCGCTGCAGCATGTCGTTGGTCAGGATGTTCTGCTTCATCGACTTGTCGCCGGGGTTGAACACCGTGATCCCCTCCCCCAGCCTGCGGTTGAAGCGGTAGGGGCGGACTTTGATCATCCGGAAGATGTCCGCGGGATCCTCGAGCCTTGCCGAGAGCGCCTGGAAGATCGAGGTGCAAATGGTGCAGGGGGAGTCGCGAAAGACCCAGTCGTACTCCTTCTCGGTGAAGAGCTGCCACTTGAAGGAGTCGTTTTGGAACAGGTCGTCGAAGAAGGCGCGGCGCTGCTGCTTGTCGATCATGAGGAGCGGGCTGTCGTGCGACGGGCAGGGGACCTCGACCACGTCCCCCCCCCTTAACAATGCCTTGGTGTCGAGGTGGTCGTGCGTCTCAAGCTCGTACTCGTCCAGCAGGTGGGAGAGTTTCTCCACGAAGGCGCCGACCTGGTGCTCCTTGAAGCTTCCCAGCACGCGCCGGTCCAGGTGCCATACCACCTCGTAGCTGCGCCCCTCCTCGGTGCTCGCGTACTCCTCGAACTTCATCAGCAGGTTGTTCAAAAAGGTGCTCTTCCCCGAGCCCGGGGGGCCCTCGAAGATATAGATCTTGTTCTGGCGCGCGCCGCTCTTCATGGCGGCCACGTGGTTCAGGAACCGGTTGGCGAACAGGCGGTCTGCGAAGAAGGGGCGGTCGGAGTGCTCCACGAAAAGCTTGCGCGTGTCGTAGGGGACAAAGTTGATCGACTCCGGGTCCTCCGGGTATTCGTCATGCCCCTCGTTGACGTAGCTCTTCACCATGTCGTGGAACAGCTGGAAGATGTTGCGCATCACCCTTTCCGGCTGCTGAACGGCGAGCTGCATGAACTCCTCAAAGGACATGTGAGCCGCCTTCTTGTGCTCCACGATGGTGCGGCTCAACTGCTTTATGACCGTATCTAGATCTGGCATAGCTTTCCCGCCTGTCACAGTACCTGCCGGCTCAGGACCTTTTCCCTCATGGTGTAGACCACGCGCTGCCAGGTGATGTCCGCCTCCTCACCACCCTCCTTGCCGGCCGTGCCGCGGGTCTGTTCGATCACCGCCTCGCTGGTCTCAAGCTGCACCGGCGCTCCCCAGAGGAACTCGATGCCGACCATGGTGTTGGCGATGTACTCCTGCACCAGCTGCTTTCCCTCGAAGTGGTGCACGAGGTAGAGGATGCCGTCCTCCGCGCGCTCCGGGGCGATCTCCAGGTGAGGCGGGTGGTAAAGCGAGGCGAGCACCATGTCGCGGTACTGCGTGGCGTCCCTGCTCTTCACGTAGTACTGCCAAACCATGCGCTGCGGGTCGAGCCTCTTGCCGGTTACGAAGAGGTCATAGCGGTCGGTGAAATCCTGGTCCACGAATTCCTTGATGAACAGGTAGTCGCAGTAGTTGCTGCGCACCTTGAAGAGGAAGTCGTCCCCCTGCTCCGCGTTGCTGTCGAACCTCTTCCTCGCCTCCGCGTCGCTCAGGCGGTGGTACTCGTACCCTGTTTTCCCCTTGTCCCCTGCTTCCTTCAGCTGGTACATGAGGCGCATGCCGAGGGCGTAGGGGTTCATGCCGACCCGCGGCATGGAGGTGACGCCGGCGTGGACCCGCGCGAAGTCGACTTCGTGGCCGCGGATGCGGTCGTCGACCAGGAAGAGCTTCTCGTGCCAGTAACTGGCCCACCCCTCGTTCATGATCTTGGTGCGGATCTGCGGCTGGAAGAAGATGGAGGTCTTCCTGACCACCTCCAGCACCGAGCGCATCCACTGGTTTTCGTCGCGGGCCAGGAACTCCGAGTTCTCGATGAGGAAGCGGAGCAGGTCGCGCCGTTCGACGTGCTTCACGCTGGCGCTCTTCGCGAAGTGAGCCTCCATCTCCGGGTACTTCGCCACCACCTCCGAGAAGAATTTGCGCTCCCCGTCTTCCTTGTCCTGGGCTATGGCCTCGTTGTACCTCGCCACTTCCTTCAGGTACTCGCCGACCGGCAGCTTCTTCTCCGCCTGCAGGAACACGTCGAAATAGTAGTCGAGCCTGCTGGAGGTCGCGGCCTCGGGTGCGGCGAAGAGCGGCGAGAGCTCGTCATGGTACCCGACCAGGTTGTCGATCGAGCGGGCGAACTCCAGGATGTAATCCACCCAGCGCCCCTTCTCGGCCCTCAGCTTCGCTATCACCCTCTTGTCGGAAAGGGCCTGCCCGGTGAAATCGTACTCCCAGGTGTGGCGGAAGTAGAGGTTGTTCTGGAAGAAATCGATATGCCCCAGCACGTGGTAGAAGATCATCACGTTGAGCCAATCCGGGTTGTTGTCGTTGTAGAACGAGATCGGGGGGCGCGTGTTGATCACCGTCTCGTAGGGGTTGTGCGGGTAAAGCTCGTACTCCCCCTTTCCCCTCAGGACCTCGACGTCGTGCACCCAGTAGTCGTACAGGGTAGGGATCATGACCTTGGGGGAGAGCTCGATCAGGTCCCGGTTGGTGACGATGTACTCCAGGCTCTCGTCGGTGAAGGAGAGACCCGCCGCGCGCGCCCGCTCCTTGCACCCCTCCATGATCTCTTTGGTATGTTGGTTGATCAGTTCCATAACGGCCTCTGAAAACAGATTAAGATAAAGATCAAGAAACCCGGAGCCTTAACCTTAAGCTGCTTCACCTCTTAATCCTAATCGCCTCACCTCTCAACCCGCTTTTAGGAGATGAGTTTCTTGATCCCCTCGATCACCCGCGCCTCCTCGGCGTCCTCGTGCATCACGTCCATCCTGAGCAGGTCCGGCTTGTCGCGCAAAAGCCCCGAGTTCTCCAGGTAGCGCGCCACCTCGGTCCACTGCGTGCCGGCGTGCTCCGCGATGGTGACCCCCATCCGGCTCACGTAGGAGAGGATCTTCACCAGCTCCGGGATCGACTTGTCGCCGCCGGTGTCCCAGTCGTCGCCGTCCGTGCCGTGGAAGACGTATATGTTGTAGTCGGAGGCGAGATTCTCCTTCTCCACGAGCTCGTTCACCAGCTTGTAGGCGCTGGCCACCTCGGTCCCACCCGCCACCCGGGAGTTGTAGTAGGTGTCGAAATCGGGGACCTCCTTCGCCTCGGTGTCGTGCAGGATGAAGCGCGACTCCACCTGCCCCGCGTACTGGTACAGGAGCCAGCTGTAGATCATCACGTGCTGGGTCGCCACCAGCTCGGTCACCTTCCCGGCCATGGAACCCGAGTAGTCGCGCAGGAAGAACACCATCGCCTGCGGCTCGTAATCCTTCTCCTGCGAGAAGATGCGGTACACCTTGTCCCGGGGGGAGATCAGGAAGCGGGTCGGGTCCATGTCGCCCGGGTCCGGCACGTTGCCCAGGGAGATGTTGGTCTCCACGATCTTTCTCAGGGTGGCCTTCTTGTCGAGCACCTGGCCGGAGCCGCGGTTGCGGTCGGTGAGATCGTAGATATAGCGGGTGAAGGAGCGCTTCTTCCCCTTTTCCTTCAGGTTGGGGAGCTGGAACTGCTCGGTGAGCACCTTGCCGAGCTCGTAGGCGGAGGCGCCCATCTCGTGGCTTTCCCCCTCGCCCTGCCCCGGCCCCTGTCCCGGCTCCTCGCCGGTTTCCCGCACCTTCTGCTCGCCGATGACCTCCCCTTCGTCACCCTTGCCGGTGCCGCCGGTGGAGCTCCCTTCTCCCGGAGGCCTGATGGTGGGGTCGTGGAGGAACTTCTCCTCCTCGGTGGAGGGGACCACCACGATCTTCCCCTTCCCCCCCTTGCCCGGCTTGATCAGCCTCCCCACCCGGATCTTCCTGGGGAAACCATCCTTCTCACGCTGCCGGTCCCGCTCCAGGAGTTCGTCCAGCGCCTTCATGTGGACCTGGTAAGGGTTGGGGACCCTCCCCTGGTCCTGCAGCATGGCGAGGTCGTACCAGGCGTAGAGGCTTCGGGAGAAGTCGGGGAAGGGGCCGCTACGGTCGGTGGCGGGAATGTCCCGGGTTACCGACAGCTCCTCCCGGAAACGCGCCTCGCGCTCAGGCTCCAGCCCCTTCGCCTTCATTTCTTCGAGATGTCTTTTCGGATCTTTCATCCGCCTTCGCCTTTCAGGCTACGGCGGACACGTCCGCCTTGCCTGCCTTGCCTGCTTTGCCTGGTCCCCGGTCCCCGCCTCTAGCTCTCGTCTTCCTGGGTGCAGAAATACTCTATGGTCTTCTGCGCGCAGGTGCGGCAGTACCCCAGTTTCCCCAGCATGGTGACGATCATCCGGTCGTAGAGCTTCTGGTTCTCTTCGTTGGTTCGGTTCGCCAGGGCGCCGATCAGGCTCCCGGCGCCCGCTATGTCGGACTTCAGGCGCACGTCGGTGACCGCCTTCACCAGCTCCAGGTTGTCCATGAAGTCGTAGCTCGGATCGACCGATATCTTCTGCCCGTAGATCTTCCTGATCGAGGTCCTGAAGGAGGCCCGCTGCTCCTCTGTTTTCAGCCCGATCCGCTCCTCCACGCTCTTCACGTAGCGCTCGTCGATCTTGAGCGCCCTCAGTTCGCCGGTCTGGGGATCCTTGTACTTCCACATCCGGTCCGGGCCGAGATTCTCGGCGTCGATCCCTATGATCATGTTGACGTAGTTCTGCACGTCCTTCTTGATGGCGAACGGCTCGTCCATGTAGGCGTTGAACATCTCGGTCATGATCCGCTCGCGGTACAGCTTCTTGCCGGTCTTCAGGTCCTCAAGGTACTTGGCGCGCTCGTTTGGCTCCACCACGTAGTCGAGCACCACCCGCTCCAGGCTCCGGAAGATGTCGTAGGCGACCATGCAGCGCCCCTCGTTGGTCTCCGAGCTCTCCTTGAGGATCTGGATGCTCCTCCCCAGGCTCCTGTGCCCGAGCCCCCGCTGTCCGAAGCGCTTGGTGATGTCCGGCTCCTGCCCCAGGGTGTCGATCACCTCGGCAAGCGCCTTGATGCTCTTCTCCCCCGCGATCTCGCCGGATGCAAGCTTCATGGTCTCGATCGGGGTGAGCTTCTCCGACCTGGGAAGCCTGGTCAGCACCACCCCGACGGATGCCGCATAGTTCAGGTTCGGATCCTGATGCAGGATCTCCTTGGTGAGCGTGGTCTTGGACTCGCCGCCGATGGCGTAGCCGGTAAGTCCCTCCTGCATCCGGTAGTTGGTGTTGTGCGAGACATAGCAGATCCTGCAACGGTCCACGATCGGCGCCTCTTCCTTTTCCGCCAGGAAACGGTTGAACTCCGAGTTGTTGCTGGTCGCGATGATCATGGAGTCGATCGGCCATTTGTAGCCGTCGATCTCGATGGCGCGGTTCTGGATCACCCCCAGGTAGACCTGCACCAGGTCTTTCTTGTTCTTGAAGATCTCGTCGCTGAAGTGGATGCCCCCCCCCGCCACCCGGGCCAGCGCGCCGCGGCGCAGGTCGAACCGGTACGGGTTGTTGGTGTCGGAGAGGTGCAAAAGCCGCTGGATCGACTCCTCGCCCAGGAGGTCGACCGCCGAGGAGGTGATCTTGTCCTTGGCCGGGTACTTCCCGGTCAGGGTGCCGAGGCTCTCGCTCATCGGGACCGGCACGATAGCGACGCTGTCCAGCATGGCGTCGAGGTCGTTGTCCAGGTGCTGCCGGATCTCGTTCCAGATGTAGCCGGTGCTGGCACCCAGCGGACGGTAGTTCCGGTACAAGGTGTCCAGCTCCGCCTCGGAGAACCCCTGCTCCCCGATGAAGCTGCGGCTCTCGTCCGGGCTGTCGAAGAGGTTCATCGCAAGGATCATGGGATCCTCGTAGGTCTCGGAATCGATCTCCCTGATCCTGCCGTAATTGCCGAGCCTGTCCATGTGCAGGAACCGGAAGCTGTATTTCCGGTTGCGCCCCTGCAGGAAGTTCCGGTACTTGCCGCACAGGAACTCAACAAAGAAGGTCTTGCCGTTGCCCGGCTCCCCGACCAGCACGAAGGCCATCTCCTTGCTGGAGCCGCCCTCGGCAGCATCCTTCACGAAGGAGACGAAACTGTTGATCTCGTCGTACATCCCGATGGTATGCTTGCGGCCGGTACGGAAGATGTTGAAGTCATAGGTCGTTTTCCCGTTGACGACGACCTTCTCGAAACCCGGCTCCAGAATCATCCGGATGATCCCCTGGAAGGCGTTCTCAAATACCCTTTCTCCCGCCTTCACGGCGGCCAGGTGTTGACGGAGCGTTTCGTTCTTCGCAGTCATGGTTTCCCTCCGCGTATTTTCTTTGGTGCGGCATCTTTCTCATTGATTTTGACATCCAGGAAAAATTATACGCCCGGCGCGTCTTTTTGTGCAAAGTCTTTAGAGACCGCGCTTCAGGGAGCAGCGCCCTGCCGAAATGAGCGCCGAAATGGTGCTAAGTACCGTAATCCCTTCGCACACATTAGAAATGAGCTAATGTATTTTACCCGGACATGGGCTTTGTGCAAGAGCCGCTTCCCGAATGGCGCTTTACTTTCCATTTGCACATCCTTTGGTACCATTGGCTAATCGTATCTGCCGCAGCTTTTTAATGGGCGGGTAAACGGGGAGGTGCACATGAGAAGGAATCTTGTCTGGCTGGCGCTGGCGGTACTGATGCTTGCCATAACCGGATGCGGCAGCGGCGACGACGACAGGGTGTTCGTCGAGACTGTTATAGCAAGCGATCCCGCTGTGGACGGAGACATCGTCGATGTGGCGGGAGTACAGACGCCGATTGTGAGCCTGGTGCAGCGCGACGCGCTTTTAGGCGTCAGGGCGGGGGTCGATATCAGTAACGACGACGTGTACCGTGCCTTCCTGCACTTCCCTCTCGCCAGCGTGCCGTTGAACGCCAGGATAGAGTCGGCCACCTTGAGCATGGTGATCAGGAGCGTGACGGTGCTCCCGCCCACCGCCTCCATACCGATCCGGATCGAGCTGGTCTCCTTCACCCCGCCGCTGATACCGGACGACTTCGACAGGATCCTGCTGCCCCCCATCGTGAGCACGAGCATTGTCCCGCCGATATCCTCGCTCGATGTGAACCGCGAGGTCGTCGTGGACGTCACTCCCCTCATGGTGGAGGCGCAGTTCAGGGGGCTGGACAATTTCCAGGTCCGCATCCTGCAGCAGGACGATTTCACCACCCAGGTTCCCGGGCTGATCGAAATAGACGAGGCAACTGCGGCAAACGAGCCGCTGCTCACGGTGGTTTATTTCTAGCCGGTCAGAAGGAAGGGATCGGTTCCTTGCAGAAGTAGCGGCTGAGGTCGAGGTCGTAAAGGTAGGGGTCGAGGGTGGCGACGATGGTTTTGGAGCAGCCCGGCCGGCCCAGGTCGACCACCTCTCCCTCCACCTCGCGCCCCTGGGGGTCGGAGATGATGCGGACCCGGGGGATGTCCCACATGGTGGGATCGGCGCTGTTCCCCACCACGACCGCCAGTTCCCTGCTGTTCAGAAGGAGCAGCGACCCGATGGCGTGTATGCCGATGCAGTTGATGAAGAGCTTGAGAAGCGCCTGGTCGTAACCCTTCCCCGATTGCCCCAGCATCACCCTGAGCGCCTTGTGGGGGGGATAGGCACTCCTGCCGCTCACCCGCGACGAGGTCAGGCCGTCATAGCAATCCGCGATGCTGATGATCCTGCCGAAGAGGGAGAGCCTCCGGTAGGGAAAGCGCGGGTACCCCGAGAAGTCGGCCATCAGGTGGTGCTCGAATACCCCGGTGATGATCCGGGATGTGAGCGCGTCGAGCCCCTTCAGCTTCATCACCTTCTTCACCCCGTGAAGCGGGTGGTTCTCCATGATCAGCCGCTCCTTCTTGGTAAGCGCGCCGGGCTTGTTCAGGATCTCCTTCGGGAGGTCGGCGTAGCCGATGTCGTGGAAAAGGGCGGCTAGCCCCAGCTCGCAGAGGTGGAACTTCGACATCCCCAGCCGCTTCCCCATGACCAGGGAGAGTATGCAGACGTTTGCGGCGTGGTGCTGCGACGACTTGTCGTGGGAGCGCATGGTGGAGAGCCCCAAAAGGTCGGGCTCATGGCTGTAGAGGAGATCGATCATCTGCTGCACGACCCGCTTCGACTCCCGCAGCCTGAGGCTCCGGCCGATGGCGACCTGGGCCGCCGCCTCGTCCATTGCCGCCAGCACCTTCTTGTACAAAGGACGCGCCTTGAGGTTTCCTTCCCTCAACCTGGCCAGGTCCGGAATCAGCGTGCGCGCCTCTTCGTCCTGCAGGATTTCCACCTGCACATGGGCCACCATCCTCTGCTGCATCCCCTTGAGTATCCTGGTGTAGACATCGGAGAGCTGCTCCTGGTCCACCTGACGCAGGGTGTAGACGAACCTGCGCAGATCGTCCGCGCCGACCGCCGGGGCGAAGGTTATGCTTCCCAGGAGGCGGCGTCTCATCTCCTCGATGACATACCTGGGCGCCTCGAAGTTCGAGGTGTCCGGCTTCAGCCGCAGCTCACCGAGGTAGAGGTGCCCCCCCCTCAACCTGAGCGAGGCGTCCTCGTTTCTCCTGGCGATCTCCCGCAGCACCTTCAGGAAGTTGGCAAGCGGCAGGTCGAGCGCGGCATGGCCTTCGGAGTAGTTGACGGAGGTCTTCAAAAGGACGAAGAGGGTGGAGACCAGGGACTTGCCGAGCCTCGCCATCTCGTCGTGCAGACGATCGCGGTCCATCTCAAGCGGCATGTCGATACCCCAACTGCATCATCCCCCCCTTCCCCCTTTTGCCGCAGCCATGGTCGAGACCGCCTGCTCCAGTATCCCCTTGACCTCGGCTGAACGTTTCTGGTTGCGCGCCTCTTCCAAAAGGTCCAGGGCTTCCTTTCTCTGCATCTTGGCCAACCCTGCAACCGCGAGGATGGCAGCCTCCTTCTCCGCAGATTTCTGGAACCAGTATTTTTTCATCAGCAGCTCCCTGAACACGGGGAGCGCTTCCGCCGAGCCGAGTTCGCCCAGTGCCTCGTACACCGCCTTTTTCTCGGCGAGATCCCTGTTCGCGAACTCCTCGGCGGCGGCAAGCGCAAGGATCGGCTTGAGCGCAAAGGGGAGTTTCTCGCGGGCCAGGATCTGAAGGGCCTTGATGCGCAGCGCGCCGGACTCATCCCTCAGGTACTTCACGATGTAGCTCTTGGCCCTCATATCGCCGGAGCGCTCGAGAAGGGCAAGCACCTCGCGTCGGATCCTCGCCTCCTTGTGGGAGATCAGCCCTACTATCATCTCCAGTGCCGCCGGGGAGTCCAGCAGGGACAGGACCAGGACCACGTTTCGCACCAGGTACCAGCGCGGGTCGCTCAGGAAGGGGGCGAGGACGGCCGGGTTGTCACGCCCCAGGTCGACCAGCGCCTCGATGATCACCTTGCGCATCTTCAGCTTTTCCACCCGCCCCAGCAGCTCGCAGATGGCGCCCAGGGAGGGGAGCCCGAAGATGAGCAGCAGCTCCCTCAGCTCCTCGTGGCTCACCGTCTCGCCGGCGTCGAGGGTCTCCTGAAGCACCCGGACGGTCGGCTCGGACAGGATGCCGGCAAGGGCATCGTCCAAGAGCCCGCGCTGCCCTAAAAGAGTGCTGCCCAGCCTGCGCAGCTCATCCATGAACCGCACCAGCCGCAGTGCGTGGCCGATCTCCCCGGCCAGCAACATGTTGGTGGCAAGGTTCCCCATTATGCCGGCGAAATCCCGGAAAATCTCCGGGTCCCTGGTCCCTGCCAGGATCGCCGAGAGGATGTTGACCACATCGTCCAACGCGTTGCGCCTGGCCTCCACCTGCCGCGCCTTTTTCAACCACTTCTCCTCCTCTCCGGTCAGCATGAGCAGGTGCTTGGGGATCATCCTCGGCTGGGGAGGGAGCGGCCCGGAGAGCGCCTGGTAGATCCTGGTGATCCCCTCCTGCTGCGAACCCGGCACCGACAGGTCCTCTTCCAGGTGGGCCTCTATGAAATCCTCTTCCAGCAGGTAACGGATATGGGGGAGGTCCCGATCCCAAAGCTGGGTGACTATGTCGTCGTCGCTTGCGGGACGCTCCAAACCGACTATCCCGATGAAGGCGGTCAGCTCCCGGGATTCCACCCCCGGCTCGAAGAAGAGCGTCCTGATGCCGTCTGCAAAGACGCGGGACGCCATGCTCTCCTTGGGATCCTTGTTTTGGTAGATGTCGATCCCCTTGTACCTGAGCGCGAACGGCTCCACCTCCAGGTTGAACTCGCCGTAGCTGGCCAGGTGCGCCGTCATCTTCGCGTTCAGGTCCTGAACGAAGCCGATCAGCACCGGGTTGTTAGGGAGGTAGATCCTGAGCGCCTTCGAGGTCTTCGTCATCGCGATCATGACCTGGCTCGCCGAGGCAAACTCTTCCTTGCCTGCGGCACCTGATTGCGCTCCTGCTTTGTTCATCATGAAGGTCCCCAACCTGGAGCGGAGTCGCCGTCTCTGCGTTACCCCGCACGGAGCTTGGCGGCAGCGTTGGCTATCGCAGCTGCTCGCGTCAAATCTCCAGGGATTATACGCGGTTGCAGAAATCGTGTAAAGGCGGAGAAGCTAATGAGAGCCCAGGCAAGCCAGGCTAATGAGGCTCTTGCTATCTCTTCGGTATTCGAGCGGCTTCTCGGGAGGGTTTTCTGGGCGGCAAGAAAAAGAGGGGGGGAACCGGCACCTCTCCCTGCCGGACAGGCGGGAGGGGAGGCGGGGGAAAGGGCGCTACTCGCCTTCGATCAAAAAAGGGGGAGCCGACTGGCTCCCCCTCTCGTTGCTTCTGGTGGATCGGGCTGGGACTACATCATGCCGCCCATGCCGCCCATTCCGCCCATGCCGCCCATGCCGCCCGGCATTGCAGGCATTGCGCCCTCATCCTTGGGCTTGTCGGCGATCATCGCCTCGGTGGTCATCATGAGACCGGCGACGGAGGCTGCGTTTTGCAGAGCGTATCTGGAGACCTTGGTCGGGTCGATGATGCCGACCTCGATCATGTCCACGTAGGTGTCGTCGGCTGCGTTGTAGCCGAAGGAGCCCTGGCCGTTCTTCACCTTGTCGACCACGATGGAGCCGTCAACGCCTGCGTTCTGGGCGATCTGACGGATCGGCTCCTCGAGTGCGCGCTTGATGACGTTCACGCCGAACTGCTGCTCGGGGTTCAGCTGCAGGCCGTCCAGCACCTTGAGGGCGCGCAGGTAAGCCACGCCGCCTCCGGGGACGATCCCCTCGTCAACGGCTGCGCGGGTTGCGTGCAGTGCGTCCTCGACGCGTGCCTTCTTCTCCTTCATCTCGATCTCGGTAGCTGCACCGACCTTGATGACGGCAACGCCGCCCACCAGCTTGGCGAGCCTTTCCTGGAGCTTCTCGCGGTCGTAGTCGGAGGTGGTCTCCTCTACCTGGGCGCGGATCATCTTGACGCGTCCCTGGATGTCGGCCTCGGCACCGTAGCCGTCGATGATGGTGGTGTTGTCCTTGTCGACGGTGATCTTCTTGGCGGAGCCCAGCATGTCGAGGGTGGTGTTCTCGAGCTTGAAGCCGACTTCCTCGGAGATCACCTTGCCGCCGGTGAGGACCGCGATGTCTTCCAGCATCGCCTTGCGGCGGTCGCCGAAGCCCGGGGCCTTGACGGCGCAGACGTTCAGCACGCCGCGCAGCTTGTTGACCACCAGCGTTGCCAGTGCCTCGCCTTCGATATCCTCGGCGATGATCAGCAGCGGACGGCCGGACTTGGCGGTCTGCTCGAGTACCGGGAGGAGGTCCTTCATGTTGGAGATCTTCTTGTCATGGATCAGGATGCTGACGTTTTCCATGTTCGCTTCCATCCTCTCCGGATCGGTAACGAAGTAGGGGGAGAGGTAGCCGCGGTCGAACTGCATCCCCTCGACGGTCTCGAGGCTGGTCTCCATCGCCTTTGCTTCCTCGACGGTGATGACCCCTTCCTTGCCGACCTTCTCCATCGCCTCGGCGATGATGTCGCCGATGGTCTTGTCGTTGTTGGCGGAGATGGTGCCGACCTGTGCGATTTCCTTGTGGTCCTTGATCGGCTTGGAGATGTTCTTCAGCTCGCCGACCAGCGCTTCGACGGCCCGGTCGAGGCCGCGCTTGATTTCCATCGGGTTGTGACCGGCGGCAACCAGCTTGGAACCCTGGCGGTAGATCGCCTGGGCCAGCACGGTGGCGGTGGTGGTGCCGTCACCGGCAACGTCGGAGGTCTTGGAGGCGACTTCCTTCACGAGCTGTGCGCCCATGTTCTCGAACTTGTCTTCCAGCTCGATCTCCTTGGCGACGGTGACGCCGTCCTTGGTGATCAGCGGAGCGCCGTAGGACTTCTCGATGACGACGTTGCGCCCTTTGGGGCCCAGGGTCACTTTCACCGCATCTGCCAGGGTGTTGACGCCTTTGAGGATGCAGTTACGTGCGTCCTGGTCGAACTTGATGATCTTTGCAGCCATGTTATCTTCCTCCTTGGGAATTATTGTATGTAGCGAACCTTCGTGATGCGGGGGCCGGCCGAAGGCCGGCACGGGGATTACTTCTCGAGCACGCCCAGGATGTCATCCTCGCGCATGATCAGGAAATCCTCACCTTCCAGCTTCACTTCGCTCCCAGCGTATTTGCCGAACAGCACCTTGTCGCCCACCTTCAGATCGATAGGGAACACCTTGCCGTCCTCGCCCCTCTTCCCGTTGCCGACTGCCACTACCTCACCCTGCTGCGGCTTCTCCTTGGCTGTCTCCGGGATGTAAAGCCCGCCAGCGGTCATGGTCGCTTCCTCAACCCTCTTCACGATGATACGGTCCTGCAGCGGTCTAAGATTCATGCCTTTGCTCTCCTTTCTTTGAGATTCCATATCTCCGGTAATTGAAAAAAATATTAGCACTCGAAACTCCCGAGTGCTAATTGCCAGCTAAATATAAACAGCATGGTCTCAAAAATCAAGGGGGGCGAAAAAATTAATTTCCCCCCGATTCGCCGCATCACCACTTCCTTTTGGCCAGTTCCTCCGCGTAGAACTTCTGGTACAGGATCTCCCAGTCCCGGCTGCCGGGGACCTTCGCCTGGCTGTAGGAGGCGAGCTTGGCCCTGACCGCCTGGTCTACCTGCTCCATGATGGAGAAAAACCCCTCGATGGACCCTTTTATGGAGTCGAGGGCGCGCCTCTCGTCGGGGAAGTCGGCGAGGTCGTCGCGCCAGAGCTTGTCATAGATCTTATGGGCGATATGCGAGATACGGTCTTCCGATACGTGCATGTTGGCTCCTTGGTCGGTTCGTCGGCTGCTCCGGTCCCATTAAAGGACGATCTTCCTCTCCTTGGCCAGTTTCTCCTTGATCATCCTGAGCATCTTGTGCCGGTCGATCCCCTCGCCGCCCGTCGCCTTCAGCGTCTGTTCAAGGAGTGCCTCCGCATCCCGCTCCAGGTTCTCCTCCTGCTTCAGGTCAGCGGCGATGGCGGATCTGATCGCCGCCAGCACCGTCCCCCTCGCCTGCTTCTGCTCCGCGAGTTGGGCGCGCTCCAGATCCCCCAGAACCTTTTCCGCAAGACGTGCGATCTGTTCATCCTTAAGACGCATCTTACCTCCCCACCTGCGAATCGTTAGTTGGCGTGGCATTGTACGTCAAACAGCTAAAAATGCAACAGCTTTGGCCGGCGGGACCTCCTGCTTTTTATTAGAGAAAAGGAGGTTGATTTCTCATTTGGTCGACGCTATTATACAGCCACTTATTCGTTCTCTCTGCCCTGACCGTTAGGTTGTAACGCCCCTGCGGAATAATTCATTGAACGGGAGCCTGTCTCGATCGTGGTGTGCTGCCCCATTGCGCGGGAATTGCCTGAAGCGGTCTACAGGAGCCCACCTGACTGGGAACTCGCTGTGAGGCCCCCAAACCAACGACAAGGCGGAGAGAGCTGTTTGAAGCACTGGGGAACCTGAGGGTTCCCTTTTTTTGTCTTGCGCAGTTGCATTAAAGGATATATAGGGAGAACCGGCGGCGCCCACGGAGGTTCACCAGAACATGACTCCCCACTTTCTCCCCAGACTCGTCAACCCTCCCTTCGGCGACCCCGGCCTCTACGTAGACTTTCTCTTTGCGCGGAGGGCCATCCTCTTCGACCTGGGGGACCTCGCGCCGCTTGGGGCGCGCAAGCTCCTCAGGGTCACCGACGTCTGCATCTCCCACACCCACATCGACCATTTCATAGGCTTCGACCTGATGCTGCGCATCATGCTCGGGCGCGACAAGCAGCTCAGGCTCTTCGGTCCTCCCGGCATCCTGCGGCAGGTCGAGAACCGGCTCGCCTCCTACAGCTGGAACCTGATCCAGAGCTACCCCACCGAGTTCATCCTGACGGTGACCGAGCTGCACCCCGACGGCGCCGCAAAGAGGGCGAGGTTCAGCTCCAGGCGCGTCTTCGAAAGGGAGTGCGAGGAGCGGCTGCAGCTTTGCGACGGGGTGATACTGGACGAGGAGAACCTGCGCATCCGCGCTGCCTTTTTGCAGCACAGCATCCCCTGCCTCGCCTACGCCTTCGAGGAAAAGCTGCACGTGAACTTCATGAAGAACCGGCTGGAGCAACTCGGCCTACCTGTCGGGCCGTGGCTCTCCGAGCTGAAACGCGCCGTGCTGCGGGGTGAGCCGGACCATACGGTGATCCACCCGGCGCCCCCGGGAGGGGAGCCCTCGCCCGGGCTCAGCATCGGGGAACTGAAGGAGAAGGTGCTGCAGGTGGTGCCGGGGGAAAAGATCGCCTATGTGACGGACACCGCCTTCACCGAGGAGAACCGCCGGCAGATCGTGCAGCTGGCAGAGAGGGCCGACTACCTCTTCATAGAGGCGGTTTTCCTGCACGTCGACGAGGGGCGTGCGCGTGACCGCGCCCACCTGACGGCGCGCCAGGCAGGGGAACTCGCGCGCGAGGCGCGGGTGGAGCGGGTGGTCCCGTTTCATTTTTCCCCGAGGCATCTCGGTGAGGAACGGGAGCTTCGGCGCGAACTGCACCAGGCCTTCAAAGGGATCGGCATCGACGCGGAGGAGCCCGGTGTCCCCGATGGCCCGGCTGGGGTCGCATGAAGCCGTTGCAGCCCCCTCTCAGAGGCAACCTCTCCCAAGGGGGAGCCGGAAACGACAAAAGGGACCCGTTTCCCGGGTCCCTTTTCAGTCTTGCCGCCAATGCTGCCTCTGCCTAATCGAGCCTGAGCGCCACGAACAGGGAAGCGTTGCCGCGCCCCAGCAGCATCTTCAGATACCCCCCCTTTTGCACCGACGCGACCGCCTTGCTGTAATCGCTCACGCTGGCGGTACGCATGCCGTTGATCTCCCTGATCAGGTCCCCTTCCATGATGCCCGCCCTGTCGGCCAGGCTGTCCGGTTCGACGCTGGTCACCACCACCGCGCTCTCCCCCTGAACCCGCAGTTGCTGCGCGCGCTCCGGGGTCAGCTCCGTCACCTTCACGCCGAGCCGGTCGCTGCTGACGGCGGCATCCTGTTCCTCGCCATCCTTCAACTGCTCGATGTTCACCTGCACCGTTTCCTGACGCCCGTCGCGCAGCACCAAGAGCTTCACCTTCTTGCCGACCGGGGTCCCCGCCACCCTGCGCGGGAGTTCACCCATCTCCTTGACCGGGTGCCCGTCGTACTCCAGTATGATGTCCCCCCCCTTCACCCCGCCTTTCTCGGCGGGGCTGTCTTTCATGACCTCGGCCACCAGGGCCCCCTTCTCGCTGTCCATGCCGAAGGACCTTGCCAGGTCCGGGGTGACCAGTTGCACGGAAACGCCGAGCCAGCCGCGGGTAACCTTCCCGCTCTCCTTCAACTGGGGGATGATCGCCTTCGCCATGTTGACGGGGATGGCGAACCCGATCCCCTGCCCGCCTGCCACGATGGCCGTGTTGATACCGATCACCTCTCCCTGCGCGTTGAAGAGGGGGCCGCCGGAGTTCCCGGGGTTGATGGAGGCATCGGTCTGGATGAAGTCGTCATAAGGGCCGCTGCCGATCACCCTTCCCTGGGCGCTCACGATCCCTGCCGTTACCGTCTGGGCCAGGCCGAACGGATTGCCGATCGCCATCACCCATTCGCCCACCTCCATCTTGTCGCTGTCGCCAAGCGGCGCCACCGGAAGATGCCCCTTGGCCTCGATCTTCACCAGGGCGATGTCCAGCTTGTCGTCACGCCCCTTGAGCTCCCCCTTGAACTCCCTGCCGTCCGAGAGCTTCACCTTGATCTCGTCGGCATCCCTGACCACATGGTTGTTAGTGATCAGGTAGCCGTCATCGCTGATGATGAAGCCGGAACCGAGGTTCCTCTGCTTGTGCGGCTGCTGGCGCGGCGATTCGAAGAACTTCTCGAAGTACTCCTGGAAGGGGTCGTGGCCGGGGACCACCTGGCGTTTTTTCACCGCTATGGTCTTGGAGGTGCTGATGTTGACCACAGCCGGCTTGAGCTTCTTCGCCAGCTTGGCGAAATCCGGTGCAAGTGACGCGGCAGTGGCGGCGGAAGAGAAAATGGAGGAGAGAAATAAGCTAACTACCAGAAATCTCGCTACGATTGCTGCCTGCATGGCTACCTCCTGGGGATTTGAGTAGGCTTAAGCTAATACTGCCCCGACTGTTTGTCAAGCCCTCCCCTCCGGCATCCGCGGCCCGGCGCCGCCCCTTTCCCGGGTGCGGGGGGGCGGAAAAGAAAAACGGACCGCCCCCGTGCACAATGGCCGGGACGGTCCGTTTTTTCCAAAGCAACCGGTTTTCGAGCGGTCGGCTACTCTTCTTCTTTGAGGATGTAGCCCACGCCTCTGACCGTGTGAATCAGCTTCTTGTCCGCTTCGCGATCGATCTTCTTGCGCAGGTAGTTCACGTAGACGTCGATGATGTTGGTGAAGCTGTCGAAGGTGTAGTCCCAGACGTGCTCAGCGATCATGGTCCTGGTCAGCACCTGGTGCGGGTTACGCATGAAGTACTCGAGCAGGCCGTACTCCTTCGCGGTCAGGTCGATCTCCTTGTCCTTGCGCCATACCTTGTGGGTCACCGGGTCGAGGCGCAGATCGGCAAAACGGATCTCGGCGCCGCGGTCCAACTCGCTCCTCCTCATCAGCGCACGAACGCGCGCCAGCAGCTCGGCGAAGGCAAAGGGCTTGGTCAGGTAGTCGTCGGAACCGGAATCAAGGCCTGCCACGATATCTTCTACGCTGTCCTTCGCGGTGAGCATCAGGATCGGGGTGACGTTCTTCCTCTCCCTCAGGTCCTTGAGCACGGAAAGGCCATCCTTCTTGGGAAGCATCCAGTCAAGCACGATCAGGTCGAACGGCTTCTCAAGCGCGAGCTTCAGCCCTTCCTCACCGTCTGCGGCCGTATGCACCTCGTATTGCTCCTCCTCCAAGCCGCGCTTGATGAAGCTGGCGACTTTTTTCTCATCTTCAACCACCAAAATTCTCATGTTGATTCCCTCTCTTTGTTAATATGTCGACCTCTAATCGTGCCTAATATCACCATGGAGCCTGCTTAATATCTCGGCTGCAGACTCCTCCACGGATTTGTTCGTTACGTCTATCACCAGCCAAGCGGGGTGCGCCCGGTAGTACCTTCGGCAGTAAGCCAGCTCCTCCTCGACCTGCCGGTAATCCGCATAGCTGCCGCGCGGGCTCTGCCTGAGGTTCCGCAGGCGTGCGCTCCTGATATCCACCAGCCTCTGGGTGTCGATGATGAGCCCGACCACCCGCTCCGGCTCCACCTGCTCCAGCTCGGCAGGGGGATCGATCCCCTGTATCAGCGGCACGTTGGCGACCTTGTAACCCTTGTGGGCCAGGTACATGGAGAGCGGGGTCTTGGAGGAGCGCGACACGCCGATCAGGACTATGTCCGCCTTGTGCAGGTTGCGCGGCTCCTGCCCGTCGTCCTGCTTCACGGTGAAATCGACCGCCTCCATGCGCCTGTAGTACTCCGAGTTCATCTCGTACTGCAAACCGGGGAGTTTCTGCGGGCGCATCTCCAGGAACTCGGCCAGCTTGTAGAGCAGCGGCGTGATCAGATCCACCGCATCCATCTGCCTCGCCTCGGTCTCGTTCCTGACGAACTGCGCCAGCTCGGTATTCACCAGCGTGTAAAAGATGATGCCGGGGGTCCGGTCGACCTCGTCCAGCGCCCGGAGGATGTCCTCCCGGTTGCGGATCTGACCGACCCTGCGCAGACGGACATCGACGTCCTTGAACTGCGTGAGCGCCGCACGCGCCACCCGCTCAACCGTCTCACCGGTCGCATCCGAAAGTAGATATACATGGTACATCGCGTATCACCCGAAATTCACTGCCTTTGCCCGTCCTTATCGGCTTCCCGGGCAAATTCATTAGATATATACCATGTTTTTTTATTTTAGGCAAAACTTAAATTTAATGGGAAAACCCTTGAAATCTTCTTATCGGCAGATCCCGGAAAAATTTTAATTATAATTACTGCCTCGGTTTTTTTGGATGTCAAGGTTTTCATTGCCATTTCCCTTATTTTTCTGGTAGTTTAATTCGGAATTTGCCCAACACACAAGGAGAAGAAAACTCATTATGACTACTGACTGGGCTGAAATCGCCTGCGAAGTCCCGGCCGAAATGGTCGATTCCCTGGCCGACTTTTTGGTGGAGCTTACCGGCAACGGGGTGGGGGTGGAGAACCTGCACCTGGACACCTTTTCCCTGGACACCCTGGAAGACAGCTCCCTGAAGACCGTCAAGGGCTACCTCCCCCTGGACGACTCATTGGAAGAGAAGCGCATCAGGGTGGAGCAGTTCCTCGCCCAAAACGGCCCCGCCTTTGCCGGCTTCGTCTACGCCCGGCCGGTGGTGAGCGTGATCAAGAACGAGGACTGGGCCAACAACTGGAAGGTGCATTTCAAGCCGGTGAGGATAGGTGAAAGGCTGGTGATCAAGCCGACCTGGGAGGAGTACCGGAAGAAGGAGGGGGACCTCGTGATCCAGATCGATCCGGGGATGGCCTTTGGCACCGGGGCGCACCCCACCACCAAGATGTGCCTGGAATCACTGGAACGGATCTGCTTCGACCGCAGCGGCGGGAAGCTCCCCGGTCCTGTCCTCGATGTGGGCACCGGCTCGGGAGTCCTCAGCATCGCCGCCGCGCTTTTGGGGGCCGCCGCGATCACGGCGGTCGACATAGACCCCGAGGCGGTAACGGTGACCCGGGAGAACCTGGAACTAAACGGCGTGGCGGACCTGGTGGCGGCCTCCACCACCGACCTGGCGGAGCTCCCCGGCGGTTTCGCCGTAGTGGTGGCCAACATCCTTGCCGAGGAACTGGTGCGGCTTTCCGATCAGCTGACCAGCAGGATCGCGCCGGGGGGGTGGCTGATACTCTCCGGCATCCTGAGCGAGAAGGAGGAACTGGTAAGAGCGGCATTCCCCTCGCTCACCCTGGTCGAGAACCCGAAAGAGGCGGAGTGGTGCTGCCTCACCTTCCAAAAAGAGCCGTAGGGGATGCGGAGTTTCTTTCTTCGCGACAACCCCCTTTCGGGCGACCAGGTGACGGTGACCGGAGAGCTTTACCGCCACATGGCGCGCGTACTGCGCTTGAGGCAGGGGTGCGAGGTGGAGCTCATCGATGACGGGGGCACCCGGCACAGCGGCACCATCGAAGAGGTGGGCGCCAAGTCCCTCACCGTGCGGATAACCGCCGCAGCCCCTGCTCCGGAAGAGGAACAGGGGCTGCGCATCACCCTTTACCAGGGGCTCCCCAAGGGCGAGAAGCTGGACCTGATCCTGCAGAAGTGCACCGAGCTTGGGGTGGCCGAGATGGTGACTTTCGACGCCGCGCGTTCCGTAGTGAAGCTCAAAGGGGAGCGCGGCGCGGCACGTCTTTCGCGCTACGAGAAGATCGTGCAGGAGGCGGCCCGGCAGTCGGGGCGCAGCTCGACCCCCAGGGTGGACATAGGCGGCACGCTCGAGACCGTGCTCAGGGAATCGCGGCACGCCGTAAAACTGCTGCTTTGGGAAGGGGAAGAGAAAACGACGCTGCACGGGGTGTTGGAGGGGCACGCTGCGCCGGAAAGCGTGGCGGTCGTGGTAGGTCCCGAGGGCGGTTTCAGCGCTGAGGAGGTCCGGCAGGCGATCGCCGCCGGCTTCATCCCGGTAACGCTGGGGAGACGGATCCTGCGCACCGAGACTGCCGGGCTTGCCATGCTGTCGATACTGCAGTTTCACTGGGGCGACATGGGGTGATGCAGGGGGGGCTTTTGCTGCCGTCACCTGAGCGACAGCACCAGGGCCGCCACCGCCATCCCAAAGGAGAGCAGCGCCGCTCCCATCAGCATCTTCTGCCGGGCCAGGACCACCTTCAAGGTCCTGATGGCCTGCTGCAGGTGCCCCGAGGTCTCCAGCAGCGCCCTATCGAGCTTGCGGTTTTCCTCCTCCAGAAACCTCAGCCGGGTCTCGAGATCGCCGCGCGGCGCCCCCTGCCCCATGAACCTCCCCTTCGCCCTGTTGGCCATGTCCACCACCGCAGGCATGTTCTCCATCACCCTGCTCCAGGGGATCTTGGTCGCCGCTACCTTGGCTATGCCCCAGATCGTCGCTATGTTCATATAATCCCCCCATCACCTTTATTGATGCCGTTGCACCGCCCCTGCCTCCCCTCGATCTCCTGCCTTGCCGGCTGCCGCAGTTGAAGATCAACCGCTGCCGCTGCTTCCCTGCAGCGAGGAGAGCGCCAGGAACCTCTTCGCCAGCATGGGCCCCCGGGCCGAATCCTCGTGCTTGAAGAAGACGAAGGCGTCCTGCCACCCCTGCTGCTGCACCGCTTCCGCCCACCTCCGCAACTGCGCGTCGTCGTACTCCGGGCGCCTGAGCCTCAGGTACCCCCAGGCAGCGGTGGAGAGCAGCGGGATCTCAAGATCATCCTGCACATCGGCTATGCAGAGCGCGGCGTCGTTTTTGCGCAGGAGCGCCAGCACATCGTCATCCAGCCAGGAGCGGTGGCGGAACTGGAGAGCGACCCTGCGCCCCGGCGGGAGCAGCGCCAGGAAATCCCGCAGCAGCGGAAGATCCTTCTTCAGGCTCGGGGGCAACTGGAACAGCAGGGCCCCCAGGCGCTCCTTCAGCGTTCCCGCTACCTCGCAGAGATAGGAAACTGCGTCGTCCACGTCCCTTAAACGCTGCAGATGGGTGATGCGCTGCGGAGCCTTGAGCACGAACCTGAAATCCTCCGGGACCTCTGCCGCCCAGGACTCCAGCAGGGAAGGGCCAGGCATGCGGTGGAAGGTGTTGTTGATCTCGACGCTGCCAAACTCCCCGCCGTAATAGTTGAGCATCCGCTTGTCCGGCAGATCGGCGGGGTAGAAGGTACCCTTCCATGCCGGGTAGGAGTAGCCGCTGGTGCCTACATAAAGTGCCATCTCTCCCCCCGATCTGCTTCGGATTCGACCCGGCGTTCACAGCTTCATATTTATACAACACCACGCGGTCACCACAAGGCACTCTAATGTAAAGGTCGGCTGCGCGGGGTTCATATGACGAAAAAAGGCGGGACCCCTTGTGAAGGGCCCCGCCTCTTTAGTTCATGAAAAACCTGCTTCAGGAGATCAGCAACGCCAGCTCGTCGCCGAAAGCCTCCCGCTGCCACCGCTTCAGGAGGGTGATCTGCGGGGAGCCGGGCTCGGCCAACGCCTCCAGGAGTGTGTTGTTGGCGACCAGCCCGATACCCAACCCCAGCTGGGCCGACTTCGCCTCTCTCCAGATCTTCAACCGCTTGACCCTTTCGTCCTGCACCTTGTCCAGCACCGGACGGCGCCCCGGCTGCATCTGCGGCAGCTTGTCCGGCGGCGTGGCCAGACCGGCGGCCACCGCCTGCAGCAGGCCGCGCCCCAGCCTCTCGATGAGCTTGGAGGACATGGTGTGGATGCCGACCAACTCGAAGTTGCTCCTCGGCTGCTTCTCGGCGAGCTCGCGCAAAAGGTCGTTGCTCAGGATCCTGAAGGGGGGGACGTCGGCGAGCCTCGCCTTCTCGTCCCGGAACCGGAGCAGTTCCTCCAGCACGGCAAGCTCCCTTGGCTTCATCTTGTTGGCACCCTTGAAGCGCAGGCACATGAGCTCCCCCTCGCGGGACGGGGACCTGACCCCGGCGACCAGTTCGGACTCCTCTTCGACCCAGGCGAGCCTCCCCTTTTGCTTGAGCTCGGACTCCAGCTGACGGTAAAGCTCGATCAGCAGGGAGGTGTCCTTCATGGCGTACTCCAGCATCTCCTGTGAAAAGGGGCGCTTGCTCCAGTCCGCCTTCTGGTAGCGCTTGTCCAGCTCCACGGCGAACCGCTTCTTCAAGAGCGCGGCGAGGCCGAACTCGCTCTCGCCCAGGAACTGGCTGGCGATCATGGTGTCGAACAGGTTCACCACCTCGATGCCGAAATCGCGGTACAGGGAGCGCATGTCGTAGTCGGCGCCGTGGAAGACCTTCTTGATCGCGGGGTTGGCGAAGATAGGGGCAAGCACCCTGACGTCGATGGGCGCCAGGGGATCTATCAGGCGGTCCTCCGAGGCCGAGGAGACCTGGATCAGGCATACCTTCTCTGTGTAGTGATGCAGGGAGTCCGCCTCCAGATCGAAGGCAAGGACCGATTCCAGGGAGAGCCGCTCAACAAGTGCATCCAAACTCTTCTGATCGGTGATGAGGTGTGCTGCTGCGGGATTTGTCACGTTAGTATTCTTCTGCAAATGTTCCCATCCGTTTCTGCATCTGTATATGCGTCGATTGGTTAGCCCGTCTGATGCCGAAGACTGCCTGTCACCGTGACAGCGCCCAGCGGCAAAGATTACAACCTTTTCACTTTTTGCACAAGCGTCAGGTGGGGTCGTGGTCAAAAAATCTTCAAAAGCCGGTTCCGCCCCTGCCCGGGGTTACCGGGCGGGGCCTAATTGGCTCAGCACCTGCACAGTCCGCTCCATCTCCTCCCTGCTTCCTATGGAGATCCTCACCCCGTGGGAGAGCTTCGGGTCGGAGAAGTGGCGTACCAGGATCTTGCTGTCGTAGAGCCCTTGGTAGACCCGGGCGCCGTCACGGTCCGGAGGGGTGGCGAACACGTAGTTGCCGCTGGAGGGGATGACCCGGTAGCCGAGCTTCTCCAGCTCTTGGCTGAACCAGCCGCGCGTCTCCTTGATCCTTGCCACGCAGCGGCCGAAGTACTCCTGGTCCCTGAGTGCCGCAGCCGCCGCGGCCTGTGCCAGGCGATCCAGGTTGTAGTGGTCGCGGATCTTGTTGAGCGCCGCGATGACCTCGGGGCGCGCAACCGCCATCCCGAGCCTCATACCCGCAAGGGAGTAGCTCTTTGAGAAGGTGCGGGTCACCACGACGTTTTGCAGCGAGCTGACCAGCTCAAGCGAGTTCTCGGCTGCGAAGTCGGCGTATGCCTCGTCCACCACCAGCACACCGGAAAGCCGCCCGGCCAGCTCCGCGATATAGCGCTGGCTGTAGGCGAAGCCAAGCGGCGCGTTCGGGTTGGTCAGGAAGAAGAGCCGGGCGTCGTAGCGCTCAGGAATGCCCACCGGCTCGAAAGAGTCGGTCAGCTCGAAGGTGCGCACCCGAGCGCCCTGGATCTCCGCCAACGTGCCGTAATAGGAGTAGGAGGGGTGCACGTAGGCGATCTCCTCCCCCTCGCCGGCGAAGGCACGGATCAGGTTGTTCAGCACCTCGTCGGAGCCGTTGGCCATGATGACCCAGGAGGGATCGAAGCCGTAGAGCTTCCCCGCCTCTTCGCGGGCCAGGCGGCTCGCGGCGTCCGGGTAACGGCGCAGCCCCTCCCCTGCCTCCTGCAAAATGGCGTCTATCACCTGCGGGGAGGGGGGATAGGGGTTCTCGTTGGTGTTCAGCTTGATGTAGGAGGCCGCATCTTCGGGCTGGAAACCGGGGACGTAGCCTGCCATTTCCGCGATGTTTCTCCGCAGGGTGATCATGGCACTCCTTTCTGAAACGCGATAGATGACTATAACCAAAATGGGTGGCGATTGACAATGGTCGATTGACATCGACCCTGAACCGCAGGTACTGCTCCGGGCGCCGGACCGCCACCTGGAGATGCTGCCTCTGCAGCGTCAGTAGCGCTCCAGTTCCCGATAGAGGGTGGTGCGCCTGACCGGGGTGAACCCGGCGCCGCGGATCAGCTCTATCATCTCCTCGCGCGACATGCGGAAACGGCAGCCTGCGGCCGCGACCACGTTTTCCTCCAGCATGGTCCCCCCCAGGTCGTTGGCGCCGAAGAAGAGCGCCACCTGCGCCATCTTGGCCCCCTGGGTCACCCAACTCGCCTGCAGGTTCGGGATGTTGTTGAGCACGATCCGGGACAGGGCCAGCACCTTCAGATATTCCACCCCGCTTGCGCCGTCGCCGCCGAGCTCCGTGTTCCCGGGCTGGTAGGTCCAGGGGATGAAGGCGGTAAAGCTTCCCCCCTCGCTTTGCAGCGCACGCACCCTCAGCAGATGCTCGACCACGTCCTCGGCGCGCTCGCGGCTGCCGAACATCATGGTCGCCGTGGTAGGCATGGCAAGCTTTGCCGCCTCGCGCATCACCGCGGCCCACCCCTGCCACCCGATCTTCTTGGGAGAGATCTCCTGCCGGACGCTGTCCACCAGGATCTCCGCCCCGCCGCCGGGGACGGAGTCGAGGCCGGCCTTTTTCAGGCGGAGCAACGCCTCGTGAATCGAGAGCCCCGAGAGCTTGGCCACGTGAGTGATCTCAGCCGGGGAGAGCGAGTGGTTCTGCACCGTCGGGAAGCGGCCCTTGATCAGGCTGAAGAGCTCCTCGAAGTAGGAGATGTCGAGCGAGGGGTGGAGCCCGCCCTGCATCAGCAGTTGCGTCCCCCCCTGGGCGACCAGCTCCTCGATCTTCCCCATGATCTCGCCGGTTGACAGGAGGTAGGCGTCGTCCGCGCCGGCGTCACGGTAGAACGCGCAGAACTTGCACTTTGACTCGCAGACGTTGGTGTAGTTGACGTTGCGATCCACGACGAAGCTGACGCACCCCTCGGGGTGCATGCTGCGCCGGATGGAGTCGGCGAGGCGCCCCACGGCGAGGAGGTCTCCCTCGGTGAGGCACCAGAGCGCCTCTTCTGCGTCTATGTCGGCGCCTGCGGCGATCTTTTCGGCTATCTGGTCCAGCATCTTGTGGTCCTTTAGCATCTGACGGATCGGAGCGATCTGACAGATATTTTTTTTGGCCCTACGCGTACACCTTCAGCTCGCGGTAGAGGGTATCCCGCTCGACCGGGATGCGTCCGGCCCTTCTTATCATGGTGACGATGGAGTCGCGGCTCATGGTCTGCGGGGTGTCGGCACCGGCTTCGTGACCGATGCGCTCCTCGACCACCGTCCCGTCCAGGTCGTTCACGCCGAAAGCGAGGGAGACCTGGGCGATCTTCTCCCCCAGCATCACCCAGTAGGCCTTGATGTTGGCGAAGTTGTCCAGGTAGATGCGGGAGACCGCCAGCGTGCGCAGGTCGTCAACGCCGCTGGTCCCGGTGCCGCCGATCTTCAACTGCGAATGCTCCGGCTGGAAGGCGAGCGGGATGAAGACCTGGAACCCGCCGGTCCTGTCCTGCAGTTCCCTCAACTGCCGCATGTGGTCCACCCGGTCCGCGATGCTTTCCAGGTGGCCGTAGAGCATGGTCGAGTTCGACTTGAGACCGGCCTGATGCACCTGCTCCATGATCGAGAGCCACCGGGCGCCGCTCACCTTCTCCGGGCAGAGCTGGTTGCGGACATCCGGCGCAAAGATCTCGGCGCCCCCCCCCGGCAGCGAGCCGAGTCCGGCTTCCCGGAGCTTTTCCAGGGTTTGCGCGATGGTCAGCTTGGCAAGCTCGGCGAGGTACGCGATCTCGACCGCGGTGAACGCCTTCACGTGGAGCTCGGGCGAGACCGCTTTTATGGTGCTGAGCATCTCCAGGTAGAACTCGAACGGGAGGTCGGGGTGCAGCCCCCCCACCACGTGTATCTCGGTGGCTCCCTCTTTGACCGCCTCTTCGGCGCGGCCGCGGATCTCGTCCATGGACATGAGGTACGCGCCGTCCTCGCCCGCCCTCCTGTAGAAGGCGCAGAAACGGCAGCGGTTCACGCAGATGTTGGTGTGGTTGATGTGGCGGTTGACGTTGAAGAATACCCTGCGGCCGTTACGCCGCTCGTTCACCGACTGGGCCAGCTCGCCCAGGGCAAGCAGGTCAGGGTGCTCAAAGAGAAGGAGCGCCTCGGCTTCGGTGATCCTGACTCCGGAGCGGACCTTCTCTGCTATTGCTGCGAATGTCATGGCTGTTCCTTTGTCATCTGACGGGTCGGATGGACTGACGGGTCGGACGGATTTCCTTTCAGCTTCCCCAGCGCCTGAACAGGTCGTGCTCTACCTGCACGCTGTCGAGAATCTTCCCGACCACGAAGTCCACCAGATCCTCCATGCTCTCCGGACGCTGGTAAAACCCGGGCATGGCGGGCACTATCCGCACGCCCAGCCGCGCCAGCTTCAACATGTGCTCCAGGTGTATCGCATTGAACGGGGTCTCCCGCGGCACCAAGACCAGCGGGCGCCCCTCTTTCAACATGACGTCGGCGGCACGCTCCAGCAGGTTCCCCGAATTGCCGCAGCTGATCCTGGACAGGGTCCCCATGGAACAGGGGACGACCAGCATGGCGTCCGCCGCCGCGGAACCGCTGGCTATGGGAGCGAAAAAGTCGCCGCCGGCGTAATAGCCGAGGCGATCCGACTCATGCCCGAGACGGGCGCGAAGCTGCCCCAACACCTCCTCCGCGCTCCCCCCCCACTCCAAGCCGCACTCCTGCCGCAAGACCGCAAAACCCGCCTCGCTGATCAGCATGCTGACCCTCGCCCCGGAACGCAGCAGCTCCTCGGCTACCCTCAGGCCGTAGATCCCGCCGGAGGCGCCGGTAAGGGCAAGGGCGAAGTGGCGGGCCTTCACGCACCCCCCGAGGCAAGCACGTCCAGCAGGGTGGCGAGAAACAGGGTCACGCTGATGTAGCCGTTCATGTTGAAGAAGGCCGCATCAAGGGAGGCGAGATTGCCGCCGCGCAGCAGGTGATGCTCGTAAAGGAGCATCCCGCAGGTGGCGGCAAGGCCGGCCAGGAAGAAGGGGCCAAGGCCCATGGCAAGGTAGAGCGCCGCCAGAAACAGGCAGGAAAGGAGATGAAAGATCCGTGAGGTCCAGAGCGATCCGGTCACCCCGAGCTTCGCCGGGATGGAGTGCAGCCCGCTTTGCCGGTCAAACTCCATGTCCTGCAGCGCGTAGAGTATGTCGAACCCCGCCACCCAGAACAGGACGGCGAAGGCAAGCAGGTAGGCGGGAAGATCGGCGGTGCCGCGGATGGCGATCCAGGCGCCCAGAGGCGCTCCCGCCAGGCAGATGCCGAGCACGACATGCGCCAGGGCGGTGAAACGCTTGCAGTAGGAGTAGAGCAGGATGAAACCGAGCGCCACCGGCGAGAGGTACAGACAGAGCGGATTCAGCATGCCGGCTGCGAAAAGCATGAGCAGCACGGAGAGCAGGATGAAGAACATCACGCCACCGCGCCCCAAGAGCCCCGCGGGGATGGCCCGCCCGCTGGTGCGCGGGTTGCGCGCGTCGATTTCGGCGTCTATGACCCGGTTCAGTCCCATGGCCGCGGTACGGGCGCCCACCATCGCCAGGACTATCCACCCCGCCTGCGACAGCGTGGGGACCCCCCGCGCCGCCAACAACGCGCCGGTGAAGGCAAAGGGTAGTGCGAAAATGGTGTGGCTGAACTTTATCATCTCCAGGAACACCCTGACCCTGGCGCATAACGTCATCTCAACTCCTGCGTGGCTGCCCATGACTACCCTTCCGTCCCCGGATTTCCAAGACAGCCGTACTCCCGCCATCTCTTTTCCACCAGGGCGCTCACCCCGGTATCCTGTCTCAACTGCTGTGAACTCTCCCCACCCTCTTCGGGGAGCTTGCGCGTCGCGTCGACACCCAGGCACCCGTCAGGGGTCACCACCAGGTCGCGCGGAAACCGTACGGCGTTCAGCGCCCTCCAGAATCCTTCCGACAGCGTCAGCGCCTTTTCAGCCGCATCCACCACCACCAGGAGTTTCCCCTTTTTCAGCCACCCCCCCGAGCGCAGCGTCTCCAGGACGCGACGCCCCTGCCCGGGGGCGCTCTTCTCGATGGCCACCAGCGCGCAGCCGTGGAAGATCCCTTCCACCGGCATGACCATCTCCACTATCTCCGGGCACTGCCCGCGGCTCAAGGGAAGGAGCAGCCGCTCCGCCGCCTTTGCCAGCCAGCAGTCCTCCATGGGGGGCGGCCCCACCACGGTCGCCTGGCAGACCGGCTCATGCCTGCGCGTGATGCAGCTGACCCGGAACAGCGGAACCTCTTCGCCGCGGTCGTAGCTGCCGGTGTGATTTCCGAAGGGGCCCTCGCTGCGCGTCTCGCCCGGCTCGATGAAACCCTCGATCACCAGCTCTGCATGGGCCGGGACCTGCAGATCGGAATCAAGGCAGCGCACCATCTCTACCGGCTCCCGCCTCAGGAAACCGGCAAAGGAAATTTCGTCCATCGATTCCGGCAACGGGAGGGAAGCGGCAAGGACCAGCGCCGGGTCGGCACCGACCGCGATGGCGACCGGCATCCGCTTTCCCGCCGCCTGGTACTTCTCGTAATGCCCGAAGCCGCCGCTGCCGCGCTTCCAGCGAATCCCGGCGGCGTCGTCGCCGAAGATCCGTATCCGGTACATGCCGCAGTTCCCGGCACCGGTATCCGGATCCCGCGTGAAGACCAGGGGGAGGGTGATGAAGGGACCCTGCTCGCCGGGCCAGCACCTGAGAAACGGGTAAGCGGCAAGGTCCGGCTCGCGCTGCACTACCTCCTGGCAGGGGGCCCGCTCGACCGACAGCGGGGGGGGAGCCTTCTGCGGGAACAGGAGCAACTGCTCCATCATGCCGGACAGCGAGGCCAGATCTTCGACTTCAAGCGCCAGAGCCATCCGCTTCGCAGAGCCGAAGAGGTTGGTGGCAACAGTGAAGCCGCTCCCCTTAACCTTCTCAAAGAGGAGTGCCTTTCCGCCGCCGGCGAGCTTGCTCTGCCGGTCGGTGATGCAGGCGATCTCCAGGTCGGCGGCGACCTCCGCACCCACCCTCAGGAGTTCTCCGGCTGCTTCCAACCTGGCGATAAAGCCCCGTAAGTCCCTAAACGCCATGCGTAACTCCGGTAAAAACCTGAACTGCAAGTTTTTATCACTTCCACCGGGGTATGACAACGTTTTTCTTCCCGGTCTTTCCCCCCCCGAAGCTATCAGCGCTTCAGAAATCCTGCTGCGGAACCGATGAGAGAACCTGGGAGAGCGTCCGGATCCGCCCATGAAAAATCACTGCTTTTGCACAGGGCGGCGATCCTTGTGCAACGCATGAACATCTCCTTTTTGAAATCGGGATTCACCCTCCCGCGCCGGCGGCAGAAATAGTTGCGATCAATCAAACCATTACCCTAAACCCGCCGACGCCTCCCCGACTGGCATTTTACGTGTAACCAGATGAGCCATCCACTTTGACAAGGGAGGCTGCCGTGAAAGCCCATATCAAGACAAACGCACCAGGAGAGCAAGCACCTCCCACCCTTTTCAAGACCGCCTTCCTTTCACTGGCGCTGATCATCGTTGCAGGTTGTGGCGGCGGAGGCGGCGGGGAAACCGCCCCTGCGGGCGTAAGCGCGCCCCCTGCAGCACAGTCGCAGCAGCCCGCGGCGAACTCCTTCGCCGTCACCAGCGACGGTTACGGGATGGAGAACTCGACCTACCTCTCCTCCACCAAATCGGCGCTGGGGATCGTGCTGAGGGGGGCCATCGCCTCGGGCATGACAGACCCGAACTTCAAGACCGTCTCCAGGATAGACATCGCCTCCGGCGCAGCCATCGCCCCGGAGACGACCTACTCGCTGGGAGCGGGCGGTAACGTGTTCCCGGGGAGCGTCTACTTCTTCAACGGCCGCCAGTCGACCCTCTTGAGGACCATAGGCGGCAGCATCACCTTCAGCAGCTACGGCAGCAATCCCGGCGACCGGATCAGCGGTTCCTACAGCGCTGTTGTCGAAGACGGCAACGACCCCGCCGGAGCCAGCTACACCATCGCCGCCAGCTTCGACTTCGCCACCGACAGCAACGCCCCCGTTACCCCCGCTCCGGCTTCCATGGCTGTCTCCGCCCAGCCGAGCTACCAAGCCTTCTGCGCCTCCTGCCACGCCCTGGGAAGCTACGACCAGACCGTCGCCGGCGCCTCCGACCTCTCCCTCAAAGGGGGGCGCCTGAACGGGAGCTTCAGCGCCCACCCCGCCCACCAGGGGATCACGCTGACCGCAAGCGAGACAAGCAACCTCAAGGTGCTGCTCAACAGCAACTGAGAACCGCAACCGACGGCTCAGCCCGGCAGGTCTTCCTGCTGGCTGAGCCGCCCCGTAAAATCCCCCTCCTGAGCACCACTTCGCAGCAAGATCACCCGTGTTACTTCAGCTCCCCCCGTCCCCCAACACCTCCGGACACGCCACGGCAACGGAAAAGATCCTGCACCCCAGCATCTTCCTGCGAAGCTCATCCTCCTGCAGCGCATCGACTGTCTCCACCGGCTGGGCGCACAGCGGCGTTAAACTTATTAAAACGAAGATCTGTTCTTTTTCATTGGAGAAATTACTTTTTATTTTTCAGGCAATTTGGTATGGTAGCCCGGCTTTCAGGGAGGAAATAAGGCAAGGATTTGCGGGGATAGCACCGCGTGGTCAGACCCAATCCCTGATCCGGTAGCACCTGGGCAGGAAAGCGGGTGGCCAAAACATGAATGCCAAGGCTGTCACGGCGCGGGAAAGCCATACCGCAACGCCAGCATCGCGCCCTTTCCCCAGGGCTTTTCGTGTTGCCGCGACACGTCTTATCGGGAGGTTTTCTGACCTAGACAAAAAAGAACATAAGTCTCACTCCGACAACGGCAAAACCGGAGCAATCCGGTGACGCAAAGCCACGGGTCCACCGCCTCACAGCTGTGGACAGCCGGGTTACCGAAGAGCTTGTGGAGTCAGGCAAAAAAGAGGACAGCGCTGCCCTCTCAAGGACAATAATGCCCGCCTCCATCCGAAGGCGGGCTTTTTCATTCACGGCGAGATGCCGCATACGCGACCCTTTACAGCGGGAACAGAATCCAACCGGTCGTTCGGACCGGCAACCGCAAAACAACAGGAGAGAGAAAATGGGAAAAAACAGCAGGATGATGAGATGCACAGTGGCGGCATTGCTGCTGGCGGCAATGCCGCTGGCGGCATGGGGACAACCGAAGGTCGGCATCACCATCAAGGCCGAGAAAGAGGTCACCGTAACCGCCAAGGGGAAGAGCGTCAAGAAGAGGATTGCCGCCAGGGGCGTTCAACCGGGCGAGGAGATCATCTACACGCTCAACTACGCCAATTCGGGGACTGAAGCAGCCAAGGACGTCGTCGTCAGCGACCCGATCCCGGCGGGGACCGCATATATCCCGGGGAGTGCCAGCGAAGTCGGGGACCTCACTTTCTCCATAGACAAGGGGAAGAGCTTCCGCAAGCCGACACTTCTCACCTACGAGTTGAAGGGGAGCGACGGCAAGATGCAAAAAAGGGTGGCAACACCTGAGGATTACACGGACATCCGCTGGACCATTGCGTCGATACCGGCAGGCGGCAAGGGTTCGGTAAGTTTCAAGGTAAAGGTGAAATAACAGGAAGAGCCAGAGACAGTATCGCTGACCGGTTGCGGGAAAAAAACGAAATCGAAGGAGACCCCCTATGAAGAACGGGACATGAAGGCCGGTCGCCCGGCGGGATGAGCCAACGATGTAGGTACCAATTTGCTTCACTTGATATGCATTTAATGGAAAAAAGGAGATCACCATGGATCAGAAACAGAGGCTATTCGCCGTGCTGGCAGTCACGGCCATGGCAGCCGCCGGGTCGCCCGAAGCGGCAACGGCAAGCACCACCGCAGGCGCCAAGCTCGTCAACGTGGTAGAGGTCGAGTACAGCGACACCAGCGGGAAGAACACCTTCCGTGCGGCAGCGTCCACAACCGTCACCGTAAACCTGGTCAAGTCGGCACCGAACGCGTCCACTGCCCCGGCAGACGGCGCCGTCGCGGGACTCGGCTGCCTGGGGAGTCTCGACACCGTCTCGGGCGGGACCGTTTCGGCCATCTACGCGCTCAGCGCGACGGCAAACGGCAGCGACAGCTACGACCTCAGCATCGGGGCAGACGCCGCCGCTTCAACCAAGGACGCAAGCGACATCACCCGCTCCTTCTCGACCCTCGCCTACGACGGCACCCCGGTTCTGACCGGCGCTCAGGCGAGGGTGCTCGGGAGCGCGATCCCCGTGGGAATCGACGGCGCCGACACCCTGCTCTTCCCGGGCGGAGCGCTCGCGGGCTTTGAAAAAAACGACATCGTGCTGGTGGAGATCGGCCTTCCCGGCTCCAAGGTAAAAAAGGCCTACAAGGTACTCAACGTGGCCGCGGGGAACCCGGCCACGCATGACAACGACGACGGCGCGGCGTACACCACCGGCACCATCGCCAAGACAAAAGAGGAGACGCCGGGACGCCTGCAGCTTGAGGCCTATGGCGACTACAGCATCGACCTGAACGGCGTGGCGGTCCCCTTCGGGGGGGGAGGCGACGCCCCGGCGTTCGACGAGGCAGCCACGGCCCCCACCATGGGAGCGCCGGTGGGCGAGCTGGTGCTGGTGCAGGTGGACATCACCGCAAGCGCCTCGAGCGTCACCCTCGACGGATTCGTAGGCTACACCCTGACTGCATACAACGGCACCGACAGCACCGAGCTCACCTGCACGTCCGGCTTTTTCAGGCGCGCCCAGCTCTCCATCAAAAAAGAGGTCCGCACCCTGCCCGACCTCGCCTGGGGCGCGACGGCAGCCGGCAAGCCGGGCGATGTCCTCGAATACCGTGTGACGGTCGCCAACCCCGGCGGGCAGGCAGCCCTGGTGAAGGTGACCGATGCGGTGCCGGTCTACACCACGCTGGTCACCCACTCCGCCGGCTACGGCGACGGCCTGGGAGGACCGATATTCGCACAGGTACTCGACGGGGCGGGGACTGCCGTAACCATCACCACGGCCGCAGACTCCGAGATTCAGGCTAAAGCCCCCTATGAGACCGGTTACGGCGACGCTGCCGGGACGACGGCAAACTCGGCCATCAACTTCTTCGTGGGCGACACCTCCGAAAACGCAAAAGGTGGGACGGTACCTTCCTGCAGCAATGCATCGGTTGCCACAGCAGCCACCTGCACCAGCGGCGGCGGCACCTGGTTAGACACCTACACCATCCTGTACCAGGTGAAGATCGACTAACCCGCTAGGGCGTTCCGGCTCCAAGCAACGGGGGCCGGGACGCCGCAGGAGGCTTCCCATGAATTTCTTTGTCAAAGCATCGCTCGCGCTCGCGCTGGCGGTGACGGCGCTGTCGTGCGCCCAAACGGCCGGCGCCGGCACGGCCGCCAACACGGCCATCGTCAACAAGGCGGTGCTGACGTACAACGACGGGCTCAGCGCGGAGTCGTCCGTCACCGTCAAGGTCGACCTGGTCCCGGCGCTCCCCAACGTCACCATCACCAGGGGGGACGCTGCCTACCAGGGGGCGGACACCCCTGCCATACCCAATACCGTGACCATAACCTCGTCCGCCAACGGTCCGGCCACCTACACGGTGGTCCCCTCCGTCACAGGGTCGACCAACAGCACCGCCCCGTCCGTCACCGGCGGCACCAGCTTGATCCTTGGCGCCACCATCACGGCAGGAACCGGCAGCAGCACCTCGATCGTCGTCCCGGCGCCGATGGGCGGCGCCATCACCGCAGACTCGGAGGTGAACGGCATCGCCGTGAACGACATCGTCGTCTTCACCGTGAACAGCCGCACCTACACCCCCAAGGTCACCTCTACGCAGTACAACGTCGCCGACAACACCTTCCGGATCAACTGGGCCAACATCGAGGCGGTTCCCGCAGCAGACGTCCCCGGCGCCGGTGTCCAGGTAGGCGAGCGGCAGCAGGTCAACCTGAGCGTGAGGCCGGGGACCATCAACTCGCTCGGAGTCGACATCACCGTCACGGTAAAGGCGGAGGTCACCGCCCCCAACTTCCCGACCAACTCCGCCACCACCGCACCGGCCGACAAGTGGAGCTCGACGCCGCCGAACATCGCCTTCCAGAAGTACTCCAGGAACGTGACGGTCCCCGTCGCCGGCGCCGGAACCCCGCACTTCAACGCATCCATCGAAGGGAACAGCGGTGCGGGGACGCTCCCCTATTACACCGGCGGGGTGACGGGGAAGCCCGGCGACACCATCGAGTACCTCGTCGAGGCGTCCAACAGCGCGGCGAGCACTTTCGACCTCACCTCGTGCTCCATCGCCGTCAGCGTGCCGACCACCTACGTGAGCGACCTGCTCACACCCTACGCCGGGTCGCGGCACATCTTCTACATAGACACCGATGCCGTCGCCTCGACCATCAGCGCCGGGGCGGCAGGTGCCGGCCTGGCGAGCTTCGTGCCGGGGAACACTCCGAACCTGGTCGTCAACGTCGGGGAAAACGCCGGCAACAACACCCCCGGGACCATCCCGATCGGCAAGGGCGTAACCATCGCCTACCAGGTGAAGATCAAGTAGCAACCAGACAGGCGGCATGATGACCAAACGGACCAACAGACTCTGCAGCAGCCTCTCCGCCCTTCGGGGCGCGGGGCTTGCCGGCGCCCTTCACGGGAACCGGCGGGCCCGCGGTACCATCGTGCCGCGGGTCGCCGCAGAGCTGCGTCCGGAAAACGCCCTGCCCTTCAGGCTGCCTGCCTGGTGGGCGCTGATCCTCGCCCTTCTCCTGTTGCCGCTGCCGGCGTCTGGCGCGGAGAACGGCGACAAGATCGTGAACCGCGCCACCTTCCGGTCGCAGGAGCTCCCTGCCGTGGCCGCCTCGGTGACGGTCACCGTCATCACACGCACCCCGTCAACGGCGCGGTTCCTCAAATATGCACCGGGCGTTGCCGGAGCGACCGACTTAGCGGTGGGATCAGTCTCCTTTATCGACGGCACCGGGAAGCTGACCGCCATGCCGCTACCGGTGGCCGTCGGCACCCAGACGCCGATCGACCTCTCCTCCCCCGTCCTTTTGATCGCGTCAGGCACCTTCCACGCGGGGGAGCCGGTGTTCCTGCAGGTGACCGACCTGGACCAGAACCTGGACCGGGAGGCGGCCGAGACGGTCTTCGTCGACATGTCCGATCCGGACACCGGCGACATGGAAACCCTTCAGCTCACGGAGAGCGGCCCGGACACCGGCGTGTTCATAGGCTACATCCAGACCACCTCGTCGGGGGCGGTGGCCGGAAACGGCATCCTCACCGTGAACGTCGACTCCAACATCCACGCACTCTACACCGACCTGGTGGACGGCAGCGACAGTTCGGCGGCCGCCGCGCTGGTCGACCCGTTCGGCATCGTGTTCGACTCCATCACCGGCAGGCCGGTCGACGGCGCCACGGTGGAGCTGCTCGACGCGGCTACCGGACTCCCCGCCACCGTACTCGGGGACAACGGCCTGGCAGGCAACATCTACCCGAGCAGCGTGGTAAGCGGCAGCACCGCCACCGACGCCGAGGGAAGGACCTACTCTTTCAACCCGGGGGGGTACCGCTTCCCCTACGTCTCCCCGGGGAACTACATGCTCCGGGTCACCCCGCCCGAGACCCATACCGCCCCTTCCACGGTATCCACCGCGCGGCTCCATGCCCTTCCCGGCGGGCCGTTCACCATTTTGGAGCCAGGCTCCCGCGGAGAGCCCTTCCCGGTACCCGCGGGGCCGGCGATCAGGGTCGATCTCCCCATCGACCCGAAAATCGGCACGCTCTGGCTCCGCAAGAGCGCCGGCAAAGGGGTGGTTTCCCCCGGCGAGAACCTGGGCTACGAGGTCACGCTGCAGAACTCCGACCCGGTGGGGACCATATTCTCGGCCCTTGTCACCGACAAGCTCCCGCCCGGCTTCCGTTACCGGAGAGGATCGGCCCGACTAAACGGCGCCCCCGTCGCGGACCCGGCGATATCCCCGGACGGCGGCACCCTGGTTTTCGCCGTGGGCGATATCCCCCCGAAGGGGTCCGCCCTGATCCGTTACGTGGTCGGGGTCGGCGCCGGAGCCGGAGCAGGGACCGCCGTCAACATCGCCACCGCGACGACCAACCCTCCGGTCGCCTCCAACGCCGCGAGCGCTTCGGTCGCCGTGCAGGAGCCGTTCATGCAGAGCCGCAACGTCGTCATGGGGCGGGTCTTCGTCGGCGCCTGCAGCGACAACCCCGAGGAGAACAAGAAGGGGATGGAGGGGATCGGGATCTACCTCGAGGACGGCACCTTCGTCATCACCGACAAGCGCGGCATGTTCCATTTCGAGGGGGTCGCTTCGGGAAGCCACGTCGTGCAGCTCGACATCGATTCCATACCGCAGGGGTACCGGATCCAGCCGTGCGAGCGGAACAGCCGCTTCGCCGGCCGGGCCTACTCCCAGTTCGCCGACCTGCAGGGGGGCACCATGTGGCGCACCGACTTCTACCTCGCCCGCAACGAGACAGCAAACGAGGGCAGGGACGAGGGCGCAGGCGCCGACCCCTCAGCGGCCGGAACCGGCGCGCAAGCGCGCACCGGAACAGGTGAAGGGTCAGAAAGCGGGCAGGCGACAGCGGCATCGATAGAGAGCAGGTACCCCGGCGGGATCGCTCTCGAGATGATCAGCTCTCAGCAGGGGGATCTGATCGAGTACCGGATCCCGATGCAGGGCGCAGGGATACCGCTGGAAAACCTCCGCCTCACCGTCACGCTTCCGCAGGGAGCGACCTACCGCAAAGGGAGCAGCATCTTCGCCAAGGCCCCCTGCGCCGATCCGGCGGTGGTCGGAGAGAAGCTTTTCTATGATTTGGGCGACGCCGGCCCCGCCTGGGCCGAGGAGCTCATCTTCCAGGTCGACATCGACCGGAAGGGAATGGGCGGCGATCTGCAGACGAAGGCGACCCTCACCTTCGACAACCAAGACGCCAAGGGTATCGCGGCGCCGGAAGTGGACAACCTCCTGTCGCTGGTCCGGGAAGAGGGGGAGGTGGCACTCCCTTCCATCGTGCTCCGCCCGCACTTCCCGACCTTCGGCGCGGAACTCTCCGTCGATGACCGCGAGGAGCTCGCGCAGCTGGCCCAGGTGTTGAGCCGCTTCAATATCGGGCGGATCGAGGTGACGGGGCACACCGACCGCGTCCGCATCGCCCCCCGCAGCCGCAAGGTCTACGCCGACAACGCCGCGCTCTCCTTCGCCAGGGCCAAAAGCGTCGGGCGCTACCTGGCCGCCGCCCTCCGTCTCCCCCCCGAAACCCTTTACCTGAGCGGAAAGGGGGAACGGGAACCGGTGGCCGGCAACAGGACCGAGGCAGGCAGGAGCCGGAACCGCAGGGTCGAGGTGAAGGTCTCGCTGTCCAGGAGCGTCGAGAGCTCCCGGATCACCCTGGTGAAGGACAGGAGCGGAGTGAAGAAACAGGCATCGGGCGAGCCCCGGAAAGCCCCGGTGGTCGCAGCAGCGATACCGCAGGGAGAGGGAGCGCTGCAACCTTCCCCGCAAGCCGGATCGTCCCGGCAGATGCTCATGCTCTCAACGGCCGCCGCCCCGCCTGCCGACGGCAAGGAGGGGGAGCTGCAGGAGCCTGTCGCTGCAAAGGCCCAGGCGGCAGCAAAAAACGGGGGCGGTGCGGGAAGCGGTGGCACCTCCCCGCAGGAGGGAGCACCCGATACGGCGGCGGCCTCACCCCCCGTCAAGCCGCAGGAGCGCGTTGAGCTCTACTGTGCCTTGGATGACGGCGTGGTGCACCACCGCGTCAAGGTGGTCGGTGTCAAGGAGCCGCTGCAGAAGGTGAGCGTTACCCTCGCCACGCCGAAAAACTTCCTCTACATGAACGGCACCTCGCGCCTGTCGGGCTCCGGGACGGCAGACCCGGAGAGCACGGACTCCGGCTTGATCTACCACTTCGGCAACCTCTCCGGACAGGAGAGGTTCGATCTCCGCCTGCAGTCGCTTCTGGATGCCGAGGTGCAGGACGAGTCGACGCAAAGCAGCGTTGCGGTCGTCATATCCGATGCGGACGGCAACCCTGTGAAGAGCTATACCGCGGCAGCCGGACTTTCCGACGGCATGGAGGAGATCGACAGGCCGGAGCTCCCCCCCCCGCCTTCCCCGCAACCGGCGGCTGGCGGCAAGGAGGATGCGAGCGACAGTTCCGACTTCGAAGAGAAGGTCATCGCTAAGGGAAGCGTCGCCGTTGCGGGCAGCGCTGCCGGGCTGCGGGTAACCGAGAAGGAAGGGATCCTCTCCCCTGCCGACGGCACCATCCTCGCCTCACAGATCAACGCGGTCCAGGTCGTGCTCAACTCCTCCCTGACCCCGGTGCTCACCATCGACGGCCAGGTGATCCCCGACGAGAAGATCGGCTTCAAGATGAAGGACCGGGAGAGCGAGAAAACCCTCTACACCTACATCGGCATCGATTTCGGGAGCGCCGGCGAGCGCCTCTTGCAGTTGAGGGGGATGGACGGCTTCGGAGTCGCACGTCTCGAGCAGGACGCCAGGGTGACCCGCACCGGCGAGATCACCTCGATCAGGCTGGTTGCCGCGGAAGGGAACGTTGCCGACGGCAGGACCCCGGTGAAGGTGCGGATCCAGCTTGTCGACGAGAGCGGCAAGCCGGTGCCGGCCAACGCCGAGCTGGCCCTGAAGGGGGGCGAGCTGCGCCCCTACGTGGAGCCGGGGACACAGGCGGCCATGAACGCCGGGAACGGCACGGTTTCCGTGGATGCCCAGGGATGGATCAAGTTCCAGCCGGTGACCGCCAGCGGGCTCTACCATGTCCAGCTCGCCTACAACAAGGCGACCATCGACATCGAGAGCTACGTCAAGCCAAAGATGCGCAACTGGATCCTGGTCGGCCTTGCCGAGGGGACCCTCGGCTACAACACCGCCTCCGGCCACATGCAGAACCTGAAGGAAAAAACAGGGGAAGATCACCTCTACGACGACGAGCGCCTCGCCTTCTACGCCAAGGGGAGCATCAAGGGGGAGTGGCTTCTCACCATGTCCTACGACAGCGACAAGGAGAGCACCGGCGTCTCGGGCAACGCGCTTTTCCAGGACATCGATCCCAACGCCTTCTACACCCTCTACGGCGATGCCACCGCCCAGGGGCATGACGCGGCAAGCCGCAAGAAGCTGTTCCTCAAGGTGGAGCGCGACCAGTTCAACGCCATGTTCGGCGACTTCGACACCGGCCTGTCCGTCACCGAGCTCTCCCGCTACAGCCGGAGGCTCAACGGGGCGAAGGCCGAGTACCGCTCCAACAGGTACGAGATCACCGCCTTCGGCAGCGAAACCGGCCAGTCCTTCGTGAAGGACGAGATACGCGGCGACGGCACCTCCGGGCTCTACCGCCTCAGCAGGAAAGGTATCGTGGCCAACTCGGAGAAGATCAGCATCGAGTCGCGCGACCGTTTCCACAGCGAGCAGGTGACGGACAGCCGTCCCATGACCCGCTTCATCGACTACAGCATCGATTACGAGGCGGGGACCATCTTCTTCAAGGCGCCGGTGTCGAGCAGGGACGACGGACTCGACCCGGTCTACATCGTGGCGGATTACGAGGTTGCCGATGCCGGGAGCGATGCGGTCAGCTACGGCGGGCGCGCCGGCACGAAGTTCATGGAGGGCGCCCTGAAGGTCGGGGGGAGCTATCTCCACGAGGGGCATGTCAACGGGGACAGCAACCTCTACGGCGCCGACGCAACCCTGGCCCTTGGGGAGGGGACCAAGGTCCGGGCCGAGGTAGCCGGCTCGGAGAACAACACCCCCCTGGCGCCTAGCAGGGGGAGCGCCTATTTTGCAGAGGTGACCCACGTCGCCCCGGCAGGCGAGGCCAGGGCATACCTCCGCGAGCAGCAAGAGGGGTTCGGCCTGGGACAGCAGAGGGGGAGCGAGGCGGGGACCCGCAAGACTGGCGCCGAGGGAACCTACCGCGTCAACGGCCAACTGGCGCTGAGCGGCGAGGCATACCGGCAGCACAACCTGGCGGGCGGCACGGTGCGCGACTTCATCGACGGCCAGGTGAGCTACGGCGCCAAGGAGTACGGCAGCCGGGCCGGCCTGCGCTACGCCAACGACACCCTCTCCGACGGGAGCAGCGCGACCTCCGTCCTCGGCACGGCCGGCGGCAGCTTGAAGCTGATGGACCGGCGCCTGGTGCTCAGAGCGGACCACGAGCAGGCGTTGTTCAAAAAGAACAGCAACATCGACTACCCCACCCGGACCATCCTCGGCGCCGATTACCAGGCGACCCGCAAGGTGCTCCTCTTCGCCCAGGAGGAGCTCACCTTCGGCGAGGCCGCAGACAGCAACACCACCCGCATCGGCGTCAAGGCGACCCCCTGGAGCGGCGGCACCGTTTCCTCATCGCTCGCAAACGACATGAAGGAAAACGGCGAGAGGACCTTCGCCAATGTGGGGCTGGCGCAGAGGTGGCAGCTGAACAGCTTCTGGGCCGTCGACGGAGGCTTCGATCACAGCCGGACCATCCGGAAGAAGGCGGGGTACCGGTTCGACGCGGACGTCCCCTTTGCCTCCGGCGGGGAGGATTTCAGCGCCGTCTCACTGGGCGCGAACTACCAGGAGAAAAAGCTCCTCTGGTCCAACAGGGTGGAATACAGAAACGGCGAGACCGAGAACAAATGGGGGCTCATCACCGGGGTGGCCAACGAGCAGGGTCTTTACTGGGGGTGGACCGGAAGGCTCCGCTTCCTGAGCAGCCGCACGGTGGGGGGGAACAGCAGGACCGACGCCGACCTGCGGCTGGGGCTCGCCTACCGTCCCCCGGTCAGCCGCTGGATCGTTTTGGACCGTCTCGACCTGGTGCTGGAAGACGAGAAGGGCGCCGGCGCCTCATCCCGCGGCAAGAGGATCATCAACAACCTGAACGCGAATTACCGCCCCGGCAAGAGGCTCCAGCTGTCGCTGCAGTACGGCGCGAAATACGTCCTGGAGCAGTTCGACGGGGTGGAGTACAGCGGCTTCACCGACCTGATCGGCATCGAAGGGCGCTACGACCTGAACGAGATATGGGACGTCGGGGTGCGCGCGTCGCTTCTGCACAGCTGGGAGTCGCGCCAGTTGGGCTATAGCCTCGGGCCGTCCGTGGGCTGCAATGTGATGGAGAACGCCTGGCTTAGCCTCGGCTACAACCTGGTTGGCTTCCGCGACAGGGACTTCTCCGCGGCCAACTACAGCAGCCAGGGGCCGTTCGTGCAATTCCGCGTCAAATTCGACCAGGATTCCGTGAAGGACGGGCTGGCCGTGCTGAACCAGTAGGAGATTCGATGCACAAAGGCAACAACATGAATTGCAACCGTGAAAATTCCGGCCGCCGCCGCGGCTCGACTGCACCCCTGCTCGCCGTCTACCTCTGCGCGCTCGCCTGCCTGGCGGGAGCGCCCTCCCCGTCCCTGGCATCCAGCACCAGCGCCATGAAGGACCTGACCTGCGTGGGATACCGTACCGGCAACACCACCTGCTCAGCCGGGGAATTCACCGTGTCCCCGGTATTCAGCGCGGCGCCCGGGACCCCACCGTTTTGCATCGCCGGAGGCGAGTTCCACTTCAAGGTGGACCTCGGGCTGTCGGGGACCAACACCGACCGCCAGGACATAGGTTTCTTCGTAGGTCAGCAGGGGAACGACCCCAGGGCGACCGCGCCAGGCAACATCTGCTCGGTCGCCACTTTCCCCAAGACCCCTTCCCCGTGGGAGGACAACGACGGCGACGCCTGCGGCGACTTCAACGGCGGGGGAAGCTTGACCACCACCATCGACGAGATCAAGGTGCTCTGCGCGGGTGACAGCGCCGGTGCCTTGCAGATCCCGTACGTGCTCACCTACGCGCAAAACGACGGGATTGCCTGCACCGGGCCTGCCGACGTGGTGAACGGTGCGCCGTCCAAATGCAACGCGGGGATCTCTTCGGTTTCAGGCACCGTTTCAGTCTTCGCGGGAGCGTATGTCGACGTGACCAAGCAGACGGCACCGGAGGGGGGCAGCGAGCCCTTCAGCTTTACGGCCACCGGACCCGCCGGCTCCAAGGTCATCGTGCTGACCGGTGCCACCCTGACCGTCGACTCTGCCCGAGGGGGCACCTACACCCCGGCGACCATCGCCGCCGCGAGCAACAGCACGACCTTCACGCTTCGGGACGGCGAGACCGCGCGGGTCTACATCAACGCCCTCGGCACCAGCCAGCCCCTGACCATCACCGAAGCGGCGGCCGGCGCCGACTGGGAGAGCACGGCCGCCATCAGCTGTGCCCCGGTCGTCGGGGCCCCTCTTATGGCCCTCGATCCCGGCAGCCGCAGCCTAGCCGCAGCGCTCAACTCGTCCGACTCGGCCGCCGCCTGCACCATAACGAACATGAAGCGCCCGCGCATCACGCTGCAAAAGAGATTGGCCTCCAGGATAGATAGCGGCGACCAGTTCAGAGTCAGCGCCGCCGGGGGGGGGACCGTGACCGGCACCGCCTCGGCGGCGACCTCTGGCGCGGACACTGTGGTCGGCACCAGTTTTTACAGCTCACCCGGCGCCCTGCTGACCCTCAGCGACGTCAAGATCGCCGGGCCTACCTCCGCTGCAGACTACGGGGCAAGCCTGACCTGCAGCAACGCCTTTACCGGAACCGGCGCCACACCCCCTGCAAGCCTCCCGAGCCGCGTCTCCGGCTCAGTCTACTCCTTCACGCCGGCAGCGGGGGACGACCTCACCTGCACCTTCACCAACACCCCGCGCCCGACGCTCGGCAAGTCATTCGCCCCGCCGAACATAGCCATAGGGGAAAGCAGCAGCCTGGATTTCCATGTCGGCAACCACCAGAGCATGCCTGCGCAACAAGAGCTGGCCTTCACCGACACCTTGCCGCCGGGGGTCACCGTCACCGCGGTCAGCGGCGTCCAAGGTCCCGGTTGCAGCGGGACGACATCGTTCACCGGCTCCACGGTGACGCTTTCGGGCGGCGCCATGAACGAAGGAACCCTGAGCTGCAGCTTCACCGCCACCGTGCGAGGCGATGCGGCAGGATTGTATCTAAACGACGGCACCAGGTTCAGTGGACAGGGGGGCGGGATCGACACGAACAGCGCGCGTGACGTGCTGAAGGTCTTTGCCCCCCCCACCGCCGCCAAGAGCTTCGCAGCCGCCGCGGTAGCAGTCGGTTATCCCGTAACTGTGACCCTTACCCTCGCCAACCCCGCGGAGAACGTGGCCCCCCTCTCGGGGATCAGCGTAGTGGACGATTTTCCCGCCGCGATGGTTTTGCGCAATACCAGCTTCACCTTCGCACCGGCCGCCTGCGGCAGCGTAACCAGGAGTTCCGGCGCCGCCTCGGCTGCCGGCGACAGCGGGCTGCTCTTCTCGGTGCCGTCCCTTAACCCCGGGGCAAAATGCCAAGTCTCGTTCAACGTCAGCAGCTCGATGACAGGAGACTTCACCAACACGACCGCGCCGCCTGCCGCGACCGGGCCGGCCCTTTTTACCGGCTCGAGCGCCAGCGCGACCCTGAACGTGTACCCTCTGCCGCTGATCTCCATCCTCAAATCAGCAGACAGGGCCAACGCCGACCCGGGTCAAACCGTTCTCTACACAGTCGAGGTTGTAAACACCGGGGCGGGCGGAGGGACCAACATCATCCTCACCGACGAATTGAGCCCCTACGCTTCCCTGTTCCTCGGCGCCGGCGCGCCATTCACCTTCGTCGACAGTGCGCCGGCGTCGGGCCTCTCACTGGGCACACCGCAATACTCCAACAACAACGGCGCCACCTGGGTCTACACCCCGGTCACCGGCGGGGGCGGAGCGCCCGCAGGTTATGACGGCGCGGTAACCGGCTGGCGCATACCGATGACCGGCACCATCGGTCCAGGCGGCAGCTTTACCCTTAACTACCGTATCAAGGTGAAATAGGCGCCATCACCGTGGAAGCTGCGGCCTGGAGCTTCAGCAGTCACAGGTGGCAGGTCAGGAGGTGCTGCGGAAAAAAAATTGCTGCAGTCAGTCATACTGCTTGACAAGCCAACAACAAAATTGATATATCTTTCCATCTGATTGACCCGTCAGAGTTTCAACTTCGGAATGTAGCGCAGCCTGGTAGCGCACCTGCTTCGGGAGCAGGGGGTCGGAGGTTCGAATCCTCTCATTCCGACCAATAATAACAAGGAGTTACGAGCTTTTCGTAGCTCCTTTTATTTTGTCTTTTGCACCCGTGCAACCTCTCGTGCAACCTCTTTCACCACCCCTCTCCGCAATTTATTTTTTTCGCCTGCAGCATTTTTTTCTCAAATCGCACTTTTTCATAAACGACGAGATGGCAAGCCAGCGATCGGCATCCTAAGGCATTGACACCTGCGGGGAGGCGATATTGAAACGTTGATAATCCCATCCCATCGGGCATATGATTGCCTCGGCAGGAAAAGATCGGCCTGCAGGTGGTTGATGCGAGAGAAGTCGTAGAGGAAAAAATGAAAACTGCACGCCTGAATATCGTCTTAGAACCGGAAGAAAAGGAGCTGGCCGAGCAGCTTGCCGCTGAATACAGCCGCCGGACAGGAATCGAGACGACGCTGTCGTCCTTCGTCCGTCACCTGATCCGGGAAGCAGCACTCAACGCCACTGATGAGAATGAGTTGAATCAGCAGAGGTTGGTGTTGCCCCCCATAAAGCCAAAGCGCCGCCCTCGCCCCCGGCCGAGCGAACAGCTAGCCATCTATCGGGAGCAGATCAAGGCCATAGCCCTGGCGCATCACGTCAGTCTTCGGCTCGACCGCGCGCGGGGAGGACACTAGCAGGAGCGACCTGGATCTGCTGGTGTCGCGATCAAGGTGAAAACGGGTGGAAAAATAGAAGATGGCCTCTCAACGAGAACAGTCACCCGGTTGCAATAGGGCCGAGCCGTTAGTCATCATATCGCGACTGCCTCCTTGTTGATTCTGTCCCTGTGCTCTTCGGGTATTTCCGTATCCAGAACAACATCGACCGGAACTTTGATGAGTTTCTTGACCTTCGCCGCGATTTCCACAAGCTCCATCAAACTCAAGGGCTGACTCCTTCGCCTTTCCCTGATCTAATAGCCGCCGGATGCACCGCCTCCCCCGAAGGTGCCGCCGCCCGGATGGAATCCCTCGGCCTGTGGCACCCTAGCCTCCGGGGCGAGGGGCTGGATCGCCGCCAGCGCCTCGGCATCGAGACCATAGAGACGTGGTTCGAGGAGCGGTTCCGCGGTAAAGGCACCCCGGCAGCGCTTCGAACCGGCGCGCAGCCAGCGCAGCAGGCCGAAAGCGAGACCGGCCACTGAAAGCCCCACAGCCGTCAACTCTTCGGCAAGATGCCCCAAATGTACGTAGTACTTGAGGGTGAGGATCGACAGGATGGCGGAGACAACGCCAAACCAGAGCAGGGCCCGGTCGCGGCGGCCGATTCCCATCGCCAAGGCCGCCACCGGCAGGATCGCGGTAAGCAGGGCGCAGAAGTGATCGCTCCAGGGGAAAAGCGATTCTACCGGCGTCCACCCGAGCCATTCCCGCCAGAGGAGTCGGTGAGCAAAGAGGTTCACGTCAAGATAGATCCCCGCCCAGGCCGCGAGGCGCACAGTCTCCAGAGACCAGAGGTATCCGCGGGGTAGGCTGTCGCGGCCGACGAGTCGCAGCTGCGCCCAAATTGCCACTGCGCTGAGCAGCAGCAGGAGGACGAGCCGAGGCAGGTGCGGCTGCTGCCAATGGAGGATGTCGGCAAGATGGAAGGGAATTCCAGCGAGGGTGAGCATCGCCCCGAACGCCGCCAGGGCGTAGCCGTAGCGGACCGTCAGTAGGATCGCTCCGGCCAGGACGATGCCGTGCGCCGTCAGCCAGGCCAGTCGTTCAGCACCGTGCCCCCAGTCATGGGCGGGGATGGCGACCGCCAGGCCGAGCATGCCGACCGCCAGCAGCAGCAACGCCTCCTCGGCGCCGCAGCGGTAAAGGCGGCGGACGGCAATGAGCTCGTGATCGGCCACCCGGGCGCAAAGCGGGGCGAATATCAGGCACAGCATTGTAAAGCCGGTTTCCTCCACCTTCAGCATCACGGCAGGCAGCGCCACCAGGGCCACCACTCCAACGGTGGTGAACACGGCGAGGAGGATGCGAATGAAAAGGTTCTCCCGCGCCAACTCCGGACGATAGCGCTCCGCGACCGCAGCGGCTTGCTCCGCTGTGATCATCCCTGCTTCTTGCCAGCGCCGCGCCTCCTCCACCACCGCCACTCGGCACTCGCCTTTCTTGTAGAGGGCGATCATTCGGCACTCCGGAAGCGGCGATGCAAGGCCACCAGGGTCGTCAGCAGCATCGCCGCGCTGACCAGAAAGTAGAGTATGATCCCTTCACCGCTCCAGTGACCGTGATCGAGCACGTAAATAGTGATGCCCACATAGCAGTAAAGGACGGCGTAGAGGAGGAAGGCGAAGCTGCATTCCCGCAGGGCGTAGAGGGCACTGCCACTACCGGTCAGCAGCAACCCGGCAAGATAGGCCGAGCCGGCGGCGCGGGAGCCGATCCCGGCTAACAGGGCGGCCAGGAGTGCGTTGACCCCGAGGTGCAGGTGGACGGGAAGGAAGTGGCGTTTCCAGCCAAGCCGGGTCTGTGTCGCCCCCGCAGCCACCACCATGGCACCGAAAAAAAGAGCGTTGTCGCGCAAGGCGCCATCCCAAAATCCCGTGCCGAGCTGGCTGGTTTTCACGCCGAGCCAGGCACCAAGAGTGGAGAGGGCCAGGGAGAGGACCAGGCGGTTGTCGAAATAATGGGCGCAGAGGAGATAAATCAGGGCGGAGGCTAGCAACCACCAGTTCCAGTATTGGGCGAGGAGCTGGTAGCGGAGTTCCAGATACCCCTGTAGCGTCCCGAGGAGGAGGCAGCCGAGCAGGAGGACGTAGTCGTAGGCCGCGTCGAGGGGCGCGAGCCTATCCGGCGAGAAACCGCCACCGTGGCGCAGGCAGTATGCAAAACAAGCCGCGCATGCCATTGTGATAACCGCAAGAAGCGTCAGGTGGCCAATGGTGGCGAAGTGTTTTGCGACCAGTAGACTGAGGCCGGTGGTCAGGATCAGGATGCCGCCATAGAGGAGTAGCCGCAGTTCCCAATGCACCGAAAAGAGCTCCCGGCCATAAATCCGGCGCAGCAGCGCCGCCTGCTCCCGGCTCAGGATTTCGCTACTCTCAAGATCATTCAGAGCCTCTTGCACCTTTGCCTCCCTTCGTCATGGCGGCATTTTATCAACGCTCACCCGCCCCTGTTGCTGGTCTCGAACTTTCTTGTTCTTTGCGGTCACGAACGTTAAAGCTATATCCATTTAAAGTCTTTTCTCCTGTAAGCATTTTAAGGCCCTCGGCACTAGCCGGGGGCTTTTTTAGTGGGCGGTCCGCTTCCGCAACGAAACGACCGTCAGCATCCTCATACGATTCCTAGCAGTGATGCGTCGCCTGCCGTTGGCAGCAGTGTTGCCGCGCCCAGAGGGGGTTCATGGTGCTGCGCCTTCACAAGAGCGTTCTGTTCGGGTCGCCGTGCGACCTGTTGCAATAGCTTCCACAATGAGCGCGTCAACCGCCAAGGGCTCCTGTCCCCGCTCCGTTTCTTCCTCCTGTCCTTGCAGAACTTCTTTCCGCCATTTGAAACTTTCGTTCCGCAGGTCGCCACCCGGGCGCCTGTCGCTACCTTGCCAGTCGCCCTTCTTCGTACATCGCGGCGATGATTTCGGGATCATAATCGGGACCGAATTCCTGTAGGGTTCTGCAAACCTCCCGGTTGGTTTCCTGCAGCCAAGGATTGAGCTTCACTGACATGATTTCCGACCCGCCAGTTGCCGCAACTGCGTAGATTCCCCTGTCAATGAACGAATCGTGTCTCTTTTTTAGCTTTTCCCACACAGAGTTCCCCTGCAATTTATCCTGTATCCGCTGGAAATTGTACTTAGGAAACAGCAGGGTGTAATCCGGATACCACAAGACCTCTCGCCCCCCCCCCTCGTCTCCTTCCACTACAAACAGAGGCACGATCGGGGTGTGCAGCTTCACGGGAAAATGGGCAACAGCTCCGGTGGGCAACAAGGTGCGCGCGCTGAATTCTCCGTCAAGAAAAAGGTTCGGCATATCCACCATTTCCTGGATCCTGTGCACCATGCTCGTATTGTTTGTGTGTATCAGCAGCAAGTAAGCGTTTGATATGCTGGAGAAACGACCATAGGTCGAGTCGTCACCGAAAGGGGTGAGGGAGTGCTCGGAACCGTCGATCAGGTCGTGCGCCCCGGGCCCCAGTGCCACACAGGGGTGCGTAGGATGCATGCTTCTCACGGCACCGGGCATTTGCCTGAGACACTCGGTCAGCATCCCGCTTTTGGAGGGTGTCTGCTGCGGATCAAAAACTTCACCATGATCGAGATATTCTTTGGCGGAGCCTGAAAAAGGAAAAGTCGGCATCATGACCGTACAACCGGGGACTGCACGTTGTAGCGCCTTGATTACCGTTTCTGGCCCGCCGACCAGATAGCCGAGGCCGCTCAGCATGCTGTGGACGCAAAGGTAAGCGCCCGAGGGAATCTGCAGGTGCTGGAAGGCAGCCACCAGCTTTTCCTCCGTGCACCGATTGAAGAGACGGTTGCTCAGGTTTTGCAGCTCCCGTTTTATTCCTTTTGGAAGTAACTGTCGTTTCAGCTCAGAAGGACGGATCATAATGGCCCTCGCTTGGTTGGCGGCGGTAAGTCAACAGTGTGAAGTCGAGATCTCGAACATTCACCGGAGTGAAGAAGAGTTCCTCCAGCGAGCCATCGCCCGCTGGGAAGTTCACGGTCCCATAGCGGGTGCCTGAACTCCTGCCGGAGGGAGAGAACGGCAACGCCGCTACCCGCTCCCAACGATCTCCGTCTTTGGAGAGCCAAATATCGGCCGTTTCCTCATTAACACCCTGCTGCCCCGGCTCGTAGGTTGTACCAAGCACCAGTGTACCGTCGCTTAACCGGGTAGCGTAGTAGGCTGGCTTATTTATATACTGCAGCCGTTCCATCTGCTTGTCGGCAAATCTCCATCGGTATATGTAATTAGCCGTTGATTTGGCGTCTCGTCCGGCATCAGATCCCCAAATGAGTGCATCAGGGGTAGGAATCAGAGTCACCATACGCCACATCTGCGAATTGCCGGCAAATCGACTTAGGGTCTTGAAGTCATCGTCTGTGTAAAACAGGTGAACCTCTTCATCAGTGTCCCCTGTGCAGATCCAGAGGCGGTTTCTGAACGGGTCGGGTACGATGCTGTGTACGTGTTTGATCTCCCCCTCGGGAAACTGGTGGCAGACCTCCCACTTGCGGCCGTCGTCGGTGCCGCGCATGATTCTGACACTATAGGGGCGCTGGTTGTTGTATTCGCCAAAGTAAAGGTTCCCTGATCTGTCGTCCACAGCCAAGCCGTTCTTGAGGGGGCCAAGGAGATTTAGCTCCTTAAAACTGTAGACGTAACTCGCGCAGGTGCCGACGCCATCGTAGCGGTATATGCCGTCGTACTGGATGATTACGGTGCCGCTGGGCAACACGGCAACATTATGGATGCCGACGTTCCGACGAAGCCTTCTGGCCATTCCGGACCTAAGCAGTTGGCTCTTCGCCTTGGCTATGAGCGAGGTACTCCGGTTCTCCAGGTTGCAGATTTTTTCCCACGTGACGCCCCGGTCGGAACTTGCATAGACAAAATGGTCTTCGCTCGCGTAAAGCACTCCCTTTCGCGAGAACTGCACCATCATACGGTCACGCACAAGGTGAAGATTAGGTAGATCCATCGCCCCTCCCTGCTCCCTTCCCTGAAGAAAGTGCTTATGGTTAGATAAAGCGTCCGGGTCGGATTGCCACAAATAACTAATTAAGATTAGTAAATTTGACTCTCACTCTATAATCACATTTTTGCCGACTGTCAACACCTACCTGCCCATTAGCGCACATGCACGCCATTTCCTTCAAAGTCAAATCCACCGCGCTGAATGCACAAGCCTCTTGCATATCAGGCCCCATCAATGTCCGGCCCAGGCACGCTACTGCACACGATGGTACCGGTGCGATATCCAGGGATGTTACGCCTTCTTCTCTATGCCTCCCCATGTCCTCATGCCCATCAAGGGATTTGCCTCAACATCAAGCATATTGCAGCAGAACTCCCCCCAGAAGGACAACCCCTCTCTGACGGGCGCCCTAACGATGAGGAAAAACGATGTCCTGGACCGATAAACGCCAAGAAACGCGCGATAGCTTTGATGCCGGTTCAAAAAGATACATGGCGAAAATCCCGTGCATTTTCCAGCAGGTAGCGGCCTGCCAGTGGAGTCTTGTATGAAATTGACTTTAAAATTTCTTTTTTCTGTTGGTACTGGCGGGGGTTGTAGCGGGTATACGCGACGGAAGGTATTGTGGAAACGGCTTTGGTCAGCAAAACGAGTATCTGCCGCGACGGCGGCCAAGGGAACTCCTTGGAGCAGGAACCGTTTGTCCTTTTGTATGCGGTTGTTCCAAGCCGCAACCAACCTCTGCATGCTTCTGGAAAACGGCTAACTCACCGTGCCTGGCGCTGCGCGGTTTCTTGCTGTGCCGTGGCCAGGTTTAGACGATATTTTTCAATTTGAGGGGCCAGACGCACTGCAGCCTCGAAAAACGCAACGGCGAGCTCGGGTGAGCCCTTGGCCGCAAAGGATATGCCGAGGTTGTTACAGAGGTCGGGATCACCAGGATATCTGCGCAGCCCCTCCTGGAGCACTACGATCGCCTCCTGGAACGCTTCCAGGCTGTTGTAGGCAGCCCCAAGATTGCCATAGGCCTGACGGTAGTCAGGGTTCAAGGACAGCGCTCTGCCAAAGGCGGCAATGGCTTCCTGCGAACGCCCCTTCGCTTCCAGCTCCACCCCAAGGTTCAAATGGGCCCGTGCCTTTGACGGCGATTTTTCCACGACATCGGTCCAAAAGGTGATCCCGTCCTTCCAGGTGAGATTCCGCCCCCAGGTAACTGACGCCAGCAGCAGCACGATAACGGTTGCGAAGACGGTAACTCCACGCCTGCCACTACGCACGAAAAGGACCATTACGCTGGCAAGAACCAGAAAGGCACCGACGGAGGGAAGGTACATCCGGTGCTCAAAGATGACATCTTCTATGGGGATAACTGAGGACTCGATGCTGAGCGTGATGAAAAACCAGAATATGCCGAAGCTGATCAGGCGCATTTCCGGTCGATCTATAAAGAGAGTCCCCTTCACTATGGGCTTGACGCGCAGGTACAGGTATATGGCGAGACCGCAAAAGAGCAGTAGCAGAATGCACGAAAAAAGCACCTGCGGCTGCAATAAGGAGGTGTAAACCGGGTAGTCGTAGTCGAGGTTCTGCCCAATGGGGAGGAATAACAGGCGTAGATAGGTAACGATGACTGTACACTGGGTCAGGAAGTAGTGCCAGCGCGGCATCTCTGTTTGGAGCCTAAGCCGCTGGCTCACGTCCGAGATCAGCTCTCCCAGTGGTTGCTGCGCAGCGATGACGGCACCGGCTACCGCAACACCCCCAATAATCAGCGCCAGCATGAGAGCGCGTCGTCTGCTGCGCAAGGTGTCGAAAAAGCATAATTCATATAGCGCCACGGCAAATGGAAGTGTGAAGGCAATTTCTTTGGTCGCTAGGGCGCATAAGGCCGCGAGCAATGCTCCTGCATAACATGTGAGCCCAGAGCGGAGCGTGTTGCCGGTGCCAGATGAGGTCTCCCCGAGCACCGTGACCAGCCTCGCCTTCAGGTAGAGGACCAGAGAAAGCAGGTAAAACATGGAAGCCAGGGAGGCCAACCGCTGCACGATGTAGGTAACCGCCTGCGTCTGGATCGGGTGTGCGACAAAGAGCAGCGCAGCGAGAAGCGGCAACAGCCCAAGCGAGTTGAGGCAGACCTTGCCAGAGGTTATGTGCGGCTTTTGAAACAGTGGCGTCTGTAGCGTCAATCGCAGCAGCAAGGCCACCAGGCAGGCACTGAAGATGTGGATTCCTAAGTTAACCACGTGGTAGCCGGTGACGTCCAACCCGCCGATACTGTAATTGAGGGCAAAGCTGAGGTAGCCTACGAACCTTCTTGCATTGTAAGCAACCCCTTCACCGGAGAGGAACCTGCTCAGATCAGTGATTGCAGGATTTTCAACAATAGAGGTTTTATCATCGAAAATGAACGGGACGCAGAAGGTGTTGGAGTACGCCATGATGCCGACCAGCGCTATGATTAAATACTGGGCCCAGTGCCGTGTTTCCAGCTTCATAGGATCGTCTCCCTGCCTTATTTGGTATCTCTAGATGCCCGGCTCCTTTTTGCCAAGCAGGAGCTCGAGCCAGAAGCGAATCAAATCGCCAGAAAAGAGCGGACTGGCAAGGGAAGTTACTGTAACCATTTTTTAAACGCAAGATTAAATGCACGCCATATCGGCATCTTAATCCTTAGCAGATGCAATGCAGATACGGTAGTACAGAGATCTCCACTGGACTCCCTCGCTACACCTTCGAGAAGGTCTCCCCCAATGCGGTTGCCATCATCAAAACTTGTATCGCCCGTATCATGTCGGAAAATTTAACGATTTGTCGGCAAGTTTTACATATTTCCAGCTGTACGTGCATGAACTTATCAACAACTAGCTGAAGTTTTTTTTCAATACCCCCTTGGCGCAGCCGTTGCAGGTTACGGTAAAGGTCTCAAATAAAGAGTGGGGAGGATGCAATGAAAAAGGCGATCTCTTTGTTGGCAGCAGGACTCATGTTGATCTGTACGGTTGGACTTGCTAACGCAACTACGATGACAAACGATCTGAATGATGTGATTGCGGCTGGAGGGGTAGGTGTATCCATTCCTGGGGTCTCGTCGGTTTCGTCCCTTATCGATCCGTTCGGTGGTATCATCACCTTTTCCAGCCCCATGCAGCACCGCGTGGTGGGATCCAGTTGGACGACCTGGTCCAGTACCTACGGCGACCCTACAGGATTGGATGTGCTTTACACCGGTTCCGGCGTAACCAGCATAACCATGTCCTTTGCACCTGACACGGTCAAGGACTTTGGCTTTGAACTGGAGCCCAATCCTTTTGCCACCCTCTTCTTTACTTTGGGATTACAGGACGGTTCGGCTTTGACCCAAATGGTAAATGGTGATGGCGGCGCATTGGCTTTCGGCTTCACAGGTGGGGATGTTGAATGGCTCGCTATATTTGGGCAAAGCGATTTTGCTATCGGGCGGCTGACAATGGATTCCGCCCCTATCCCCGAGCCTTCCACCATACTGCTGCTGGCTGGTGGACTGGCCGGTCTTGCTCTCCTGAAAAGGAGGCAGAAAGCATAACTAGATAAGGCGACTGCTAACCTTGAGGCGCGGCGAAAGCCGCGCCTTTTTTCGTCATTAAAGCACCGGTACGTCCTGCGCAGATATCGCGCCCTTTGATCTGTTACGTCTGCACCCTTGCCTATATCGCTGCGTATATCTTTCTTGGTAAGAAAGTGCTTGGAATGGTCATACAAGTGTGAGTGTCTGTTCTTAACAAAACCTACTCCACCTCCCCCGCGGCATGGTTGGGATTCCCCCATCTGACGCGGCACCCCTGCACAGAACAAGGCCCTCAGCAATCGCCCAGGGCCTTGTTTTCGTTTGGCTCGATCCAACCACTCACAACCTTCACCACTAGCGGGGTTTCTGACGCCTCCAGCCGCCATGGCGAAACGCCTTAATAGAACCAGCTACTACCCCGGCAGGAATCAGCACCAGCCATACGGTGAGGATAATGGCTATGATCGCCAGAATTATGAGAATTAGTTCTGTCATAATGAACCTCCTCGCTATATTACCTCTAATTTGACCTTACCATAGGGGCATTCACATGAACAAGTTTGGCATTTCGCCTAACTGGATGCCCACGAAATCCGCTGGCGCCTTCGCCTTGCACCGATACCTCCTCGCCGCTTTGCTAGCGACCGGCCTCGTTGACTTGACGCCAAAATGTTGTATCTGATCTACTTGCACAAAATCACCCTTTCATTCAGCCGTTTTGACGCCCCCTTGGATCGCGGCGGGAGCAAAAAACAGAAGGACGCACAGGGAGACTAAAGATGAATTACATCACTGTCGGGAAGGAAAATTCCTGCGACATCGATCTTTATTACGAAGATTATGGCGAGGGGCAGCCGGTGGTACTGATCCACGGCTGGCCACTTAGCAGCAGGTCTTGGGAAAGGCAGGTACCGGCGCTGCTGCGAGCCGGGTATCGAGTGATCACTTACGACCGTCGCGGCTTCGGTCAGTCGAGCAGGCCCGCCAGCGGCTACGACTACGACACTTTGGCGGACGACCTGCATGCGGTCATGACCAGGCTCGACCTGCGCAAATCGGCGCTGGTCGGTTTTTCCATGGGGGGAGGCGAGGTGGCGCGCTACCTGGGGCGTTACGGTACGGAGAGGGTGCAAAAAGCGGTGTTCATGGCGGCGGTTACCCCTTTCCTGTTGAAGACCCCGGCAAACCCGGCGGGGCTGGACAGCAATATCTTCGAGGGCATCCGCCACGCGATCAGTACAGACAGGCCTGCATTTCTCACGAGCTTCTTGTCGAACTTCTACAACGTGCATGCCTTCGGCGGGAAGAAGGTGAGCGAAGAGGCGGTGCGTATGAGCTGGTACATCGCGGCAGGGGCCTCGCCGCTGGGAACCATGGAGTGCGTGAAGGCATGGCTGACGGATTTTCGCGACGACCTGGTACGCATCCGGATCCCCACCTTGGTGATGCATGGTGACGACGACCGCATCCTCCCCTTCGCTGCAACCGGGAGCCGGACCCATGAGGCGGTGGAGGGGAGCAGGCTCATCGTGGTGGCCGGAGCGCCACACGGTCTGAACTGGACCCACGCCGAAGAGGTGAACGACGGGATTATCGACTTTCTGCAGGAAGTCATCTGATAAAACCAAAACCGTTGGCCGCCGAGAAAATCTGAGAAACCGCATGGTTCATATTAATCTTCCAGATCTTCTCCTGGCCAACGGTCGGATCCGGGCAGACTGATGGGAAAATCCGAGATGCATAAGGTCTCGGCTTTAAACCTTAACATCCCTGAACCTGGCCACCGCCTCAGGGATGGTCTCTTCCCGGATATTGCCGAAGGCAAGCCTAAGGTACCCCTCCAGTCCGGGCCCGAAAACCTCGCCCGGCAAAAGCAGGATCCCCGACTCCTCTACAAGCTGCCTGGCCACCTCCCTCCCGGTCCCTCCTACCAGCGGATGCCGCACCCACCCGAAAAAGGGGCCGCTTGCCACAAGGCGGAAAGGGTTGCCCCCCTTCTCGAACTCGGCCCTGAACACCTCGTGCCGGCGCTCCATCATTACCCGGTTTTGCGCCACCCATCCCCCCAGATGCTCGAAGCCGTATTTCACGGCGTGCTGGGTTACGCGCGGCTGGCAGACTGCCATAGTGTCCTGGGCCTTCAGCGCATGCTGTATGAACTCTTCTGACGCCGCCAGCATCCCGGCGCGATACCCGGTAAGCGCAAAGGTCTTTCCGAAGGAGGCGATATGGACGAAGTGATCGCCCCAGCCGGGGTCCTCAAAGAGGTCGTGGGGGCGGACGCCGCCGGTGATGAAACTGTTGTAGGTCTCGTCAAGGACCAGGGCGATATTGCGGCGTACCGCCAGTTGGTGCAGTTCACGCACCAGCTGCGGAGGTATCACGGCACCGGTGGGGTTGCTGGGGGTGACCAGCAGAATGGCCTGGGTCCTGGGCGTGATGAGCTCGGCTATGGCGGCGACATTCGGCACCCCACCGCTCTCCTCGTCAAAAGGGGCGTAGACGCAGCGGATGCCGAGGACCTCCAGTGCCATCGGGTGGTCGAAATAGGCGGGCAACTGCACGATCACCTCGTCCCCGGCGCGACAAAGCGTCACCATGGCGAGCCACAGCGCTTGGCTGGCACCGATGGTGAGGCAGATCTGTGCGGGGTTGATGCAGGCGCCGTATAGTTCACGGTAACCGGCGCAGACCGCTTCGCGCACCTCCGGCAGCCCTTCATCCATGCTGTAGCGAGAGGTGAGCGGGTCCCGCATCAGCTGCGTCAGGTGATCAATGAGCTCAGCAGGAGGGGGGTAGTCCGGGATGGCCTGGCAAAGGTCGATGAGTGGCAGTCCTTCGGGGGCTCCGGTGAGCCACCCCCTCACCTCCGAGATGGGGGGCGGGTGGACATCGGCTATCAATGGCGACACGGGAAACTTCATGGCAGGCCTCACTCTTTCATCCGACCGGTCAATCCGATCTTACAGATCTGTCAAATCAAAAAAGCCCCTCCGGGGAGGGGCTCGAATTTCAACTCTCCGCCGGTGCGGGGAGGTACTGCTCGAACTGCCTCTTGTCCTGGCAGCAGCGGTACGCCTCCTCGGGCGAAACCTTCTTGGTCTTCAGAAGGTCCAGTATGTGCTGGTCCATGAGCTGCATCCCGTCCTTCCTCCCGGTCTGCATGATGGAGGGGATCTGGAAGGTCTTCCCTTCGCGAATCAGGTTCCCGATGGCGGGGTTCCAGACCATGATCTCCTGCGCGGCCGCCCTCCCCTTCCCGTCCGCGGTCTTCAACAGCTGCTGACATACGACCCCCCTCAGCGACTCGGAGAGTATGGCACGCACCTGCTCCTGGGCGTCCTTAGGGAACACGTCGATGATCCTGTCCACCGTCTTGGCGGCGGAGCTGGTGTGCAGGGTGCCGAAAACCAGGTGCCCCGTCTCGGCGGCGCTCATGGCGAGGCCGATGGTCTCCAGATCCCGCATCTCCCCGACCAGGATCACGTCAGGATCTTCCCTGAGCGCCGCTCGCAGCGCGCTGGCGAAGCTGTCCGAATGCTCGCCGATCTGACGCTGGTTGAAAAGCGACAGCTTGTTCTCGTGGATGAACTCCAGCGGGTCCTCGAGGGTAAGGATGTGCTCCCTTCTCGTTGAGTTGATCAGGTCGATCATGGCCGCAAGCGTGGTCGACTTGCCGCTACCGGTAGGGCCGGTGACCAGCACCATCCCCTTCCTGAGCCTGGTGAGGGCGCGGATCCCTTCGGGAAGTCCCAGATCGTCCGCAGAGAGGATCTTGCTCGGGATGATCCGGAAGACCGCCGCTATTCCCCTGTGCTGCATCATCAGGTTCCCGCGGAAACGGGCCAGGCCCGGCACCGAGTAGGCGAAGTCGAGGTCGTGCTTCTCCTCGAAGGTCTCACGCTGTTTCTGCGTCAGGATCTCGAACAGTATCGCCTTCAACTCCTCGTGCGTCAGCGTCTTGAAGTTCTGTTTCTCCATCTCGCCGCGCAGCCGGAATATGGGTGGCGACCCGCTGGACAGGTGCAGGTCGGAAGCCCCTGCGTCACTCATCAGCTTGAACAGCGCATCAATCCTTGCCATGTCTCTTCTCCGTCACAGTATTATTGAAGCGACGTACTCTCCAGGGGAAATCTCGCCACGCTCCAGGAGCTCCACACCCTCTTCAGTGATGCCGCGGTAGCCTTTGTCTTTCAGGTGGCGGATGATCTCGTCGCTGTCGCGAGTCATCTCGAAAGCTTCCAAAAGCCCCTGGTCGAAGCGGATCACGTCCAAAAGGTACCTCTTGCCGCTGTAGCCGGTCTGGTCACAGGCAGGGCAGCCGACCGGCCGGAAGTAGTCGCGCGCGGTGGCCGTCAGCCTGAGGGCAGCCAATTCCTCTGCGGCTGGGGCATAGCGTTTCTTGCATTCCGGACAAAGCAGCAGCACGCTCTTGCAGGAGACCACCCCCTTCAGGTGGGTGGGTATCAGGAAGTTTTTCTGGGACAGGTAAAGGAGCTGCTTCAGCACCGCCCCCTTGTTCCCCTGCGACATCCCCGCCACTACCAGCTTACCGCGCATGACAGCCTTGCTGGCCGCTATGAACCCGGAAAGCTCGGTCACGTCCTCGACCACCAGGGTGTCCGGGTCGTGATCGAGGGCCGCCGAAACCACTGCAGCCGTGTCATCAGCTATGCAGCGTCCGACAGGCAGGCGGGGCCAGCGCTGACTGCCGCGCCCCAGCCGCTCCCCCACCAGAAGCACGGTCCGGTCCGAGTTGTCGCAGGAGTCCAGAAACAGGTCGATGAGCCGCCCCCTCTCCTCCGGCTGGCGCCCGGTGAAGAGGATCAATCCCTCCTTCTCCCCCGCCAGCGCCCGGAGTTCGCCGCGCTTTTCCGGCGAAAGCCGCAGGTCATCGAGCTCCGAGAGTTGCGGGAGGCTGACATGAAGCCTGAGCGTCACGTACTCCCCCCCGTTGCCAGCGGTCAGGATGGCCTGGAACGGGATACGCTTCCCCTGCCAGAGGAAGTTCAGCACCCCCGAGGATGTCCCCCCCTCGGCGGCACCAAGCCCCGCGAGCCTCCTCACCCGCTCTGTGAGCCTGGCGTAGTGGGTCGCGGAGAGCTTCCCCAGTTCCGTGGTGTTGCCGTCGCCGCGCGCCACCACGCGCACCTGGTCCCCCAGGGGCTGCAGCGCGAGGCTTGCGAGCTTCTGCTGCACCACGCGCAAAAGAAGGTGGTTCAATAGCATCCCGCCGGAGAGATCGGCGTTGATCGCGCCCAGCACCTTGGCGGTAAAGATCCCGGAGCTGAATCCCAGTTCGGGGAGGCTCTGGTCCGGGCCGTACATGAGTTCGTGCATCTCCCGGATCTCGCGTATCAGCCCCACCGAGATGCTCACCTGGCAGCCGGTCGCCCTGGCGAGTTCCTCTATCGCCTCCTTGTTGAGCGGGTCGGCCATGGCGACCGAGAGTTCGTTGCCGGAGAGGAAGATGGGGCACAGGCTGTAGCGCCTGGCCATTTGCGCAGGGACACGGGCCACCGCCGCCGGATCGATGTTCTCCTTCTTGAGCCGGACGTAGGGGATGTTCAGCTGGTTCGCGAGCGCCCAGTCGATGTCCTCCTGGGTTACCACCCCCAGCCGGACCAGCGCCTCCCCTACCCGGCAGCCCGAGACCTTCTGCGCCTCGAGGGCCGCCCTCAGCTCATGCTCGGTGATGATCTGCGATTTGAAAAGGATCTCACCGATGGATCCTTCCTTAACAAGCCCGTTCATTGCTTTACCTCCAGGTGCTGCAGATGGCGGTGCCTGGGAAATGTACCCGATCCATTGACAATTGACAATGGACAATTGATAATGACTTAGGTTTTAGGCGGTGGCGCTACTGACTGAAATCAGGCCGGCAGTCACCCTTTGCAACCAGATCCTGCCTCAACAAATCCATTGACAATTGGCGGTAGACCATTGACAATGAGCGGATTTCCGCAGAACCTCAACGCAATCCCTTCCCCTTAGCCTCAAGCCGCGTTGCCAGTCACTGCCACGAACTACTAACAGATTTACGCTGCCAATTGTCAATTTCCGTTGCAGTTGGTTCTCAAGGAGTTTCTATGCAAAGAAAAGCGATAGCCCTTCTGTCAGGCGGGCTCGATTCCACGCTCGCGGTGAAGGTCCTCCTCGACCAGGGTATCACCGTCGAGGCTCTCAACTTCACCTCCCCATTTTGCACCTGCACCGGCAAGAACGCCGGCTGCAAGTCGGAAGCGGTCCGGGTGGCGGAGGAGTTCAAGATCCCGATCAAGGTGATGCACAAGGGGGCCGACTACCTCGATATCATCAAGAACCCCAAGCACGGCCACGGCAAGGGGATGAACCCCTGCATCGACTGCCGCATCTTCCTGTTGAAGAAGGCCAAGGAATACATGCTGGAGTCCGGCGCAGATTTCGTCTTCACCGGCGAGGTGCTGGGACAGCGCCCGATGAGCCAGCGCCGCGACACCCTGCGCATCATCGAGAAGGAGAGCGGTCTGGAGGGGCTCCTGTTGCGCCCCCTCTCGGCGAAGCACTTCAACCCGACCATCCCTGAGCTCGAGGGATGGGTGGACCGCGACAAGCTCCTGGCCATCCAGGGGCGCTCCCGCAAGGAGCAGTTCGAGCTCGCGGCGGAGCTCGACGTGAAAAACTACCCCTGCCCGGCCGGCGGGTGCCTTCTTACCGAGCTCTCCTTCGTCGGAAAGGTGCGCGACGTCTTCGACCACAGCGACCAGCTGAACCTCAGGGACTTCCGGCTCCTAAAGCTGGGGCGGCACTTCCGGATCGGCGATCGCACCAAGGTCATCGTCGGCAGGAACGAGGCGGAGAACGAGCTTTTGGAGCGCTCGGTTCAAGCGGGCGAGGCGACGCTCCGCTGGAGGGACGGCTCCAGCCCCCTCGCGGCGGTGATGGGGGTAACCGACGATCTCCTCTTGGAACGTGCCGGGCAGATACTGCTGCGCTACTCCAAGGCCGAGGCGAAAGCCGCGGCAACCCTCAGCGTGCAGCGCGACTCGGTCGTGACCGAGCTCGAGACGGTAAACGCGCTGGACGAGGCCCAGGTCGAGAGCCTGAGACTCTAGGGCTGCCTGCGCATCTCGGCGCTGTAGAAACGGTAGACGTTCTTGCCGTCCTGCTTGGCGCGGTACATCGCGTAGTCCGCGTAACGCACCATCCCGTCCAGATCGGTGTCGCAGGCGGGATAGATGCAGATGCCGATACTCACGCCTACCGTGGCGCTCTCCCCTTCCACGTGGAAGGGGAGGGCGAAAGACTCTATGATCCTCTCCGCGACCAGTGCCGCGTCGTGCTGCTCCGCCATCTTGGAGAGGATGATGGTGAACTCGTCCCCCCCCATGCGCGCCACCATGTCGCACGCCCTCACGCACTCCCTAAGCCTGTGCCCCGCCTCCACCAGCACGGCATCCCCCGCGGCATGCCCCAGCCGGTCGTTTACCTGCTTGAAGCAATCCAGGTCCAGGAACATGAGGGCCAGCGGGTGCTGGTAGCGCTTGGCCTCCACGACCGCGTGGCGCAGCCGGTCGAAGAAGAGCACCCGGTTGGGGAGCGAGGTGAGCGAGTCGTAATGGGCCAGGGTCTCCAGCCTCGCCTTGGCCAGCTTTCTCTCCGTGATGTCCCGGAAGATCACCTGCAGCGCTTGGTCGCCACGGTACACGAAGGGGCCGACGCCCAGCTCCACCTCTACCGCCGTCCGGTCGCTCCTCAACAGCCGCTCCTCTATCCAGGGGGCGGTCGCGCCGCTTTGCTCGGCGTAGGTCATCTGCTCCAGGAAGAGCTGCTCGCTCTCGCGCTGGATGAATTCGCGCATCTCCCGGCCTGTCAGTTCCTCGGGGGAATGGCACCCCAGCATCTCGCACCCCGCAGGGTTGATGAAGACGAAGCGGCGCTCCACCAGGATGGCGATCCCGTCCAGGGATAGTTCCACCAGGCGCCTGAACCTCTCCTCGCTCTCTCCTATGGCCTCCACCATCCCCCTCAACTGCTCCTCGGTGCTGGCCCTCAGCGTGACATCCTGCAGGGTCTGGATGGCGGCTATGATCCGCCCCTCGCCGTCCCTAAGCGGCGCCGCCTCGAAGCAGAGGTATTTCTGCTTCCCCTTGAGCCGGTACCACCCCTCGGCACGCAACCCTTCCGGTATCAGCACCGAGTCCGCATAGCACGCGTACAGGTCAGCCATCTCGTGCAGCGCGCCGTCGAGCACGACGTCGGCCAGCACCCGGCGCGGCTCGTCATAGAAGGCGCGCCAAGGCTCCTGCTCTCCCAGCTGCGAATGTGCACTGAGGCCGGTCAGTTCCTCGCAGGCGCTGTTCCAGATGATCACCCTGTGGTCCGCATCGATCACGAAGCAGGGGACCGCCGACTGCTGCAAAAGCTGCACGGCGAACCCCTTCTCTCTTTCCAGCGAGCGCCTCTTGCTGACCAGCTCCTGCATCATGGAGTTGAAGGACTTAGCCAGCTCGCCTATCTCATCGCTGGTGTGAACCGGGACCGGAAGGTACTTGCTGCTGTCCTCCCCCATCTCCCGCACCCGCCCGGCGAAGAGCAGCAGCGGCGCGGTCAGGTGCCCGACGAAGAGCCAGACCGCCACCAAAGCCAGCGGCATCAGCAGGGCGAGACAGCAGGCCACCAGCCTGCGCGCCCGGTCGATGGGCGCATACGCCTCGGAAAGGGGGCGTTCGGCCGCCAGTATCCAACCGGTGGAATGCAGCCTCTTGAAGGAGTAGATCGCGGCGGTGCCGGCATGGCCCGCCATCTCGCCGCTCCCCTGGTACCCTGCTATCACCCTGTCCACCAGTTCGAGCTGCCCCTTTGCGGGGAGTGGGGCGATCAGCCTCTCCCGGTCCCGATGCACGATCATCTGCCTTTGCTGGTTGAAGAGGAAGAAATTGCCCCCGTCGCCGACGCTCAGGCGCGCCACGCGGCTCAGGAAATTCTCCTCCATCAGATCGACCTTTCCCCCCAGCACCCCGATCGGCCGCCCGTTGCTCCCCAGCACGGGAGCGGTGAACATCACCGACGGGTGCCCCCCCCCGCCCAGCGAGCGGTACGGCTCGGAGATGTAGGGCTTCCCCGATGCCATCGTCTTCACCAGGTATGCGCGTTGGGAGAAGTCCTGTCCGATCAAGGTGCTTTGCCCCGGGGCGTACGCGAGCATGATCCCTTCGGGGGAATAGAAGCCCGCACCGTCGCTGAATACCTGATGCAGGTCGAGGCGCGCCTCCAGGAACTGCTGCAGCATGGCAGGGTTGTTGGTCATGGACTGCGGGATGCTCATGGCAACGGCGACCAGTTCGCGTTGCGCGGCCGCTATCTTGTCGTCCAGTTCGCCCGCCATGGCGCTGACCACGGAGAACTGCCGGCTGGCCATGCTGACCTTGAATTCCTTGATGAAGAACAGCAGTCCCAGTCCGGCGACGGATGAGCTCACCGTGCTGATCAGCAGGAATAAGATCATGGCCATCTTTATTTTCAGGCTGAACCTGGGCATGTGCTTTCCGCTTCCCCGCCTAATCGTTGTGCGCCGCGTAGATGCTCTCGAAATCGGAAGCCGCGGCCCGGAACGCCTCCAGCACCTTCGGGTCGAAGTGCTTCGGCATGGTCCTGCCGTCGCCGTGGGTGATGATGTGCACGCTCTTTTGATGATCGAAGGCGGGCTTGTAGACCCGTTTGCTCCTGAGGGCGTCGTACTGGTCCACCAGCATGACGATGCGCCCCTCCACCGGGGTCTCGTCCCCCGCCAGGCCGTGCGGATACCCGCTGCCGTCCCAGCGCTCGTGGTGGGTCAGGGCAATGGAGGCCGCCATCCGCAGCACCAGGTGGCTCGATCCGGCAAGTATCCTGCCGCCGATCTCCGTATGCCCCTTCATGATGCCGAATTCCTCGGCCGTGAGCGGACCGGCCTTCAGGAGTATCGCGTCGGGGATCCCGATCTTGCCGACGTCGTGCATAGGCGAGGCCATGGCGATCGCCTCGACGAAATCCTTCGGCATCTGCATCACCTGGGCGAGCCTCTTTGCATAGAGACCGATGCGGGCGATGTGCTTTCCGGTATCCTCGTCCCTAAGCTCGGCCGCGGAGGTCAGCCTCTCGATCGTCTCCCGGCTCATGCTCCGCATCTGGACCAGGGCCTCGCCCAGCTCGCGGGTGCGGTCCTGTACCTTCCGCTCCAGTTCGGCCTTGTAGTTCTTCTCCACCAGGACCAGCCTCTGGTAGTTGATACCCTTCTCCACAGCATATATCAGGTAGGGGGTCTTGAACGGCTTGATGATGAAGTCGAAGGCCCCCTTCTTGATGGCGGAGACCGCCATTTCAAGCTCGGCGTAGGCGGTCATCAGGATGACCGGGATGTCGCGATCTATGTCGTGGATATGCTCAAGGAGTTCGATGCCGGACATCTGCGGCATGTTGACGTCGGTAAGCACAACGTCCGGGGGGGATTGACGCAGCAGCTCGAGCGCCTCTGCTCCATTGGAAAACGGGTGCACCTCGAAACCGCTTACGGACAGGAGCATGGCGACGCTCTCCAGCACGTAAGGGTCGTCGTCGACCAGCATGACCCGCCCTGATATTGTTGTTTCCATTCCATCTCCCATGTCTTAACCGGTTAATCGTCCACGTCTTCTGTTTCGGCAAGTTTAATGGGAACTTGAGAGGGAGATTTCTAAGGCAAGGCTCACAGAGCGGGAAAATCGGGGTATTGCGCGGGTAGGGGAGGGAGAAGGAAATTCCCCCGCAAACCTCCCCCGCGGGGGGGGAGGCCAGGAAACAAGGGGCTGCTGCAGCTTACTGTTTTTCCATCCCGGGAGCCGGCTCTTTGGCAGGCGCGGCCCCGCCCCCCGGCGCAGGCTCAGGCGCGGGTGCTGACTCCTGGGTGGCACCTTCAGGCGCGGCTGGCGCCTGCGGCTCCTCAGCGTTCATCTCTTCCTCGGACAACGGCGTCTCCGGCAAGGTGGCGCTGGTGTGGTTAGCCATCACCTCGACCTGCTTGATGCTCAGGTCAACCTTAGCCTGCATCCGTCCGACATTGGGAGCCTGCGCCAGCGCGCTGCGGTACTCGGCGTCGCTTAGCACCCCCTTCTTGGCCAAGAGCCCCAGGATCATGTTGGACCTCTTCAGTACCTTGTTCAGGTTCTTGTACGGGTTGTAGGCGACGCGCGGGCCCGGGAGCATGGCGGCCAGGAAAGCGCACTCGCGGGGTGTTAGACTGGCAGGCGACTTGCCGAAGTAGTAGCGCGCGCCGTGCCCGATGCCGTGCACCATGGGACCCAACTCGATCACGTTCAGGTAGAGCTCCATGATCCTCCCCTTGGTGATCTCCTGCTCCATCCTTTTGGCCAGGTAGAGCTCCTTCGCCTTGCGGGTCAGGGTCTTCTCGCGCGAGAGGAAGAGGTTCTTGGCCACCTGCTGCGTGATCGTGGAGGCGCCGCGGGCGAAGCTCTTCTTTTCGAGGTCGTACTTGATCGCCTCCTTGATCGCCTTCACGTCGATGCCTTCATGCTTGTAGAAGGAGGCATCCTCCGCCAGCACCACCGCCCATTTCATCTCAGAAGGTATCTGCGCAAGTGGGGTCCAGTAGCGGTTCTTGGGGCCGACCACGAGCGGGTGGTAGTTCCCCTGCCAGTCCTTCACCTGGATGGTGAGGTTCAGCTTCTTGTTCTTGAGCGCCGTCACCGGCGGCAGTCTGTACAAGGAGACGGCGACATAGGCGAGGTAAAGGGTGAAGGCGATGGCGCCCCACAGAAGGTACTTTTTGTATTTCATAGGTTCTGCCTGCCTCCGTTTTGAGAAACGCCCTGCTCCGCCATGCGCGCCGCCATGATAAGCGCCGCCTTCATGCTTTCACAGCTCGCCCGTCCGGTGCCCGCGAGGTCGTAGGCGGTGCCGTGGTCGACCGAGGTCCGGATGATGGGAAGCCCCAGGGTCACGTTGACTCCGTCATCGAAATGAACGAGCTTGAGCGGGATGAGCCCCTGGTCGTGGTACATGCAGACCACCGCGTCGTACCCCCCGGACAGGGCAAAATGGAAGAGGGTGTCCGCGGAGAGGGGGCCGACCGCATCGATCCCAGCCTCCCTGGCGGCTGCCACTGCCGGCGCGATCACCAGGCTCTCCTCGTTGCCGAACATCCCCCCCTCGCCGCAATGCGGGTTGAGGGCGAGCACGGCCAGGCGCGGGTTTTCGCAGAAGCAACGGGAAAGAGAGTCGTGGGTGATGCGGATGGTGGAGAGGACCCTCTCGAAGGTCACCAGTTCGGGTACCCTGGAAAGCGGCTCGTGTATGGTCACCAAGGTAACCCTGAGGCGCTCCCCCGCGAGCATCATGACCACCTCGCGGCTGCCGGTAAGCTCCGCCAGGAGCTCCGTGTGCCCCGGGTAGAGGTGTCCGGCGCTGTTCATGGACTCCTTGTTGATCGGCGCGGTTGCCATGGCCTGGGCACTGCCGTCCAGGCAGAGCTTCGCCCCCTCGCAGATGTAGCGGTAGCACGCGTCGCCGCCGGCGGCACTGGGCCTGCCGTAGACCATCTGTTCCGGCCGGAGTCCGGAGAGCTCGCGCAGGTACATGGTGTCCGGCCGCGGGTCCGCAGGATAGGTGCTGTCGGGACCCGCCGCGATGGAGAGCCCTGCCCCGGCCACCGCTATGCCGCGCTCCATTGCGCCGCGGTCCCCGAGGACCAGAGGACGGCAGAGCGCCTGGACGGCGGGGTCGGCGAGTGCGGCGGCGATGATTTCCGGCCCGATTCCGCTCGGGTCCCCCATAGTTACCGCTATGATCGGTTTTTCCACGTCATTCTCCTGATCGGCGGCCCGGGGTGAAGGCGCCGCCCTTGCGCGCAAAAGAATAGGGGCCTTTCAGCCCCTAGTCTTGAATCGGCAGCTCCCGATGCGGCTACTTGCCGCGCACCACGTTCAGGGGGAGACTCAGCTTGTGCAGCTGCCCCGTTTCCCGCTCACGCCACTGCAGCCTCAACTCCTTGGCGCTCTTCGCCTCGCCCGGGAAGAAGAGGAACCCGTTGGCCAGGTACCCGTCTGGAACCGGCCTTCCTTCCAGCCCCTTCGCCCTCAGATCGTCCGAGATGCGCTGTTCGCGCTCGCCGGAGGTCCCCTCCGACGCGCCACCCAGCACCGCGCCGCCTGCTGCGCCGATAGCGACACCCTTACCTAAGGCCTCGCCGACGCTCTTGCCGGATGCTATGCCGATTGCCGTCGCCAGAACGCCGCCAGCCGCGGCGCCCAAAAGCGCCCCTTTACCGGCGCCCTTGCCGAAGAAGGAGGAAAGCTGCGTGGAGCTTTCCAGGCGGTCAAAGGCGACGTGGTTGGGGAGCACAGGCCAGTAGTTCCCCCCCTCGTCCACCAGGAAGGTCTGACCGGAGACGATCTCCAGGCTGCGGCCGCTCTTGTTGTCAACCACCAGCATGACCGGCAGAAGCCCCGCCTCCTTGATGTCGAAGCCGAAGGCCTGCTCAGCCGAGTCCTGATCAGGATAGGCCTCGCCACCGACCGAGACGCCCGCTACTTCCCTGTAATTGGTGTAAGCCTCTGGGGGCCTGAAAGAGACGTACTGGCTCTTGTAGGCAGTGCAACCCGAGAAGAGGAGCGTGGCTATCATGAAGACGGCTAACTTTTTCATGGAAGGGCCTCCTGAAGAATTTTCATTATAGTGACGGATCAACTATACACCTGTTTTCAGCCGCGCTCAAGGCCGGCGAAGCGCACCAGGAGCTTCTTCGGCCCACCCAGGGAGTTGAACCAGACGATCACCTTCTGGTTGTCACCCTCTCCCTCGATCTTGCGGATGGTCCCGGGTCCGAACTGGGCGTGGCGCACCTTCATCCCGAGGTAGATCCCTTCGTCCTCCTCCGGCACCATGCGCACCTCGTTGCCGAACTCGGGCTCCATCTCCTCCTCGAAGAGCGAGGCGAGGTTGTGCGAGCCAAGGTCGCGGCCAGGGGAGGCTTTTTGCCACTGGTCACCCGCGTCTATCAGCTCGTGGGGGATATCGGCTATGAAGCGCGCCGGCGGGTTCATCTGCTCCTGGCCGAAGATGTGGCGTCTGCGCACGTTCAGGAGGAAAAGCCGCTTCATGGCACGGGTCATCCCGACATAGCAAAGCCTGCGCTCCTCCTCCATCTGGGTCGGGTCCTCCAGGGCCCTCACGTGTGGGAAGAGCCGCTCCTCCATGCCGATCATGAAGACCAGCGGAAACTCCAGCCCCTTGGCCGAGTGAAGCGTCATGAGGGTTGCCGACGCCTTCTTCGCTTCCCCTTCGTGCTCCAGGTCCGAGACCAGTGCGACCTGCTCCAGGAAGGCGGCCAGCCCCTTTTCACCGGGCCCCTTCTCATAGACCTGCATCGCGGTCACCAGTTCCTGCAGGTTCTCGATGCGGTCCTGCGCCTCGTCGGTGCCGAGCGTCTTCAGCCGCGCGAAGTAGCCGGATTCGTAGATGATGGAAGACGCCAGCTCGGACAGCGGCAGCGTCCCGGCCTGCTCGCGGTAGCGGTCCAGCTCGGCGGCGAAGGAGGCCACCTTGCTCCGCGCGGCTACCGGGAGCAGCGGGCCGTAGGCCCCTTCCAGCATGGCGTCGTGGAAAGGGATTCCCTTCTCGGCCGCGAACTCGGAGATCTTCTGCACAGTGGTGTTGCCGATGCCGCGCGGCGGGGTGTTGATGATCCGCTTCAGGGCCACGTCGTCGGAGGGGTTGTCCAGCACCTTCAGGTAGGCGAGGATGTCCTTCACCTCGAGCCTCGCGTAGAAGCGGACGCCCCCCACCATGCGGTAAGGCACCCCCGCCGCCACCATGGCGTCCTCGATGGCCCTCGACTGCGCGTTGGTGCGGTAGAAGACCGCCACCTCGGAGAGGTGCCCCCCCTCGGCCAGGTAGCGCTCGGTTTCCCGGCAGACCAGGCGGGCCTCCTCCCACTCGTTGGGAAGGGTGCGGTAGACGATGCGCTCGCCCTCCGGGTTGTCCGTCCAAAGCCGCTTGGGCTTTCGCCCCCGGTTTTTCTGCACCACGTTCCAGGCGCCGTCCAGTATGGTCTTGCTCGAACGGTAGTTCTGTTCCAGCTTCACCACCTTCACGCCGGGGAAGTCCTTCTCGAACTCCAGGATGTTCCTGATGTCCGCGCCGCGCCAGCCGTAGATCGACTGGTCGTCGTCACCGACCACGCAGAGGTTCTTCCTCTCCCCGGCCAGAAGCTGCACCAGGCGGTACTGGACCGGGTTGGTGTCCTGGTACTCGTCCACGAGGATCCAGCGGTAGCGCTGCCGGTATTTCCCGAGCACCTCGTCATGTTCCTCGAAAAGCCGCACCGTCAGGAGCAGCAGGTCGCCGAAATCGACCGCGTTGCAACGCTTCAGCCTCTCCTGGTAGCACCGGTATACCCTGGCGAGCGTAGCCTGGTAAGGGGAATCGGCCGGGACCCGGTCCGGGGCGATCCCCTGGTTCTTGAACTCGTCTATGGCCGAGGAAAGCGCCTTGACCGGGTACCTCTTCTCGTCCAGGTTCAGTTCGGCGGCGCAGTCCTTCAGGAGCTTCTCGCAGTCCTTGTCGTCGTAGATGGCGAAATTGCCGTCGTACCCCAGGTGGCGGATATCGCTTCTGAGGATCCTTGCGCAGCTCGAGTGGAAGGTCGTGATGAGGGGGAGGTCATCCGCCCCGAGCATGTACTCCAGGCGCTCCCGCATCTCGCCGGCCGCCTTGTTGGTGAAGGTGACTGCCAGGATCTGCCAGGGGGGGACCCCCCTTTCATGGATCAGGTAGGCGATGCGGTGCACGATGACACGGGTCTTGCCGGAGCCGGCCCCCGCCAGGACCAGGAGCGGTCCCTCGCCGTGGAGCACGGCCTCCTTCTGGGGAGGATTCAGATTGTGGAGCAGTTTCATGAGATTCCTTGGAAGCCCTTGGCGCTGAAGGCGTGCGGGCGCCTCCTTTATATCATTTCGTCAGGTCTTGGTCAAAAGGGAATCCGCCGGGGATACCAGAGGGGAAGGAGAATGAAGGTGCTCCGCTCAAGGAGCAAGCCGCACCGCCCGCATTCCGGGGGAGGGAGGGGGGGGTGGGAAACGGGTCCAGCAGCCGCGGCTGGGGCGGCTGCCGGGGGATCAGTTGCTGAACGGCTTGAAGACTACCTCCTCGAATTCCCCGTCCTTGGTCGGCACCGAGTCGAAGATCAGCGTCCAGGTCTTCCCTGTTACCGTATCCAACAGGAAGGTGTGCCTAGCCGCCAGCCCGGAGGTGAATATCTGGAACCGCGGCTTGGCGGGGCTCTTGATCTTGGGGAGATCCTGCACCAGCACCTTTACCCAGATGTTCTCTTTCTCCTTGTTGAGCAGCAACTGCATCACCTCGCCGGTGTACCTGTCCAGCCTGAAGGTCCATCTGGCGGCAAGCTGTGACTGCACGATCTCGTAGCGGCTGTCCGGATCCGCAACTGTGCTTTGATGCAGTTTGATGTCGCCTCGTGCCGCGACCGGAACGACCAGCATGCCGCCCAAAATGACGGCCCGCAATAATTTCATGTCCATGATCCTCTTCTCCAGCAACCTCTTTGGCGGATTTTCTCCGGCAGCGGTGCACCCGCCTGACCCGTTAGAGCGTGAAGCGACCGTTCTTGGCGGGTAATTCTCCGGCAATTGGCAGCATCAGTCAAGATAAAACCTGCTTGATGCCATCGTCCACAGGCTTTCCTCCACTACCTGGTTCACCGCGAGCTGAAGGAGCATGACGGGGAGCGACCGGCCACACTCAAATATCAATCGCAGCGCGGGCATTGATCCATAGAAGCGACCCGCGGTTCAGTAGCTGCCTCCGCTTTTGAGCAAATTTTATCTTGATTTTTCCTGCAGCGCTGCCGAAGAAACATAACAACGAGCTGTTAGCACCCTCCGGCCAAAATCCCTCTTGTAAATGCGTCCCGTTTATCGTATAGCCAGAAGCCGGTTGCAGAACCAATTCATGAAGACATGCGGCACCAATATAACCACTTAGGAGGAATCATGCTTGAGAAGCTGGGGACGTTGGTCCTGATGCTGGCACTAACTTCCGGATGCGCGACGACCATCAACCTTTCCAAATACAGCGAGCTGGAGGCGGACCACAAGGATTGCGACATAGCGCCACCCGACTACATCGTGAACAAGAAAAAACCCAAGGTCGCCATACTGCCGGTTGCCGATGTCACCGAGTTCGAAGGGAGGCTCTCCAAGCCTGCCCAGGAAACGCTGACCCAGACCATCACCTCCGGGACCGGCCTGGAGGTCGTGGAACGGTCGCAGATGGATAAGCTTTTCGAGGAAGCGAAGTTCAAAGAGAGCGTCGGAGGCGACCTGGATCCCGAGGCGCTGGCGAACCTGGCCAAGGAGATAGATTTCGTAATCATGGGTTCGGTCTCCTCGATAGCCACCGGCGCCAAGTTCACCGAGGCGAGCAGTTACAAGGACAAGAAGGGGAAGACGCACTACGTGGCCCCCTCCTGCTCCTTCTCCGGCGAGTCGACCGTCAATGTGAGAGCGGTTTCCACCGCCACCGGCACCATCTACAAGGTTTTCACCCCCTTCAGGGGAAGGGTGTCGTCCAGTACCGAGGTCAGAAGCAGCTACGACTGCCGGGTCGAGGACCCCTTCCAACTCGCCTCTGCAGCCACCTCGAAATCCATCGAGAACGCCCGCGGCAGTTTCATGGACGCCTTCCCGAACTTCGGCTACGTCTCCAAGACCCTGACCAACCCCAAGGACGGCAAGGACCGGGTCGCGCAGATAACCCTCGGTAAAAACGACGGTCTCAAGCCGGGCGACAGGGTGGTGCTGGCGAAATACGTCAAGTCCTATGACAGGATCAAGAAAACGGAGTCGGTCTCGCTGCAGGATCTGGCCGAGGTCCAGGTCAGCGAAACAGGGCTCGGCGATGAGCAGAGCTACGTCCTGCTCCCCGAAGAGGTGGCCGCGGAGGTGGCCGTCGGGCACATCGTCAAGACCAGGTCCAACGGCGGTTTCTTCCGCTTCTAGCAGCGCCGTCACGGCAACCAGGGGGGGCGTCAGGCTGCCCCCCCTTTTTTTCCTCCTGGCCGCCCCCCCACCCGTCCGGGCCCCCTCCCCCCATCGGCACTACTCCCACACTTAATGCGGCAGCAAGTCGCCGTGGAAAGGCCCCAAAAGAAAAGGCCGCCATTGCAGGCGGCCTTTCTCGGCGCTACTAATTATTATCATCCCCGGGAGCTTCCGCTACTCGACCGTCACGCTCTTCGCGAGGTTCCTCGGCTGGTCGACGTCGGTTCCCTTCAGGACCGCCACATGGTAGGCCAGAAGCTGCATCGGTATCGAGATGATGATGGGTATCACGTCCTCCCCGTCCTCGGGGATCTCGAGGGCGACCTCTACCTTCTCCTTCACCTCGTCGTCTCCCGCGGAGCAGACCGCTATGACCCGCCCCCCCCTGGCGATGACCTCCTCCATGTTGGAGCAGACCTTGTCGTAGTTCGCCCCCTTGGGAACCAGGACTACGACGGGCATGTGTTCGTCGATGAGGGCGATGGGGCCGTGCTTCATCTCGCCGGCAGCATACCCTTCGGCGTGGATGTAGGAGATCTCCTTGAGCTTCAGCGCACCCTCAAGGGCAATCGGGTAGTTCATGCCGCGCCCAAGGTACAGGAAGTCGCGTGCCGTCATGTAGCTGCGCGCCACCTTCTCCACCTGCTCGTTCAGCTTCAGGGCCTCCTCCATGAGCGCCGGGACCCGGACGATGGAGGCGATCAGCTTCCTCCCCTGCTCCAGGTCCATGATGCCGCGGGAGCGCCCCAGGCGTATGGTGAACAGGTACAAGGCGATCAACTGGGTGACGAAGGCCTTGGTGGAGGCTACGCCGATCTCGGGACCGGCGTGGGTGTAGATGACGCCGTCGGCCTCGCGGGCGATGGAGGAATCGACCACGTTGCAGATGGCAACCGCCTTGCCGCCGCGGCGCATCGACTCCCGCATGGCCGCCAGGGTGTCAGCGGTCTCGCCGGACTGGGAGATCAGCATCACCAGGGTCTTCTCGTTGATGACGGGATTCCTGTAGCGGAACTCGGAGGCGATGTCCACCTCCACCGGGACCCGGCAGTGCTCCTCTATCAGGAACTTGCCGACCAGCGCCGCGTGCCACGAGGTGCCGCAGGCGATGATGCAGACCCTGTCGATTCCCTGCAGTTGCGCGTCGGAGAGCGAGAGGTCCTCGAGGTAGACGTCCCCCTGCTCCTCCCTGAGCCTCCCGGCTATGGTGTCCCTGACCGCGCGGGGCTGCTCGAAGATCTCCTTGAGCATGAAATGCTTGTACCCACCCTTCTCCGCCATGTGCGCCGACCAGTCGATGTGACGCGGCACCTTGGTAAGCGGCGCGCCGCCGACCGTGCTGAAGGACGCCTCTCCCCCCTTGAAGACGACCATCTCGCCGTCTTCCATGAAGATCATGGAGCGCGTGTGGGACAGGATGGCCGGGATGTCGGAGGCGACGTAGAATTCCCCCTCGCCCAACCCCACTACCATCGGGGAGCCGAGCTTCGCCGCGATCATGAGCTCCGGGTCGTTTTCGCTCACGATGCAGACGGCATAGGCACCCTTCAAAACGGCCAGCGCCTCGCGCACCGCCACCTCGAAGCTGCCGCAGGACTTCAGGCGCTCGTCGATCAGGTGCGAGATCACCTCGGTGTCCGTCTCGCTCCTGAAGATGTGCCCCTGCCCCTTCAGCTCCTCTCTCAACTGCAGGTAGTTCTCGATGATGCCGTTATGCACCACGACGATGGGGCCCGCCTGATGCGGATGGGCGTTGATCTCAGAGGGTCTGCCGTGGGTTGCCCAGCGGGTATGGCCGATGCCGACCGTCCCCGAGACCGGCTCGGCGGTCAGCAGGCGCTCCAGGTTCACGAGCTTCCCTTCGCTGCGCCTGATGCTCGCCTTGCCTCCGCTTATGGTGCAGATCCCGGCGGAATCGTAACCGCGGTACTCGAGCCTTCTCAGCCCTTCAATGATGATCGAGGTGGCCTCCTGCCGCCCGGTGAACCCTACTATGCCGCACATTATGACTCCGTTTTCAGCTCGATTAAGTTTTCCGTGCCCAAAGACGCTACAGATTACCATCTGGAGCGAAACAGTTACAGCATTTATTTTTGCCTGAGCTTCCACCCTTCCTTGTTGACCTGCGGGGTCCTGGCGATGGCGAGCGATTCAGCGGGGACGTCCTTGGTCACCGTGGTACCCGCCGCGATGAGCGAGTTTTTCCCGATGCTGACCGGGGCCACCAGCTGCACGTCCGAGCCGACGAAGACGCCGTCCTCTATCACGGTCTTGTGCTTTTTCACCCCGTCGTAGTTGCAGGTGATGGTGCCGCAGCCGATGTTCACGTCGCGACCGATGGTGGCGTCGCCCAAGTAGGTGAGGTGCGACGCCTTGGACCCCTCCCCCATGAACGCCTTCTTGGTCTCGACGAAGTTCCCGATCTTGACGTGGGCGGAGAGTTCGGTCCCGGGACGCAGGTGCGCCATGGGACCTATGGCTGCCTCCGGCCCCACCTTCGACTCCTCCAGGACGCTTCCCCCCTTGACCACGACGCCATCCGCTATGGAGCAGTTCTTGATGAGGACGCCCTGCCCGATCTCGCAACGCTCCCCGATCACGGTCTCTCCCTTGATGACCGCGCCGGGATGGACCACGCTGTCGCGCCCGATGCGGACACCGCGGTCGATGTAGACCGCCTGGGGGTCGATCATGGTCACCCCCGAGAGCATCAGCTCGCGGTTGATCCGCTCGCGCAGCACCTTCGCCGCTTCGGCGAGCTGCACCCGGTCGTTCACCCCGCTTATCTCCTGCTGGTCCGCGACCCGGTAGCTCAGGCAGGAGAGCCCCTTTGCCGCCGCCTGCCGCACCACGTCGGTGAGATAGTATTCGCCCTGGGCGTTGTCGTTGCCGAGGCGGGACACCGCCTCCTCCAAAAAGGCGCGGTCGATGCAGTAGACCCCCGCGTTCACCTCCTGGATCAGGCGCTCCTGGGCAGAGGCGTCCTTCTCCTCGGTAATGGCCGTGACCCGGCCGGCGGCGTCCTTAACTATCCTGCCGTAGCCAAAGGGGTTGGAGAGCGTCGCCGTCATCACGGTGACGCAGGCGCCCTTTTCCCTGTGCGCCTGCAGCATGCCGGCCAGGCTCTGCGCCGTCAAAAGCGGGGTGTCCCCGCAGAGGATCAACACGGTGTCGGCGCCCGGGTCGACCTGCGGCATCGCGCAGCGGACCGCATGGCCGGTACCGAGCTGCTCCTGCTGCACGGCGTAGCTCACCTCGGAGCGGCCGCTGAAGTAGGCACGCACCTTTTCCTGCTGGTGCCCGACCACCAGCACGCAACGCTCAACCCCGGATGCGAAGGCCGCGGCAACAGGCCATTCGATCATGGGGGGGCCGGCCACCGGGTGCATCACCTTGATCAGGTCGGACTTCATCCTGGTCCCCATGCCGGCTGCCAGCACGATTGCAGATATCTTGTTAACCATCAGGCCTCCCTTGCCGCTCGGAAATTGCTCATTTTTAACAATAATGCCTGACCCCGTCAAGCGTTTACCTTTCCGCGCCCACGCCAAGGGCCGGCTTTTTATCATTTACAGGGCCGTAACTTACCGTTATAGTCCGCCTTGGAGGTCTCATGGGAATTCCCGAGGACATAGCGCGCCTGGAACTCGACCTGCGCGAGCTCATCATCAAGTACGAGCAGTACTTCTTCGGCATCGAGAAGAGGGAGCCGCTAAAACTGCTTGATGCCGTCGAGCGCGCCGTGCGGCGCTACCAGAACGTGAGCATTCCCAACACCAGCCAGAGGTTCAAGTACGACTCCCTGGTCTCCTCGCTGAGCGTGCACAAGCAGAAATGGGTCCGCACCAACCGGCTGATCGAAGAGGGGAAATACCAAAGGGACCGCTTCAGGATGTCGCTGCACCAAGCAGAAAAGGGGGGCGCGCCTCCCCCCGGGGCGAGCCGCTCCGCAGCCGCGCCGGCAAACGACCAGCAGCTGGAAAGGGTTTACCAGCAGTACGTCGACGCGCGCCTTTCCTGCAACCTCCCGGTCGACAACGTCACCCGGGAAAAGCTCGCCGAGGCGATCGGCCGGCAAAAGCCCGCCCTCATGGAGAAGTACCGCTGCAAGGATGTCGATTTCGTCGTCGTCATCGAGGGGGGCAAACCCTCCCTCAAGGCCCGCCCCAAGAATTCATGAAGATAACCCTTATCGCCATACATACCGAGCGCTCCCCGCAGGCAGTGCCGCTTGCCTGCGCATTTTTAAAGGAAGCGCTCCTGGCCGAGGTCCGACTCAAGGATCGCGTCGAGGTGGAGATCGCCGAGTTCTTCCTGGACGACCCGGTCGATCGTTGCGCCGAAACGGTCGCACAGGGCTCCCCGGACCTGATCGCCTTCTCCGTCTACGTCTGGAGCCGGGAGCATGCCGTCGCCATGGCCGGTGCGCTCGGGCGCCGGCTTCCCGCGGCTGTCATCTGTGCCGGAGGTGCCGAACCGACCGCCAATCCTGCCGGGCTGCTCGATTCCGGGATGTTCCACTTCCTGGTGCGAGGCGAGGGGGAGGGCCCCTTCCTGCAATCGGTCAGGCTGCTCCTGGAAGGGAAGATGCCCCAAGGGGTGCCTGGGGTGGTCCTGCAGGGAGAGGCTCCCGGTGCGCTCCCCGCCCCGGTCGAGCTCCGTGCCATCCCGTCCCCGTACCTCTCCGGGCAGCTCGACCCTTCCGTTGCCGGCGGGGCGCTCTGGCAGCTGTCCCGCGGCTGCGATTTCGCCTGCGCCTTCTGCTTCGACCACAAGGGAAGCGGCGGGGTGCGGCGCTTCCCCATGGAGAGGGTGGAGGCGGAACTGCGCCTGTTCGCCCGCCTGGGGGTCCCCCAGGTGTTCGTGCTGGATTCCACCTTCAACAAGATCCCCAACAGGGCGAAGGAGATCCTCCGGCTGATCAGGAAGCTCGCCCCGCGCGTGCACTTCCACTTCGAGGTCAGGAGCGAGTTCATCGACCCGGAGATGGCCCAGCTCTTCGCCTCAATCACCTGTTCGCTGCAGATAGGGCTGCAAAGCGCCGATCCGGCGGTGCTGCGCGCCGTCGGACGCGGCTTCGACCGCGAGGATTTCATCTACCGCACCTCGCTTTTAAACCAGAGCGGTGCCATCTTCGGGTTCGACCTGATCTACGGGCTCCCCGGCGACAGCCTGGAACTGTTCCGCCGCTCGCTGGATTTCGCCCTTTCCCTTTACCCGAACCACCTGGACATCTTCCCGCTCGCCGTGCTCCCGGGGACCAGGCTGCACGGGAAGGCCCGATCGCTCGGGCTCGAGCATCTTGACGCCCCGCCCTACACGGTGCTCTCCGCCCCCGGATTTCCCCCTGAAGATCTGAGGGAGGCATCGCTTCTTGCCGCCGCCTGCGACGTCTTTTACAGCCGCGGCAAGGCGGTGGCGTGGTTTAACCCGGTAGTGGCAGCGTTGAGGACCGCCCCGAGCGATTTCCTCGCCGCCTTCGCCCGCTTCCTCGGGAAGCAGGGGAAGCAGGGAGAAAAGGAGATTGCCGAGGAGCAGATCTGGGGGCTGCAGCGCGCCTTCCTGGAACAGCGCTTCAAGGAGGCGAGGAAGCTGCGCCTGCTTCCTCTCGCGCTGGACCTCGCCGACTACCATCACCATTACTGCGAAGCCCTCATGGCCGCCCCTGCGCCCCCCCCCACTGCTCGCGAGCTGAGCAAGGTCGACCTCCTCAAGAGGCCGCTCGAGCTCTCCCCCTCCACCACACTGGCCCGTTTCAGCTACGAGATCCTGGAGATACTGGACGCGGGCGACCTGGACCTTGGCGAGTTCGCCTCCTGCTTCAAGGCTTCCGGTTCGTACGCGGTCATCTACCCCGCCGCGGGCGAGGTCTGCACCGAGTCCGTCTCGCAGGTTTACTTCCAGTTGCTGCTGGGGCTGGACGGCAAGCAGAGCGCGCTATCCATCTGCCGGAAGATGAAGATCCCGGCGGACGAGGCGCGCGCCTTCCTGGAGTTCGCCGCCTCTGAGGGTGTGGTACTTTTGCGCTAGCCATGGGCCGGCGCAAAATTTTCACCCCCCTCCCGCTTCATTCAGCATCGCCAATTTGAGGCGCGCGGGTCTGCAACGCCCCCCTTCTCATCCCTCCTGACGCGAAACCCTTTCCCGGCGCACCCGCCCGCAACCCACGCCCGGACTGCCTGCCGCCGGCGTGCGCCCCAAGCCCGCACAACGCCCCGATTTCAGTTGACATTCAATTCGACGCCCCGTGAATCTGCTGAGCCGTCGCCGGCGCTTTTTCCGCAGGGGCACAATCGCACAGTGATATTTGAAGGTTTTAAATAAATTATCTTTCGTATTCTTCACTCTATATATAAGGTTTACAACATACATCAAAGTTATTTTTTATTGCTTAACCATTCCAACGATTCCGTCATTTGACCGCCCCAAGGCGCCCAATCACGCGAAATCGCCGGTGAAAAAGTTGCATCCTGCTTATTAATTGAAGCTTTTTCAGTTGATTTATACGGCGGTGCATATTAAAGTGGGCGCCGTTCCGAGCGCCGCATTATGTAATACGACGTTCTGAAACGATGTTTTTTTAATTTACAGGAGATTACCAATGGTCCACGTCTTCACACGCCTCATCCCGCTGCTACTGCTCCTAGTACTAGCCCGACCTGGTTTCGCCCAACAGGGTCTGGCGATCGACCCGGCCACCTGCCTCGGCTGTCACGGGGACAAGATCTCCGCAGACCTGATGGCGGCGTCGGTCCACGGCAAAAACGGCTGCACCAGTTGCCATGTCGAGATCATCGAACTCGCCAAGCACATGAGGGGCGAGGTCAAGGTCGGGCCCGTACAGTGTGTCCGCTGCCACAAGAAAGAGGCTGCCGAGCATGCCAAGAGCGTGCACACCGAAAAGGGCGTCGGCTGCGCCAACTGTCACACGGACATGCACAGCCACACCTCCTGGAACAAGGACAAGCGCCGGGTACTCGCCAAGTGCGTGCAGTGCCACGCCGACGAGAAGGGGTTCAACACCTCCGTCCACGGCAAGGGCGTGATGGCCGGAAACCAGGACTCCGCAGCATGCAACGACTGCCACAACCTGCACGAGATCGCACCCCTCGGTGACCCGAAGTCGCACACCAACCGCGAATTCCACACCAAGGTCTGCCTCCGCTGCCACGCAGACGAAAAGCTCGTGGAGCGTAACAACATCAGCGAAGTGGCCGTGAAGAGCTACATGGAGAGCTACCACGGCAAGAACTACCGCCTGGGCTACCCGGAGAAGG
>CAZFMI010000004.1:0-128768 GCA_964519915.1 uncultured Geomonas sp.
CAGGGGATGATCCGGCGGTGGATGAAATGAAAGCCGCGCAGGTCGTCGATGCCGTTGATGTGGTCAGCGTGGGTGTGGGTTAAAAGGACGGCATCGATATGCGGGATCCCCTCACGCAGTGCCTGTGCCCTGAGGTCGGTCGAGGTGTCGACCAGGATGCGCTTTGTGCCTGACTCAACAAGGATGGAGGCGCGCGTTCTCTTGTCGCGAGGATCGGTGGATCCGCAGACCTGGCAGTGGCAGCCTACCATGGGAACGCCAGTCGAGGTGCCAGAGCCGAGGATGGTAATTTTCATGTGTCGCACCTCGGAATGCGGTAAATTAGCATGGATCGAGCCAGCGAGGCAAGGGCTTTATCCCTTGCCTCGTGCGGGTTTTACGGCTATTATCTGCATCTGCCCCATGAAGGCATGCCCTTTTTCTAATGGAAAGCCGCGGGCGAAAGCGCGGTAAGCCGAGCGGAAAAGACAAGACCAAAATATAGCAGAGGTTTTACATGCGTGTCGGCATCATCGCCCCCAACTACTACGCCGAGGAAACCGGAAATGCCGTGACGGTGAGGCGGATCGAGCGGCAAATGAGGCTGCTCGGATGCGAAGTAATGGTTTTTCCGGTAGATCGGCTGGCGGGCGAGACGCTGCAGGGCGCGGTCAAGGAGTTCGCACCCCAGATCCTGCATGCCTTCCATGCCTACCAGGGTGGGAGGATGGCGCATGCGCTCTCCGAGGTGCTCGGGCTGCCATACCTGGTTACCTTTACCGGCACCGATATCTACAAGGCGTTTTGCGACCAGCGCAACCTGGATCTGCATGGGGCTCTCAGGGGGGCGTCACGGCTGGTCGCCTTCCATGGCTGCATCAAGCGGCGCCTGGCCGAGCACATGCCTATGCTGGAAGAACGGACCGCGGTCATCCCACAGGGAGTCGAGCTCCCGGCCGAGTACGGCCAACTTCCTGCGCAGGGAGGGCAGGAGCACTTCACCTTCCTGCTTCCCGCCGGCCTGCGTCCTGTGAAAAACGTGCTGTTCCCGCTCGAGCCTCTTGCCGCACTTCATGAGCTTTACCCCCAAGTGCGCCTGTTGCTGGCTGGTCCCGTGCTCGACGCCGATTATGCCGCGCAGGTGATGGATGCCCTCGAACGGTATCCCTTCGCCAGGTACCTGGGAGTTGTCGGGCATGAGTCGATGGGTGAGTTGTATCGTCGGGTCGATGTGGTGCTGAACAGCTCCCTCAGCGAAGGCGGGATGGCCAACACCGTGCTGGAAGCCATGGCCTATGCAAGGCCGTTGCTGGTAGCCGACATAGAAGGCAACCGCAGCATTGTGAAGGAGCACGTGACCGGCCTTTTGTACCGCGACGCTGAAGATCTCCGCGCCAAAGGCGAGCAGCTGCTGACTGATCCCCACCTGCGCGAGAAGCTGGGCAGGCAGGGGAGGGCGCTGGTGCGGGACAACTACCCACCCGAGAGGGAAGCGAAGGCCTACCTGGGCCTTTACCAGGAGATTCTGCAAACAACCCCGTCCCCCTCTGGCTGCTAGGAGGGGGGAGAAGGTCCACCGGCTCCGCAAGGTCCGCCCATCCCCCTCTCGTCGGCCAAACCCGCTGCTTTAACCCCTCCTTGAAATCAAATTAACCCTTGCCAATGAACCTTCGGTTTGTAGACTTTCCCTTCGTGAGCAAGGGGGAGACATGGACCGCGTTATAGAAATCACCGAACTGGCTCTGCGAGACGCCCACCAGAGCCTGATAGCGACCCGCCTGGGGATAGAGGACATGATCGGCGCCTGCGAGGACCTGGACAAGGCCGGCTACTGGTCCATTGAATGCTGGGGGGGGGCCACCTACGACGCCTGCATCAGGTTTCTCAATGAAGACCCCTGGGTGAGACTCAGGACCTTCAAGGAACTGATGCCGAACACGCCGCTGCAGATGCTTTTGCGCGGACAGAACCTCCTGGGTTACCGGCACTACCAGGACGAGGTGGTGGAGCGCTTCGTCCAGAAAAGTGCCGAAAATGGCATCGACGTGTTCCGGGTCTTCGACGCGCTGAACGATCTGCGCAACCTGGAGCGGTCGGTGCAGGCGGTGAAGCGCTGCGGCAAGCACGCCCAGGTGGCCATCTCCTACACCATAAGCCCCATACACACCACCCAGAATTTCATCGACCAGGCCAGGCGGCTCATGGACATGGGGTGCGACTCCGTCTGCATCAAGGACATGGCGGCCCTGATCAAGCCGCAGGACGCCTACGACCTCGTCAAGGGGATCAAGGAGAGCTGCGGGAATCAGCTGCGGGTGCACCTGCATGTGCATGCCACCAGCGGCGTGACCATGGTGAGCCTGATGAAGGCCTGCGAGGCGGGTGTGGACGGCGTCGATACTGCGGTGAGCTCCATGAGCCTGGGGCCTGGGCACAACCCGACCGAGAGCTTTTCCGAGATGCTTGCCAATACCGGCTTTACCACCAGGATCGAACTCCCGCGCGTGCTGCGGGTCAGGGACCATTTCGCCAAGGTGCTGCCGCGTTACAGCGAGTTTCTGTCGACCTTCACCGGGGTTGACACCGACATCTTCATGAGCCAGATCCCGGGGGGGATGCTCTCCAACATGGAGAGCCAGTTGAAACAGCAGGGGGCGGCAGACCGCATCCACGAGGTGATGGAGGAGATCCCCCTCGTCAAGAAGGACACCGGCTACGTTCCCCTGGTGACACCGACCAGCCAGATCGTGGGGACCCAGGCGGTGCTGAACATCCTCATGGGGCGTTACAAGGTGGTGACCGGCGAGTTCGCTGACCTGATGCTGGGCTATTACGGCGCGGCGCCCGGCGAGCGGAACCCGGAGGTGGTGGAGCGGGCGCGCCAGCACGCGAAGAAGGATCCCATCGACTGCCGACCGGCCGACCTGCTGGAGCCGGAATGGGGGAAATTGCGCGCCGAGGCGCTGCCGCTGGAGGGTTGCGACGGCAGCGACGAGGATGTCCTCACCTACGCGCTCTTCCCGCAGGTGGCCCCGAAGTTTTTCGCCGCCAGGCACGAAGGGCCCCGCAACCTCGGACGCGACCCGGTAACCGGAGCCTCGGAGACAGTGGTCCCGGAAGGGCACCCGGGCAGGATCACCGGACCGGTGACCTACACGGTCACCCTGAGCGGTCAGCAGCACAAGGTAACGGTCGCGCCATACGGCCAGGAATAGACGCCGCACCGCAAAAGGAGCGTGCTCATGTCGATAGACGAAAAGGTGAAGGAGCTGAGCGACAGGAAAAACAGGCTGAAACTTGGGGGGGGGCGGGCGAAGATCGACCAGCAGCATGCCCAGGGGAGCATGACGGCCAGGGAGCGGATCGATACGCTGCTCGACAAGGACAGCTTCCAGGAAGTCGGCATCTTCGCCAAGCACCGCTGCACCAACTTCGGGATGGCCGGGAAGGAACTGCCGGCAGAGGGGGTGGTGACCGGGGCCGGGAGCGTCGCCGGGAGGCTGGTCCACCTGGCCAGCCAGGACTTCACCGTCTCGGGCGGTTCCGCGGGGGAGGTGCACAGCGACAAGATCGTGCAATCGATGCAGGCCTCGCTAAAGACCGGGACCCCCTTCATTTTCATGAACGATTCCGGCGGGGCGAGGATCCAGGAAGGGATCGACTCCCTGGCGGGGTACGGCAAGATCTTCTACCACAACGTGATGCTCTCCGGGGTGGTGCCGCAGATCTCGCTCATATGCGGGCCGTGCGCGGGAGGCGCCGCCTACAGTCCCGCGCTCACCGACTTCATCATCCAAACCGCCAACGCCCGCATGTTCATCACCGGCCCCTCCGTGATCAAGGAAGCGACCGGTGAGGAGATCAGCGCCGAGGCGCTGGGTGGGCCGCTGTCGCAGATGAATTACTCAGGGGTGTCGCACTTCGTCGCGGAGAACGACCTGGTCGCGCTGCGCATCTGCAAGAGGCTCCTCTCCTTCCTGCCGTCCAACAACCTGGAGGACCCGCCGCAACTGGAGTCGGACGACATCGTCGTTCCGGACAAGACGCTCAACTCCATCGTCCCCGTCGAGGCAAAGAAAAGCTACGACGTCAGGAACGTTATCAGCCGCCTGGTGGACGCGGGGGACTTCCTGGAGGTGCAGCCGCTTTTCGCCGCCAACATCGTGGTCGGGTTTGGCAGGATCCTTGGGCGGAGCGTCGGCATCGTCGCGAACCAGCCGAGCGTTTTGGCCGGAGCCCTCGACATCAACGCCTCGGACAAGGGGGCCAGGTTCGTACGTTTCTGCAACGCCTTCAACATCCCGCTGGTCACACTGGTCGACGTGCCGGGATTCCTCCCGGGTGTGCAGCAGGAGCAAGGGGGGATCATCCGGCATGGCGCGAAGATGCTCTTCGCCTATTCGGCGGCCACGGTGCCGAAGATCACCGTGATCCTCAGGAAGGCGTACGGGGGGGCGTTCCTCGCCATGTGCGGCAAGGAACTCGAGACGGACCGGGTCTTCGCGTGGCCGACGGCGGAGATCGCGGTGATGGGGCCGCAGGGGGCGGTGAATGTCATATTCCGCAACGAGATCGCCCAGGCGGCGGAACCAAAGCAAAAGCGCGCAGAGCTCATCGCCTCCTACCAGAACACCTTTGCCACCCCCTATGCGGCTGCCGCGCGCCGCGATGTGGACGACATCATCGAACCGGCCGACACCCGGCGCCATCTTGCCATGACCCTCGACATCCTGCACACCAAGCGCGAGTTCCGCCCCATGAAGAAGCACGGGTTGATCCCGCTTTAGGAGGAGACGTGGACGACCGTCCTGACATCGAACCAGAGATCACCCCCGAAATCCTGATGGTGATGGCCGCCTCCATTGCCGCCTACCTGGGGAAGAACATCCGGATCCGGCGGGCCAGGTTCGTCGATCCCGGCTTGATCAACGCCTGGGGGCAGTCGAGCCGGGTGGTGCTGCAGGCTTCCCACAACCTGAGAGGGCGGCAGTAAAGGGAGGCCGCCGGAGGGAGAGCGGACCAGCCGGAGGGTGGGAGCGGCAGGAATTTGAGCGGTTCCCTCGCGGGGACCCTAGGGCGGGACCCACGATAGAAAGGAGACAACCGTGCAGCTGATAATGACCATAGAAGGGAAAAAATACCGTGTGGACGTGGAAGTTGAAGAGGGCGAAGAGGTGCGGATGGCGGGTATGTTCCCCGAACCGACCGCCACCATGCAGGCGCACCCCGTGCACCCGATCATCCCCCCGCCGGTGACGGGTGCCGGCCCCGCCGTTTCATCGGAAAAGGTGTGCCGCAGCCCGATTGCCGGTGTGGTCTTCAAGATAGTGGCGCAGGTCGGGCAGCACCTGGAGGTAAACGACCTGTTGGTGGTCCTGGAGGCGATGAAGATGGAGACCAACATCACCGCCCACATGTCGGGGAAGGTGGAAAAGATCCTTGTGTCGGTGGGGGAAGCGGTCCAGCCGGGGCAGGCGATAGCGGAGTTCGCCTGACCCGGGGTAAAGGTTTCGCAGCTACGGGTTTGCTTCATCGATGAGCAGCAGTTCCGCCGCTCCGCATTCCGGCAACTTTTCCGGTCCGAGTCCGAGCAGATCCCCCGCCTCCCGCTCCGGCAGTTGCTCGATCCCCTGCATCTTTCTCTGGATGCGGCGGGTGCGGGTGGCGGCCGTGTCTATGCTGGACGACGCCTCGTCCAGCTTCTTCCTGGTTTTCTCCAGCAGCGCCCCGAAGGTCATGAACTCGGTCTTGATCGCGCCCAGAAGCCGCCAGACGTCGCTGCTCCGCTTCTCGATGGTCAGCGTCTTGAAGCCTAGGCTCAGCGAGGAGAGCAGGGCGGCGATGGTGGTGGGGCCGGCGACGATCACCTTGTAATCCCGCAGCATGGCGTCGAAGAGCCCCGGGCGGCTCAGGACCTGGGCGTAGCTCGCCTCGTTGGCGAGGAACATCACGGCGAAATCGGTGGTCTCGGGAGGCGCGAGGTACTTTTCACAGATGAGCTTCGCCATCCCCTGCACGGTCTTGTCGAACAGCTTGGTCGCCTCCAGGACCGCCGCCTGATTCCCCTGCTCCTGGGCCTCGACCAGGCGCAGGTAGTCTTCCTGCGGGAACTTGGCATCGACGGGAAGCCATAGCGGCTTGTCGTCCTTGCCCGGAAGCCGTATGGCGAACTCGACCCGCGCGTCGCTTCCCGGCTTGGTGGCCACGTTGGCGCCGTACTGGTCCGGCGTCAGGATCTGCTCCAGCAGGTTGTGCAACTGCACCTCGCCCAGGGTGCCGCGGGTCTTTATGTTGGAAAGGACCTTTTTCAGATCGCCCACCCCCGACGCCAGCGACTGCATCTCGCCCAGCCCCTTGTGGACCTGTTCCAGTTGCCCGCTTACCTGCTTGAAGGACTCCCCCAGCCGCTTCTCCAGGGTCTCGTGCAGCTTCTCGTCCACCGTGGCGCGCATCTGCTCCAGCTTCTTGGAGTTGTCCTCCTGGAGCCACTTCAGCCTGAGTTCAACGGTCTCGCGCAGCTTGTCCATCCGCTGCTCGTTGCTTGAGGTCAGGTTCCCCAGTTGCTGGGTGAAACCTTCCAGCTGACCCTTTTGCAGCGATGCGATGTCCACCATCCGCTTCTGCACCGCCTCACCGAACTGCCTCAGGTTTCCTCCCAGCTCCTCCCGGTTCCGACCCAGTTCTGCCTGGAGCGTCCGCTCCAACCGCTCCAACCCCTTCTCCAGCTGGTCGAAACGCGCCTGGGACGAGGAGAGGCGCTTCAGGTGCAGGTAGCACATGAGAGCTGCCACCAGCGCGGCGGCGGAAAACAGCAGGGTGATCAACTGGAAGAGGTCGGGAATCATGGGGAATTTTCCTATGTCGGATGTGGCGGCTGTCCACTCCCTGGCCCCTGCGGCGGGCAAGGGGTGGGAGAGGTCACTGGAGGCAACGTCGAAGACGCGTTACACCCCCTTGAGAAAGCCGATCAGCGTCTCGTTGAAGATCTCCGGCTGCTCCATGTTGACCATGTGACCGGCCTTTTCGATGACCCTGCTTTGGCAGCCGGCAAGCCCCTCGACGAGCAGTCGGGCGGCATCGGGTGAGGCGGCGCGGTCCTCGGCACCGGCGATCACCAGGGAGGGCTGCCTGAACGAACCGAGGAGCGGGGTGTAATCCCTTCTGTCCCTCATCGCCAGCAGTCCCCCGGCCAGTCCCTTGGGGCTCGTGCCGCGCATCCAGGAGGTGACCATGGCGATCAGCTCAGGCCTGGAGTGCATCGTCTCGGTGGCGAACAGGAGCTCCGCGAAGATCTTTATGATGGGGTTCGCGCCCAGTCTTTCAGCCTGCGCCGCCATGGCGCTCCTGCGTTCGCGTCCCACCTCGTCGTCGGCCGAGCTCTTGGTGGCGACAAAGCAGGCGGCACGGACCCGGTGCGGGTAGCGCTCCAGCAGGTTCATCAGGATATAGCCCCCCATGGACATCCCGCCGATCACGGCCCGCTCGATCCCCAGGTAGTCGAGAAGCGCCACCATGTCGTCGGCGAAGACGTCCATGCTGTAGCCGTCGGCAGGCGCGTCGCTCTCGCCGAAGCCGCGCAGGTCAGGCGCGATCACGCGGTAACCAGCCTCGGCAACCGGCAGCAACTGCGGCTGCCACATCTGGCGGTTGAGGGGGAATCCGTGGATCAGCAGCACGGCGGGACCCTTGCCGAGGTCGTCGCAGGCCATTGCTATGTCGTTAGCCGGTATGTTCATGTTCTTGCTCCTTGTAATCGGACCTCTCTGACGGGGTCTTCCACAACCGCTCGCGCAACCCTGACTTTCTCGCGATCCTCCGCTGCACTGCGGTCAGGAACAACGCTTCTGCTGCCAGCAGTTCCACGGACCGCTTCGCTCGCGTTATCCCCGTGTAAAGCAGTTCGCGCGTCAATATCGGCGCGTCGCGGTCGGGCAGGATCAGGAGCACCCGGTCGAATTCGGAACCCTGGCTCTTGTGCACGGTCATGGCGAACGCGGCCTCGTAATCCGGAAGCCTGAGCGGCAGCACTTTGCGCATGCCCCCTGCGCCGGAGGGGAAGAAGGCGCGCAGCTCTCCCTGGGATTCCTCATCGGGGAGGATGAGCCCCACGTCGCCGTTGAAGAGGCCGAGGTTGTAGTCGTTCCTGGTGATCATCACCGGCTCGCCGGCGTACCAGCGCCCCTGCGGGTGAATCAGGCCGGCATGCGCCAGGCGCTGCTGAACCAGCTGGTTCACGGCTTCAACGCCGTAGGGGCCGCTGCGCATGGCGCAGAGTATCCGGAAGCGGCTGAATGCCGCGAACGCCTGCTCAGGCGCCTTCTCCTTGAGATAGGCGGCAAACCCCGCCGCGATCCTGCCTGACAGCGCCTCCCCGAGAGTGGCCGACTGCGGCGGGGGCGCCAGGGTGACGTCTGCGCATGCCTCATCCAGGCAGGCTGCCAGAGCCGCGGGACCGTCACCGGCGTTCACCAGGGCGCCGACCCTTCCGATACCGCCGGCAGCGGAGAAACGGTAGCTCTTCTTCAGCAACACCACGGCGTCCCCCAGGGGGGGGGCCGAGTCCTGCACCGGCAGGGCATCGCCGGAAAGCTCGGCCGCGAGCGCGGCGAACGCGGGAGAAAACCCGTGGCTGCCGCCGGTGTCGCAGATGTCCCCCAGTACTGCTCCGGCTTCCACCGAGGCTAACTGGTCGCGGTCCCCCAGCAGGATCAGGCGGGTGTCGTGCCGCAGGGCGTCGACCAGCTTCGCCATGAGCGGCAGGGATACCATGGAGGCCTCGTCGACGATGACGATGTCATAGGGGAGGGGGTTTTCGCTGTTGTGGCGGAAGCTGCTGGAACCCTTCAGGTAGCCCAGCAGACGGTGCAGGGTGAAGACGTCCTCGGGGATGAGCTCGCTCATCCCGGACGCCCACTGCATACCCCCGGCGATCGATTCCTTGAGTCTTGCCGCGGCCTTGCCTGTGGGGGCCGCCAGCGCTATGCGCAGAGAGCTCCCCTTTCCCTCGACCTCGGCCTGTTCCAGAAGCAGGGCGAGCACCTTTACCACCGTGGATGTCTTGCCGGTACCGGGGCCGCCGGAGATGACGCAAAAGCGCCTGGTCACAGCGGCGAGCGCCGCGACCCGCTGCCAGTCGGTCTCTCCTTCCGGGCTCCCAGGGAAAAGACGCGCAACTGCTTCCTTTAGCCTGCTCTTGTCGAACGGGGCCGAGCTCCCCCGCCTCACGATCGCCTCGGCCAGTTCGTGCTCGTAGCGCCAGTAGCGGTGCAGGTAGAGCCTGTCGGTGTGATCCAGGATGAGCGGCTTGAACTCGCCGGGCGCGCCGACGACGGAGAATCCGGCCAGGCTTTGGCGCCAGGAGTCGAGGCTTTCTATGCCGCAGCCGGCGGCGAGGCCCCCCTCCAGCGCGCAGGCGAGGTCGAGGCAGACGTCGCCCGACACCACGCCGCGGCTCAGGAGGGCCGCGGCCAGCTCCAGGCGCGGGTCGTTGCTCCCTTCCTGCCGGCAGATGAAGGCGGCGAACTGCCTGTCTATGTCGTTTAGCTGAACTCCTTCGGGAGTCATAGGCTTTTCACCTTTTTCCTATGTTGTCTGCCGCGAGTCGGGCCCTGCGGTTGGCAGCGCCCTCACCCCGGGGGCGGGGTACGGCCAGCGAGAAGGGGCGGGTATCAAAACAGCTCCAGGCTCATCTGGGCCTCTTCCACCACGTTTTTATGCCTTTTCCCGGCTCCCTCCCCCCCTCCGTGAGAGGTTCGGGGTGGGGGAGGGGGTGTCGGCCGAGCGCGTGCCGGCTCAGGGAGCAGGACCCCGGCCAGCCCGGCAATGAACTCCCTGTCCGGCCGGTCTGCAAACACCCCGTTCCCCCGGCCGTCCACCCCCCGCAGGAACAAGTAGTAAATGCCGCCGAAATGCCGGTCGTAGTCGTAATCCGCTATGCGCAGCCTCAGGTAGTTGTCGAGTGCCACCGTGTAGAGGAGGTACTGCAGCGGATAGAGGTTCTGCTCCATCTCGCGCCGCAGCGCCGCCGCTCCGTAATCGGCCACGGCGTTCCCCAGGTGGTTCGACTTCCAGTCGAGGATGTAATAGCGCCCCCCCTGCTCGAAGACGAGGTCGATGAACCCGCGCAGCATACCCCGCACCGGCGCGAAAGAGAGGTCCGCGAAGAGCCGCGCCATGTCTACCGGGAGGTCCCGGGCCCCGGCCGGGCGGAAGCGGGCGACCTTTTCCCTCAGCCGTTCGCAAGTGACGGAGGCGAGGGGGAAGAAGAACTCCATCTCGGTGCAGCGCTGCTCCAGCCCGATCTGAGCCAGGGCGAAACGCTCCTCCCCCAGGGGGGCCTGCAGCACGTTTTGCACCATGGAGCAGACCGCCCCTTTCCATTCGGCGGCGAAGCCGTGCCTCTTCAGCAGATCCTCCACCAAGGGAGGCAGCGCATCGCCGGCGTTGGTGAAGTCGAGCTTCTCGAAGATCTCGTGCAGGAATATGCCGGCCTTCGCCCCTTTCGGGAAGGCGAAGATCCCCGTGGGCTCGCTCCCCCCCGCGGCTTGCGCCTCGACGCTGCTCTCCTCGTCCCGGTTCGGCAGCTCGGCTGCCTGATGGTGTCTTGAGGCGAGCGAGGTGAAGCTCGCCACGCGCCAGTCCCTGGCTATGGTCCCCTTGAAGCTGCGCGCCTCCAGCTGTGAGAGATCCGCCTGCTGCGCCAGGTAGGGAACCCTGTCCGCTTCCGGCATCTCCAGCAGTTCGATGCCGCCGGAGGATGAGCCCGCCAGCGCCGAGAGCTCGGAAAGCATTTCGCTGTCGCTCAGGGCCACCTGTCCCTTGGCCGGCTTGGCCTCCGGATGCAGCAGGTAGTGCAGGGAACTCTCGCCGGCGTCCTTGAAGGCGCCCCAGACCAGATAGGTGCGGTGCTTGCCCCGGGTGAGCGCCACGTAGAGAAGCCTCAGGCTCTCGGCCAGCGATTCCTGCTCGGCAAGAGCGGTGTTTTCGGGGAACTCGGCGGAGCCGATGTCCAGCACGACCCGTCCCTCCTTGTGGAAGAGGGCCGTCTGCTCCTTGCCGCCGTACTCGGACCAGCAAAACGGGAGGAACACGATGGGGTATTCCAGCCCCTTGCTCTTGTGGATGGTCACCAGCTGCACGGCGGCCTCGTCCGTTTCCAGCCGGATCTCGTGCTCCTCTTTTTTCGGCTCCTCCGTGATTCGGCAGGCGAGCCAGGCGATGACCCCTTCCAGCCCGAGCCGCTCCTTGACCTGCGCCTGGTGGATCGTTTCCACCGCGTGAAGCAGGTTGGTGAGCCGCCGCTCCCCCATCGGGCCGGACAAAAGCCGCTCCCGCACCCGGCGCCTTTCCATGAACCGGAGCGCCATCGACATGCATCCGCCGGCATGCCAGGTCTCGTGGTAGCTGCGGAACTCTTCCAGTACCTGTTCCCACCCCTGCTCGTCTTCCATGAGCCTGGCCAGTTCGTCGCCGCAGACCCCGGCGAGCCCGGTGGCGAGCGCGCCGCGCAAAAGCGACTCGTGCCCCGGCTCCGCCACGGCCGAGAGGATGCGGAGCAGTTCCGCCGCCTCGTCCGACTCGAACAGGTTCCCCGCGCTGCAAAGCACGCTCGGAATCCCCCTGCGGGTCAGCGCGCTCTGCATGAGCTTCGCCTGGCGGTTGGCGCGGACCAGCACGGCGATGTCGCGCGGCTCGACACCCCGCACGGCAGGGGGATCGACGCTGTTGTCCACGATGGTCAACGCTCCAGCCTGCCCGTCACGCAGCAGCCGGGATATCTCCGCCGCTACCGTCTCCGGCAGCATCTCCCAGGCCTCCGTCTTGTTGATCGGCTTGCCGGGATCGCGGCGCGGGGCGAACCACATCTTGAGCGAGGGCTTGCTCTCGCCCCCTTCCAGAAGGAGTTTCCTCTCGACTGTAGCCGCCTCTACCGGGCTGAAGGCGATCTCCTCGAACAGGAACGGGAGCTTCCGGTTGGAGAAGACGGCGTTGACGGCGCCGATCAGCCCCGGCTCGGAGCGGAAGTTCTGCAGCAGGGTGTGGCGCTTGTCGGTGGCCCTGGCCGCGCCCATGTAGGCGAAGATGTCGGCTCCGCGGAAGCTGTAGATGGCCTGCTTCGGGTCGCCGATCAGGAAAAACGGTGCGGGATGGCCGACGGGGTAGATGGCGTCGAAGATGGCGAACTGGGTCGGGTCCGTATCCTGGAACTCGTCTATCAGTCCCGCCAGGTAGCGTTCCCGGACCAGTCGCGGCAGTGCGGAGCCCGGGCGGTGCAGGGCCGCGTAAAGGTCGAGCAGCAGGTCGTCGAAGGACCGGACGTTTCTGACACGTTTGCGCTTGGGAAGCTCCTCGGCGAGGTAGTCGAAAAAACGCCGCCTGAGGGAGAGGAGCCAGTCGTCGATCTCCTCCGCCATGTGCGGAGCGTCGGGGACGATGCCGGCGAACGGATCGCTGCAGACCCTCCTGGCCATGGCGAGCAGGGAGCCCGGGGAGATGCCGGCTGCGGTAGCCGCGTTGATCCGCTCGCGCGTGGCGCTGTAGCAGTTGATGCGCCAGTAATCGTGCGCGATTTCCCTGAGGATGGTTCCCTGGTCGGTGAGGAGCTCCGTGTCGCAAAGCGAGCCGCTTTCGAAGGGATTTTCCTGGAGGGTCCGCTGGCAGAAGCCGTGGATGGTGAAGATGGCCGCCTCGTCGAAGCTCCTCACCGCACTGCAGAGCAGGCGCCTCGCCTCGGCGTGGTCCGCGCTGGCGGCGAGAAGGCCCCGCAGCAGGGGATCGTCGCTCTCCCCGCGCTCGAAGGCCCCCTCCGCCTCCTTGAGCCTTTTTCTGATCCGCTCTTTCAGCTCCTTGGTGGCCGCCTCGGTGAAGGTCACCACCAGGATCGCGGAGACCTCCAGCTTCAGCTCCAGCACCAGGCGCAGGTAGACGCCGGCGATGGTGAAGGTCTTGCCGGTGCCGGCGCTGGCCTCGATGAGGTTGCGGCCGGAAAGCGGGGTATGCAGCAGGTCGAACCGGTTCATGTCCTTACTTCGCCCCCTTTCCTGACCCGGTCTGGTTACCCAGAAGCGGCTCCCAGACGTTCACGGCGGTGGCGATGAATTCCTCGTCCAGGGGCGCGTCCTCTCCGAAAAAGAGCCGGCAGTGCTGGTCCTTTCCCTCTCCGGGAAAGAACTCGCTGCCGCGCCACTTGCCGCGCGCGTCGCTCATCGCCTTCCCCGCCTTCTTCGGGTCCCTCGCCTTCTTGGCGTACTCAAGCGAGGTCTCCGGGAAGAACTTCAACGGGTAATTCATCCCCTGGCGATACAGCTCCAGGAGGTGGTTCAGGTGCTCCTCGCACCCCTCGACGGGGGGAAGGCTCATGGTGCTCTCCGACGCGATGAAGGCGCTCTGCAGGGGATACCCCTCGGCCTGGCTGCAGTTGAGCGCCAGGTGCTCGACCCAGAGCCGCAACTGGTCCTTCGCTTTCAGTTTCGCGTACCGGTAACGCACCATCCGCTTGGACGTCAGGCCGTCGATCCGCCCGACGATCCTGCCGGAGGGAAGCGTGATGTCGACATCGAGCGGCGGCAGGGGGGCTCCGACCTGAGTCTGCGCGACCTTTTCTGCGAATTCCGCTGCCGGCCCGCTCAGCTTGTCGAAAACCGCCGCACCGCTCTCGCCCGGGGGGAGCTCGCCCCGGGCGCAGGCGACGGCGTAGGGAAGGGCGGTTTCCTCGCCGCGCAAGACGGCGGCAACGATCTCCTGCTCCAGCTGGTATTTGACCAGGGTCGGCAGGGCGAACGGTTCGACCTCCTCGAGCGGCTCCACCCCCTGCTCCACCCTGATGCCGAGCCGGCGCCTCAAAAGCTCCTTGGCCGGGTGGCACAAGAAGTCGGTGAGCGCCTTCAGCGTGACGGTCTCCTCTTCCTGCCACGCCCCGAGCGGCGCGCCGATGAAGGGGGACGGGGCCTGTCGCGGCGAGAGCTTGGCGAGCGCGCCCAGATAGTTTTGCCGGGAGTAACTGAACAGGCGCCGGCCTTTGCGGAAATACCCGGGGCTGAAGGGCTGCAGCGGGTGGTGCAGCACCGCGCCTGCGGGTTTGCCCCCCACCAGGAACCCCTTGGCGAGGTAGTCGAGCAGCTCGCTCACCAGGACGCTCGGGGGGAGCTCGCTGCCGTCCTTGATGCTCTGCCCCACGTAGCTTATGTGCAGCCGCTTGCGCGCGGAAAGGAGCGCTTCCAGGAACAGGTAGCGGTCCTCGTCCCGGGGGGAGCGGTCGCCGGCGCGCGGCGATTTCGCCATCAGGTCGAACCCCTGCGGAGGGTTTCTGCGCGGGAAGGTGCCGTCATCCATCCCGACCAGGGCAACGACCGGGAACGGGATGCTCCTCATCGGGAGCATGGCGCAGAAGGTGACGCCGCCGGTCAGGAACCCGAAGCCACGCTCCGAACTCCCCAGCCGCTCCTCGATCCAGTAGCGCACCACCTCGATGCCGACCTCCCCCTCGAAGCCCCCCGCCACGCCGAATGCGCCGAACTTGGTCGCCAGGTCGATCAGGGAGAGGAGTTCGCGCTCCCCATCCTGGTCGGGGAGGAGGAAGTCGTCCAGGATCTGCCGCAGCGCCTCTACCCACTCCGCCGTGCCGCGCGGGCGAGCGAGCGAGCGGCTGCAGGTGAAAAGCCGTTCCAGGAAATCGAGGAGGCGCCCAAGCACCAGCGCCGATCCTCCCTCCATGTCGTCGAAGGGGAGTATCCCGTTGAAGAAGGCGCGCTCCCCGCCGTTCATGGCATACCCCAGCAGCAGCCGGTCCAGTCCTGCCTCCCAGGAATTCTCCTTGAACGCCGGCAGCCCGTGCTCGCCGCGCTGCGCGGCATCGATCCCCCACCTGACGTTGGCGGCACGGAGCCAGTCGCGCACCGTCTCCAGGTCCTCGCCGCTCATGGCGAAGCGCCGGGCGACGGGGGGGGAAGCCAGGATGTCGAGGACGCCCGTCACCCCGAACCTGCTGCCGCAGAGCCTCAGGATGGCCAGCAGCGCCTGGGCGGACTCCCCCTCGCTCTTGAGGCTGCGGTCGGCGATGGAGTACGGGATCCGCTCCGCGCCCTCCTCCGGCGTGTCGAAGACGGCGGAGATGTAGGGGGCGTAGGTCTCGATTTCCGGCGTCATCACCAGCACGTCGCGGGGCGACAGGGTCGGGTCCTTATCGAAGACGGAGAGCAGGGTGTCGTACAAAAGTTCCACCTCCCTCATCGGGGAGTGGCAGGAGTGGACCAGGATGGAGGCGTCGCCGTCAGGGAACTCGCGCAGGCCCGAGTCGGCTTCCCTCAACTCGACGATGTCGCCCTGGACCTCGTGCAGCAGCGATCCCTGCGGGATTTCCACGAAGCTGTCCGTTCTCTCGTGCTCCCCGCAGTCGTCGATGATGGCGTCGAAGAAATCCCTGCCGAGCTTTCCCCACGAGGCGAGGAGCGGGTTCCCGGTCTCGTACCACTGCTCCTCCCCATGCCCCAGTTTCTCAAGCCGCGCCAGGTCGCGCTCCGAGACGATCTCCCCCCAGTATTGGCGGCAGGGGTTCAATAGGAACAGGTTCACCTCGGTATGCCGGGCGATGCGCGCCAGCACCTCGAGGTGGAAGGGGGGGAGCGACGGGATGCCGATCACCGAGATGCGGGAGAGATGTTTCGGGGGGGCGCTGCAAACCGCCGAGCGGAACTCCTCCAGCAACCTGGCGCGGTGTTTTTGCTGCGCCCCGTCGTTCAGGGTGCGCCAAAGCTGGGCCTGCCAGTGCTGCTCCGCACCCTTCTCCCACTGCAGCAGCAGTTCCGGGCGGTAGACGGTGTAGCGGTCGAAGGTCTCCGCGATCCGCTGCGCGAGCTGCATCCGTTTCAAGCCGTCCGGGTCGTCCTGCAGGTAGGTGGCGATCTCCTCGAACCCGGGGCGGAGCGACACCTGCGGCAAAAGCCCCATCAGCCGCCAGGCCATTATCTCGGGGCGGAACAGGGGGGCCTCGGCGGGGGAGTCCGGCAGCACCTCGGTAAAGAGCTTTCCCACCAGGTCGTTGGGGAACAGGAACTCGCCGTTGGCCCACACCCCGATACGGGAGGCGAGTTCCATCGAGAGCCAGCGCTTCATCCCCTCCCGGTACACCACGATCGTTTCCTTGTCGAAAGGGGTGCAGGGTGCGGGGCGGGGCGCACGGACGACCTTCTCCAGCTCGTCCACCAGCCGCTCCATCCGGTTGCTGGTATGTATCTTCAGGGGCATCTCCCACTCCCTCTGCTTCTGGCGTCACGATCTTCAGCCGATCGGCGTCGATTGAACGCCTCCCTGCCGCAAGGTTCCCCGCCTGCCGCGCCCCTTTTGCGGCGCAGGCCGGGCGGTCGCAAACGCTCCTTGCGGGTCGGCGGAAAACGGAAAGATATCACATCGGCCGGTGGCTGTCTTGGGCAAAAAGGGAGCGGAGCGAAATGTCGACGGGGGGGCGGAACAGGGAGCTGCTTGCATTGTGTACATGTTTGGCTATATTTTGACTTTGTTTTTGCTAATTAAACGTTGCTGAATCGGTGGGCGCCATGATCCGTACTGTCGGCACTTTAGCTGTGACATGGTGGCTGGCTCGATGAAATGGCTTTCCGAGTTCGCGCGGCGCACAAAGGAGACCTGTATGAAGCTGATCAGCGAAGAGATACTAGCCCGTGCCTATTACCAGGTGAAGCCTCTGATGTCGCGCAGGATGCAGATCATGCTGCGCAGCATGGTGGCCAGGCGTAAAAGGAGCCTGTACCATGCGGTCTGGCCCATAGATCCGGAAGCGGGCGGGACGCCTCCGGGCTTTCCCGGCTGGCCCGACGGCAGAAGGTTCTCCGTTGTGCTGACCCACGACGTCGATACGGCGCGCGGTGTCGAGAGGTGCGAGCAGCTCATGGCGCTGGAGCAGGAGCTGGGCTTCCGCTCCTCTTTCAACTTCGTGGCCCATGACTACGCCGTTCCCCCCGAGCTGCGGCGGAAGCTGGTGGAGCAGGGGTTCGAGGTGGGGGTGCACGGCCTGGAACACAACAGGAAGCTGTACGAATCGCCTGCCACCTTCGCCGAACATGCCGAGAAGATCAACGGCTACCTTAAGGAGTGGGGTGCGGTGGGTTTCCGTTCTCCCTGCGTCTATCACAACTTCGAATGGCTGCATGGCTTGGACATCAGCTATGAGGCGTCGGCTTTCGACACCGACCCGTTCGAGCCGCAGTCCGACGGATTGAAGACCATCTTTCCGGTGCACCAGACCAAGGTCCCCGGGAGGGAGTATGTAGTGCTGCCGTACACCCTGCCGCAGGATTTCACCATGTTCATCCTGTTCAGGGAGAAGGATATCGGCATCTGGAAGGAGAAGCTCAGCTGGATCGCCGAGCACGGCGGGATGGCGCTGTTGATAACGCACCCGGATTACATGAGCTTTGATGGCCGGAAGCAGTTCGACGAGTATCCTTCGGAGCTGTACCGGGAGCTGCTGACACACATAAGGACCGAGTACGAAGGGGAGTACTGGCACCTTTTGCCCCAGGAAATGGCATCGTTTTGGAGCAAAAGCGTGATCTGGTAGTAGCCCCCCTCCCGCCAGGGAGGGGGCTGCAGTGAAGAGGTTTTCCTCCCGGGGGGCTGTTTGAAATCGGTCAGCTGGCTGCTCATCCTGAATGTCCTGTATGCAACAATCCTTGCCGCCATAGCTCTGGTCAATTGGCTGGGGCCCGACCGTTTCTGGCTGGGCGCCCTGAACCTCTATCTCCCCCAGGTGATGTGGGGGGTGCCGGGGGGGATGCTCCTGTTGCTCACCTTCAGGTTGGACAGGTGCTGGATCTGGCTGCCGCTACTCTGCGTGCTGTGGGTGCTGGGGCCGCTCATGGGGTACAATTGGCCGTCGCGGCAGGAAAAGGCGGAGTCCTCCGGGAAGGGGATCCGGGTCATGACCTGGAACATAAAGTACGGCAAGCACGACCTGATGCCGCTCATCGAGGAGATGGAGCGGAGCCGGCCCGACATCGTCTTGCTCCAGGACGCGGTGAAAGCGGGTGCCGGCCCCTTGGGCGATTATTTCCGCAACTGGGAGGTGCGCAGCCAGGGGCAGTACCTTGTCGCCAGCAGGTATCCGCTGTCAGCGGCCGAGGTGTGTGAGCTTCCCTACTCCGGCAGGCAGAAGGAATCCTTCCTGCGCTGCAAGGCGCGGATAGGCAGGGCGGAAGTTGCGCTCTACAACGTCCACTTTAAGACCCCGCGCAGGAGCCTCAAGGCGTTCCTGAAGGCGCAGGGGGGCCCCTGGTATATCCCCAGGGCGGTCGATCGCCTCGAGCACAATGTGGCGACCCGTCAGGTCCAGGCCCAGACGGTGGCGGGGTACCTGGCGCAAGAAAAGGGAGCTGTGATCGTGGCGGGTGACCTGAATGCCCCTGATGCCTCCCTGGTATGCGGCGCGTTGCGGGATGCCGGCCTGCGGGACGCCTTCGCCGAGTCGGGCAGGGGGTATGGCTACACCTACGGGCATTTCCTGCTCAAAAACAGGCTCCCCTGGCTGCGGTTTTCCTGGATGCGCATCGACCACATCATGACGAGTCCCGATTTCCTCGGCCGGCGCTGCTGGGTCGGGACCGGCAAGGCCTCGGACCACCGCCCGGTGGTCGCCGATTTCCTGCTCCGCAACTCCTGATGGCCTGGCAAACTCCCCCCTTACCATTTGCACTTTTTAAAAGAGCATGCTAGTTATGGTCTTCCGCCAGGCCCGGTAGAGCAGCGAAGAGCGTGAAGCGTGAAGACCCCGTGGCAACCCTGTCGAGACATTCTCCACACGCATATCGCATCCGGCGTCCCAGACAAAAATCCCCAGGATCATCAAAAAAAGCGGGCCAGGGAGGCACCTTCCGCGCCCGGAACTGGAGTTTCTCAGTATGCTAATTCTCACCCTGAACTGCCGGAGGTTCTCCGTGCAGTACCAACTCTTCGATTGGGGGCGTCAGGTTTCCCTGGCAAGCGGCATGGTGGAGAGGATCCTGATCGGGGACTCCTTTCTCACCCATAGGGTCCCGGGGAGGGAGCCGCGGCACCTGGACGCCGAGTGCGCCGATCACGGGGAGGCGTTGCGGCTTGTACTGGCTACCTTGACGGACGCAAAGGATGGGGTCATTCCGGATCTCGGGAAGATCGGCGCCATCGGGCACCGTGTCGTTCACGGAGGAGAAAGGTTCACCAGGTCCGTGCCTGTCGACGAAGAGGTGGTCGCCGCCATCAGGGAAATGGCGACGCTCGCCCCGCTGCACAACACCCCCAACCTGGCGGGGATCCGTGCCGCACAGGAACTCCTCCCGGAGCTGCCCCAGGTGGCGATATTCGACACCGCGTTCCACCAGACCATGCCCGAGGCCGCGTACATCTACCCGCTTCCGTACGAGTGGTACCAAAATCACGGCATCAGGCGCTACGGCTTCCACGGCCAGTCCCACCTTCATGCCGCCAGGAGGGGGGCCGCGCTGGCCGGGGTGCCTCTGGAGCGCTGCAACATGGTGACGGTGCATACGGGGAACGGCGTGTCGCTCTGCGCCCTGAAAAACGGGGTCTCGGTGGACACCAGCATGGGGCTCACCCCTTTGGAGGGTGTGATGATGGGAACCCGTTGCGGCGACATCGACGCGGGGATCGTCCCTTTCATGATCAACGAGGCGGGGATCTCGGCGGGCGAGCTCGATCTTTTCATGAACCAAAAGAGCGGGCTCGCCGGGATCGTCGGGCGCCGGGTGAGCCGGCGCGTGCTGGTCGACGAGGCCGTAAACGGCGACCCGCGCTGCCAGCTGGCCCTCGACATGGAGGCGTACCGGCTGCGCAAGTACCTGGGCGCCTACATTGCGGTGGCAGGGAGAATCGACGCCATCGTTTTCACCTACAGCGAGGGGTGGGAGGATTGGCCGGTCCGGGGCATGGCGCTCAAGGAGATGGGTCAGTTCGGCATAGAGGTGGACCTGAAAAGGGACGAGGAGGCCTTGCGGGGCGAGGCGGAGATGCTGATCAGCGCGGACAGCTCACCGGTCAAGGTCTTCGCCGTCCCAAGCGGCGAGGACATGGTGCTGAACGAGGACGTGGCCGCCATCATGGGGTGGGGGTAGGGGCGAACGGTTCACGCGCCCCTGGGGATGCGGTCAGAGGTCGACCCGGCCGAGGAAAGACTCCACCAGCGGGGCGAAGGTCTGGTGCTCCAGGAGGAACGCGTCGTGGCCGTAGGAGGATGTGATCAGGTGGTATTCCACCGGCTTGCCGAGCCTTTTCAGCGAGTCCACCATCTCCTCGGTCTGGGCCGGCGGATAGAGCCAGTCGGAGGTGAAGGCGAAGAACTGGATGGGAGCCGCTACCGGGGCAAACGCCTCTTCCATGGACTCGCAGCCGGAGGCGACGTCGTAGAGGTCGAGCGCCTTGGCCAGGTACAGGAACGAATTGGCGTCGAAGCGGTCCACGAAATTGTAGCCGTTGTAGGTCAGGTAGCGCTCCACCTCGAACTGGCCGAAGAAATCGAACTGGCCGTCGCGTGCTGAGAAGCGGCGGTCGAACTTGGCGGTCATGGATTCGTCGGAGAGAAAGGTGATGTGCCCGATGCCGCGGGCCAGCGCCAGTCCGTCCTTGGGATTCTTGCGGTACTCCCCTTTTTTCCAGTTGGGGTCGTTGAAGATGGCCCAGCGCGCCACCGCGTTCAGGGAAATGGCCTGGGCCGAGGGGCGCGGCGTGGTGGCGAGCACCACGGCAGATGCGACCCGGTCGGGGTACTGCGTGGCCCACTCGAGCGCCTGCATCCCTCCCATGCTCCCCCCCAGCACGCAGAACAGCTTGTCGATGCCGAGCCGGTCCACGAGCAGCGTCTGCGCCTTCACCATGTCGCGCACGGTGATGACGGGGAAGGCGAGGTTGTAGCGCTTCCCCGTCTTGGGGTTGGTCGAGGTGGGGCCGGTCGAGCCGAAGCAGGAGCCGATGACGTTGGAGCAGATCACGAAGTAACGGTCCGTGTCCAGCAGGCACCCCGGTCCCACGATGTCATCCCACCACCCCCCCCTTTTTTCCTCCAGGGTGTAGCGCCCGGCCAGGTGCGCGCTGCCGGTCCAGGCGTGGGTGACCAGTATGGCGTTGGAGCGTGACTCGTTCAGTGTGCCGTAGGTCTCGTAGGCGATGTCGATAGGACCTAGTATGCGCCCGCTTTCCAGGCGCAGTTCGGTGTCGAAGGTGGCGATCTGTTCTGTCACTAAGCCGTAGGACATGTCTCTCTCATGCAAGGTTTTGCGCCGGCGCCCGCCGGCATGAAAAAAGCCCCGTCTCGGATATGAGAAGGGGCTTTTGTGGTGTCGTTGCCAAAGCGCCTTTCTCATCTTCGCCTTTCGGCAGGATTTAGCACCTGGCGCCCTTTTCAGGGCCGGTTGCTGTGGCTTCGCAGGGCCTTTCCCTCCACCACTCTAGATAAGCAGGTCTTTCTATTTAATTTTCGGTGAAGGATAAGGGAGCCGTTTCGTTTTGTCAACGCCAAACTGAGCGCCCGTTCTACAGCTCATGGCGGTACCTGACCCGCAGGTAGATGCAGGCCATACCCGCCGCCGCCATCCCCAGGTCCCGCCCCCAGGGGATCGGTCTCTCCAGCCCCCACTTGATCATCGGGTCGAGGAGCGCGCTGGTGAGCAGCAAGACGGCCGCCGTGGAGAGCAGCTGTTTCACGAGGAGATGGCCTTGAATACGGCGCAGAAATCCTGGTCCGCCATACCCTCGGCCTTCGCCCTCTTGAAGCTTTCATTGGCAGCAGCGGCGGAAAAAAGCGGCTGTCCCAGCTCGTCGCCCAGGGCCACGGCGAGGCGCATGTCCTTTTGCATGTGCTTCAGCGGAAAGGCGGGTTGGTAGACTCCCTGCGCGATCTGCCCCCCCTTCAGCTTGAACATCGGGTTGGCGATGGCGCCGGAATCCACCACGTCCAGCAGGTCGGCGCCGGCAAGCCCCGCTTTTTCCGCCAGCGCGAGCCCCTCGCAGAAGATGGTCATCATGCCGCCCATCATCATGTTGACGATCAGCTTCATCCGCGCCCCGCGCCCCAACTCGCCCAGGAACAGGCTCTTCTTCCCCATCTTCTCGAAGAGGGGGAGTGTCTGGTCGAAAAGGGTCCGGTCGCCTGCCGCCAGGATGATGAGCGTGCCGTCCTCCGCGGGCTTCTTGCTCCCGGAGACCGGGGCCTCCAGGAACCTTCCCCCGTTCTCCGCGATGGCTGCGCCGATCTCGATTGCGGTGGCTGCATCGACCGTCGACATGTCCACGTATCCCCTGCCGGCGCCGATTCCCTGCAGCGCGCCATCTGGGGCGAAGCATACCTCGTGCGCGGCGGCCGGGTCGGCCAGCATGGCGATGGTGATTGCGCAGGAGGCTGTCACCTCGGCGGGGGTTGCTGCGACCGCAGCGCCCAGTGCCGCAAGCTCCGCGCATTTGTCCTGCGAGCGGTTCCACACCGTCACCTGGAACCCCGCCTTGAGCAGGTTTTTCGCCATGGCGCTCCCCATGATGCCGAGCCCCAGAAATCCGTATCTCTCCATGTCTTGCCTCCTTTTTTGACGGTTGTTGTGAAAGCCGACGGCCCCTGCCCGCTTCCGGTCACGGCACGAGCCGCACCCGGCGCCACTTGCGCACCGAGTTTACCAGGAAAAGCGCCTCTGCCCGCTCCAGGTCGCGCCTGGTCAGCACCCCTTCCTCGATGCTCCCGGCTGCCAAAAGCTCCGCCCGGAACGTCCCGGGGAGAAGCCCGCTGGAAAGGGGGGGGGTGAGGTGCCTCCCGTCGATGAGAGCGACGATGCTGCTGTTGGCTCCTTCGGTCGCCTCGCCCCGCTCGTTGAGGAAGATGACCTCGGCGACGTCCGGCCGCCGCGCGAGCTCGCTTGCGAACCGGTCGCGCCGGCTGGTCTTGTGGTAGAGGAAGGGATCGCCCGCGTCGACCCTGGCCGCGGCGAAGGTTGCGGTCGCTTCCGGCGCTGCGGTCCCGATCCCGGCGGATGCGCAGTCGATCCTGCCGTCGCTGTAGAGCAGAAGCCGGACCTTGAAGCTCCCCCCCCCGTCCAGCCCGGTGGCAGCCTCCGCCAGGGCGCGCCTTGCCGCGGCATCCTGAAACGGAAAGCCGAAGTAGGCAGCCGAGCGGGAGAGCCTTTCCAGGTGCCTCTCCAGGAGGAAGTACCCGGCCTCGTAGAGCAGCGACTCGATCAGGTGGAACTCGGGCGGGAACTCCCTGGCGAACCGTCCCTTCGAGAGGCACTCCAGGTACTCGTCCTGCGCCGCCGAGTCGAAGGTGATGCCGCTGCCGATCCCGATCTCGCCGCGCCCTGCCTCGATGTCCAGGACGGCGGTGCGGATGGCGACGCTGAACTTCGCCTCGCCTCCCGGGGAAAAATAGCCGAGGCAGCCGGTATAGACCCCGCGCGGCTCCCGCTCCAGGGAGGCGATGATCTCCATGCTCCTTCTCTTGGGAGCGCCGGTCACCGAGCCGCAGGGAAAGAGCGCCCGGAAAAGCTCCAGGGCCCCCACGCCCTTTCCGAGCCGCGACTCTATGGTGGAGGTCATCTGGTGCACGGTCGGGTGCGTCTCCACGTCGAAGAGCGAAGCCACCCGCATCGACCCCGTCTCGGAGACCATCCCCATGTCGTTTCTCAGCAGGTCGACGATCATCAGGTTTTCCGCTAGCTCCTTGGGGCTCCGGCTGAGCGTGGTCTTCCGGGCCTGGTCCTCCTCGAACCACCTCCCCCTCGCCGCGGTCCCCTTCATGGGGCGCGTGGTGAGGACGCCGCCGGACAGGGAGAAGAACAGCTCCGGCGAGGCGGAGAGGATGCGGAATCTGCCGGTCTCGAGGTAGCAGTTGTAGGGGGTCGGCTGGCCGAGGCTGATGCTGTCGAAGAAGGAGCGCGGGCACCCGGTGAAGCCGAAGCTCTGCCGCATGGTGAAGTTCACCTGGTAGCACTCCCCCTCCGAGATCAGCCCCCTGATGGAGTCTATCGCCTCCCCGAACTCGTCCGGGGACAGGGAGGTGCGCCAATCGGAGCAGTCAAAGGGTCGGTCGCAGGCGGGGAGAGGTTCGCGGGAGCGTTTCTCGAACAGGCCGAACCAAAGCAGCGGCAATGCGCCGGGTGCGCGGGTGGTAAGGTCGCCGTTCAGGGCGGCGGCGGCCTCGTAGCTCACGAACCCGGCCGCGTGCAGCCCCAGCGCCACCTGCTCTTCCAGGGTCTTGAACGCGCCGGCTACCTCCTGCGGGGTCCAGGCGGAGATCTCTCCTGCCAGGGAGGTGAAGGTGTAGCCGTGCAGGTATGCCGGGAGCTCCCGCATCAGGGCGAGCCCGCCGAGCAGATCCCCGCGATGGGGCAGGCGGCGCACTTCAGGCGGTCCTTGCCGTCGCACCCCTCGGAGATGCCTAGGTGGCAGAGGGAGAAGTCGTACTTGACCGGGTCCGCGGGGTCGAGCTCGCGCAGGCTCCGGGTGATCTCGCATGCCATGCGCCAGTCCGCCTGTTTGCGGCCGGTGAAGCCCAGGAACCTGCAGATGCGCTGGATGTGGGCGTCGACCGGGATGACCAGCTTGTCCGGGGTGATCCCCTTCCAGATCCCGAGGTCGATGCCGTCCGCCGGGCGCACCATCCATCTCAGGTACATGCAGAGCCTTTTGCAGGCGCTGCCGGAGGCGGGGGAGGGGAAGAAGAAGGGGAAGTAGGAATCCGCCGGAACCTCCTTGCCGCCGAACACCGGGGACAGGTCGAGCCCCTTGACCGCATCGCTGAAGCCGGAGAGGGTCCGGGTGAGGTCCTCCCTCCCCTGGTCGTGGAAGCGCAGCAGCCAGCGCTCTATGGAGCCGGATTCCGCGAGCATGATGCGGCAGGCGAGCAGCAGGGCGCAGAGGTCGCGGCCGTCGTTGAAGCGGTGCTTGAAGCCGGCGAAGAGCCGCGCCCCCTGCTCGGGGTCGAAGCGCTCCACGAACAGGCGCGGAGATCCCCCCATCGCGTCGAAGATGGCCGCCAGGTTCCTCCTGATGATCTTCACGTTGCCGTAGGCAAAGGAGGCCGCTATCAGCCCGACCACCTCCTGGTCCTGCGGGTCCCGGTAGCGGTGGCAAAACGAGAGCGGGTCGTTGGCCAGGTGAGCCTGGGAACGCGTCTCGTAGAGCGCCTCGAGTATGGTCTTTAGTTCCACGGGATTCCTCCGGGCCTGCAAGCGGGCAAAGGGCCGTCCTGCCGATGATGCCGGCTGTGGACATTCGTTTCGAGCCTGCTAGATTATCATAGTGGTTCTTCAGCTTAAAGGAAAAAGGGGGCGCAACTCATGAGGCTTGCAGAACTGTTTCCCGAAGGGGGACGCGGGGTGATCGGTACGGCTGATGGCAACGGTGTGGTGAATCTGGCGGTGTTTGCCATACCTCACGTGATAGACGAGCAGACCCTGGCCTGGGGCTTCAGCGAAGGGCGCAGCATCGCGAACCTGAGGCAGAACCCGCACGCGAGCTACCTTTACCTCGCTCCCTCGCGCGGGTACAGCGGGTGGAGGCTGACCCTCACCCTGAAGGAGGAAACCGGGGAGGGGGAACTGCTGGCAGCGATCAAGGAGCAGACGGCCAGGGTCGCGAGCCCGCAGGCGAGTGCCGCGGTGACCCGCGTCGCCTATTTCAAGGTGGACGAGGTCCGTCCGCTGATGTGATTCACTTCTGGGGCGGGGTCTCCAGGATGAAGGTGACGGGGCCGTCGTTCACCAGCGAAACCTCCATGTCGGCCTGGAAGATCCCGCTTTGCACCGGCACGCCCAGTTCCCACACCCGCCCCATGAAATAGCTGTAGAGCCGGTTCGCGTCATCGGGGGGGGCCGCGGTGTCGAAGGAGGGGCGCCGCCCCTTGGAGCAGTTCCCGGCCAGGGTGAACTGGGAGACGGCAAGCAGCTCCCCCTTTACCTCGGGGAGCGCCAGGTTCATCTTCCCCTGGCCGTCGGCGAAGATCCTCAGGTTGACGATCTTTTCCGCCATCCACTCCGCCTGCCTGGGGCCGTCGCCCGTCTCGACGCCTAGCAGCACCAGGATGCCGTGGCCGATTTCTCCCGCCACCCTTCCTTCCACCTGCACCTTGGCCTGTTTTACCCGCTGGATGACCGCCTTCACTAAAAAACCTCCCGCATCGTCTCCTGGTAGATCCGCTCCGCCTCTGCGGAGAAAGCCACGAAAATCACCCTCTCAAGTTCCGGGTAGCCCATGAGCGCCGACTTGGCCTCTTCCAGGGCGATCCGGCAGGCCTCCCGCATGGGATAGCCGTAGACCCCGGTGCTGATGGCGGGAAAGGCGATGCTCTTCAAACCGTGCCGGTGGGCGAGCCGGCAGGCGTTGCGGTAACAACTGCGCAGCAGTTCCGGCTCTGCGTGGCCGCCGCCGCGCCAGACCGGCCCCACGGTGTGTATCACGTGGCGCGCCGGCAGCCGGTAACCGGCGGTGATCTTCGCTTCCCCGGTGGCGCACCCCGAAAGCGTCCTGCATTCGGCGAGGAGTTCGGGGCCGGCCGCGCGGTGGATGGCCCCGTCAACGCCCCCTCCGCCCAGAAGGGAGCCGTTGGCCGCGTTGACGATGGCGTCCACCGCGAGCCTGGTTATGTCGCCCCGGATGATCTCTACCCTTTCACGCATGGCCCCCTCCGCGGGTTGCACTCCCCGATCAGCTCTCTACCAGGCTCCTCAGCAGTTTCAGGTTTACCGCGTCCATCTCTTCGGCGTCCCCCTTCGGGGTCTCGATGAACTTGGGGATCAGCTTGAAGTGCGGGTCGTTCAGGATGAAGCGAAACGGCTCCACCCCCAGGGCCCCGGCGCCTATGTGCTCGTGGCGGTCGACCCTGCAGCCGAGCCCCTTCTTGGAGTCGTTCAGGTGGAATGCCAGCAGCTTCTCGATGCCGAGCGCGCTGTCGAAATCATCGAAGGTCCTGCGGTAGCCGTCCCGGTCGGCGATGGGGTAGCCGGAGGCGAAGGCATGGCAGGTGTCGAAGCAGACGCCGAAGCGGGTGGGGTTGGACGACCCCTCGATGATCGCCTTCAGGTGGGCGAACTGGTAGCCGAGGTTGCTCCCCTGGCCGGCCGTGTTTTCCAGCAGCACCTTCCCGGTGAACTCAGGCACCGTGTCGAAGAGGAGGTCGAACGCCTCGCAGACGCGCCTGATGCCGACCTCTTCGCCGTCGCCGTTGTGCGAGCCGGGGTGCATCACGATCTTGTCGATGCCGAGCCTCGCGCAGCGCTCCAGCTCCTCCTTGAAGCCGACCAGGCTCTTTTCCTTGACCTCCCCGGGGGCAGCCGCCAGGTTGATCAGGTAGATGTCGTGGCTCACCACGTGAGAGAGCCCGGAGGAGGCGAGTTTGTCCCGGAACAGCCTGGCGTCCGCATCGGAGATGCTCTTTCCCTTCCACTGGTTCGAGTTCTGGGTGAAGATCTGGATCACCCCGCAGCCGGAGGCTACCCCGCGATCGACGGCGTTGTGGATGCCGCCCGCTATAGAGACGTGTGCGCCCAACAGGTCCATGCTGTTTTTTCCTTTTGAAATGAAAGGCCCCTCGTCGTAACGGAGGAGGGTAGGTGTAGCGTCTTCTCAACGAGGAGGCTGGTCGAGGACCTTTTTCAGGTGCGTCCTGATCAGCTCGGCCCGCTCCAGGTACTCCTCGCTTTTGAGAACCAGCTCCTGGTGCAGCTCGCTCCAGTGAGGGCGGGGCCAAAGCGGGTCGGCCGAGCTGCGCGGAACGATGTGCCAGTGCATGTGCGGCGCCATGTTCCCCAGCAACTCGTAGTTGATCTTGTCCGGGTTAAACGCGTGGTAGAGCGCCTGGGCAACGGCAGTCACCTCCGCCATGACGCCGTTTCTCGTCCTCTGGTCCAGGTGGAAAAGCTCGGTGACGTGGTTCTTCGTGTAGACGAAGCAGTATCCCGGAAAGAACTGGTCCCGGTTCAGCGACACCAGGGTCCGCTCAAGCTCTATCACGCGCTGATCCGGATCGTCCCGCCATTTGGTGCAGATCGGGCAATTTTGTGTCATGGGGACTCCTTTAAAGGGGCAGGCGGTGGACGGTTGACGGTCGACGACCGGAAGATCAGGAAACGGGGACGCCTCGCCGCCGTTTGTGTCCAGGCCAGGCGCGAGCCTTTGTCGCCGATTTACAGCGCCTGACGCACATTCGCCCGCCGCGGCCGGTGGCGCGCCGATCTAGATCGCGATCTCTCCGGTGAAGACCTCTACGGCCGGGCCGGTCATATAGATGTTGCCGTCCTCCCCCCACTCCATTTCGAGGTCGCCGCCGGTCAGGTGGTTCAGGATGCTCTTCTCCGTGAGGCCGTTCAGCACGCAGGCCGCCGTCACCGCGCTGGAGCCGGTGCCGCAGGCAAGGGTCTCGCCGGCGCCGCGCTCCCAGGTGCGCTGGCGCACCTCGGTGCGGGAGATGATCTGGACAAACTCGACGTTGGTACGGCGCGGGAAGAGCTCGTGGTTCTCGATCAGCGGGCCGTACTTCTCGACCTCGAACTTGTCCACGTCCTCCACGAAGATCACGCAGTGCGGGTTCCCCATGGAGGCACAGGTGATCTGGAAGGTGGAGTGGAGTATGTTGAGCGGCTCGCCGACCACCTTTTGGTCCGGGTTCCCCAGCATGGGGATCTCCTTCCTGGTGAGTCTGGGCGGCCCCATGTTGACGCGCACCTTGGCAACCTTGTTGTCCGCGCCGGTCACCAGTTGAAGGGTGAGTATCCCGGCGCCGGTTTCCGCGGAAATCTCCTTCTTCGCCACGATGCCGCGGTCGTAGGCGTACTTGGCCACGCAACGGATCCCGTTGCCGCACATCTCGCTTTCCGAGCCGTCGGAGTTGAACATGCGCATCTTCACGTCGGCCACCTCGCTCGGCAGGATCAGGATCAGCCCGTCCGATCCTATCCCGAAATTCCGGTTGGAGACCTTCACCGCAACTGCGGCCGGATCCTCCACCGCCTCCTCAAAACAGTTCACATACACGTAGTCGTTGCCTGCGCCCTGCATCTTTGTGAATTTCATATGGAAAGCCTCCCCTGGAAGATGTCTCTCTCTAATAACAAAATCGGCAGGGTCCAACAAGAAAAAAACCGGAGTTGCTTGACCGCGGTGCGCTCTTTTAAGTAAGATCATGAGAAAAACGGCGACGGAGGTCTAATGGAGCTGAAGAACAGAATCTGGATGAACGGGAGCCTTGAGTGGTACGCCTACTTAGGCGACGCCGAGGTCTTCCTGGGGAGCCGCGAGGTTCCCATCCCCTTGGAGGAGGGCGACAAGTGGACCAACGCCTATGGCGACGTGTTCCAGGTCGTCGATGGTGCCATAGTGCTGGTGGAAAGGGTGAAACCTCCGGAGAGATACTGGTGATATGCCACGCGACGGTGGTGGTGAATGCGAATTGCCGCATCTTTATATTCTTGACATGAAAAATGTGGTATTGTATCCTCGCTTATCTATCAAGGCAGGGGAGATACCAACATGAGACTTTCGACCAAGAGTCGTTACGGCCTGCGGGCTCTTTTTGACATCGCCTACAACGCCGGGAGCCAGCCGGCGCAGATCCAGGACATCTCGCGCCGGCAGGATATCTCGCCCCGCTACCTGGAGCAGATCTTCCAGGGGCTCAAAAAGCACGGGATACTGAAGAGCAAGCGCGGACCGCAAGGCGGTTACTGCCTGGCGAAGAGCCCGGAAGAGATCACGGTCCGTGCGGTCATCGAAGCGACCGAGGGGGATACCCTGATCGTCGACTGCTCCGGCAGGAAGAAAGGCGAGTGCACCTTTGACGGCAGTTGCGTCACCCAGACGGTGTGGGAGGAATCCAACTCCAGGTTGAACGAGTTCTTCGAGTCGGTGACGCTGAAGACCTTGTGCGACCGGGGCGAGTCGCTGGGGATCAAGCGTGAGCAGGACCACCGTTTCATGTACTTCATCTGACGGCGGGAAGAAACAAAAGCGTCAGCAGCGTCTATAAAGCAGCGACAACGACAGTTGTCGCTGCTTGTGCATCAACTCGGCGAAAAAGAGCCGCCCAGCGGGGAAACATGCAATCTGCCCAAGATAAATACCTGAAGCTGCAGGGGATACTGCGCGAAATGGGGTCGCTGCTGGTCGCCTTTTCGGGCGGCGTCGACTCCACCTTCCTTCTGAAGGCCGCCTTCGATGCGCTCGGCAGGGACCTGGTCTGCGCCGTTACCGCCACCTCTCCCACCTATCCCGGCTCGGAGCTTGCGGAGGCGAAGCGCCTGGCATCCCTGGTGGGAGCCCGGCAGATGCTGATCGAGTCCAACGAGCTGGAGATCCCCGGCTTCAGCCACAACCCCAAGGACCGCTGCTACCACTGCAAGAGCGAGCTTTTCCGGCTCTGCACCGAGAAGGCGCGGGAACTGGGGCTCGCCTTTGTCGCCGACGGCAGCAACACGGACGACCTGGGGGACTACCGGCCGGGACGCACAGCCGCCTGCGAGCTGAAGGTCCGCTCGCCGCTTCTCGAGGCGGGGCTTTCCAAGGACGACATCCGCGAGCTGAGCCGCGGCCTGGGGCTCCCCACCTGGGACAAGCAGGCTTATGCCTGCCTGGCCAGCCGCTTCCCTTACGGGACCGAAATCACCCAGGAGAGGCTGAGCCGGGTGGAGCGCTGCGAGGAATTCCTGAAGGATGAGGGGTTCACCGTTTACCGGGTGAGGTTCCATCTGGAGAGCGCGCGGATCGAGCTCTGCGAGGCGGAGCTGCCGCGCATGCTGGAGCCTTCCCTGAGGAGGAAGACCCTGGAGTTTTTCCGTGCCGCCGGGTTCACCTACGTCTCGGTGGACCTGCAGGGGTATCGGACCGGCAGCATGAACGAGGGATGAGGATTTTTACTTAATTGACTTCCACGGTCGTCACGGAGCCTGCCGTCGCTTCCCGTTTGGGTATCACGACGGTCAGCACGCCGCAGGCGCAGCCGGCGCTGATCCTGGCCGTATCGAGGTCCGGCGCCAGGGCGAAGCTCCTCTGGAAGGGGCCGAAGTAGCGCTCGATCCTGTGGAAGTTTTCCTTCCTGATCTCTTCGCCGTGCTTTCTCTCCCCTTTGACGGTCAGGGTCTGTTCCTCGATCCTGATCTCGATGTCCTTTTGTTCCATGTCCGGAAGTTCGATCTTGATGGTGACCGCTGAGCCGTCTTCATAGACGTCGGCCGGCGGATGCCAGACACCCTCCCTGATCTCCTCGCCCACCTCCCTGGTCCAAGCCATGTCCAGCAGGCGGTTCATCTTGTCCTGCATGCTCCTAAGCTCGCTAAGCGGGTTGTACCTGACGATCGCCATCGTGCTCCTCCGTCTCGCGTCCTGTCGCGCCTAAACGCTGATATCAAATTAAGGGGAGGGGGCCGTCTCCTCAAGCCCCCTCCCCGTTGTTACCGACTTCTCTCAGCTCAAATCCGTTTACCTTTGGGTACCGTGTGCTTCAACTTCTTCGAGCCGTCATAAAGGTTTCGTTTGATGAGCTCCCTCTGTGCCTTCAGGTCTTTTTTGTCGTAGTCCACTGTCAGGTTGATTTCCATCTGCTGCGCCAATTCATCGATGGTTTTCTCTTCGTTTCGTGCCATGCTGGCTCCCCTTTTGCTGGGTTGTTGACGTCGATACCCTAACTGCTTGACCTTGTTGCACCCCCCTTTTTGGTTTTCCAAATCATAGCAGTTTGATACTTTTTTGCAATAGAACATTTCGCCTTGAACGATAGGGGGTTATCGGATAATATGGGCCGGCAAACGCCAATCATGAGGAGTATTTATGGTGCAGTACAAGGTCGTCGAATTGAGCCATGTTTCCGAGGAGACCGTCGAGGAGGCGTTGAACGAGTGGACCCGGAAAGGATGGAAATTCGACGCCATGCAGTTCGCCATGAGCGACGCCAGCAGACGCCCCGCAATGGCCTTCGTGATCTTCACCAAAGAGGAGGGGTAGGTGAGCGCTGAAAGAGAAACACTGTACCTTCTGGACGGCTCCTCCTACATCTATCGCGCCTACTTCGCCATACGTCACCTGAGTTCCCCGAACGGCTTCCCCACCAACGCTCTCTACGGCTTCACCCAGATGCTGCTGAAGGTGATGAAGGATCGCGCCCCGGCTCACGTCGCCGTGATCTTCGACGCGGGGAAGATCACCTTCAGAAACGAGCTGTTCCCGGCCTACAAAGCGACCCGCAGCACCATGCCCGAGGACCTGGCCCAGCAGATAGAGCCGATCAAGCAGATGGTGCGTGCCTTCAACATCCCCGCGCTGGAACTCCCCGGCTACGAGGCGGACGACATCATTGGGACCATCGCCAGGAAGTGCGAGGCAATGGGGATGGCGTGCGTGGTCGTAACGGGCGACAAGGACCTGATGCAGATAGTCTCGGAGCACGTCACCCTGCTCGACACCATGAAGGAGAAGAGCTTCGGCATACCGGAGGTATTCGAGAAGTTCGGTGTGGGACCGGAGCGGGTGGTCGACGTGCTGGCGCTTTGGGGGGACACCTCGGACAACATCCCCGGGGTCCCCGGCATCGGCGAGGTGACCGCGAAGAAGCTGTTGCAGGAGTACGGCTCCCTCGACGAACTCCTTTGCCGAGCGGCAGAGGTAAAAGGGAAGACCGGCGAGCGGCTGGTGGAGTTCGCCGACCAGGCAAGGCTCTGCCGCACCCTCGCCACCATAGACTGCAACGTCCCCATCGACTACAGCATCGATGATTTCGCCGTCACCCCCCCCGACAACCGCAGGCTGGCCGCGCTTTTCAGGGAGTACGGTTTCGCCACGCTCCTAAAGGACCTGACCAGCTCCCCCACGCTCTCCTGCGAGAGGTACGCCCTGGTGCTCACTCAGGCGGAACTGCGCGACCTGGTCTGCCGGCTGGAGAAGGCCCCCGCCTTCGCCGTCGACCTGGAGACCACGAGCCTGAACCCGGCGGAGGCGCGCATCGTCGGCTACGCCGTGAGCTGCAAGCCGCACGAGGCATGGTACATACCGGTGGGGCACCGCTACCTGGGGGCGCCGGAGCAGCTCACGGACGCGCTGGTGCTGGAGATACTGGGGCCGCTATTGACCGATCCGGCGCGCAGAAAGATCGGGCAGAACCTGAAGTACGACTACCAGGTACTGCATCTGGCCGGGGTGAAGCTCGCGGGGATCTGGTGCGACACCATGCTTGCCGCCTACCTGGTCAACCCTTCGCGCAACAGCCAGGGGCTCGACGCCCTGGCGCTGGAGTACCTGGACCACCGGATGATCTCCTATGCCGAGGTGGCCGGCACCGGCAAGTGCGAGGTGAACTTTTCCGAGGTCGACCTGGACCGCGCCGCCCCGTACTCCTGCGAGGACGCCGACGCCACCTACCTGTTGCACGAGATACTCCTTCCCAAGGTGCGTGAACAGGGGATGGAGGAGCTCTACTTCGACGTCGAGATGCCGCTTATGGAGATCCTGGCGGACATGGAGCTTGCCGGGGTGAAGCTCGACGTAGGGTTGATGAAGGAGCTTTCCACCGGTTTCGGGCGGCAGTTGATCGAGCTCGAGGCGCTCATCCACGAGCACTGCGGCGGCCCCTTCAACATCAACTCGCCGAAGCAGCTGGGCGAGATGCTCTTCGAGCGCATGGGGCTTGCAGTCGGCAAGAAGACCAAGGGGAAGACCGGCTGGTCCACCAACGTCGAGGAGCTGGAGCGGCTTGCCGAGGAGCACGAGGTGGCAAGGCTGCTGCTGCAGTACCGGAGCATCTCGAAGCTGAAGTCGACCTACACCGATGCGCTTCCAAGGCTCGTGGACCCCGCCACCTCCCGTCTGCACACCTCCTACAACCAGGCGGTCACCAGCACCGGGAGGCTCTCCTCCTCCGACCCGAACCTGCAGAACATCCCGATCCGGGGCGAGGAGGGGCGCGGCATCAGGCGTGCCTTCATCGCCGAACCGGGAAGCCTGGTCCTCTCCGCCGACTACTCGCAGATCGAGCTCCGGGTGCTGGCCCACCTCTCGGGGGACCAGGTGCTCTGCGAGGCGTTCGCGGCGGGCCAGGACATACACCTGCGGACCGCGGCGGAGGTCTTCGGCCTCTTCCCCGAGTTCGTCACCCCCGAGATGCGGCGCCAGGCGAAGGTGATCAACTTCGGCGTCATCTACGGGCAGGGGGCCTTCAGCCTCGCCAAGGAACTCGGGGTGACCCCCAAGCAGGCCAAGGCCTTCATCGACAGCTATTTCGAGCGCCACAGCGGCGCGCGCAGCTTCCTCGACGGCTGCATCAGGGAGGCGGAAGCCTGCGGCTTCGTCACCACGATCCTCCGGCGCAGGCTCAGCATCCCCGAGATAGCGAGCAAAAACGGCAACGTGCGCGCCTTCGCCCAGCGAAACGCCGTCAACTACCCGATCCAGGGGTCGGCGGCCGACATCATAAAGGCCGCCATGATAAAGGTCACCCGCCGCATGCAGCGCGAGCAGGTGCAGAGCCGTCTCATCATGCAGGTGCACGACGAGCTTGTCTTCGAGGTGCCGGCGGAGGAGCGGGAGATCATGGAGGAGCTGGTCAGAAGCGAGATGGAGGGGGCGCTTCCCCTCTCCGTGCCGCTCAGGGTGGATATCAATTTCGGCATGAACTGGAGCGAGGCGCACTAGCTCCGATTGCGGCGGGACTTCCCCGCGGGTAGACTGGTCTGCATCTAAAAATCGGGGGGAGGCGCGGCGCGCCTCCGGTCCTGGGGACGGCGGGGGCTTCATGGTCGAGGAACTGGAACAATATGCGAGGTACTTCCAGGAAGGTGCGCGTGTCAGGGTAGGCGTCCCGCTCGACGGTGGGGGGGTGTTCCCCGAATGGGGCGTGGTGGTCCGGCTCGACGGCGACCTGCTCCAGTTGAACCTCTCCAGGGACGCGCTTCCCGAGCACGCGCGGATCGAGGTGGGGCGGACCCTCGATCTGGGACTCTCCGGGAGGCAGGGGGCGCTCACCTGCCGGGGGGTGCTGGTCGACGACGACGAAAAGGAGCATCGCCTGCTTTTGCGCCTCGTCGAGGAGGTCTTCCCCTTCGAGCCGAGGGAGTACTTTCGCCAGGACGTCTACCTCCCGCTGCTCTACCGGCTCCCCTTCACGCAGATCCCGGAGGATGTCAGGGTTCGCTGGGAGCAGTCCCGCCGGGAGATAGAGTTCGCGGCCCAGACCCCGGAGCCCGGGGAGCCGGAGGAACTGGAGGACAGCAGGGAAGAGATCCGCGCGCGCCTGGAAAGGCGCAAGGCCGCGCCGCCGGTGGCCGCCAACATAAGCGGCGGCGGCGTGCGGCTCTACATCCCGGAAAAGCTGGGCGAGGGGCAACTGGTGGAGCTCAGCATGTACCTGCCGCAACCCCCCAGGATGCTGGAAATAGTGGGGGAGGTGGTGGAAGTGAGGCCGCTTCCCGACCAGGTGCGTTACAGCACCGCCTTGCGCTACAGGTTCATAGACGAGGCGGACCGGGACCGGCTGATAGGCTACATATCGGTGCAGCAGCTTTTGCGGCTGTCCCAGCAAGGCCCCAGGGAGGCAGCCGAGCCGCAGTCGAGGGGGGCGGGGTGGAGGCGGCACCTGGGGGTGGCGCTCTGCATCGCCTTCATCGCCGCCGTCGGATGGTTTCTCGCCCGTTCCATCGTCGTCGCGAAGGAGCGCGGGGAGAAGTGGGAGGTGCAGCGGGTGTTCGACGAGGGGTTCATGGAGTTCCTCAGGCGGCAGCGGTGACCATCTCCATGGCGTCCTCGATCATGATCTCCAGCTCGGCGAGCATGATCTCCTTGATCCCCATCCCCTGCGCCTCGAAGGTCGCCGCCAGCATCAGGTTGGGTTCGGCCGTGCAGCCAAGGCCGAGTTTCCGGCAGGTGTGGTCCACCAGCCGCACCAGGCTCAACAGCACGTTGCTGGTGTCGCTTTGTTCCTTGTGGTGGTCCCTGACGATGACGCAGTAGATCTCGGGGAGATTCCATTTCTGCATCAGCTGGTATCCCGAATCGGTGTGCATGGCCACCATGATCTCGGTGGTCAGCTCTCTGGACACCCCCTTCTGGTCCGCGTCCGCAAGCAAAATACCCTCCAGCACCTTGAGTATCAAAAGACTCCCGATGTCGTGCAGCAGTCCTGCTATGAAACCCTCTTGCGCCAGCTGCTTGTAACCGCTTCTCTCGCAAAGCCACCGCGTGCCGATGGCGCACCCTATGGCGTGTCTCCAGAGCAACTGGGAGTGGTTCTTAAGCTCGGGGAGCGTGAAAGAGTTGTAGCTGCTTTGCTGGGATGCGAGCATGGCCACGCTGGCGATCTCACGGGCGCCCAGCCGCACCACCGCATCGGTGATGGTGGTGACCTTGGCAAGCCCGCTGAAGAAGGCGGAGTTGGCAAGCCTCAGTATCTGGCTGGTGAGTGCCTGGTCCTTGACGATGAGGGCCACCACCTGGTCTATGGTGAACTCCTTGGATGCCAGGATGCCGTGCAGCTTGATCGCGATCGGGTGGAACACAGGGAGGTTGAGGCTCTCCGATTCGAGCTGCTCCTTCACTACCTCTACAAACGGTCTGCTGTGCATGTCATTCCCCCAAAAGGCGCCTGATCTCGGCGATCGGGCGCGGTTTTCCGATCCTCGGCAGGAGCCTCACCGTATCCTGCAGCGAAACCAGCCCCGCCGCCGCCTTGCAAAGCCCCGCTTCCAGCAGCGTCACCATGCCGGTGCTCTCCGTGGAGATCTTCCTGATCTCGTAGGAGGTCTTCTTGCTGAGGATGGCGTCCTTGACCAGTTCGTTCAGGATCAGCATCTCGAAGACGCCGATCCTGCCGCGGTAGCCGCTGTACCTGCACTTGGCACACCCCCGGCCGCTCCTGAACTCGGCCCCGTGCAGGTCGGCGTTGCTGTAGCCGATCCTCCTCAGCTCGGTGGGGGTGGGGAGGTAGGTTTCGCTGCACTCGGGGCAGATGCGGCGCAACAGGCGCTGAGACAGGACGCAGACCACGGTCGAGGCGATCAGGAAGGCCTCGATGTTCATGTTCATCAGGCGCAAAAGCCCTCCCACGCTGTCCTCGGTGTGGAAGGTGGTGAGCACCTTGTGCCCGGTCAGCGCCGCCTGTATGGCGGTCTCGGCCGAAAAGCTGTCGCGGATCTCCCCCAATACGATGATGTCCGGGTCCTGGCGCACGATGTGCCTCAGCGTCTCCTCGAAGGTGACCCCGATTTTCTGGTTGATCGAGCACTGCGCGGTCCCCTCTATGACGTACTCCACGGGTTCCTCGGCGGTGACGATGCAGGTGTTGAGGTCGTTCAGGTGGTGAACGCAGCTGTAGAGGGTGGAGGTCTTGCCGCTGCCGGTCGGGCCGGTGACGATGAGGACCCCGCTCGGGGTGTCCAGGGCGTCGTCTATGAAGCGCTCCAGCATGCGGGCCGGCATCCCGATCTCCTTCAGGTCGAGCAGCTCCCCCTTCATGCTCAAGAGGCGCAGCACGATCTTTTCGCCGTGGATGGTGATGTAGAAGGAGACCCGCATGTCGAGGATCGAGCCGCTCTTGGCGCTTTCGTAGCAGATCCTGCCGTCCTGGTGCCGCCTCCTCTCGGCTATGTCGGCCTCGGCCATGACCTTGATCCTGCTGCTGACCGGCGAGGCGAGCTCCCTCGCGAAGTCCTTGTAAAGTACCAGCATCCCGTCGCGACGGAAACGGACCCTCAGCACGCTGCGCATCGGCTCGATGTGGATGTCGCTTGCCCCCTCCTTCAGCGCCTCCTCGAAGATGGAGTTCACTATGCCTGTCACCGTGTGCTCGTCCGTGGCAGTGCCGTCACCCTGGACCATGCCTCTTTTGAGCAGGCTGAGCGCGTCCCGGATCGCCTTCATGGTGCAGATGGCGAAGGTGGTGGTTCCCTGGCCGAAGAGCTTTTCCGCCGTCTTTCTTCCCTCGGTATTGAGCGGGTCCGCGATGGCCACCACCACCTTCCCGTCCTCCTCCTTGACCGGGACGAAGCTGTGCTGGGCGAGCCAGTGCTGCGGCACCTTCGCCAGCAGGCAGCGGTCGATGTTGGCGGCTTCGAGGTCGATGAAAGGGTAGCCGAGCTGGAAGGCGAGCACCTCGGCGAGGGTGTACTCCTCAATGAAGCGCTGCTCCACCAGGATCTCGCCCAGCATCTTGCAGTTTTCGCCGTCGCGCTGGATGCCGAGCGCCGCCTGCAGCTCGGACGGTCTCAGGTAGCCAAGCTCCACCAGGAGCGCGCCCAGCTTCACGGAAACGATGTTGTTTCTCAGGGTCTCCCTCAGCTGTTCGCGGCTGAAGAAGCCGAGTTCCAGCAGCACACCGACCAGGGTCCTCGGGGTGAGGAGTTTCGCCTTCACCCTCTGTGCATAGGTAAGCTGCGAGTCGGCGAGGTGTCCCGACTTGACCAGCAGCGTCGCTATCTCGAGCCCCGAATCATCGCTTCCGTCCTTGCGGTCCTTTTGCCTGTCCCAATTGCCGTAACTCTGCATGCACCTTCTCCCGCGCCCCGCCCGGGTCGCCATTGCTGCATTGGCTCCGATCACAGACACTCTTCATTGACAGCCGCCCCGATTCCTTGGTAGTATACCATGTCGATTGGAGGGGGCTAATTTAACTCCTCAGGCAAAAGGGCCACGCCCCCCGTGGAGATGCCCCTTTAAAATCAAAGGCTTGTCGTGCCGTACGTGAGAGCGGCTTGTGAAAAAAAAGTTGCGGACAGCCGGCCCGGCATCTCGCCCGACCGCCGCGGCGAAGGTTATGGCGGGGGCATCCGATCTTTAATTAGCTTTAGCAGCGCGGTCTTTCCTGTTCAGGAACGTGCCAGCAAGGCAGCAGAAAAACGAGAGGCCCGTGGCATGAAAAACAAAGAGCATCCGAAGCAGAAACAAAAGGAGTTCAGTTCTTCCCCTTTCAAAGGGTTGAAGGGCGCCGGCATCGAACTGCGCGGCGCCGCTCACCCCCCCCCACCCGCACCGAATAAACCGGAGAAAGACGCGCAGGAACCGGACGACGAACTCCTGTTTTTCGAGGCGGTGGCAGGGGTGCGCCGGCTCCCGGGTGCCGCAGCGCCCTCGCCGGCGAAGGTAAAGGCGCAGGCCGTAGCCAAGGTGCAGCGCGACGAGGAGGAACATCGCGTGTTCCTGAAGGCCCTGGACGAGCTGAGGCTCGATGTCCGCTTCAGCGACCAGCTCCCCGAAGAAGAGCGAGGGGGGCGCCCGGCGCCGGTGAACCGGCTCAGGCAGCTGCGCCGGGGCGGTATCAGGATAGACCTGCAGCTCGACCTGCACGGACTCACCCGGGACGAGGCGCTGGAGAACCTGGACCGCTTCGTCAAGGGAGCCTACAACCGCGGCCAGAAAGGGGTTCTCGTGATCACCGGCAAGGGGAACAACTCCCCGGGAGAGCCGGTGCTGAAGGCCGCCGTGGCCGGCTGGCTCAGGGAGAGCGGCAAGGGGATGGTTGCCGAGTTCGTGCAGGCTCCCAACGACATGGGGGGAAGCGGGGCCTTCGTCATCTTTCTCAAGGAAAAAAAGGCGCCGGAAACCCAGGAAGGTTAGCCTCCCGTCTTCCCGGCAATGCATCCCCTCCTGAACCATTCCTGCCGCCGCAAGACCTTCCCGCCGCTTTCGGCAGACGACCGTCCCCGCCCCGCCATCCATGCCGTCCATCTTTAACGCCCTTCTGCCCGGAGAGGAGGCGAACTCCTCTTGACGGAAATCCCCGCAGCAAATACCTTAAGCACCCTGGAACCAAAAATTGTGGGGCATGGCGGGGGGAGCGGGCGGGAAGCTTCCGGGCCCGCCCCGAGGAGTCATCGTGTCAGCTGGGATGTTCCGCATAGGAGTAGACCTCGGGGGGACCAAGACGGAGGCGGTGCTGCTGGATCCCTCCGATCAGGTGCTGTTTCGCGAACGCCGGGGCACCCCGCTGCGGCAGGGGTATCATGCCGTGCTCCGTTTGGTCGCCGACCTGGTGCGGGCGGCAGCCTCATACCTGCCGCAGGGGAAGGGCTACAGCGTCGGCATCGGCATACCCGGTTCCGTTGACGCGGTGAGCGGCCTGGTGCGTAACGCCAATTCCGTCTGCCTCATCGGCCGCCCGTTCCAGCGCGACCTTGAGCAGCTCCTGTCCAGGAAGATAGCCGTGAGAAACGACGCCGACTGCTTCACCCTGGCCGAGTGCCGCAGGGGTGCGGGCGCCGGTTTCGGGTTGGTGTTCGGGGTCATCATGGGAACCGGGTGCGGCGGCGGGATCTGCTTTGACGGCGCCGTGCGCGAGGGGCCGCACCGGATCAGCGGCGAATGGGGGCATTTCTGCGTCGACCCGGCAGGCGCCCCCTGCTACTGCGGCAACCGGGGGTGCGTGGAGACCAAGATCAGCGGCTCCGGGGTGGAAGCGGCCTTTGCCGCTCGCTACGGCGCGAGTCTCGGCATGGAGGAGATCGTGGCAGGTGCAAGGTGCGGCGAGCCGCGCTCGCTCGCCGCTTTCAGCGCCTTCCTCGACGACTTCGGCCGCAGCTTGGGCGGGCTGATCTCCATCCTGGACCCCGACGCCGTCGTGCTGGGAGGGGGGCTCTCCAACATCGAGGAGCTTTACTTCGCAGGCGCCGAGCGGGTCAGGCATTACGCCTTCCACAACGACCTGCGCACCCCGATCCTGAAAAACGTGCTGGGCAATTCCGCCGGGGTTTTCGGCGCCGCTTGGATCGGGACGGGAGGCGCCCCCGGGCAGGACGAGCGTGTTTGAATTTGCTAATGCCGCTGCTATAGTTTGACTTTCGCAATCGCTCCGGCGGCTCCACCCCTTCCCCGGGCAGCCGGCGCCGACAACGCTCCAGGCTGAAAAGGGGGTGCCGCATGCAGACGGAAATCGGGACGAGGGTGAATATCAGGTACAAATGCAGGTTGGAGGATGGCAGGGTATATCTGGTCGGCGAGAGGAACACGCTGGAGTTCGTGGTCGGTTCCGGGCGCGTGCCGCGGTCGCTTGAGGCCGGGGTGCTGGGAATGAAGGAGGGGGACTACCGCGTAGTGCAGGTGCCGGCATCAGAGGCGGAACTCTTCCCCTTCCCCAAGGGGTCCCATTTCGCCTTCAGCACGGACACCCCGCCGGGGATCGCCTACGACTTCGGCCCCGGGGCCGGCGGCGACGTTTCGCTCACCATGCCGAGCAGGACCAAGGATTACCGCCAGCCCATTCCCGCCGGCTGCAATGTCATTTTCGAGGTTGAGATGCTATCGGTACTGGATGAGCGGGGGGGCGAAAGGGGCTGAAGCACCCTCACATCTTTTCCTTCACGCTCCTGATCTTGTCTTCCATGGTCTGGTTGCGGTCGGTCCGGGTCCCGAGCTTCACCGTGGTAGTGATGCGGGGGGCGCCCATCTCGTGCACCACCTCATGACAGCGCTTAATCGCTGCGAACACCTCGTCCCATTCCCCCTCGATGTTGGTTCCGTAGGAATGCAGGGCCGTCTTTAGCCCCGCCTCTGTCAGCACCTTTTCGCATGCCGCGATATAACTCGATACAGACACGCCTACGCCTAGTGGTACGACGCACAGATCTACCAGAACTTTCATCCAGCCCCCCTCCTTGAACTCAAAGATGCGTGTGATGCACACCCTCACATCCAGGTTGCTATCATAGACGAAGCAGGTTCGTTTATGAACAGGAAAGTTCGAGGCTGGCAGCCGGGACTCGGGTGCCCAAAGCCAGTCCGCGTGCGGGCACTGCGTCCTCAAGTTGACTTTGATGCCCGGGGACCTAAACTGGAGCGTGCCATAGCGAAACCTGCTTCAGTAAGGCGGAGGAAATAGTGAGTGACCTGGGCGACAAAACGGCGAAGGTACTGGTGACAGGGGCGACCGGCTTCATCGGGAAGAGGCTGGTGGCAGCCCTCGTGGAGGAAGGTATCCCGGTACGCTGCCTGGTGCGCAAGGATCACTCCCTCCCGGCGGGGGTGGAGGTTGCGCACGGTGATCTGCTGCAGGGGGGGACCCTGTACGAGGCGATGCGCGGGATCGAGACGGCGTACTACCTGGTACACGCCATGTCCGGGGACCGTGCAGGTTTCGAGCGGCGTGACAGGCAGGCCGCAGAGAACTTCGTCGCCGCAGCGGAAAAGCAGGGACTCAAGCGGGTCATCTACCTGGGGGGGCTGGGTGAGGAGGGGGAGCACCTCTCCGAGCATCTGGCAAGCCGTCTGGAGGTGGCCAGGATCCTGCAGCGCGGCGCCTTCAAGACCACCTACCTGCGCGCAGCCGTCATCATCGGAGCAGGAGGGGCCTCCTTCGAAATGATCCGCGCGCTGGTGGACAACCTTCCGGTGATGATAACCCCCCGCTGGGTGTCCACCCGCTGCCAGTACATCGCGGTAGGGGATGTCATAGCGTACCTGGTGGGGTGCCTGAAGGAAGAGCGCACCGCCGGACAGACCTACGACATCGGGGGGCCGGAGCTCCTTTCCTACCGCGAGATGATGGAACGCTTCGCCGAGATACAGAAAAAGGCCCTCGTGATACTCCCGGTACCCTTTCTGACCCCCAAGCTCTCCTCCTACTGGGTCGGGCTGTTCACCCCTGTAAAACCATCCATATCCATGCCGCTCATCGAGGGGCTCGGCAACGAGGTGATCTGCCACGACAACGAGATCCGCAAGCTGATCCCCATTCCTCTGACCGGATTCGACGAAGCCGTGAGAATTGCGCTCGAAGAAGAAGGCGCCAAGCAGGGCTCCCGATAAGGCTCACAAAGCTCCTGCGCGAGGAAGGGCACATTAGATACAAACCCCTCAAGATTCATTAGCTCCAGCCGAAAAGAATGACATTCCCGGAAAGGTGGTGCGGAGTTGTTCGCCGCGGGGGTGGAATTCACCATTATCGGATTCGGCAGCGCAGATGGCGCAGCGGCAAGAGGGGCAGCATGAAATGTCTAATAGTCGAAGATAACGAATTTATGCGCGAAGGACTCAGGATGTTCCTTGCCGCCAATGCGGAAATAGAGATGGCGGTAAACGGACGTGAGGGTGTGGAGATGTTCAGCCGGGCGCTTTCCGCCGGGGCGGGCTTTGACCTGGTGCTGCTGGACGTAGTGATGCCGGAGATGGACGGGCAGCAGGCCCTGAGGATGATGAGGCAGGCAGAAAAGGATAGCGGCAAGAGCCGGGAGCAGAAGTCGGTCATCATCATGACGACGGCTCTTAACTCCGCGGAACAGATGGAGCAGGCGCTTTGGGACGGGGACTGCACCGATTACCTGGTGAAGCCCATCGTGCGGGCGGACCTTCTGGCCATGTTGCGCAGATACCGGCTGCTTTAGCCGGCTGGGAGGATCGGCGCTGTCGGATCGAGTCGATATGAGCGGATCGCGAATCGCATAGGGAAACGTCATGGAACCTTACTTTTACCGGACGAGCATCAGGAAATCGATCGAGGAAGACGCCGCCGAGATAATTGCCGGTTTTCGGGAAGTGGCCAAGGGCGGGGTGGGGGCGCAGCTCAAGCTGGTCAATTATTACAAGGGTCTGCCGATCAGCTATCCCGCCACGCTGGTGGAGGTGAACGGCGACGTACTGGAACTGGACGTGCATCCGCAGCAGGCCGTGGTGCTGGAGGCGAGAAGGCGCACCTGCATAAAGTGCAGCCACTTCGACCTGCCGCTGCTCGCAGAGGTGAAGGATGCGGACGTGCGCAGGATGACGGCATCCCTGTACAAGTTCTGTTACGTGGAGATCATGGCCGAGCAGCGTGTTTCACTGAGGCTGGAGCTGGAGCCCCCTTGCGACGCCGAGATCCTCACCGGAAGCGACCCGCTGGAGGGAAAGGTGCTCGACATCTCCCTTGGGGGGCTATCCATCCGCACCTCGCGCCCCTGTCCGCTGGCCAGGGGGGCCGAGGTGCCGCTCAGGGTCTTGGTGCCGAATCTGCTGCAAAAAAGCCAGACCCCGCTGGAGGTCCAGGCGACCGTCATCGACATCGTGAGCGATGAAAACGGCGACATCTATCGTTTCTCCACCTGCTCCGACCCGTACGCAGAGGGGATGATCTCCCGCTTCATCTTTCAGCGGCAGGTGGACCTGATCCGGGAGCTGAAAGAACAGAGCTGAAGCGGTGCGCAGACGGGCTGACGCACCAAGGAGGTGGCATGCCGGACAACCTCTTCATCCCATCTGTTGATCTGAGGATCGGGTCCCTGGAGGAGTACAACCGCAGGCAGAAAGAGAAAGCTGCCGCCAGGCAGTCCGGGGAAAAGCCCCGCCCCTGCATCACCATCTCCCGGGAATACGGCTGTACCGGGTACCCTGCCGCCGAACTCCTGCGCGAGCTCCTGATGCAACGGACCGGGGACGAGTGGGTGCTGATCGACAAGGCAGTCCTGGAGGAGGTGGCCAGGCGCCACAACCTCTCCGAGGAGATCCTGGGGAGCCTGGGGAAAAGCAACCGGATCCTTGACGAGATCCTTGCCACCTTTTCGTCGCGCTGGAAGAGCAACTACGACTATTTCCTGCCGCTTTCCAGGTACGTGGTGGCCCTGGCGGAACAGGGGAACGTCATCATGCTGGAAATGGGAGGCGCCATCGTCACCCGGCACATCAAACACTCCCACCACTTCAGGATATTCGGCTCCGACCCCTTCAAGATCGCCACCCTCTCCAGCCGCCTTGGGATAGAAAAGGAGGAGGCGGAGAAGCTGATGCACAAGCAGCAAAAGGTGCGCGATCATTTCACCAAGGACTTCCTGAGCCAGGACGATCACGACCCGGCGCTCTACGATCTCCTCTTCAATAACGATCGCTGCCCGTCGGACAGGATCGCCCATACCATCCTGGACTTCGTCCTTCGGAGCTGAGCCGGCCGCGATGAGAGTAGCGTCATCATCCCGGCCGCGGCTGTTGCCGCGGATTTCCTCCGCGGCAGCGCTTATGCTCCGGGCTCCCGCCTGCATCTCCCGTCCCCTTCCCGTGCCGCGGCGGCCAGGCTGCCGCTGCCGGGGCTCCTTAGAGCCGGTAGCTCTCGGGCGGGCTCCCGCTGAAATCGGCGATGGTGGCAACCGCGCTCTCAAGGTAGAACACCTCGAAAGCGGGGTTGTCGGGAGCCTGGTAGATGGATTTCACCAGCGGGCTCGCCTCCTGGACCATCGCTTTGAGCGCCAGGTCCTGGATGAAAACCGCCTTGCCGCTAAGCCGCATCCAGGAGAAGTTCTCCCCGCTGGCGCAAAACTCCACATAAGGGTTTCCCAGCATCTCCTGGTACACCGGTTTCTGGTTCGAGGTGCAGAAGAAAAGCCTCCCCCCATCCTCCAGCATGAACTGGAAGGGGCGCACCTTCGGCCTGCCGTCGGTGCCGACGGTGGCAAGGTACTGCACTTGGCTCTTGGTGAGGAACTCGATAACGTTTTTCATGCTGCTCTCCTTTTTCCTTTGTTTTGCGGCCTTCGCTTGGGGGAGGCCTTCTTGCGGGAGCCTCCGGTCTGTTGTTCCGCTTTGTTTGATGTCAAACCTTTGTCGCAAAAAAAATCAGGGGAAATTGGCCCTGACTTTCTTGAGTATGCGCACCAATTCCCTCTGCTCCTCCTCGTCGATGCCCTGCCGGACACGGGCTATCAGGGCCTCGGAGATCTCCTCGAACGCGGGCTTTAGCGCCTTTCCTCCCTCGGACAGCGTCACGCAGACGGTGCGCTGGTCCTCGGGGCTCCTGACCTTCTGCACGTACCCTGCGCAAACCAGCTTGGCGACCAGTGCGGTCACGGTCGACTTGTCCCTGCGGACCGCCTTGGCGAGCTCCTTCATGGTCACCTGCTCGTTGTTGAACAGATGAAAGAGGATTGCCCCGTGAGAAGGGGCGAGTCCCTTGATCCCCAGGCGGTTCAGCTCCTTTAGCAGGTGCCGGTTGATGCTGGCCCGGGTGTCGCTGATGATGGCGGGTATGCTCTTGGTTTCCATGGGGGGATTTTAGTTTGACAACAAACTAAAGTCAAGGGGGAATTGCTACGAGTAAAGAGCACCGGGAGCCGGGACGCCCCGCCCCGCCTCGCTCCTGCTAGTAGGCCTTCGTTGCCTGGTGCAGCTTGTGCAGCTCGATATCTGCGCAATCGGGGCAGTAGCTGTGGCTGAAAAGCACATCGGAGTGCGTGGAGATATAGCTCTCCAACTGGTTCCAGTACCCGTTGTCGTCGCGGATCTTCTTGCAGGTCATGCAGATGGGGAGCAACCCGGAAAGCTCCTTTACCCTGTTCAGCGCCTGTTTCAGCTCCTCGTTCCTGGCGGCCAGCGCCTCCCTTTGCGATTGCAGCTCCAGGTGGACGGCCACGCGGTGGCGCAGGATGGCGGGCTTGAACGGCTTCGTGATGTAATCCACCGCTCCCGCCTCGAACCCCCGGCTCTCGTCCAGTTCATGGTTCAGGGCCGTGATGAATATCACCGGGATCTCACGGTAGCGGTCGTCCTCCTTGAGAATGCGGCAGACCTCAAGCCCGTCCATGCCGGGCATCATGATGTCCAAAAGGATCAGGTCCGGCCGGTTCTCCGACAGGATCTGCAGGGCCTCCTTGCCGCTTTGCGCGCCGATCACTTCGTACTCTTTGCGCAGGATCTTGTAGAGAATGATCAGGTTCTCCGGGAAATCATCCACAACCAACAGCTTTTTCTTTGGCACCGGCGTCCTCTGTTTTTGCTGCTTAACAGCTGCTTTTATATGGAATGTCATACTCGCGGCAAATCATTTCAACAGTCTTCAAGGCACTTGCACAGTCAAATTGTCTTATCTGCTGGTTAAGCTGCTCAAGAAGCTTAGTTTCTGGTATCAGGTTTGACAGATCGTTCACCTTGTCGAACACACCCATGTTCCTGTTGTGCAACAGGGATTCCATCGCCCTGAGTATATCGGCAAGTTTTTCTTTGTCCACTGCCTGGGGTGCGGAAACCTGGACCTTTGGCTGCGAGAAGCCATGAGTGTCGGAGATCTGCAGACAGCGCTTGATCTCGTGCAAGAGCGTCGGCATCTCCACGGGCTTGGGGACGTAACCGTCGTACCCCAGTCCCAGAAGCTTCTCCTGGTGGTCCTTGAGGGCGTGAGCTGTGAGGGCGATAATCGGGGTGCGCCTCCCCGCACCGTTTTCCGCCTCGCGGATCAGGCGGGTGGCCTCTGTTCCGCCGATGCCGGGCATCTCGACGTCCATCAGGATCATGTCGTAGCCGCAGCTTTCCCATTTCTCCAAGGCTTCCCGTCCGTCGGCCGCTGTCTCCACGGTGTGGCCGAACCTTTCCATGAGCTTGGGCAGGATGCTGCGGTTCAGCTCCTGGTCGTCTGCCAGCAGGACCCGCAGCTTCCCCCCCTCCCAGAGGGCCTTCTGCCTAGGCCTGCCGAGGATGTCCGGCGTCTCCTCATCCCGGCATAGGGAGAAGGGGATCATCATGTGGAAGCTGCTGCCGACGTCCTTGCTGCTCTCAGCCCAGATCCTCCCCCCCATAAGCTGCACGAGTTTCGTGCTGATGGAGAGCCCGAGGCCGGTGCCGCCGTATTTCCTGGTGGTGGAGCTGTCTTCCTGCCCGAAGGGGGCGAAAATGCGCTCCATGGCTTCAGGTTCGACCCCTATACCCGTGTCGGTGACGCTGATCATCAACGAGACCGTGTCGCCTCTTCGCTCCTGAAGCGAGACCGAAAGCGTGATGCTCCCCGCCTCCGTGAACTTGATGGCATTGCCGATGATGTTCAGCAGTACCTGTTTCACCCTGAGCTGGTCTCCTATCAGCCCGTCCGGCAGGTTTTCCGGGATCTCGGTTTTCAGCACCAGCCCTTTCTCGTGCATGCGGGGCAACTGCGTCCTGACGATAGCGTCGATGCTGCGCCTCAGGCTGAAGCTCCTCGATTCCAGCTCGATCTTGCCGGCCTCGACCTTGGATAGGTCGAGTATGTCGTTGATGATGGCGAGAAGCCCTTCGGACGAGCACATGATCCCGTCCAGGTAATCCTTCTGCTCGGGGGAAAGCTCGGTGTAAGCCAGAAGCTGCGCCATCCCCATGATGCTGTTCATGGGGGTTCGAATCTCATGGCTCATGTTGGCGAGGAAATCGCTTTTCGCGCGGTTGGCAGCCTCGGCGGCCTCCCTGGCGAACACCAGCTCCAGCTCCGCCTTTTTGCGGTCGGTGATGTCGAAGCAATAGCCGATGTAGCCGGCAAAGCTGCCGTCAGGGGATTCCAGGGGGCGGCCGATGTCGAGGATCCAGCGGAACTCGCCGTCGTGGCGGCGCAGCCGGTACTCCATCTCGAAGTTCTCCCTTTTGCGGAAGGCGCCCAGCCAGATGCCGACGCAGCGGTCGAGGTCGTCCCGGTGCACCCCTTCTGCCCACCCGTTGCCGTACTCCTGTTCCATGGTGCGCCCGGTGAAGGAGAGCCAGGAGTTGTTGAACCAGTCGCACTCCGCGTCCGTGTTGGCCCGCCAGATGAGGGCGGGTGCCTCGGCGAGGATTCTCAGGTAGTGGTCCCGCTGCCTGTCGGCGTACTCACCAGCATCCTCACAGAGGTCCGGTGCGCCCTTCGTCTGGTTGCGCAGGGTAGGGGGTGGGCTATCTAAGGTGTTCATCTTGGCATACCTCCTGGCAATGCACGCCCCGAAGCTCGTAAAAACAGGTTGAGCGGGTCGCTTCACGGGATGTTTATATTATTACCAAACATCTTGAAGTCACAAGATCCTTTTATGCAGCAACAAAACTAGTCGGAACGTCGGGCGTTTCAGCCGTGTCGGCGAGAAGACGGGTAAAGGTCTGGCAGCAGTGGCTGCCAAACCCTTTCAGGTTGCCGGTGCCGGCAGATCAGAAACAGTTTTATCCCCGGCCTGTGACAGTGGGGTCTGACAGGGCGGTTCTGCCGACACAGTTTTCAGAAAATAATGCAGGAAACTCTAGAGCGGAGAAGGAGGTGGCGCAAACGGCCACGGCCGGAAACGTGCGGGGCGGCAAGTCGGTGATCGCGAGCGGATGGGAATGCCGAAATAGCGTGAGGCGGCGCAAGGGGAAGTTTTCAGCTCTTTGCGCCGTGAGGTGGGGGAGGGTTTTGGCCGCAGGTCACTTCAACGCGAAGCCGTAACGCAGCAGTACCCTCTTTGCGTCACCGCTGAGCAGATATTTGTACCAGGCTGCGGCGTCGCGGTTTTTTGCCCCCTTTGCAGTCAAGGCCACTGGATAGAGCACCCGCGGATAAAGATGCGGCGGGACCGTGAACAGGATCCTGGCCCGCCTGGCCAGCAGCGCGTCGGTACGATAGACGAAGGCGCCGTCGACCTCGCCGCGCTCCGCGTACATCAAGCTCTCTCTCGCGTCTTTGGCGAGGACAACTTTATTCGCCAACCGCCTTTCCAGTCCCGCCTTTTTGATCGCTTCGGCCGCGTATCCCCCGGCCGGTACGCTCCTGGGGCTGCCGATGGCGATCCGCTCCAGGGCAACCAGATCCTGCATCCCGGAAACCCTTGTGGGAGTCGCTCCGGAGAAGACCAGCGTGTTGAAGGTGAAGGCGGCGATAGTGGATGCCTCCACCAGCTTCCTCTCCTTCAGGTGGTCCATCCATTCCACATTGGCAGAGATAAAGATGTCGGCGGGTGCGTCGCTTTCTATCTGCCTGGCGAGGGTTCCCGATGCGCCGTAGTTCATGGTGAACCTGACGGCGGGGTTGCTCCCGGCAAAGCGCGCGGCCAGCTCGCTGACGGCCTCCCTGAGGCTGGCGGCGCAGGATACGTTGACCTCGCCGGCGCTTGCTGGGGAAGCTGGGAGCAGAGCCAGGCAAAAAAAGATGAGCTTCGGATAAAGAGTCTTCACGGTCCCCCCTGGTGCTGTCTTCACTTCATCAAACAAGAGCCATGCCACTTTTGTCGCGGACAGACGGAAAAGAAATATGTGTGAATCGGATACCTTGGCCTGCGGGGCGCGGACGAGGCAGGAGGAAGGGGCTATGAAAAGCGGCAGGTGCACATCGATTCGGCAGGCAGGCAAGGATCTACCGCTACAAAAGCCGTGGGGGAGGCCAAGAGGGGGAGGGGGCGCCTGCTGCTTGAAGATCATGAAAACATCGTTTAGCATTGTCTGGGTTTTCAGGGCGGTGCAGAAGCGAGTGCTGATGCGCGTTTTGTCGCGAAAACAAAAAATCTCGATGAACGGGAGGCCGTATGGAAGGGATAGTGCTCGGTGTTGACGCCGAAGAGGGTGTGATCAGGACAGCCGATGGCACCAGGTACAAATTCAGGATGGCGGACTGGAAGAGCCCGCGCCCTCCGCAGCCAAGAGACAGGGTCGATTTCATCGTGGAGGAGCAATACGCGCGCGAGGTCTACCTGTTCAGTCGCGGCATGGGAAACATCTCCGAGGTGATGGAAGAGGTTCAAAAATCGGAGAAGACCATGCCGACGGTGGTATATGCCTGTTACGTAGGCGCCGTTTTGTGGGGGGTAACCCTGCTGATTGGTGTCGCCATAGCGTATGTATATCGCGCCAGTGCCACGGGAACCATTTACCGAAGCCACTACGACTACCAGATAGCGATCTTCTGGAAGGCGATGCTCGGCTTTCTGGTGGGGGTTCTGTTCCTGATGGTGGGGGTTGGGGTGGTGATAATGGTTGGCACCTATATCTGGTTGATGGTAAAGACCTTCAAAGGATGGCGCGCCCTGAGCCAGGGTGCACCTGTTCTCCCTTAGCTGAAGGTTCCAGCCTTTCAAGAGATCTAGGCGAGCATCTTTTCCAGTAGCTCGCCGGCTGTTTTCACGTACTCAGGACAGCGCGTGGTGAAGTACCCTTTCCTCTTGGCCTGCTTTATCCCCTCCCTGGTGCTCATGTCGATACCAAGCAGCTGCGAGCAGCCCAACTCGCGGTGACGTGCCTTGAACTCCCTGTTGAATTCCTCCATCTTCCCGAAGACCTTCCTCTCCTTGGGGCCGTAAGCCAGGCCAAGCACCATGTAGGCTGCTGTCACTGCGCCGCATTGGTGGCCTGCAGCCATCCCTCCCGCGAAGCCTGTGGCAAGCTTGCCGGCCATCTCGGGGGTGATGCCGAAACTGGGAGCATACGACTCGAGGATGGCCTGGGAGCAGTTGTTGGATTTCAGGAAGTGAGCCTTGGCGGCCTCAGGCCTTTGTGCAGTGGGCCTGGCGCCGACCGCTGCAAGTGCCTCACTGAAACCAGCGCCTGCCGCCAGTGTCAAACCTGCAGAAACAGAAATTTTGAGTACATCCCGTCGGCTGATCCCGTCTTTTTGCCCGTCTTTGTGCATCGCTTCCCTCCGAAAGTCCCAGCCCCACTGGCTACTGGACAGTGGGTGCGCACCTGAAGCGCTCCGTCTCCGGTGTATTGAAGTATTGAAATATATGATAAATGGAATTAAAAGTAAATAAAAAGGTACAGCCTCAACCGTCTTGAAGCATTAAATTCACCAGCTCTGTTCAACTCTTGACCAATAGAGCAACGGCCGTGAGCCGGAAGTGCTTGACAACACACGGCCAAGCTCTGGCATGTCTTATGCTTAACCTACACTAATTAAAAATTACCGCGGAGCGGGCCAGACCAACCTCCTGGAGAAAAGAAGATGCCCCACCAATATGACCATCGCAATCGTTCTCCTCCCCTTTGCCGCAGGCCGGAAGCCTTGGGAGTTCCCGTACAGGCTTACTCTTGCTCCCCGAGTGTCGCCGGGGCTTTCACAACTGGAGGTGTCACATGAAAAATCTACTCGCAGGTCTGGTGGTAATGTTTTTCCTCGTTTCGTTCGGCTGTGGTGGAAGTGGAGGTGGTAGCGACACCGGTGGCAGCAGCAATGTCAGTAGCGGTACCGGTACCGCAGGCAATAACAGTTCCACTGGAGGTAGTACCGGTGACGTTGCAGGAAGCGGTAGCAGCACGGGTACCAGTGGGACTGACAGCACCACAGCCAGTCCCACCGACAGCGGCAGCAGTGCAGGCGGTACCGCTGGTAGTGATGCCGGCAGCATTACCGGCAGTACTGGTGGCGATCCGGGAACCGTTGAACCTCCGGCGGTAAAACTCCCTTCGGCCCCATCAGAAGTCGCTGCCCAACCGGGAGATGGACGGGTGAGCGTGACCTGGAAAGGAGTCGCGGACGCAACTTCCTACAACCTGTACTGGGGGACTTCAGCCGGCGTAACTCCGAGCAGTGCCAACAAAAAAGAAGGGGTAACCTCTCCTTGCGTTCTCACCGGCTTCACTAACTGGACTGCGTACTACTTTGTAATGACAGCCGTAAATGCCTCTGGTGAATCCACTGTATCAAATGAAACAAGCACGATACCAATGGCGCTTTTTGATGTTGGTATGATAGCTGGCAGAACCTTCGATTACTCTTTGACCACAGGCGCTACCGGCAGGGTGACGTTTAGCGCTGACGGCACATTCTCAGGCCAGAACCACACGGCCTCATCGCCCTTTGGCGGGAACTGGGTAGTCAGGAATGGGATACTGTTGTGCCTTTATACAGGTGGGATCATGGAAACGATGATGTTGAAGGAGAGCACTCCCACCTCTTTTGTCTTCACGTATGCGGTGACTTTTGCTGACGGCAGCAACGGTTCTCCTGTAGAAGGGACCTTCGTACAGGCTGAGTGATTCCATGCGCGGCCATGGAATAGATGCATAAGGCGGTCGCTGACCGCCTTATTTTTGCCCCTGAGAAATAATTCCTGCTGGTTCAGGGGGGCAGGAGGATATATGCGGTGTGCTGGAACGAATGGGCGCAAAAAAAAGGGCCTTCATCATCGAAGGCCCATGTTCGGTACCGGGAAGCTCTTGGGAATCCTACGAGTTAGCTTTCCTTCTCAGCAGGGCGACTCCAATGATACCGGCGCTGAGCAGGATAATTGTGGACGGTTCAGGAATGGGCTGGGTTTGCTCCGAGAAATCGATGTGCTTGATCTGCTTGAACCCACCCGTCACAGCAGTCAGTATCTCAACTGACTTTATCCACTCCCCGTCGTTGGAAACTACACCAATGCGATCGAAGAGGGCATCCGTCTGGCCGATAAGAAAGTTGAAGAGAAAAACGACCCCGGCTTGGTCGATAACCCTTATGCTGACGTCCCCGGTGCCGTTCATCTGGCCCTCGAAAGAGAAGTCCCCGAACTTGGTGTCGCCTGTGGGAGTGAAAAGGAGGGAAGTAAGGGTGCTTCCTTTCGCCGGTGTGATCGTCGCGTAGCCGCTCCCTATATCAACGTTTCCAATGCTCTGGACCTCGACCAGCGGACCGACACCATTGCCTCCTACGTTGCCGGTGAACTGGTTGATGTCATGATCCGCATCACCGAGGAAGAATTTGAGGCCGCCGGGGTTCGGATCTACGATAAAGGTGGCATGCGCTGGAGCCGTCATCAAGATGATGGACACCACCGCGAGCAGAGAGAGCGACAGGCGCAGTATGTTACTGATTCGTGTTTTCATGATCTTCTCCTTGGTTCTGCAACGTCCTTTTTAGAGGACCCCTTCTTGTCTGCTGTCTGACCGTCCGCTTCAACTTCCCAAAGCTTCCCGAGATGGAATAGCATGGGCAAATTTTAGTTTAAAGGGGGGCGAGAACAAGCCTGAGGATTGTTAAATGCTCAAACTTGCGACGATAATGAGCAAGGTGTGGTGCCGGCCCTCGGCGTGCAGGAGCTGGAAAGTCCCCGGAAGGACCTCAACGTCTGTACGGATCTGCGAGGTCGTATTATGCAGCGGCAGAGCCCTGGCGCAGCTTCGCGATATCTCTTAACGGCGGCGCTCCGAACATGCGGTTGTACTCGCGGCTGAACTGCGACGGGCTCTCGTAACCAACCTGGAACGCCGCGCTTGCCGCATCCATTCTTTCTGCCAGCATTAGCCGCCTGGCCTCCTGCAAGCGGAGCTGCTTCTGGAACTGTAACGGGCTCAGAGCAGTCATCGACCGGAAGTGATGATGGAACGTAGAGCTGCTCATGCTGGCCTGCGCGGCGAGCTCCTCGATGCTGAGTTGCCGTGCGAAGTTGCCCTTCAGCCAGTCGATTGCCCGCGCTATCTGATGGCTCTGACTCCCCGCCGAAGCAATCTGGCGCAGGCGCTCACCTTGATCCCCCACCAGCAAGCGGTAGATGATCTCCCGCTGGATGACCGGCGCCAGGATGGGAATGTCCTGTTGTTCGGCAAGCAACTCGACCAACCGCTGGAAGGCGGTGACAAGCGGCAGCGTCACCTCGCCGGTGGCCATGCCGCGGCTCGATTGCTGCGCGCGCGGCTGCGGAAGGTTGCTGTCCACCATCAGCTGCGAAATTTCACGCAGATCGAGTTTCAACCGGAGCCCCAGGTACGGCCTCTCGGGGCTCGCTTGGGTAATCTGCACGACCGTGGGGAGATGCACGGAGGTGATCAGGTAATGGTGCGCATCGTAGACGAAGGTGTCCTCCCCGAGCAGCACGCGCTTCGCCCCTTGTGCAACGAGGCAGACGCTTGGTTCATACATGCCGATGATCGGCTCGGTCGGCTCTTCCCGCCGGAAAAGTGCCAGCCCGGGGACTGCGGTTTCCTGCTCTCCCTTTCCGGTCCATCGTGCAATGGTCTCGCTGAAAGCTTCGAGCGCAAATACCATATCCCCATTTTGGTTGCTCATAACAGCCTCGTTTGCTTGAATTTCTTTTGGCGCGATCATAGCCAACCCGACTCGACGTTACAACTGTTATCCCGTGACCAGCACGATCAGGCAAGAATGGGACAGGATCGTTATACCTGTCTTTGCACGTTCGGGAGTACGATCTCATCATCACGTGGCACGTCAAGATGAAGGGCGTATAATCTAACCTCGAACGCAGCGTTAATCTAATGAGAGGAGAAAGGTAATGCAAAAGCGCAATTTGGGACACAGCGCTCTGGAGGCTTGCCATCAAGAACAACGCTGATCCCGCAGAGGAAACGAAACCAACAGGAGGACACACCCATGTTCAACGCAAAAGCCTATTCCGCTGCCAGTGCGACATCGCCGCTGGCCTCCAGCACCATCCCGAGACGCGAACCGACGGAAAGCGACGTGCAGATCGAGATTCTTTTTTGCGGCATCTGCCACTCCGATCTTCACTATGCCCGCGATGAGTGGCACAGCGTCATGCCCGCCGTCTACCCCTGCGTGCCGGGGCACGAGATAGTCGGCCGGGTGACAAAGGTCGGCTCCGCGGTCACGAATTTCAAGCCCGGCGACCTTGCGGGGGTCGGCTGCATGGTCGACTCGGACCAGAGCTGCCCACATTGCCAGGATGGCCTGGAGCAGTTCTGTCCAAACCAGACCCTCACCTACGGCTCAAAGGACAAACACCTGGGTGGCGTCACCTACGGCGGCTACTCGGAGAGCATTGTCGTCGACGAGCGCTTTGTGCTGCGCGTCCCCGCCAACCTCAATCTTGCCGGGGTCGCGCCGCTGCTCTGCGCCGGAATCACGACCTACTCCCCCATGCGCCACTGGGGCGTCACCAAGGGCATGAAGGTCGGCGTGGTCGGTCTCGGCGGTCTGGGGCACATGGGGGTGAAGTTCGCCCGCGCGCTCGGAGCCCGCGTCGTTGTCTTCACGACCTCGCTCAACAAGAAGGAGGACGCGCTTCGCCTGGGTGCCGACGAGGTCGTCATGTCGCGCAACGCGGAGGAGATGCAAAAGCATGCCGGCAGTTTCGACTTCATCCTCGACACCATCGCCGCCGATCACGACATCAACGCCTACATCAACCTGCTAAGCCGCGACGGCAACATCACCCTGGTAGGCGCGCCGGAGAAGCCCCTCGCCGTCTCCGCCTTCAGCCTGATCTTAGGGCGCCGCAGCCTCTCCGGTTCTCCCATCGGCAGCATCGCAGAGACCCAGGAGATGCTCGACTTCTGCGGCGAGCACGATATCACCGCCGATGTCGAAGTCATCCCCATCCAAAAGATCAACGAAGCCTACGAGAGACTGGTCAAGGCAGATGTGAAATACCGCTTCTCCATCGACATGGCTTCCCTCAAGGCCGAGTGAGGGAAGGCGCAGTAAACCCGGCTTGCCGCGAGGCCCGATTCCATCAGGTGGTCGATATGAAACCGCCGGGAACGAGGCATAGAAAGGAAGGGCTGTGCAGACAACATGCTGCACGGCCCTGACTCAACGCCCAGTTTTCAAGGCCACCGGTGCAGGGTGGCAGCACCGCCCGGACGCAGTTCTTCGTGAGCGGTTGTCCGATCATCCGAGCAAACCTGCCTGACTTTACCTCTAAAATGCCTCCGAGCGCAGCGGCTTTGGCCTCGCGCTCGGAATCTTCCCGCTGCCTCGATCACCAACGATGCAAGTTGCCAAGCCCGGGTTCCAAAGGCAAGGAACCTCCCGGGGCGCAAAATACCACGCCAGAAGGACTGCCGGCATGTCCGTGTCCCCCATAGTTCAAGGTGAAACGCAATGGGAAATGATTAGGCTATATTCAAAGTTGTCATAGTCAGTGCGGCGTGCGCTATCAGGTTCAACCGGACATCTCAAATAAGTGAAAAACTGGAAATCGGTGCTGAATCAGCTATCATCTTTGAGCAGCACTATCCGAACTTTTGAATTTCGGCAGTGGTGGTATCTGGCTTAGAAATGATTTTTGCCAAGCATGGAATCATACTTAGCTGGTGGCTGTCATATAGGCCTACCCCGCTTGCAATCCAAACCCTAGATGACAGGAGGGCAGCGATGAATAAAGACAGCAAGTGTCCGGTAACAGGCGGAGTTGACAAACCCATTGCCAGCAGTGGCAGGTCGAAACAGAACTGGTGGCCGAACCAGTTGAACCTCAAGGTTCTCCATCAGAATTCTCCCATGATCAGCCCAATGGGGGAGGAGTTCAACTACGCTGAGGAATTCAAGAGACTCGACCTGGAGGCCCTGAAGAAGGACCTCCATGCGCTGATGACCGACTCGCAGGAGTGGTGGCCGGCCGATTACGGACATTACGGGCCGCTCTTCATCCGGATGGCGTGGCACAGCGCAGGCACCTACCGCACCGGCGACGGCCGCGGCGGCGCCTCCTCGGGTACGCAGCGTTTCGCGCCGCTCAACAGCTGGCCGGACAACGTCAATCTCGACAAAGCGCGTCGCTTGCTTTGGCCGATCAAGCAGAAATACGGCAGGAAAATTTCCTGGGCCGACCTGATGGTCCTTACCGGCAACTGCGCTCTCGAGTCAATGGGCTTTAAGACGTTCGGCTTCGGCGGCGGGCGCGAAGACGTCTGGGAGCCCGAAGAAGACATCTACTGGGGGAGTGAGGAGACGTGGCTGGGAGACAAGCGCTACAGCGGTGAGAGGGAGCTGGAAAACCCTCTCGCCGCCGTGCAGATGGGCCTGATCTACGTGAACCCGGAGGGCCCTAACGGCAATCCCGATCCGGTCGCCTCCGGCCGCGACGTTCGGGAAACCTTCGCGCGCATGGCGATGAACGACGAGGAGACCGTCGCGCTCATCGCCGGCGGGCACACCTTCGGCAAGTGTCATGGCGCTGGGAATGCGGCGTTTGTCGGTCCTGAACCTGAGGGCGCAGGCATCGAGGAGCAGGGACTCGGCTGGAAGAGCAGCTTCCGCAGCGGCAAAGGCGGAGATACAATCGGAAGCGGCATTGAGGGCGCATGGAAAGCGAATCCGACCAGGTGGGACATGGGCTATCTGAACACGTTGTTCAAATACGAGTGGGAGCTGGTCAAGAGCCCGGCCGGCGCTCATCAGTGGCTGGCCAAGGACGTGGCCGAAGAGGACTTGGTGGTTGACGCGCACGACCCGTCGAAGATGCAACGGCCGATGATGACCACGGCGGACCTCTCCCTTCGCATGGACCCGATCTACGAGCCGATCGCGAGGCGCTACCAGCAGGACCCCGAGAAATTCGCGGATGCCTTCGCCAGGGCATGGTTCAAGCTGACCCACCGCGACATGGGCCCGCGCTCGCGCTATCTCGGCGCTGAAGTGCCTGCAGAAGACCTCCTGTGGCAAGACCCTATCCCCGCGGTCACCCACAACTTGATTGACGAGCAGGACGTCGCCCACCTCAAGGGGAAGATCCTCGCTTCGGGGCTCTCTGTCTCCCAACTGGTCTCGACGGCTTGGGCGGCTGCATCCACGTTCCGCGGCTCCGACAAGCGCGGCGGGGCGAACGGCGCGCGCATCCGTCTCTCGCCGCAGAAGGATTGGGAAGTCAACCAGCCTGCCCGACTGAGTACCGTGCTGCAGGCTCTTGAGGGAATCCAGAAGGAGTTCAACGAAGCACAACCAGGCGGGAAGATGGTTTCGCTCGCTGACCTGGTTGTGCTGGGGGGGTGCGCAGGAGTCGAGCAAGCCGCGAAGCGCGCCGGCCGTGATGTGACCGTTCCCTTCGCGCCTGGACGAACGGATGCGGCCCAGGAGCGAACCGACGTTGAGGCGTTCGCCGTGCTCGAACCGGTTGCGGACGGGTTCCGCAACTACCTCAAAACCAGATACACCTTGTCGGCAGAGGAGTTGCTGGTTGATCGGGCGCAATTGCTGACGCTTACGGCGCCAGAGATGACGGTTCTCCTTGGAGGCATGCGCGTATTGAATGCGAACTTTGGACAGTCACGACACGGCGTCTTCACCAATCGGCCGGAAACGCTTACAAACGACTTCTTCGTGAACCTGCTCGACATGCGCACCACGTGGAAGGCGGCCTCGGAACCCGACGTGTTCGAAGGGCGTGACCGCTCGACGGGCGAACTCAAGTGGACCGGCACCAGTGTCGACCTCATCTTCGGTTCGAACTCACAACTCCGGGCCTTGGCGGAAGCCTACGGGTGCGAGGACTCCCAGGAGAAGTTCCTGCACGACTTTGTAGAAGCGTGGAGTAAAGTAATGAACCTTGACCGTTTCGACCTCGCCTGATCGCGGCATAACGTCTTCGAATTGTTGGCTCCCCAACCCGGACCGAACCAGGGACACGGTGATTAACATTCACCCGCTCTATCGAGTGAGCTATTGGGGAAAATATGCTCCGGGCTCGGGGAGCAAGACCTGCCCCCGGGCCTCCGTATCATTAAGCTTTTATTGCTTTGGTCATTAACGGGACTATAGCGTCGAGGTCCTTAATGGCAGCCTCAAGTGGTTTAAAGGCATCTTCAAGTGCACCGTTTTCAAAGGCTTCTATAAATGCGGCCGTATCAAAGGTAAGGGGTTTTATGAAATAGAAGGACCTTTTGGACTTATTAGGAACCTCCGAGAAGCCTTGAGCCGTCAAGGCCGCTGTCACTTCGGCCAGTCTCGCCCTCACGGCTTCCTTGTTGCTGCCGTCCAGCATTCCGCCGAATGCACAGTACAAGGAAAGTGGAAACCTGGATAGACCTAGGATATGGTTCACCCAGTAGTCGTATTCATCCTCGTCATCCTCTAACCCCACTGAGAAACAAACAGGCCACTCCTCGGAATCGACTGAGATCCACTCCGACTTGCAAAATGCCACCTCTCCGGATTCCAGAAAAGTGCCTTCAACCAGAGGAAATGTATCCTCCACGCACGAGAGTACGAAATCATTGAGATGTCTCATCACCTTGGTATCGAGCTTCTCCAAATGCCTCGGGATTTCCTTCGCAGTCTCATAGTCCTTCAGCAGACAAAGCAGAGTCTCGTCCATTTTCCCTCCTAGTGATGTTGTGACGGATGTAATCGCTATACTGCCGGGCCAGCGCGCTCACCAATGCGTTCTGACTAGATAACTCGCTTTCTCCGTGTGAAAAGAGTCGCAGCGCCTTTCCCACTTCTGCCCAAGTGATCGGCCTGAAGTGTTCACAGTCGGACCTGCTCCCTTTGGTCGTAAGGAAAAAGCCTACAAAAAGTTTTTCAGGATACCTGCTTTTCATAATCTTATAGTACTTGCTGCACTGCTCCTCGCTAAGGGTCGCGCCGATCTTAGCCTCTATCACCAAAACGAACGACTCCCCCTTGATGGTGATGTCCACCCGGTTCGACTCGTCAACCCACTCTTCCCTTGTCACATGAAACCTTTCGTCGGCCAGGTGGAGGTGATCGCGCAACCCCAGAGTGGTTAGGAGGCATTTCAAGAAGCGGTTCCCCTGGCAGTGGTCCCCATTGCGCTCAAGGAACCAGGAAATGATCCTACAATTGGCCACTTCGTCTCTTCCAAAGCCAAGGGAACTCCAGAGATTAAGTTCAGGTGCATTTACCACCCGTGACTTTTCCGTCAGTTTCCGTGCCTGCTGGAACTTGAGCAACAATTCGCCCACGACCTTCGGCGATACCGAAGGATGTCTTGCCATGGTTGGCTTTTGCGGAAGAACCTGCCTAAAGTTCTGCAGCAGTGCGGTGATTCGCCCGGCAGGAGTCTGTTTCTTCTGCAACCCCTTGAGGCGTCCCATGAGGGCCATTGTGTGGGAAGCTTCATCATGTGCAAGCAGTGAATTCATTTCCACCTCCTCAGTAAACATCGGTGAGTTATCGGCTATCTTTAATTCCTTAATTTGCGCTTTCCTTGAGCCAAACTGTGTAGCTTAAGAAGTCGTCGTTTGTATCGATCTCTGGACGCTCGTTAACCCGCTGCAGGATCTCGTCCTTTTGCCGCGGCGAGAGCTTTCGCTGTAGGTTGATGTAGTAGAGAAGAGAGGCGCGCACAGGTAGAAGGTCCTGCAGAAACGGGTCGAGTCCGAACAGGTCGTAAAGACAGAGCGCGGCACGGCGCTGCAACCAAAGTTCCAGTCCGTCGAAGTAGGGCACGCATTCTGCCGGTGTACTGACGATCTTCCACAATATCGGCTTTGCAGCGGGAAACCTTCCGAGAAAGACCAGACTGAAGAATATGACGCGGAACACTGAGCGCAAAAGGTCGTATTCCGCAGGAACCACTATCATGCCCCGGCGGCGTACCCATCCGCCATTCAGCCACCATCCGATATACCATTTGACCACTGCCTGGCACTCGTTTTTGAACAGTGCGATACGGCTAAGCTCAATGGCGCCGTCGCGAGTGGTGAAGGTGTCGGAACGGAATAACGCATCAAGATGCTTTCTCTCCCAGCACAAGTTCAGAGATCCCAACGGAGTAGGTCCAGTCACGCATCCTCTGGCCAGGGCATGCCGGAAGAGGCGGTCTTTGAGCAGGAATTGGTATGCAGGTGCGTCAAATCCCTCCGACAGCAGTAAATCGCAGGCCCGGCAAATCACCGCTTCATCGTCGATCGCCTGTAGGGCAACCACCTTCTCCTTCGAAGCTGCTCTCCTTATCCGCCGCATGGCTGTGACGAGGTCGGGTGCAGCCTGTAGATAATGGGTGCATCCTCCATTCACGTCCATCTGCTCCATTTTCGTTCGGTTCTCAGCTTCCAGCATCTTGAAGACCAACTGCTCAGTGCAGTATCCGCACATCAACTCCTCCCATCCTTGTGTTTGGACAATGATCGCACGAGCAAATGACAGATTGTGTCGCACCCCTCCGCGCGAAAAGTAAGCGGCAGTAAGCGGCAGTGCAAGGTCTTGGTGCGGCGGTTAAAACCGGCGAGAGATAGTGGGTGAAAGTCCCATACGATAAAGGAATAGCGAACCATATCGGCCTCTGTCATGGGTAGGCGCTTGTAATGAGTGCATGCCAAGCGTTGACAGGGGCATGCAGGCCGGGTATTCGGCCCAGGGTTCACGGCCCAGGGACAGGTCTCGTATCTTGATTTTTTAACGGATCTTTCAGTAGTACTCAGCCAATTATGCAGTAATACCCCAAATGTATAGAATCAAGAACTGACCCCCGGGCCGTGACCCCGGGCCGCAGAGGGGGTAAGGTGGAACAGAAAGCCGCGCGGCCTGTACGGCACAAACAAAAAGGGTTACGGAAAATTCCGTAACCCTTCGAATTGTTGGCTCCCTAACCCGGACCGAACCAGGGACACGGTGATTAACATTCAACCGCTCTACCGACTGAGCTATTGGGGAAAATATGCTCCGGGCTCGGGTCTCGGCTCCGGGGGGCAGAGCCAGGGCGCACCGGCTTCCTTCCTTGCGGGCGGGGGATCCATGCCCCGTCCCGCGCAGGGAGGTGCCAGTGATCTGCCCCACCGTCTCTTCGAGGGGTTCTTTCAAAGAAACTGAGCTGGAAGGCTTTCTGCTGCTATGCTCCGATGCTTTCGGCTCCGCACATTCGCTTTCCCATCTCAAAGGCTCGCTGGCAATCCAGAGGTAACGCCTCACTACGACGTTTGGCTTTGTGGATCGGATCGAAGCTTTCAATCATCACCTTTGAATAGTCGTCCACCTGGCAGGTGTCATAGGCACACAGTGTCTCGGCGGAGCCGATGAGACCCAGATACTGCTCATGCGTCTTATAAATCTGCTGATACCCGACTTCAGTGCTCATCTCTTCGGTGACGTTCATGGAATAGATGAAGCCCGTCTTGATCTTTCTCGGGAACAGGGTGCCGTACGGCACCGTATAGGTGAGATAGGGAAACAGCAGGCGTTCAAGAAAGCTCCGCGTTTCGCCGGTGACCGTTCCGAAGTAGATCGGAGAACCGATGACGAGGGCGTCGGCTGCGGCGATCTTTTCCAGCACCGGCGCCAGATCGTCGTTCAGGGCGCATTTGCCGTAACTTTTGCCCCCTCGGATCTTGCAGGCGAAACAGCTCTTGCATCCCTTGAAGTCCAAATCGTAAAGATGAAACAAATCGGTTGTGGCCCCTTGTGCCGCGGCCCCTTCCAGCGCCTTGGCCACCAGAGTGGCGGTGTTCCATTGTTTCCTCGGACTGCCGTTGATTCCTATGACATTCATATGTGTTTCTCCTTTGTAGCCGCTTGGCTGCAGTTGGCGCCCCGTTAAAAATTCAAACACGATGTTCGAAAAAACTCGAACCGATAAAGTTCGAAAATAGTCGAACAGGATTGCAAAGTCAACTTGATTTCTATAGGATGGGAAAAAAATCAGAGGCGAAGATGACTAAGAATACGGATATACAGCAGCCTTTACGAAACGACATAGCCCTCACCCAGGTTCTTCATGCCCTAAGCGATCCGGTACGGATGCAAATCGTCCTGAAGATCGCCAGATCCGGGCAAGTTGCCTGCGGGGCGTTCGATATACCGATGCCCAAGTCCACCTTGTCCCACCACTTCAAAGTCCTGCGGGAATCAGGAATACTCGCTACGAGGCGGGAGGGTAACGAATGGATAAACTCCTTGAGGTTCGAAGATCTGGAGGCACGTTTTCCAGGCGTTATTAAAGCCATAATTGCGGCACAGCAGCAGCGGTGACAAAATGCATGAAGCAAGACCTGACCCCCCGGGCCTCCTAATATTTCAATAAAAATATTACATTGATTGGAGTTAACCAAGCGTGTTAATGTGCGGGGCGACTGTTCGAGCAGCCCCATCGGAGGCGTTCATGCTCAAGAACATGAAGACGCAGACCCATCTGAAACCGGGGCAGAAGGGGACCAAGCGGCTAGTCGAGGAGTAAGGTCAGTCGTTGGTGTGTGTGCGTTACCGGTACGACAAGGTCCGACGTGTCAGGCTGAAGACCATCGAGATCATCGTGGAGGAAAAGGCCTGGCCCTTAGCCCCGAGCACGGAAAAGGGGAGCTCATTGCTTTGCGTGTGGCATACGCGGAAAAAGCTCTCCGTGCCAAACTAAGAGCCATAGGTGCCAGATGGGACCCGGTTGAGAAGGTATGGCGCGTTCCATTCAGTTCAGTCTAGGGGACGGAATTGGAGGCGAGGATCAGAAGGAATAGTAGCCTTTGCAATGAGAAGATATTGACGCCGTTTCTAATACTAAAGTTGCTTATATAGGGAACCATCATTTGTTACCTATGTAGGTAACAAGTACCTTATTAGGTAGCTGGTAGCTTATATTGGTAACTTTTGTAACCGGTCAATAACAACGTTGGACCTGGAGACAATAAATTGAGGATACGACCAGTAACACTTGGTATCGTTCTCGCCATGCTCGTTGCCTGTAGAGTGACGCCGTCGGTCTCTGTTGCTGGTGCGATCGAGACAAGGCTGCGAAACGGTCATGTGAGTACCATCAGACTATCAGAAATAACTGACTTCAAATGGGAAAAAGCCTTTCTTTTCGGTCCCTATACCCCCGATATTGATATTCAGCAGACGCTAGGGTTTGAGTGGCCAGAGGTGAAGAAGTTTGGATTAGGATCGTCAGGCACCTTTTGGCTTCTAGTATTCACAGAAGGGAACCATGTTGTAAGGGCCGAAGAAATCAGCATTACAGAAGCAGTATTCACCGAAAAATGTTTAGGCCGTGCCCTCTCCCCGACTCAGGCAGTGTTTTCAGTTGTAGGTCGGAGGCTCTCTCTGAAAGCAGAAAGCTAGGAGGAGAATCTGGGTAAAAGGGGACAGACTATTTAGTACAACAGATGGCGGAGCCCCAACCACGTCCTTAGACTCGGACGGCTAACGCCGCCGGTCAAGGCCCGTCCCGTTGGTCGAGAAAAGGTGACAAATGAACATTAATTCATTCTTGCGGAGGTTTTTAGTGCTTTCGACATTGCTAGCCTTATTTTCGTGTAAAAAAGCACCCGCAGCAAATTATGCCAGTGATTGGGCTCCATATATGTGCAAAGTTAACAATTCCGTTGCGTCAGTTTTTGTAGACCTCGGAGTTAAATCAATTGCACCAGACAAAAATAAACCTGAATTACTTTGGGTTTGGGTTTCTATGAATTCTGTTAGAGAAGATGGTTTGCCGAAAGATGATGAATTTGAAGCTCAAAATATAATTGAAGACATCCTTGAACCAGAAATAACAAAAAATCTAAATGCAATATATGTTGGCAGAGTCACGACATCCGGCAGAAGAGAGTTTTATTTTTTTGGACCAAGCGATAAAAACTTCGAAACTACAGTAAAAACCTCAATGCTCAAATTCCCAAAGAACAAGTACCAATTCGGAAGTAAGAGCGATCCCAACTGGACACAATACTTTGATCTTCTTTACCCAGCTCCACAGCAATACCAAAGTATTCAGAACATGAAGGTTGTCGAACAGCTTAAAAAAGCTGGAGATAAGCTGGAAAAAGCTCGCAATGTAAGCCACTGGGTATATTTTGAGGATGATAAAACTAGAGAAAATTTCATTCGAGAAATCACTAAACTTGGTTTTACACCAAACAATGAGTACAAAACGTTTAAATCCGACGAGAAATATCATTTCGGAATTATGGTGGAAAGAGTTGATAAAGTCGATCCAACTTCAATTGACGAAGTTGTTACAAATATTTGGCAAATAGCGCGTGACTTGGGCGGAGACTATGATGGCTGGGAAACCTCAGTCGAAAAATAACTCCCAACCCACGGCTAGACCCATCTCCGCTTCGCTCCCGTGTGGAGTATTCCGGGGACACAATACCAATAAGTTCGCGACACATGAGAGGCATAAGAAGCGATCCCAACCAGAGGGATAGGGGACATGCTAAGCAAGTTAAGTAAAACGTGACGGAATAGATCCTTAGTGACGCTGAACGGCAGGCTGCAGCGGAGAAACTCAACCAGCTTAACAACGTCCCCCTGCCGCCTGATGAGCAAGGCATGGACGTTGAAAAGACAGGAGGATGCATGGAACTGAAGAAAATGGGGCTTTCACCAAAATCAATCCTGCTATTTGCACTTATGCTGAGTCTCCAGGGGTGTGGCAGTTCGGGCAACACCATTCAGCAGGCCACGTTTAGCACGGTCCAGAAGGGAGAAGTGTCTCCTGCAATTGATAACGCCACCCAAGTCATCATCGTGCGCAGTGACGCCGATTGGGCAACATTTTGGGACCGCCTATACACTACCTTTGCCACAAAGCCGGCGCTCCCGGCCATTGATTTCAATGAAAAGGCTATAGTTGCAATAGTTGATGCTCCTCGATCGAGTGGCGGCTATTCTGTCGCCATAGATTCGATTCAGATGACCCCGTCAGGCATAATAGTGAAAGCCTCTCAAGCCTCTCCCGGCCAAGGTTGTTTTGTCACATTATCACTTATGCAGCCTTTCCATATCGTCACCATTCCTATGTTCGCTGGTGTCGCAACCCTGGAGTTATCTCAATCGGTTTACACATGTGGGCCATAGCAGCCTCTAACGAGAGTCGACATGAACGCTGGAAAATTCAGCGTGTGTAGGGATAGGGGACATTCTATAGTCTCCATGTCAATCCAAAAGATGTTCTTTGACAAATCGCTTAGTTACGCCTAGATGCCGAATGTAGGGCGCACCTCTCCCGTTGTTCTTTCAATATGGCGAGTTCTCTCACTTACGGCGAACCCTGAGGATAATCGTTACTGATATCCGACATCCCCCGCCCGCCAGCGGAACGGGGCCGTCAATCATTCCTTATCCAACCTTCAAGATTCAGTGAGAGGCCCAGCTTTGTCCCTCCCGAGGTCATTGCCTCAACGTTGTTAAACGGGCTCATCTCGCCGACTGCCTGCTTCTGGGTAAGCTGTCTTACCCGCTGAAGCAGGAAGCTTGAAATTTCTGTCCAGTTTTCATCAATGTCCACGCGACGACTAGCAACTTTGCCGCCAGCTTAACCTTCATTTTCAGCCTGATTCCGCACTCAAGCTCGCGACCGTGAATCAGTTTGCTGAAATAGCCCCTGATCTCTGAGTTTTTTGAGGAAGCAACCATTGCAGCCTGTACCAGGGCATACCGCAATGCCGCCTTCCCCTGGCGGAAGGGTGGCAGAAGGGGACGCCCTTGAAATTGTGCGTTGCTATTCCTCTTGGGCATGGCAATCAAAGCCTGGGGGTCAGGTCTTGTATCTTAACTTTTTTCTACCGGATCTTTCGGCAGTACCCAGCCAGTCATGCAGTTATGCACCAAAATGCATAGAAGCAAGACCTGACCCCCGGGCCCCCTATGACCCCCAGGCCTACAAATGTATAGGATCAAGACCTGCCCCCCCGGGCCGTGACTCCGGGCCGCAGAAGGGGTAAGGCGGGACAGAAAGGCGCGCGGCCTGTACGGCACAAACAAAAAGGGTTACGGAAAATTCCGTAACCCTTTGAATTGTTGGCTCCCCAACCCGGACTCGAACCAGGGACATGGTGATTAACAGTCACCCGCTCTACCGACTGAGCTATTGGGGAAAATATGCTCCACGAGTTGTTAACCTCGCGTCTCTCCGCCCTGTTGCGCGAAGAGATTGCATGTATAGCATAGGGGTTTTTGGGTGTCAATAATATTTCTGCGGCGACAGACGCGATGCCGCATTTTTTTAGCACAACTGCAAATGCCCCTCCACGCTCATGATAATCCCCAACCCGATGCTCCCGATCACAACCGGCGCGATTCCTTTGCCCTGCGGCGGTTGTCACAAAAACGATATGAAAATGACGCAGCCTATATTATCATTAGCGTCCGCGCCGACTGTTGGGCTCAGCGTTTTCCGGAGTAGCCCGGTACAAAAAGGTCCTCTTATGCCTGACCAAAGCTGCCGCAAGACCCAGATGAAGGATGCCGCCGGCCCCTGGGCTTTGCTGCTGACCGTCTTCATCACGGAACTCGCGGTCACGGAGCTCTTCTCGCCGCTCTTTGGCCTGCTGACCCCTTTGCAGGCCGCCCTCCTGGACGCGACCCTCCTGGTCGCGGTCTCCGTGTTCCCCCTCTGGTTTTTGATAGTGAAGCCGCTCCCCGAGGAAGCGGTGGAGCCGGGGGCGAGGCAGCGCCTGGTTTTGCTGGTACAGGTGCTGGCCGGCATTTTCCTGGTCGAATACCTGGTCATGCTTTTCCTGCCGGCGCTGCTAAACCTGACCGGTCGCACGCTGACGTTGGCCGATGCCGCTTTGACCGCGGCCCTGAGCAGCGTGTTCATCTGGCGCTTCCTGATCCGCCCGCGGATAAGGGTGCGCAGCATCCAGCTGATGGACACGCCCTTGCGCCTTTACGTGCTGCTTCTTTGCACGGTCTTTCTGTCCGGGCTTTTGCAGGAGATCATACTCCCGCTGCTCCCTCCGGGCGATCTCGTGGCGCCTGCCAAGATCGCGGATGCCCTGCTCACTACCTTGTGCGGGGCGCCGCTCATCTGGCTATTGGTGGTGCGGCCCTTGAAGAGGGAGGCGAGAGCGGAAAAAACGCGGGTCGCCGCTGTGCACGCGCAGGTGATCGATGCCATCGTCACGCTCGACCCCCGGGGGGGGATCACCTCATTCAACCCCGCTGCCGAAAGGCTCTTCGATTACCCGGCCGCCCGGATCATAGGGGAATCGGCCGCCCTGCTCTTCCAGGGGGGACGCAACGGGCTGGACGAGCTGGTCGCCAGGCTTTCCACCTCTGCCGGCCGCCGGACTCCCGCACAGCCGGGTGAGATCGGATGCAGGCGATGCGACGGCTCGATCCTGATCATGAACGTCTCGATAAGCGAGGTCCGGCTGGATGGGCAGCACCCGGAACTCCTGCTGATCATGCGGGATATCACCAGGCGCAAAGAGATCGAACAGGCTCTCTCGGAAAGCGAGACGCGCTTCAGGGAGATCTTCCACCAGTCCGAGGACGCCATACTCTTCTTCAAGCCCGGGGGGAGCGCCCTGCTCGATGCCAACGCCAAAGCGGAGAGGATCTTCGGCTACAAGAAGGACCTTTTGCTGGAAAGGGGCGTGGAGCTGATCTGCGGGCCAAAGGAGCGTGCGGCGCTAACGCTCGCCATCGACGGCATAGCGCAGGGGCAGGGCTTGCAGCAGGATTTCCTCTGCCGCCGCGCCGACGGGGCCGAAATCGTGGTCTCCATGCGGGGCAAGATCATGCTGCTGCAGGGCGTCCCGGTCACCTACTGCACCTTCCGTGACGTCACCGAGAGGGTACGCGTGGAGGAGAGGACACGGGAAATCCAGGCCAAGCTGATCCAGGCCAACAAGATGACCTCCCTGGGGCTTCTCGTTTCGGGTGTGGCGCACGAGATCAACAACCCCAACAACTTCATCATGGCCAACACGGAGCTGCTTGCCAGGATCTCCCGGGACTCGCTGAAACTCCTCAAAGAATACAGCCTGGAGCAACGGGAGAACGGGGAGTTCTACATAGCGGGGATCCCTTTCCCGGAACTAGAGGGTCACTGGATGAGGCTTCTGGACGGGATACTGGACGGCTCGCGGCGGGTGAACGACATCGTCAACAACCTCAAAGGGTTTGCGCGCCAGGAGCGCGACCAGGTGCGGCGGGAAGTGGATGTGAACATGGTGGCGCGCTCGGCGGTCACCCTCATGCAGCACGAGCTGATCAGGTTCACCGACAACTTCCACCTGGAACTCTCCGACCGGCTCCCGCCGGTCATCGGGCACAGCCAGCAACTGGGGCAGGTGATCATCAACCTGCTCATGAACGCCTGCCAGGCGCTGCCTGGAAAACAGGGCGGGGTCTGGCTCGCCACCCGCTTTCACCCGGAGCGGGGAGAGGTGGTCATCACGGTAAGGGACGAGGGATGCGGCATGTCGCGCGAGGTGGGGCAAAAGATCATGGAGCAGTTCTTCACCACCAAGCTCGACAGAGGCGGGACCGGACTTGGGCTCTCCATCAGCGAATCGATCGTGAAGGAGCACGGCGGCAGGCTGGAATTCACCTCTGAACCCGGCTGCGGCACCACCTTCATGGCAAGGATACCGGCCCTGCCCCCCCCTCCCGGAGAGCCGGCAGGCGAGGCTTTCCCCGGCGCGCAGGCGGCAACGGGAGCGGGGCGCGCAACGGGCGTTTGACAAAAAGGAGCGGTTACAGATGAAACGGATATCAACATCTCCCGGGTCGGTGCTGATCGTCGACGACGAGGAGCACATCCTCACCACCTGCAAGCTGAACCTCCAGATCGCAGGGATCGGAGACGTCCTCACCCTGAGCGACAGCCGGAAGGTGCTCCCCCTTCTTGCCGGCGAGCCGGTGGCGGTGATCGTGCTCGACCTAAGCATGCCGCACATCTCCGGCATGGAACTTCTGGAGAAGATCTCGCGCGACCATACCCACATCTCGATCATCGTGGTGACGGCCAACGACGAGATAGAAACGGTGGTCGAGTGCATGAAACTGGGCGCCTTCGACTACCTGGCGAAGCCGGCCAGCTCGGGGCGCCTGGTCTCGAGCGTCAAGAAGGCGCTCGAGATGTGCAGCCTCTCCGGGGAGATCTCCTCGCTGAAACACCGCCTGCTGACCGACTCACTGGAGCATCCGCAGGCCTTCGCCCCCATCGTCACCCGCAACCGCAAGATGAGGGCGCTGTTCCAGTACGCCGAGGTGGTGGCCGGCAGCCGGCAGCCCATCATCATCATCGGGGAGACCGGGGTAGGGAAGGAGCTGATAGCGCAGGCGATCCACGAACTCTCCGGCTGCAAGGGGGATTTCGTCCCCCTGAACGCGGCGGGACTGGACGACGCCATGTTCTCCGACGCCCTCTTCGGCCACAAGAAAGGGGCCTACACCGGCGCGGACCAGGCAAGGGAAGGGCTCATCGCGCGCGCGGCCGGAGGGACCCTCTTCCTGGACGAGATCGGGGACCTGAGCGAGATGTCGCAGCTAAAGCTGTTGCGCCTTTTGCAGGAGAGGGAATACTACCCGGTCGGCTCCGACGTGACCAGGAAGAGCGACGCCCATATCGTCCTTGCCACCAACCGCGACCTGCAGAAACGGATAGCGGAGGGGAAGTTCAGAAACGACCTCTACTACCGCCTTTGCGGCCACCAGATCCAGGTCCCGCCGCTTCGGGAGCGCAAGGAGGACCTCCCTCTTTTGCTGAACCACTTCATCGAGCTTATGTCGGAGAGGATCGGCGTCACCCCACCGGCCTATCCGAAGGAGCTGATCGACCTTCTGGAGAGCTACCACTTCCCCGGCAACGTGCGCGAGCTGCAGGGGATGGTGAACGATGCCGTCGCCTGCACCAAGTCGCGCATGCTCTCCCAGGAGCCGTTTCGCCGCGCCATCGCATTGGACAAGAGCCAGCCGGTGCCGCAGCAGGATGCGCAGCAGGGATCGGGCTCGATGCAGCAGCAGCTCGAGGCGGTGTGGGGGCATTTCCCCACCCTGCAGGAGGCGGAAGAGCTCCTGATCGACACGGCGCTGGAGGCGGCAAAGGGGAACCAGGGAATCGCGGCTACCATGCTCGGTCTCAAACGCCAGACCCTCAACATGCGGCTCAAGGTGAGAAGGTCGGCCGCGGAGTAGCACCAGGTTACCGACTTCCGCATCGGCTCCCCCTTCCCCTGCAGAAGAGGGGGAGCCCCCTTGGGGATACGGCTCCCCCCGTCGGGTTCCTCGCCCCGTTATCCCCGTTATCCCCGTTATCCCGTTATCCCGTTATCCCGTTATCCCCGTTATCCCCGTTATCCCCGTTATCCCCGTTATCCCCGTTATCCCCGTTATCCCCGTTGCCGCCGTTGCCGCCGCTCCGATCCTCCTTGCAAAAAAACTGTCATGCAAAAAAAAGCGACAGGGGTGGTTTACCCCGCGATTCCAGCCAGATAACCGCTTTGCACCCTTTCCCTCTGTATCATTAATTGCCCGCCCCGCGGCGCGGCACCTCTCCGTCCAGCTTCACCTAACTGGCGGTAATCGCAGCGCAAATCCGTCTGCCGCGGGCATGGCACGATCCCTGTAATGCAATCTGGCAAGTTATGCTGTCTTCGCTGTCCCATTTCGGAGACAGCCCCTATCGGTTCAATACGTGATCGCGTGCGCCGGCGACGGTGCAGGACTGGTCAAGGTTCTAAAAAAGGAGGCAAGGGATGAAGAACTTCAAGGTGTTCATAACGTCACTGTTACCGCTTTTGATCGTCGCGGTGCTGCTGACAGGAAACGTCCAGGCCGGTCTTCTCGACGTCGGTCCCGTGGTGCAGGAGGTCAGCCCCAGCACGGCGCCCGACATCGGGCACGGCTTCCCGCTTTGGTACCGGGACACCAACCGCGTGCCGCTGCAGCTATGCCTCGACCGCAACGGCATGTGCCTCACCGCTGAGCCCTTCCCGGCCCAACCACTGAGTTTCCCGAACAACCTGGGGGATGAACTCTTCTGGTGGGTCGGGGACGCCAGCTTCCAGATCCCGGTGCAGGGGGCACTGGACCGGGTCGGAGACGCCATTCTCGTGCAGGCGATCGAGGCGGCCTATTCCACAGGTGATGTGGTTTCAGGCGCCCAGATCAGCTTCGCCAGGATCAGGATCAGGGTCGATACCCCTTACGCGGGCGAATACACCGTCACCACCCCCTTCAAGGAATTCGTCTTCAACGTGGCGGCGGCAGACGACGGGATCAACCACACGGAAGATATCGGCATCGCGGAGGGGGGGATCTTCACCGGTGCCCTGAACGGCAACGTGGGCCCCTTCCTGTACTGCACCAACGCCCCCATCGTGCGGGCGGAGGGAAGTTACGTCGGAGACCCCAACGTCCCCTGCCAGGTGCTGGGGAGCACCTTCCCGAGCGCCCAGAACCCCTCCAACTACTTCCGGGTGCGCGGCCCCAACGGGCTCGACATACAGACCGACCAGTTCAGCGTCATGGGCAAGCTCTACACCGAGCCGCTCCCCACCCCGCTCACAGTGGACCGGGTCACCTACACCCGTGAATCGATCGGGGCGCAGGTGAGCGGCTTCGCCACCACCCAGGCGCTCTCCAACCAGACGGTGCCCTCGGCCCCCTTCCCGGGGAACTTCGCCCTTACCGGTGCACCCTCTGCACTGCAGATCGCGGGGACCGGCATCCCCACCGTCGCTATGAACACCAACTCGCCGGCGGACGGCAAATACTTCGGGAGCTCCGGGATCTTCGCCGACCCGGGCACCCTCCCGGGGACGGTCACCGTGACCAACACGGCGGACATCCCCCAGACCGTCAAGACGGTCCCGCTGGTTGACGATGTGGTGGTGCAGGCGGCGCTCTACAACCCGGTGAACAGCACGCTCACCGTCTCGGCCTTTTCCTACGACAGGATCGGCGCGCCGGCGCTCTCGCTCCACCTCCCCGGGATCTCCGCACCTGTCGCGACCCTGGCAAACGGCCAGGCCTCGGTCATCTTCCCGATCACCGACAACTCGGTCAACCCGGCCAAGACCTACAACATACCCCCCGACAGCGTCAGGGTCGTCTCGACGATCGGGGGGGGAGGGGTGCAGAACGTGACCAGCCTGCCGCCGGGTGCCAACAATACGGCGCCGGTTGCCGTGCCCGATGCGGCCGATGTCGCGGCGGGCGGGAGCGTCACCGTCGACGTCGCGGCCAACGACGGCGATCCGGATCTCGGGGACCTCGTGGTCGGCGCCTCGGTGCAGCTGTCGGGTCTGCCGGCAAACGGCAGCGCGACGGTCAACCCTGACGGGACCATCGTCTATACCCCGGCCAACGCCTTCCTCGGCACCGACAGCTTCAGCTACACCATCCGCGACGGTTTCGGCCTGCTGTCCAACGTAGCCGTGGTGAGCATCAACGTGCTGGACGGCGGGGCCAACACCGCTCCTGCCGCCGCCGACGACGCGATAGCGACCGGCGAGGACACCCCCGTAACCCTGAACCTCACCGCTAACGACAGCGACGCGGAAGGGAACCTCCTTGCCGGCGGCATCACCTTCGTCACGAGCCCCGTCAACGGGACGCTGCGTCTTGGCGCCGGCGGCAACGTGACCTACACCCCCGCCGCCAACTTCAACGGGGTCAACAGCTTCACCTACACGGTGCGCGACAGCCTCGGCCTGGTCTCCGCCGCGGCGACGGTGACCATCACGGTCAACGCGGTGAACGACGCGCCCCTGGCCGCGGCCGACTCGGCGACCACCAGCGAGGATGCGCCGGTCACCTTCAGCGTAACGGCCAACGACCTCGACGTGGACGGCGCCGTTTTGGCGAACAGCGTCCAGATCGTCTCCCAGCCCGCCAACGGGCAGGTGAGCACCAGCCCCGACGGCACCGTGACCTACACCCCCACCCTGGACTTCTTCGGGGTGGACAGCTTCACCTACACGGTGAGCGACGGCACCGCCGTCTCCGCCCCCGCCACGGCGACCGTGACGGTCAACTCGGTGAACGACGCACCGACCGCGGTGAACGACGTGGCCACCATACCGGCCGCGGTCCCCATCACCATCAACGTGGCGGGTAACGACCTCGACCTCGACGGCACCATCAACGCGGCGACCGTGGCGATCACCTCCCAGCCGCAAAACGGCAGCGTCACCGTCAGCCCGGCCGGAACGGTCAGCTACACCTCCAACGCCGGGTTCAACGGGGTCGACAGCTTCAGCTACACGGTAAGGGACAACAACGGCGCCGTTTCGGCACCGGCCACCGTCTCGGTAAGCGTGACGGCGGCGGCCAGCGAGACGGTCACCGTGCTGCGCGCACAGGTCAGGCTCTCCACCCGCGAGTGGCGCGTGGACGGTGCCGTCACCAACCCGGTCTCCACCAGCGTGAACGTCTACATCGGCCGCGACCTCACCGGGACCCTGCTGGGGACCGCGACGGTGAACCCGGACGGCACCTGGGTCCTGCGCCTCGCCGGCTCCGGCGCCAATCCGCTCCCGGATGCCAGCAACACCATCAGCGCGCAGGGGCTGCCGGGCGGCGGCTCCAGGCTCGCATTCCCGCTGGCGACAAGGTAGCTTCATGCAGCGAAAGGGAGGTTGCCTCATGTACCGTACATCCATCGCACTTTTCACGGCCCTTCTGGCCGTACCGACCATAGCGGCTGCCGCCGGGAGCGTGATGCTCCCGGCCAGCGGCCAGACCGCCTGCTATGACAGCGCAGGCAACCCAAGGGGCTGCGCCGGGACCGGGGAGGACGGCGAGAAAAGGGCCGGGCTCCCCTGGCCCGCCCCCCGCTTCGTCGCCGGGGAAGCCACCGTGACCGACAGCCTGACCGGCCTGGTCTGGACCAGGCACGCCAACGCCCCGGACATAAACGCCGCTCCCCCCTTCGTCTGCACCAACGCAGAAGGGGACATGTCCTGGCAGCAGGCGCTCGCCCACGTCGCCTGCCTGAACAGCAACAGCTTCGCCGGCTTCTCGGACTGGCGCCTGCCCAACCTGAACGAGCTGGAGAGCATGGTGAACGCCGGTGCCGCCGACCCCTCGGGCTACCTGAGCGCGAACGGCTTCGGACCGGGGGGGCTCGCGACACTGGTGCAGCCCAGCGCATACTGGAGCTCCACCAGCGACGCCTCCTTCAACGACTCGGCCTGGGACGTCCACTTCCTCTCCGGCGACTACCCCTTCGGCAGCGTGAAGACCCCGCTCCTCGCGGGGCTTGACACCCGGGCGGTCTGGCCGGTGCGCGGCAGCTCCGGCGCCGTGGTCTCCCTGCCCCAGACCGGCCAGAGGCTCTGCTTCTCCGCCGCCGGTGCGGAGATCGACTGCGACGGCAGCGGCCAGGACGGGGAGCTGCGCGCCGGCGTCTCCATTCCCGAGCCCCGCTTCAAGTCGGGAACCCAGGCGCGCTTCACGCTGGACCGGCTCACCGGGCTCGTCTGGAGCACCGACAGCAGGACCCCCGGGGTCGGCTCGCCTCCTCCGGCCGGTTGCGCCGTCGGGGGGAGCCAGCTCGATTGGCAGCAGGCCCTGGACCACGTTGCCTGCCTGAACCGCAGCAACTACCTCGGCAAGAGCGACTGGCGCCTTCCCAACCGTAACGAGTTGAGGAGCCTCGCGGATTACTCGAACGGCGCCCCGGCCCTGGCGGGGGAGCATCCCTTCGCCGACCTGCTGAGCGGAGACGCCTTCTGGAGCTCCACCAGCGACGCCGCCAGCCCCGGCAGGGCCTGGACCGTCAACCTGATCGACGGGGGAGTCTCCTCCTCCGGCAAGGCGGGGGGGGCGCTCCTCCCGGTCTGGCCGGTCACCGGCCCGGACCTGGCCCTCCCCACCGTGGCCATCGCCGGGGGGGACCTCACCATCAACGTCTCCAGCCGCAGCATAGGGGGCACGGTGGAAGAGGGGGCCGAGGTGACGGTTGCCGTGAACGGCGGCACCCCCGCCGCCGCGCAGGTTGCCGGCTCCACCTGGAGCTACACGGTGAACGCCCTCTCGGCCGGGGCGAACAACGTGACGGCCACCGCGAGCGACTTCTCCGAGAACCGCAGCTCCGCGGCGATAGGGATCACCTTCATCGTCCCGGACGGGAAAGTGGCCGGCGCAGACGCGGTGACCATCGCCGACGCACTGATGGCCCTGCGCTTCGTGGTGGGGCTCGCCGTCCCGAGCGAGATGCAACTGCTGCGGGGCGACGTAGCGCCTCTGGGGGCCCCGGACGGCAGGATCACCCTCACCGACACGCTGCTCATCCTGCGCAAGTCTGTGGCGCTGGAGAGCTTCTAGATCGGCAGCAACGACAACAAGGCCGGCGGCACCTGCTGCCGCCGGCCTCCCCCTCCCAACGCGCGATTTTGAAGCGGCACCTCCCCGGTTGCCGGATTCGTGATAGCTGCTGAAGCCGCAGGCCGGTCGACCACCCGCCCAAACCCTGACCCTGGCGCCTCATCACATGGTTAATCAACAATTGACACCCGGGGATTGTCTGCTAATGAAGAAAAGCGTCGCTGCACATCGGGCCGGTTCGCACCGGCCCTGCCGGCCTGGAAGCCCGTTAATGAGGTGCTCATGAGTTTCAAGACGCTGCTGCGTACCGCAATCACCGCTGGGGGGTTCCTGCTGCTGCAGGGGGGCGCCTGGGCGATCCCTTTCCCGCTCAACAAGATACCTGTGCCGGAACCGGCCAACCTCTCGCAGTTCGTCAAGGACAAGGGCGCGGCGATCCGGCTGGGGAAGGCGCTCTTTTGGGACATGCAGGCGGGGAGCGACGGCGTGCAGGCGTGCGCGAGCTGCCACTTCAGCGCCGGTGCCGACAGCCGCCTCACCAGCCAGCTGAACCCCGGCCCCACCTTTGCGCCCGCGTCCGCCCCCGCCTTCGAGATTGGGAGCGGGCAGAACTACACGCTGCTCCCGGCGGATTTCCCGTTCTTCCAGGTGTCGCCGCCCGACGGCAGGCTGACCACCGACGAGCTGACCGGGGAGCCCGACGACCCGAACACGGTGCTGGTGCGCGACTCCAACGACATCGGCGGCTCCCAGGGGATCACGCTGACCGATTTCCTCGCCATCAACGAGGGGGACCTCCTGGACAGCGGCACCCCCAGGGCGAGCCTTCTCTTTGGTGCTTCCCGCCAGGTGACCGGCAGGAACGCCCCCTCGGTCATCAACGCGGTGTTCAACTTCACCAACTTCTGGGACGGCAGCGCCCACAACATCTTCAACGGCGAGACCCCGTATGGCCCCCTCGACGTGGACGCCGGCATCTGGGTTGACGACGGCGCGAGCCCGGAGCTCGTGAAGGAGAAGATCGCCCTCAGTAACGCAAGCCTCGCCTCGCAGGCGACCGGCCCGCCGGTGAGCGAGGTGATGATGTCCTTTGCCGGCCGCAGCTTCCCGGAGCTGGGGAGGAAGATGCTGAGCCTCCCCCCGCTCGATCTGCAGCTCGTGCACCCGGACGATGGCGTGCTGGGGGCGCTGTCCAGGGCGGACCTGGAGCCGGACGGGAGCGTCGCCGGGGGGAGCGGGCTCAGCACCTCCTACCGCGAGCTGATCGAAGAGGCGTTCCAGGACACCCTCTGGAGCTCCGAAAAGAGCGTGACCCTGAACGGAGGGAGCTACCGCCAGATCGAGGCGAACTTCCCGCTTTTCTGGGGCTTGAGCCTGCAGCTGTACCAGGCCACCCTGGTCTCGGACCGCACCCCGTTCGACCGGTTCCTGGGCGGAAACGGCGACGCCCTCTCCGCGGCCGCCCAAAACGGCTACCTGACCTTCGCCGACAAGTGCGCGATCTGCCACGCGGGGTCAGAGATGACCGGAGCCGCGGTGGGAAGCTCCATCCCCCTTTGCACCCCCCCCGACTGCAATCCGCCGCTGTTTGGCAACAACACGACCCACACGCTGATCAGGGCGGAGCTCGACCCGGAGCACTTCGAGGTGAGGCTGGCCGACGCGGGGTTCTACAACCTGGGGGTGCGGCCCACCGGGGAGGACCTCGGGCGCGGCGCCCACGCCCCCATCGACAACCCGTTCACCGGGCTCCCCTTTCCGCTCTCCTTCACCCGCCTGGCGCAGACGGAGGGGCTTCCCTTCGTCACCCCCATGCTTCCCGCCGGCGCGGCAGCGGATCTGCCGGCGGCGCTGGACGGCGCCTTCAAGACTCCGGGGCTAAGGAACGTGGAGCTCACGGCGCCCTATTTCCACAACGGGAGCATGCTGACCCTGGAGCAGGTGGTGGAGTTCTACGCCCGCGGCGGCAACTTCCCGAACAACGCGGAGCTCGCGCTCAACATGCAGCCGGTGGGGGGGCTGCGCGGCAACGAGGTGGCGCGCGCGGAGCTGGTCGAGTTCCTGAAATCGCTCACCGACGAGCGGGTGAGAAACCAGACGGCGCCCTTTGACCACCCGCAGCTCTTTATCCCCAGCGGGGATGCGGCTGAGAGCATGATCGCCCTGGCGCCGACCGGAGGCGGTCCCGCCGCGCAGCCGCCGCTGCTCGCCGTCGATCCCTTCGCGAGCCGGGTAACGCTCACCGCGCTCACCTTCAGCGGGACGGTCGCCCCGGGCTCCACTGTGGAGGTCCGGGTGAACGCCCGGCCGCCTCGCTTCGCGGCGGTAACCGGCGGCGCGTGGAGCGTCACCGTCACCTCCCTGCCGGTCGGCAACAACACGGTCAGCTTCACGGCCGCGAGTGCAACCGGCGGGGTCGAGACCCAAAACCTGCCGCTCACGGTACTCCCGGTAGCGGTCATCAGGGGAGCGCCGGCGGGGGGGACCAACCAGACCGGCGCCACGTTGAGCGTCTCGGGCGCGGGGGTGGCGAGCTACCGCTTCAGCCTGGACGGGTCACCCTACGGCGCCGAGACGCCGGTTGCGACGCCGGTGATCCTGACCTCCCTCTCCGACGGCAGCCACACGGTGAACGTGCTTGCCGCCGACGCGCTCGGCAACCGGCAGCCGGAGGGAGCCCCAGCCAGCGCCACCTGGATCGTCAAGGCGACCCCTCCGGTGCTGACACTCGCGCCGACCCCCCCTACCCGGGTGAACAGCCTTACCATCGGCGGCACCGTGGAACTGGGCTCCGTGCCGCAGGTGGTGGCGGCACCCCCCGCCCGCGCGGGAGCGGTCAGGAGCGTCGGCGGCGCCGGGACCGCCACCTGGAGCTGCGACATCACCGGGCTTGCCGAGGGGGGGAACGCGGTCACCGTCACCGCCCGCGACTTCGTCTTCAACACGACGGTGGTCACCGGGACGATCACCCTAGACACCGTCCCCCCCACGCTCACCCTCGACCCGGTGCCCACCCCGGCGCGGGCCTCGGCAAGCCAGCTTCTCGCCGGCGGCACGGAGGCGGGGATCGTACCCGGCATAACCGTCGCGGGCGGTGCGCCGGCGGCAGCCGACGTCGCCGGAGGGAGCTGGAGCTACCGGCTGGGCGGGCTCTCCGCCGGGGTAAACCGGATCGCCGTGAGCGCGAGCGACGCGGCGGGGAACACGAGCAGCATCCTTTTCGAGGTCGAGCTGCTGCAGCCGGACGGGAACCTGAAGGGGAGCGGGGAGGCGGACATCTCGGATGCCCTGACCGCCCTGCGGGTCGCGGTGGGGCTCGTCGCTCCCACCCCCCGCCAGCTTCTTCGCGGCGACGTGGCGCCGCTGTTAAACGGGGTCCCCGACCCCGATGACCGCATAGAGATCGCCGACGCCCTCACCATCTTGAGGAAGGTCGTCGGACTGCTGAGCTTTTAGCGAGCCCTCCCGGGCTTCGCAGCAAAAAGGAAAGAACATGAGAAATTGGAAACCGACCCGCACCCTCCCCCTGGCCCTTTGCCTGCTCCTTCTTGCCGCCGTCCCGGGGGGCGCCGGGGTGGCCGTGCCGCCGCCGGAGCTGCTGCCGCTGAACCAGATCCCGGTTCCCGAGCCACCGAACCTGTTCCAGTTCGTGAAGAACAAGCCCGCCGCCATCAGGCTGGGGAAGGCGCTCTTTTGGGACATGCAGGCGGGAAGCGACGGCATCGTCGCCTGCGGCAGCTGCCACTTCGACGCGGGTGCGGACAGCCGGATGAAAAACACGGTGAACCCCGGGAGCCGCGGGGGGGACAACACCTTCCAGGTGCGCGGGCCGAACCAGACCCTGGTCCCCTCCGACTTCCCCTTCCACCAGCGCCTGAGCCCCGACTTCCAGGCCTCGCCGGTGCTGCGCGACTTGAACGACGTGGTCGGATCGCAGGGGGTGAAGCTGAACCAGTTCCTGTCCGTGGTCCCGGGCTCCGCAGTCGACGCCGGCATCCCGCTCGCAGACCCGGTGTTCCAGGCAGGCGGGATCAACATGCGCCGGGTCACCGGGAGAAACGCCCCCTCGGTGGTGAACGCCGTCTTCAACTTCAGCAATTTCTGGGACGGCCGGGCCCACTTCCGCTTCAACGGGGTAAACCCGTTCGGGCCCTTGGACCCCTCCGCCGGGGTCTGGTTCAACGTGGGGGGCGTCCTGCAGAAGCAGCCGGTGTCCATCGAGCTGGCAAGCCTCGCCTCCCAGGCGACCGGCCCCCCCCTGGACAGCACGGAGATGTCGTTCGCCGGGAGGACCTTCCCGCAGCTGGGCAGGAAGATGCTCTCCCTCGCGCCGCTTGCCAAGCAGCTCGTGCACCCAGGCGACAGCGTGCTCGGCATATCCTCCAACTCGCAGCAGCGGCCGGACGGCACGGTCACCCCCGACAAGGGGCTCAAGGTGAGCTACCTGCAGATGATCCAGGACGCCTTCCAGAACAACCTCTGGAACGGGGGCGGCCTGACCTCGGAGGGGTTCACCCAGATGGAGGCGAACTTCTCCCTGTTCTGGGGGCTCTCGATCCAGCTCTACGAGGCGACGCTGGTCTCCGACCAGACCCGTTTCGACCGCTTCCTCGGGGGGGACAGGTCCGCGCTCACCTCCCAGGAGCAGGACGGCTTCAACCTCTTCTTCGGCTCCGCCGGTTGCGGCGTCTGCCATTTCGGGAGCGAGCTGACCCAGGCCTCGGTGCGAAGCGCCGGCTTTCTCACCAACGCGGAACACCTCTTGATCGAGCAGATGGGGGTGGCAAGCGGCGACCAGATCATCTACGACAACGGCTTCAACAACACGGGGGTGCGCCCCACCACGGAGGACAGCGGCCGCGGCGGCCTTGCTCCCTTCAGCAACCCGCTGACCGGGCTTCCCTTCCCGCTCTCCTTCTCCTCCCTGGCCGAACTCCAGGCGGTCGGGAACCTCGGCTTCAACCCGATCCTGTTCCCGTTCGGCACGCTGGCAACCCCCATACTCCCCCCAGAGCTCCCGGCGAACTTCCCGGTGGCCAACGACGGGAACTTCAAGGTGCCGGGGCTCAGGAACGTGGAGCTGACCGCGCCGTACTTCCACGACGGCGGCATGCGCACCCTGGAGGAGGCGGTCGAATTCTACGTGCGCGGCGGCAACTTCCCCCTCGCCAACGAGGCGAATCTCGACGCGGCCATTGTGCAGATCGGCACGCTGCAGAACCAGCCGGCCCGCAAGGCGGCGCTGGTCGCTTTCATGAAAACCATGACCGACGAGCGGCTGAGGGCCAAGTCCGCCCCCTTCGACCACCCGGAGATCTTCGTTCCCAACGGAGACCCGGAGTTCATCAGCGTCCCCGCGCGGGACGCGGCCGGCAACTCCGCGGCCGCACTGGAGATCACGGTAAACCCGGTGACGACCCCCACCACCCTCGCCACCCAGACCATCGGCGGCACGGTGGAGGCCGGCGCCACGGTGACCGTCGCCCTCGGCACGGCGGCCAGCGCCGGGGCGGTGACGGTCACCGGGGGGACCTGGAGCGCCCAGCTGAGCGGCCTGGTGAGGGGGGTGAACGGCATCTCGGTCACCGCCGTGAAGGACGGGGTGAGCGCCACGGTGCAGAGCGCGATCACGCTCACGGCTCCCCCCTCCCTGACCCTCGACCCGGTCGCGACGCCGAGCAACAACCCGGTGCAGACCATCTCCGGCAGCGTGGAGCCGGGGCTCACCCCGGTGGTTTCGGTAAGCTCCGCCGCAAGCGTCGGGGCCGTTTCGGTCGACGCGGGGACCGGCAACTGGAGCTGCACCGTCTCGGGCCTCGTCACCGGGACCAACGCCATCACGGTGGTGGCGGTCGACAACGTCGGCGGGCTGTCGCTTAGGAGCGCGAGCGTGGATTTCGAGCCAAGCGACGGCGACGCCAGCCGCGACGGCAGCGTCGACCTCTCCGATGCCCTGCTGACGCTCAGGGTGGCGGTGGGGCTGGTGCAGCCGGGCGCGGCCCAGAGGCTGCGCGCCGACGTGGCGCCCCTGGTGAACGGGGTCCCCGCCCCGGACGGCCGCGTGGATGTCGCGGACGCGCTCACCATACTGAGGAAGGTGGTAGCCCTGGCCGACTTCTAGCCGGGCGGAGCACCCTGACAACTTCTTGGCAGGCGGAAAAAATGGCACAGGCGAAAAACTAATTAAATTTCGGGCTGATACGGGAAAGGCTGCGGTCGTCGCAGCCTTTTTTGTCGCCTGCAGCCTGCCGCCCCCCTGCCGGTGCCGGAGCGTAAGTCGCCGGAAAGGAAGGTTTTTTTTCGGGGTCGGGTTGGCACGGTCCATGTATTTGTAAGGGCGAACACGATTTTGTCACAGCTATGTACAGGTCTTAGTAACCGCAACGCCCCCAAACGGGGGCGCCCCAAAACGAGCCCTTAAATCACGACCTGGAAGACGCACAAGCGGCTGCTGCGACCGGGAAAAAAGGAGAACGGTATGAGAACGAGGAATTGGACGGCAATGTTGATGTCCCTGCTGGTACTGGTCATGGTCGGTTGCGGCGGCGGTGGCGGGTCCGGCCAGCCGGCGGGCACGCTTGTGAGCGGTACGGCCATGAAGGGGCCGGTCGCAGGCGGCACCGTCAAGGTGTTCGAGGTAGTTTCGAGCGCCACGCTCAACCCGCGCGCCAACATACCGCGCTACGGCACGACCCCTCTCGTGGAGGGGACCACAGGGAGCGACGGGAGCTACAGCGTCGCCATCCCCGGTTCCACGGCGAGCGGCAGCGTCATGGTGCAGATCACCGGCGGGAGCTACCTGGACGAGGCGACCGGCGTGAACAAGAACGTCGCCACCGAGTTCGGGGCCACCGGCCTGCGCGCCGTCTTCGGCTACACGCAGGGGACACCGGTGAGCGCGGCGGTGACGCCGTTCACCGAGATGGCGGTCGCCGACATGGGGCCCAACCCGACCAACGCCACGGTCAGCGCCTCGAACGCCAAGATCGCCCTGGCCTTCGGCCTCTCCGACATCATAGCGACCCTTCCCCCCGACCCGACCAAGGCGTTCCCGGCAGGGGCGAGCCCCGCGGCACAGCAGTACGCCCTGGCGCTGGCCGCCCTTTCCCAGTACCAGAAGGACACCGGCGGGGCGACCCCCCCGACCATGGCGGCTTTGGGCGCAGCGCTGCTCGCGGAGATAAACACCCCCGCCAACGGCGGCGGGCTCTCCCCGGCGACCGAAACCCTGATCGACGCCTCGGCCAACAACTTCGCCGGGAGCGGCAACAACCCGAACCCGGTGCTGAACACGCCGACGGTGAACCCGGTCGCGCCGGCAGCGATACAGACGACGCTCTCCACCCAGGGGACCGCCCCGGTCTCGACCTCCGTCACCGTGACGGTGGCCCTGGTCACCACGGACGGCACGCCGGTCCCCGACGGCACCGTGGTCACCTTCAGCACCAACTTGGGCACCCTCTCCGCCGCAAGCGCCGTCACGGCCAACGGCCAGGCCAGCGTGACCCTGACCAGTTCCAGCGCAGGCGTGGCGTCGGTCACGGCGAGCGCGGGTTCCGCCAGCTCGGTCACCGGGGTGAGCTTCGTCAACCCCAGCGACCCGCCGCCGGTCTCCGCCGACCCGGCCAACATCACCCTGTCCGCCAGCTCTAGCCCCGGTTTCACCACCGGACCTGCCGTGGTCGTCTCCGCCAACGTGCTGCGCGCCTCGGGGACGGCGGTTCCCGACGGGACCCCGGTCAGCTTCTCGATCGTCTCAGGCAGCGGCACCCTCTCCGCCGCCAGCGCCACGACCACCGGCGGCGTCGCCGCGGTCAGCCTCAGCAGCACCGTGGCCGGGGCGTCGGTAGGGGTGAGGGCCGCCGCCGGCGCCGCCATCGCCCAGATAAGCGTGCCGTTCGACGCACCCCCCCCGACCAACGACCCCGCCGGGATCACCCTGAGCACCAGCGCCCCCTCCGGTTTCACCACCGGGCCGGCCGTGGTGGTCACCGCCAACGTGGTGCGCTCCTCCGGCGCAGCCGTCCCCGACGGCACGGCCGTCAGCTTCACCGTCGTGTCGGGCAGCGGCACGCTCTCCGCCGCAACCGCCGTCACCACGGGGGGGGTCGCCACGGTCAGCCTCAACAGCCAAGCGGCCGGTGGCTCGGTAGGCGTCAGGGCCGCGGCAGGCACCGTCAGCGCCACCGTCGGGGTGCCGTTCACAGCACCGAGCCAGGTGGTGGTGAAGGTAAGGACCAGCGGCACGCTCCCCGCCGGCACCCTGATCGGCGGCATCAACGCCACCGTGACCTACCCGACCAGCAAGGGGCTCGGCATCCTCTCTTCAGGCGTGGCGGCATCCGGGGCCGGCGCGGGGACCACCTTGATCTCCAACCCCAACAACCCGGGACAGGTGGTGCTCGGCCTCATCACCACGGACGGCATCGGGCTGGGCGAATTCGCCACGCTCACCTTCTCGATAGCAAACGGCGCTTTCCCGCTCCTGTCGGACTTCGGGATAGCGGCGGGGGGGACGGTCATCAACACCACCGCCGGCGACCTCCCCGGGGTGGCGGCCGGCATCCAGAGCGTCACCGTCCAGTAAAGGCGCAACTGCGGCCCGGGAGGAACCTCCCGGGCCGGTTCCAACAAGCACGGCAAAACGCGGTTCAAGTGCAAGCGGCATGCTCCATCTGCCGGTAAAACTTCAGATCCATCATGCCGGCTCCGGCGCCGTTAACCCTGGCAAGGCCAGCCGAGTTGCCCGGAGAAACGTCAGGGAGGAAACCCCATGAAACGCAGAGAATTCCTAAAATTGACCGCCGCCGGCGTGGCGACCCTGTTCGTCGGGCGGATCCCCGGGCTCGGGGTGCACAACGCCTACGCCGCGGACCAGAGCATCGAGGTGACCATCACGGACGCCTTGAAGGACATGGTCACCCACAACGAGGTGAACACCGCCCAGTGCTACTTCTGGATCTACAAGATGAAGGCCAACGGCGTCGAGGTCCCCGCGGACTGCCCGGGACCGACCATCTGCATGCAGAACGGGGAATCGGTGAGCATCAGCGTCACCAACACCCTGGACGAGCCGCACTCCTTCTACATCCCGGGGATGCGCCCCGGCGACCCCGCCCTATACGACAGCGGCATCATAGCCCCGGGGGAGACCGTCTCCGGGAGCTTCACCGCTTTGCATGCGGGAGCCGTCCTTTACTACGACAACCTGAACGAGCCGGTGAACCGCATGATGGGGCTGCACGGCGCCCTGGTGGTGCGCCCGGCCGTCAAGGCCCTGGGGCACAGGTTCACCCCGTACGACAACCCGACCGCCAACGTGCAGGCGCTCTACGACGCCTTCGGGGACCCCGCCGTCTTCCCCGGCCTCGCCTGGGAGGAGGGGGACGACGCCACCAACACGCCGCCGTTTCGGCAGTACGTCTGGCTGGCGCACGAGGCGAGCCCCAACCTGTTCGCCGAGGTGGGGAACCTCCCCCCCGGCGAGACCTACGACCCCGAGGAGTTCATGGACGCCTTCCTGAGGGATCCCTTCAGCCGGACCAGGAACAACAGGCTCCCGCAGTACTTCACGCTGAACGGGCAGTCCGGGGCCTTCGGGCACTTCTCCCCGGTGATCACCCCCATGGGGAGGGTCGGCGAGCCGGTAGTGGTCCACATCCTGAACGCCGGGCTCTGGACCCACTCCATGCACCTGCACGCGAACCACTTCTACGTCACCAGCGAGGACGGGGTGCCCCACGAGAACCCGGTATGGGTGGACGTCTACATAGTGAAGCCGATGGCGCGCGTGGACTACACCATCCCCTACATGAGGCCCCCCGACGTCCCGAACCAGCGCGGCATCGGGCGCCCCGACACGCCGCCGCTTGGGAACAGCACCGGCCGGCCGGTCTGGCCCCCGTTCCAGGAACTCGACCTGGAGTTCCCGGAGCGCGGAGACTCGCTCGCCTTCGACATCCACGGCAACGTGATCGACCTGCACCAGCGCATGTCGCCTCTTTGCTTCCCGATGCACGACCACTCGGAGCCGAGCCAGACGGCGCAGGGGGGCAACTACAACTGCGGGCTGATCTCCGGCATCTACTTCACCGGGGACCGCAACACCCAGGGATACATGGATTTCCCAATGGACCACGACTTTGCCATGATGTTCCGGAACCTCCGCGGCATTTCCAGCACCGGGCCGGCGCCGGGGCCTCCCCCCGTTCACGAGGAATAGGGCAGGGGAAGAAGCCGCAGGCAAGAAAGGAGAGAGAAAATGTCAGTGCAAGATCCCACACACAAGATAGTCCGCTGGTCCGTGGTGGGGATGGAGGGGATGTTCGTCAAGATGTTCGATCCCCCCGTCTACTCCCCGGATACCCCCGACAACGTCAACCCGACCAACCCGGTCCCCGAGGTGATGGCGGCGGCCGGCTTCCAGGAGGTCCCCAAGGAGCCCCATACCGTCCAGCGCGACCTGATGCACGGGCTGAAGATCCCCACCTGGGACGGGCGCAAGGAGATCATCTTCTTCACCTTCACCGACGACGACAACCCCGCCACCGGCATGGGGACCTATCCCGCCGCCACCATCAGGGTGCCGCGCGGCGTGATCTTCCACTGCGAGACCTCCGGCAAGGGGCCGCCGCCGCACACCATCCACTGGCACGGCATAGAACCCACGCCGATGAACGACGGGGTGGGGCACTGCTCCATGGAGATCGGGCACTACGTCTACCAGTTCCAGCCCAACTTCATCGGGACCTATTTCTACCACTGCCACAGGAACACCATGCAGCACTTCGAGTTCGGCCTGTTCGGCATGCTGCTGGTGGAGCCGCCTGACGCCTATTTCGCCACCCAGGTCGACGTCGCCGTCCCGATCGGTGCCTGCCGCGACGGCAAGCGGAGGACCGCGGCCAACCTCGCCGCTTTCCCGCAGTTCCCCGGCTTCAACTCGAACGCGGTCGCGGCCCCAGACCCCTGGAGCGGGGACGCGAGGCTCAAGTTCCTCACCGACCCCCATGCCATGACGGTCGCCTACGACGTCGAGGCCCTCTGGGTGGTGAGCGCCCGCGACTCGGTCTGGAGCGACCTGGCCGACAACGCGCGGCAGACCTTCCCGGCGCACGGCACCATACCCGGCGTGAACGACAACTTCCACACCCACGCCGGCGACCCGGCGCTCCCGGGCGACTTCTTCGCCTTCAACGACTACCGCGCCGACTACTGGTACGTGACCGGGCTCCCGGTGCCGGCCCAGAAGGGGGGGAAGGGGAGGATCGTGGTCAACGCGGAGATCCCGCCGGAGTTGAACAGCGGGGTTACCGGGACCCAGGTCCCGATCAACGCCCAGACCAACCAGACCGTGCTCGTGCGCTGCCTGGACGCCGCCTACAACTCCATGGAGGTGACCTTCCCGCTGAACGTGGTGGTCATCGCCTGGGACGGCCGCGCGCTCGGGGTCGCCCCCTACGGGTTCAACCACGCCTACCTGGTCCCGGCCGGCACCCCGATCGTCATGAGCACCGCCCGCCGCTTCGACTGCCTGATCCGCTCGTCGGTGCCGGTCGACGACGTCGCCGTAGTGAAGATGTTCGACACCCGGGGGCAGGTGCCGGGCGAGGACGAGGAGCTGCTCCTGACCATCGAGATCCCGATCCACATCGGCGGCGAGCCGCAGCAGGCACCGGTGTTCGCCGTCTCGGGGAGGATCGTCGACCCGGTCGGCCTCCCGCTCCAGGGGGTCCAGGTCGAGGCCAGGCCCAAGAGCCAGGGGGGGACCGGGCAGAAGAGCGTCGCCACCGACGCCTCCGGCAATTTCAGGATCGAGGGGCTGATCAACTCGAGCTACGACATCATGCCGACCCTCGCCGGCTTCACCTTCACACCGGAGATGGCGGTGGTGACCATCAACGACCAGAACGTCTCCGGGCAGAACTTCAGCGCCAGCATCGCGGTGGGTACGGTGAGCCTCTCGGCCAACAAGCTGAGCCCGCAGCCCCCGGGCATCCCCAACGGCGTCCGCTTCACCGCGACCGTGCTCGGGGGTGCAGGCCCCTTCGAGTACCAGTTCTACCTCTCCAACGGGGTGAACACGGTGCTGGTGCGGGACTTCGACCTCGACAACAAGTGGAACTGGGACACCCTGGTGGCAGAAGGGGGGAGCTTCACCGTCTTCGTACACGTGCGCCAGGCCGGCGCGACCGGGACCCAGGCCGAGAAGATCGCCAGCACGGGCTTCGTTTTGAGCGGCGAACCCCCGACCTTCACCCCGCACAGCTACTCGATACAGGAGGCTCTCGACGCGCTGCGCATGAACGTGGGGCTCAAGAACCCGAGCGCCTCCGAGCTCGCGCGCTTCGACGTGGCCCCCTTCATAGAGGGGGTGGTGCAGCCCGACGGGCTGATCGACCTGAAGGACGTGCTGAACATCCTCAGGATGGCCGTCGGCCTCACCCCGCTTTAAGGTCGCGCAGCAAAAGCGGCGCTTGCCGACAACACAGTCAGGCGGCAGCGGACAAAGCCGCTGCCGCCTGTTTTTTCACCCCCTAGCCCGAGAGAGGTAGCCCGATGAAAACCATGATGATATGCCTGTCCCTTCTGCTTTGCTCAGCCCTGGGGCACGCCCGGCAGGACGCAGCGCCGCTGTCGCGCCCCACCGACCAGGGGGGGTTCACGCTGGAGCTCACGCTCAAGGACGACGCCCTGAAAAACGGGGTCAACACGGTGGAGTTCACCGTCTGGGACCGCGCCGGCAAGGGAGTGGAGGGGGCGAAGATCACGGTCACCCCCTGGATGCCGGTCATGGGGCATGGCGTGTGGGAAAAGCCGGTGGTGACCGAGCGCGGCGGCGGGAAGTACCAGGTGGGGAACGTGGTCGTCATCATGAGCGGCCTGTGGGAACTGAGGGTGGCGGTAGCCAGCGGGAAGCAGCAGGAGCGCGTCTCGTTCCCCTTCTACGTCGCCGAGCAGGGGGAGCCCCTGAAGGAGCTGGTCGACAAGCCCAGGGAGGGCCTCGTGCGCGAGAGCGCCTACTACAAGGTCCCCAACGTCACCCTCCTGAACCAGGACGGCAAGAAGGTGAACCTCAGGAGCCTGATCGACGGCGGCAAGCCGGTCATCGTCAACTTCATCTTTTCCACCTGCACCACCATCTGCCCGGTGATGACGGCGACCTTTTCCAGCCTGAGGAGCGAGCTGGGCGCCTCGGCGGACCGGGTGCAGCTGATCTCCATATCCATCGATCCCGAGAACGACCGGCCGGAGCGGATGAAGCAGTACCTCTCGCGCTTCAACTGGGGACCCGGATGGGAGTTCCTCACCGGGAGCCGGGAGGATATCGGCCGGGTGCTCAGGGCGTTCGACGCCTTCGTGGTCGACAAGATGTCGCACGAGCCGCTTTTCATCTCCCGTGCGCCGGACTCGGAGGAATGGGTCCGGGTGAAGGGGCTGGTCAGGAAGAACGATCTTGTGAAAGAGCTTGAGAGGATGGAGAAGAAATGAACCTTGACCGGGCGGAGCTGAGGGTGTTGGCGGGGGGAGCGCTCCTCTCCCTGCTTCTTTTTTCGGGGGAGGCCAAGGGGGGGGAGGCCCGGGAGACGGTGGCAGGGCTGCCGGCCGCGGAGGCCCTGCGCCTGGGTGAGGCGATGTACCTGAAGGGGGTGCTCCCCTCCGGCCGGCCGATGCGGGCGGTGGTGCAGGGTGACATCGAGATGACCGGCGACATGACCACCTGCTCCAGCTGCCACATGAAAAGCGGCATGGGATCGATGGAGGGGGGGATACTCACCCCCCCGACCAGCGGCTCCAAGCTGTACGCGCCGCTCGCCCGGCAGCAGGATATCCCAGGCCCCCTGATGAACCGCAGCATGTTCAAGAATCCCCCCAGGCCCGCCTACAGCGACGCCTCCCTGGCGAACGCCCTCCTTTACGGGGTGGACCCGACCGGCCGCAGGCTGCGCGAGACCATGCCGCGCTATCGCCTGAGCGAGGAGGAGACCGAGATACTGGTCTTCTATCTGAAGCGGCTCTCGACGCAGCTCTCCCCCGGCGTGGACGCCGAGAGCGTCAGGTTCGCCACCATCGTCACGGACAGGGTGAGCGCCCCGGACCGGGACGCCATGCTCCTGCCGCTCAAGGCGTTTTTGCAGGAGGAATGGAACGACCGCCTCCTGGTCCTCGGGTCGCAGTGGAACTCCCGCTGGTACGGCCCCGATGCGGTCAAGGCGGGGAACGCGCCCAAGCTGCGCAAGGCGGTGCTCGATACCTGGGAGCTCAAGGGGCCGGAGTCGACCTGGGGCGGGCAGCTGGAGGCGCTGTACCAAAAGCAGCCCGTCTTCGCCCTGCTGGGGGGGATCTCCCCCGGCTCCTGGGACGCGGTGCACAGGTTTAGCGAGCGAAACAGGATCCCCGCCCTGTTCCCCATCACCGGGCTCCCCGCCCTTTCCCGGACCGACTGGTACACCCTCTACTTCTCCAAGGGGCTCCACCAGGAGGGGGAAACCGCGGCAAAGTACCTGTCGCGGGTCTTCGAACTGCCGCAGGACAAGAAGGTGGTCCAGGTGTTCAGGGACGGCGAGACCGGCCGCGCCCTTGCAAGCGGCTTTGCCGAGACCTGGAGGCAGCTCGGGAAGGCGGCGCTTTCCGAGCGCAAGGTCCCGCAGGGAGAGAAGGTGGGCCCCTCCTTCTGGAAGAAGCTCTCCGCCGATCACCCCAACGCCTCCTTGGTGCTCTGGCTCGCACCGGAGGACCTCTCCGGCGTCGGGGAACTCTCGGGCGCCCCCGCCCGCCCCTCGACCCTCTTCTTCTCCGCCACCCTCCTGGGAGCGGCCCTGGACACGCTTCCCGACCAGCTGCGCGAGTTCAGCTTCATCACCTATCCCAACCGGCTCCCCGGCGACGACGCCTACAGCCGCTCTCTGGTGACCGCCTGGATGAAGATGAAGAAGATCCCCGAGACCAACCTCGCCATCTCCTCCGACGTCTATTTCTTCACGAGACTCCTCTCCCGGACGCTCCTCGACATGGGGAGCGACCTGCACCGGGACTTCCTCCTCGACCTGCTGGACGGCGCGCCCGACCAGGCCAACAGCTCGCTTCGCTACCCGAGGCTCTCCTTCGGCCCCGGGCAGCGCTACGCCTCGAAGGGGTGCTATGTGGTGACGCTTACCAGGGGGGAGAACCCGAAACCGGTCAAGAAGAGCGACTGGGTCATCTACTGAGGAGACGGGAGGCGGCAGAACCTGGAGCCTGCCCTTGACCAGGGGCGCTCCGGGTGCAGCTTCCTGCCGCAGCGGCAGGCCAGAAGCGGCACCCGGGCCTGGAGGTAGGTGGCGTAGCGGAAGAAATCGTCGTGAAACCAGGTTTCCTGCACGGTCCCGGCGGGGCGGCAGGTGCCTCTTCCCCCGCAAAACGGGCAGTCGTGCCCGGTGGTATGCAGGTACTCCACCTGGATGTCGAGCCGGTTCGAATCCTTCGAGAAGGTGGCGGAGGTGACCTGCCATGGCGGGAAAAGCCCCAGTGTTGCAGAAAATATCGCCGTTTGCTCCATGATGTGTCCTTCCGTAGTTTCCGTTAAAGCGCGACCCGCAGCAGTGCCGCTCACGGTTTATCCCATTTCGCAAGCGTATATACATTAAACGTGCCGACGGCCTGCCGCCTGGCCAAGCGGCGGTTTTGGCGCCCTTTTCCCCCCGACAGGTCCCCTGGTCCGCCGGGGGAAGGGTGCCAATGTTTTTGCTCGTCCAAAAGATCTGTTGCAAAAATATCCCATGCTCCACGCCACCCCCTCACCAAGGGGGGGGAATCCGGGGGAGGTGAGTAAAGGACAGCCGCGGTTGACTTTGCCGCGGCCACCGGGATATATTCGACAACCGGCATGGTCGCCGACCAGACAGCGGCAAAGGGAGCAGCATGAAGAAAGCGCAGGAAAAACTTTACCGGACGGCATCGGTCCTTGCCTTGATCACCATCGCCTACAACCTCGTAGAGGGGGGTGTCTCCGCATGGTTCGGGGTCGAGGACGAGTCCCTGGCCCTGTTCGGGTTCGGGATGGACAGTTTCGTGGAGGTGATATCCGGTGCGGGGATCTGGCACATGGTGCGCCGCCAGCGCAAGAACCCGGAGCAGGAGCCGGACCGGTTCGAGCGCAGGGCACTGAGGATCACCGGCTGCGGCTTCTACCTCCTCGCGACGGGGCTCCTGGCAACCGCCGTGTACGACGGCTACAGCCGCCATGCGCCCGAGACCACCTTCTGGGGGATGGTGATATCCGTCGTCTCCGTGCTCTCCATGTGGCTCTTGATACGCCAGAAGGTGAAGGTCGGCAGCGCCCTCGGGTCGCAGGCGATACTGGCCGATGCCGCCTGCACCAGGGTCTGCCTTTACCTGTCGCTGATTCTGCTAGCCTCCAGCGCCGGTTACCACCTGACCGGGATAGGGTGGCTCGACGCGGCAGGTGCCCTGGGAATCGCCTGGTTCTCCCTCAAGGAGGGGAAGGAGGCTCTCGACAAGGCGCGCGGGATTCAGTGCGGCTGCAGCTGCAGCTGCAAGGGGTGAGCGCGGGAAGCAACGCCGGGTAAATTCGACATGCCTTTCTTGCGCCCTTTGTAAAGGGTGGTAGCCTTTCTCATGTGTTTTTTGGGCTGTCGCCATTTAATCAAGGGAGGGCACTCGGCATGCTGCAGGAATTCAAACGGTTCGCGCTCAAGGGTAACGTCCTGGATCTCGCCATAGCAGTCGTGCTGGGAGCCGCCTTCGGCAGGACAGTCAGCTCGTTCGTCTCGGACATACTCACCCCCCCCATAGGCAAGCTGCTCGGCAACATCGATTTCTCTTCCCTGTTCTTCAATCTCTCCGACACCCCGGTGCGCTCCATCGCCGAAGCGAAAGCCGCAGGGGCGCCCGTGGTCGCCTACGGCCTCTTCCTGAACGCCGTCCTCGACTTCCTGATCATCGCTTTCGCCCTGTTCCTGCTGGTGCGCCAGGCGAACCGGCTGATGCCGCCCCCTCCCGCCGGCACCAAGGAATGCCCTTACTGCTGTTCCGCGATCCCGCTCAAAGCGTCTAAGTGCCCCCACTGCACTGCATCCCAAGTCGAAGGCCAATAAGATAGGAGGTGTCAGATGAAAAAGTACCTGCTGCTTGTCCTGGTTCCAGCGTTGCTCCTCACCCTGCTTTCGGAGTCCAAGGCCGAGGTGAAGGCACAGAGCTTCTCCGTCTCACCCTACCTCGGGGGGTACAGCTTCCTGGGGAGGGACCGCCTGGAGACCATGCCCTCCTACGGGGTGCGCGGCGGCTACAACTTCAGCGAGCGTTTCGGGCTTGAGGCGGCGGTGGCCTACATCAACACCGAGGGGAAGCGCAACTCCGGCATCGGCGACAGTGTGGACGCCTGGAACTACCACCTGGACATGCTGTATCACTTCCTTCCCGAGGGGCCGCTGGTCCCCTACCTGGCGGCGGGGTACGGCGGGCACTGGCGCGACTACGACGCCCTGGGAGAGGTGAACCGCTCCGCCTTCAACTACGGGGGGGGGATGAAGTTCTTCGTGACCGAGGCGATGGCGCTCAGGGGGGACCTGCGGCACTTCGTCATGCGCGACGAGGGGGAGACCTACCACAACCTCGAGTACAGCGTGGGGGTGGACTTCCTGTTCGGCGGGGTGAAGCCGGCAGCGGCAGCTGCCGCCGAGCCCGCGGCCGCAGCGCCGGCGGAGGAGCCTCCGCTGGAGGCGCCCCTCGCGGCCGAGCCCGAGCCGGGGCGCTACAAGTACTGCGTGACGCTGCAGGGGGAGTTCGACATAGACAAGGCGGAGATCAGGCCTGAGTACAAGGACGAGATCGCGGTAGTCGGGGATTTCATGAAAAAATATCCCACCACCACCGCCGTCATCGAAGGGCACACCGACAACGTGGGGAGCCCCGAGTACAACCTCGATCTCTCCAAGCGCCGCGCACAGTCTGTGGTCAACCACCTGGTCGACAACTACGGGATTGAGCGCTCCCGCCTGGAGGCGCGCGGCTACGGCATGGGGCGCCCCGTCGCCGGCAATGCGAGCGACGAGGGGAGGCAGGCGAACCGCCGCATGGAGGCGATCATCGACTGCGCCTTCGACGTGAAGGAGGTCCAGCCTCCGGACCGTCTCTGCATGACGCTCATGCTCGACTTCGACAGCGGGAAGGCGGAGATAAAGCCGCAGTACCGGAGCGAGATGGCAAAGGTAGGGGAGTACCTGCGGAAGTACCCGACCACCACCGCCGTCATCGAAGGGCACACGGACAACGTCGGGGGGTACGACTACAACATGAAGCTCTCGCAGGCGCGCGCGGAGAACGCGGTGAACTATCTGGTGCAGAACTTCAACATCGAGCGGAGCCGGCTTTTCGCGAAGGGGTACGGCTACAACAGGCGCATGGCCTACAACAGCACCCCCGAGGGGAGGGCGCGGAACCGCAGGATCAACGCCATCATCGACTGCGTGGTGAACAGGTGAGGTTAAGTAGAGATAAAGATAAAGGTTGAGGTTGAGGTTGAGGTTGAGATGACTGCGCCTGACGCAAAAAAAGGGGGAGGCCGATTTCGGCTTCCCCCTTTCCTGTTTTCAGCAGACTTCACTCCCGCTTCCCCTGCTCGGGTAGGCTCGGGCCTCTCTCAATCTTAATCTGCTTTCCCTACCCGATTTCCTTGGCGATGAACTTCTGCACTGCGCGCAGCATCTCGTCCACGTCGGCGGTCCGGTACCTTTCACCCTTGCCGGTCACGAAGTCGTCCTTCATGTAGCACCAGTCCTTTATCCTCTGATAGGTCCCCACCAGGTATGCCTTCGCCTGGTACAGCGCCTCGTTCATCTCTGAAACGCTGCCGGTGGGGAGCGACTTGGCGCCGCAAATCAGCATGAGCGACTGCTCCAGTAGCACGGAGGCGAGGATGCATGCCGTCGCCAGATCCCCCCGGCGCTGGTACTCGCTGGTCCGCCCCGCCAGGTATTCCAGGACCGCCTGATCCACAAAGAGCCCGATCTCGGTGAGCCCGCCTCTTTCGTACTCGTCACGGGCGGACTGCACGATGGCCCGGCAGTTGTCGAAGCTTTCCTTGTAGGTGATGTTTATGATCTTCGCGTAGATGGACTGGAAGTTGCGATAGAAGGCGCTCTCCTCACCGAATACCTGCTGCAGCAGGGTGAGGGACGAATTCGCCCAATCCTGGAACAGCTTGGAGTCGACCGTTGCCGCGATGTCGTTGATCTGCTGCGAGGAGTTGACCTTTTTCGCCTTGTCGGCCAATTCGTCGAACTTCCTTGAGATGGTGTAGTCGAGCTTTAGCATGCTGCCGTTACCTCTTCCCTTGGTCTGGTGAACGTGTGTAAAGGTATCGGTATGTCGGGGAAAAGTCAAGGTTTGAGAACCGCGCCTCAGGCAGGGGTTATGCTGATGCGCGGCGCCTGCAGGCGCCGGGCGACGATGGCGCTGTGACGGGAGCGCAGGGAGGCGAGATTCCCCACCAGGAACTCGAGCACGGAGCGGTCGGGGAGCCGCTCCAGGTAGGCGTCCACCAGCGTCCCCATCAGGAGGTTGTAGCTTTTGGTGGACGAGCCGTGTGCGTAATTCCTGCCGGGGAAGCGGCGGATGTAGCCGTCGCAGTCGGGGGAGATGTGGTACAGCTCGTGGAAGATGGTGATCATCTTCTCGCGCAAGGGGAGCTCCAGGAAACGGGGGACCAGGAAGTAGATGACGTAGAGCATCTCCTCTCCCTGGTGCTTGATGCTGGGCATGGTGCAGAGCACGCTGCGCCGCCCGCGCCTGGCCTTTACGGTGCGCTCCCCGCCGGCGAAGCGCAGCGGGTGGATCTTCGCGAGGCTCCCGCCGCGCCCGGCCCTCCCGGAGGAGACGCAGACCAGGAGCTTCTCGGCCGCCACGTGCGCCAGCTCAGGGGTGCGGGCGGTGATGTCCCGTATCAGCTGTTCAAGTTCGCCGGTGAGGTTAAGGGTTTTCAACGCCGGAGAGTTTCAGCTTGTGGCAGAAGAGGCAGCGCGAGGGGCCGTCCTTGGGTTTCACCGGGTGCTTTTCAGGGAAGGGGACGCCGCCCGGCTCGTAATGGCAGGTCGGGCACCCCTTGTCGGCTTCCATCTTGCTGCCGGTCTTCTTGAAGATTTCGTAGGAGGGGTTGTGATTGGCGTCGATGGGGACCCTCTTGGTGGTCTCCTCACCCGACAGAAGGTAGAAGGTGCCGAAAACGGCGGCGATGATGCCGATGAAGATCCAGTCTTTCTTGCTGATGCGCATGAAGCCCCCCGGAGTGAAAACTAGCGGCGAGGTTAAACGCGCCGCTCCGAAAATTCAAGAAAAATCGTTTAACCGCAAAGTACGCGGAGCACGCAGAGAAAAAGCAGGAACTCGGGGTTAAAGGGCAGGACTCTTTGACAGTAAAAAAGCCTTTCTCGGCGCCCTCGGCGTGCTCTGCGGTAATTGCTTCAGGGTTTTGAGGCGCAGCCGATGGCCCCGTTATGCTGCGGGTGCGCGGGGACGACCACCTGCATCCCGCACTGGGCGCGAAGGAGGCTCACCATGGCGCGGTTCAGGGCCACCCCCCCCGTGATCACCAGGGTATCGGACGGGAAGCGCTTCAGCATGGGCATCACCCTCTTGACCAGGGTGAGGTTCACCCCGGCGCAGAGCTTCTCCAGGGGGTAGCCGCGCAGGATCTGCCCGATCAGCTCGCTCTCGCCGAAGATGCCGCAGGTGGCGTCCAGGGGAACGGGGTCCGCGCAGTGGGAGGAAAGTTCCTCAAGGGTCACCTCGAGGACTGCCGCCATGTTCTCCAGGTAGCGGCCGCTTGAGGCGGCGCACTTGTCGTTCATCACGAAGTCGGCGAGCCTTCCCCCCACCACCTGCGCCACCTTGGTGTCCTGCCCTCCCATGTCGAGCAGCGTGAAGTCGGCGAGCCCGGTCTGGGCGCGCGCGCCGGCCACGTGCGCCTTGATCTCGGAGATCACCCGCGCGCCGTGCAGGTTGATGCTGTTTCGCCCGTAACCGGTGACGGTGATGTCGGCTTCGGAGAGTTCCCCGGCGGAAAAGATGCCGCTTCCCAGGAGGTCGAGGGAGAGCTCGTCGTTCACGATGCTGCCGAACTTCTTGTAAAAGGCGATGGTGTCCAGATCGGCCAGCCTCACGATCCCGGCCCCCCGCATCAGTGCGAACTTCGCCTTCCTGCTTCCCAGGTCTATTCCTATTCTCAATTTATCTGGCACCCGAACCGCCTCTCCTGTCATTGGTCAAGCGGCAACTCTCTTTACCGAGAGCACCGTCTCTTTTTCCATCCGGCGCTCCTTGCCAAACAAAGGCGCCATTGTATATTTTGTCACGGGCTCGGCGGCCGTGAAGAAGCTGTCAGTCACGGTCCTCAAGCAGCTCCAGAAAGCCTTCCAGCCTGATCTTGGTCCTGGCGTCTATGTCGCCCGGTTTGTCGCCCTCAAGCGTCAGGATGGGGAGGTTGATGCTCTTCCTGAGGACCATGTCCTCTATCTGCCGGAAGCAGAAAGACTGCACGTAATGTATTACCCCGTCCACCCGGCGCTTCTCGATCTCGCGGGTGATGTCGGTTATCCGGTGGAAGATGTCATAGGGGTAGCTGTAGGCGCGATACTGCTCCACCAGGTCCTCGATCCCAAACGGCATGGAAAACTGCCTCTGGGTCTCGTTGAAGACCACCCTGGCACCCACCCCCTCCAAAAAGCCGTAGAGACCGGAAACGATGGGGGGGACCCCCAGGAAGGCGAGCCTGATGCGCTCCTTTCTGGGGCGCCGCGTGACCGCCTGGGCGAGGAAGGCGTCCACCTCGGCCTCGAACAGCCCCGGATCGCCGTTCATGTCCGAGGTGCAGACCTGGAAATAATGGTTTTCCTCGCCGCTCACCAGGTCTTCCTGCCAGGAGAGCCGGTCGATCTCGTGTACCTTGGCCCTGATGGGGTCCAGGCGCTCCTTGGCCTTGTTCACCTGGTCCCAGCCGACGCCGAACGAGGCCATCAGCTTCTCTATCTCCGCCTTGAGCGGCTCCGCCTGGCGCCCTGCCGGGTAGGCGAAGGGGTAGACGCGGACCCCGTTCAGGGATAGCACCTCCATGAGCGCCTTGGTGTAGCTGCAATCCCCCTCGGTGACGGCGATCATCTCGGTGACGCCGCTTTGCGCGACGGCGCCGTAAATACCCTTGATCCAGGCGCAGACGTTCCTGGGGAAGCCTGCCAGTTCGGCATCCTCTATCAGCGTCGCTTTTTCGGGGTGGGTGATGAAGACGTTGTTCAGGTCGATGGGGACCACGCCCGCCGCAATCAGCACCTCTAGCGGGATGGTGGTGGTAAAGCCTACTCTGCGCAAAGCGGTTACTCCGTCTTGATGAAGTTGAGGTAGATGAGGACTGCGCCTATGGCGAGGCCGCCGAAGGCGAAAGGAAGGGTGGAGGAGACCGAAAGCGAGTCCCCTTCCGCGGGCATGGTGTAGCGAAGCAGCATGAGCAGCGAGATTGCGGTGAAAAGTATGCTCAGCACGAACTTGGAACGCACCACAACCGCGTAGAACCCGATCACCAGGAAGGTGCCCACGATCCACGGGTTGTCCATCGCGCTCTTGATGGTCATGGTCTTGACGAAGTTCACCATGTTCCCGGTTTCAAACGGCGAGAGCGCCTCGGCAGTCTTTTGTATGAGGGCGGATTTTTCCATGTCCCGGTCTCCTAACTCCCGGCAAAGCTCAGATTATATGCAAATCGGCTGATTTGGCAAGAACTTAAACCAATGAGTGGGGCACCCGTATCTTGGATTCATGGCGATTATCCTGTTTACAAAATGCCAATAATTTCCTAATTTGGCTGCCAACCTGCTGAAAGGAGAATAAGACAATGGAAGATCTCAAGGCGACCCCGCTGCGCGCGCGTCACGAGGGACTGAACGCACTGATGGCACCCTTCGGCGGATGGCTCATGCCGATCCAGTACCAGGGGATCATCGCGGAACACAAGTGCTGCCGCGAGCAGGCGGCCCTCTTCGACATCTGCCACATGGGGGAGTTCCTGTTCAAGGGGGATATCGAGGCGGGGGGGCTTGAGGACGTCTTCACCTTCTCGGTCAAGGGGATCCCTGTCGGACGCTCACGCTACGGATTCCTGCTGAACCGGGAGGGGGGGGTGATCGACGACCTGATCGTCTTCCGCCTGGCCGAGGACGAGGCGATGATCGTGGTGAACGCGGCGACCACCCCGAACGATTTCGCCGTAATCGGCTCCCGCCTGAAAAACCCGGCGCTCCTCACCGACGTGTCGGCCGCGACCGGGAAGCTCGACCTCCAGGGGCCGCTTTCCCGCGAGGTGCTGGTGGAGCTGCTGGGCGCCGGGATAGGGAGCATCCCCTTCTTCAAGTTCATCAGGACCAGCATCCTGGGCGCCGACGCCATCGTGAGCCGGACCGGGTACACCGGCGAGCTGGGCTACGAGATCTTCCTGCCGGCGCAAAAGACGGCGGAGCTTTGGGATCTCCTGCTGAAGGACCCGAGGGTGAACCCGGCGGGGCTGGGAAGCCGGGATCTCTTGCGGCTCGAGATGGGGTACTCGCTGTACGGCAACGACATCGACGAGACCATCACCCCCCTTGCCGCCGGGCTTGCCGGATTCGTCAACCTGGAGAAGGATTTCGTCGGCAAGGAGGCGCTTCTCAGGGAGCGGCAGCAAGGGGCGCAAAAGGTGAAGGTCGCCTTCAGGGTCGACTCGCGCCGCGCGCCGCGCCACCACTACGAGATCCTGCGTGAGGGGGCCCCTGTGGGGACGGTCACAAGCGGCGCCTTCTCCCCCATGCTTTGCTGCGGCATCGGCATGGGGTATGTGAGGCCCGAGGCCGCCGAGCCGGGAACGAGGCTCGTGATCAGGCACGAGCGGGTCGAGATGGAGGCGCAGGTGGTGGAGCTTCCCTTCTACAGGGGGGGCTCGCTGAGGGGGTAAAGGCGATCCAGGGGGATGAGGGATAATCCTGTCAAACGTTTCAGGTCTTTTATTCGGTAAATAAAAACGGAGGTCATCGCGATGGCAAAGTTCTTCACCAAAGAGCACGAGTGGGTAGAGATGGACGGGGCACAGGCAACGGTCGGCATCAGCGGGCACGCGGCACACGAACTTGGGGACATCACCTACGTCGAGCTCCCGAAGATCGGCAAGAGCGTCAAGCAGTTCGACACCCTGGCGGGGATCGAGTCGGTGAAGGCCGCCAGCGACATCTACGCGCCGGTCTCCGGGAAGGTGGTCCAGGTGAACGAGAGACTGGAGGACACCCCGGAACTGGTCAACGAGAGCGCCGAAGGCGAGGGCTGGATCTGCAGGCTGGACGGAGCCGACGCCGCGGAACTGGGAGGGCTCATGGACGCCGCCGCCTACGCACAATACCTGAAAGGACTATAGCGATGGGATACTGCCCGAACACACCGGAGGAAATCCGGGAGATGCTCGCCGTCATCGGCGCCGGGAGCGTCGAGGAGCTGTTCGCCCCGATCCCGGCGGAGCTGCGCGCGAAGTCGTTCGACCTTCCCGCCGGGATGTCCGAATTCGAGCTGATGCGGCACATGAGGGAGAAGGCGGATGCGTGCGGCGCGGAAATCGTCCCCTTCATCGGCGCCGGCATCTACGACCATTTCATCCCGGCCGCGGTCGACCACCTCTCCTCGCGCGCCGAGTTCTACACGGCCTACACCCCCTACCAGCCGGAATGCTCGCAGGGGACCCTGCAGGCGCTCTACGAATACCAGAGCACCATCTGCCGTCTCACCGGGATGGAGGCATCCAACGCCTCGCTCTACGACGGCGGGACGGCCGTGGCGGAGGCGGCGCTCATGTCGCTGCGCATCACGCAGAGAAACCGGGTGCTTCTGGACGCCTCGGTGAACCCGCTGCACAGGGAGATCGTCGCAGGCTACCTGCACGGCCTCTTAGCGGAGGCGGTGCAGGTGGCGCCCAAAGGGTGCGAATCCGACCTGGAGCGGCTGATGGCGTCCATAGACGAGCAGACCGCCGCCGTCGTCGTGCAGAATCCGAACTTCTTCGGCAGCGTCCAGGATTTCGCGGCGCTCGCGGCGAGGGCCCATGAAAAGGGGGCGTTGCTGATCGTGTCCTGCTACCCGATCGCGCTGGGCGTGATGGCGACCCCCGGCGAGATGGGGGCGGACATCGCAGTGGGAGACGGGCAGAGCCTTGGAAACCCGCTCTCCTTCGGCGGCCCCTACTTCGGGTTCATCGCGACCAGAAAGCGCTTCATCAGGAACCTCCCGGGCCGGATCGTGGGGGAGACGGTGGACAACCAGCAGCGGCGCGGCTACGTGCTGACCCTGCAGGCGCGCGAACAGCATATAAAGAGGCACAAGGCGACCTCCAACATCTGCAGCAACCAGAGCCTCTGCGCGCTGCGCGGCCTGATCTTCTGCGCGGCCCTGGGGAGGAAGGGGTTCGAGGAACTGGCGCTCTTGAACTACGACAAGGCGCAGTACGCCCGGTCGGTCCTCTCCGGCATCGGGGGGGTGACCCTCCTGAACGCGGGGGCGACCTTCAACGAGTTCACCCTTTCGCTTCCCGGGGAGGCGGCCCCGGTGGTCGAACGGCTCCTTGCCTCGGGCGTTGCCGCCGGCGTGCCGCTTGGGGAATACTTCCCCGGCATGGAAAAGGCCCTCGTGGTCACCGTCACCGAAAAACGGAGCAAGGACGAGATCCATCGCCTGGCGGCTCTTCTGGAGGAAGCGCTATGCAGCTGATATTTGAGAAATCGGTACCCGGCCGCCGCGGGGTGAGGATTCCGCTTGCCGACGTCCCCAAGGCGTCCCCGTTCCCCGAGGCGCTCAGGCGCAAGGAGCCCGTTGCTCTCCCCGAGGTGAGCGAGCTCGACCTGGTGCGGCATTACACCAACCTTTCCCGCAGGAACTTCTCCGTCGACACCAACTTCTACCCCTTGGGCTCCTGCACCATGAAGTACAACGCCAAGGTGGCCGAGAACGCCGGCGGGCTTTTCGCGGGTTGCCACCCGGTGCTCTCGCTGCTCCCGGGGGGCGAGCCGCTGGTGCAGGGACCGCTCTCCCTGATCCACGGCCTGGAAGAGCAGCTGGCCGAGATCACCGGGATGGACCAGGTCACCACCCAGCCGCTGGCAGGCGCCCACGGCGAGATGACCGGTATCATGGTGATCGCCGCCTATCACAGGGCGCGCGGCGACAGGAGGCGGAAGTACGTCATCGTCCCCGACTCCTCGCACGGCACCAATCCGGCGAGCGCAGCCATGGCCGGCTACGAGATCGTCACCATCCCGACCGCTCCCTACGGCGACATGGACCTCGACCTTTACAAGGAGGCGATGAGCGACGAGGTCGCGGCGGTGATGATGACCTGCCCCAACACGCTCGGGCTGTTCAACCCGCACATCGCGCAGATATGCGCCCTGGCCCGCCAGGCCGGCGCGCTCACCTACTACGACGGCGCCAACCTGAACGCCATCCTTGGCAAGGTGCGCCCCGGCGACGTCGGGTTCGACGTGATCCACGTCAACCTGCACAAGACCTTCGGCACCCCGCACGGCGGCGGCGGTCCCGGGAGCGGTCCGGTCGGCGTGAAGAAGGAGCTGATCCCCTACCTCCCGACCCCGAGGGTGGTGCGAAAGGGGGACGGCAGCTACGCCGTTGAAGCGCATCCCGAGGGGATCGGGCGGGTATCCGACTTCTTCGGGAACTTCGCCGTCATGGCGCGCGCCTACGCCTACATCGTCCTGCTCGGGCGGGAGGGGCTGATCGAGGTGAGCGAGCAGGCTGTCCTGAACGCGAACTACATGATGGCGAGGCTCAAGGGGGCGTACGACCTTCCCTTCGACCTCACCTGCATGCACGAGTGCGTGCTGTCGGCGAGCAGGCAGCTTAAAAACGGCGTTCATGCCATCGACATCGCCAAGTACCTGATCGACCGGGGCTTCCATCCGCCGACCGTCTATTTCCCGCTCAACGTGAAGGAAGCGATCATGATCGAGCCCACCGAGACGGAGAGCAAGCAGACCATGGACGACTTCATCGAGGCGATGCTGGAGGCGGCGCGCATGGCGCAGAGCGATCCCCGGCAGTTGCACGAGGCGCCCGTCACCACGCCCGTCGGTCGTCTGGACGAGACCCGGGCCGCCAGGGCGCAGCAGGTCTGCTGCGAGTGAGCGAAAACCGCTGGCCACGGAGAACGTCTGAGCAAATCTGAGAAGGCAGAAGTCTTCTTGTGCAGGCGTGGTAGCTGTAGATTTTTCTCAGAAGTTCTCCGATTTTCTCCGTGGCAAATGGTTTAGAGGTTAAAGGATTTATGAATTCATGTCGTCTTATCGACACCGTGCCGCTGGACGGGCCCGCCAACATGGCCTAGTGAGCGAAAACCGCTGGCCACGGAGAACGTCTGAGCAAATCAAATCTGAGAAGGCAGAAGTCTTCTTGTGCAGGCGTGGTAGCTGTAGATTTTTCTCAGAAGTTCTCCGATTTTCTCCGTGGCAAATGGTTTAGAGGTTAAAGGATTTATGAATTCATGGCGTCTTATCGACACCGGGCCGCTGGACGGGCCCGCCAACATGGCCCTGGACGAGGCGCTGCTGTCCTGCTTCGACAAGGAGCGCCCCCGCCCCCTGCTCAGGCTCTACGGCTGGGATCCTCCCGCGCTCTCCGTCGGCCGCTACCAGGACGCGCGGTCCGCGCTCAGGCTCGACCTCTGCGAGGCGGAAGGGGTCCCGGTGGTGCGACGGATGACCGGCGGCGGGATCATCTACCATGCCAGGGAGCTCACCTACAGCATCGTCTGCTCGCCGGAGCACCTTGGCCTGAACGGGGTGAAGGAGGGATTCCGCAGGCTGTGCGGATTCCTGTTAGGCACCTATGGCCGGCTGGGGCTCGAAGCCTCCTTCGCGGTGGACAGCAACAGCACCGGCGAGCGCCTTGGGGAGCGGACCGCGTTCTGCTTCGCCGGCAAGGAGGAGTTCGACGTCCTGGCCAACGGGCGCAAGATCGGCGGCAACGCGCAGCGCAGGCTCTCCGGCGCCATCCTGCAGCACGGCTCCATCCCGCTGGAGAACAGGGTGCGGCATGGGCTCCGCTACCTGAAGGAGCCGGCGCCGGGGGCGAGCGCCTCGGTAAGCCTCGCGGAACTGGGGGTGGTGCCGGAGCCCGACCGGCTGAAACGGCTGCTGGTGGAATCCTTCCGGGAATGCCTCGGCGTCTCGCTGGCCGCCGCCCCCCCCAGCGCAGAGGAGCTGCGCGTGGCGGGCGAGCTCGAGGCAAGGAAATACCGCTGCGGCAGGTGGAACATGGACGGGAAGCTCTAGGGCTCCTCGCGGCGGTCAAATGCGGCGCAAGATCGATCGAAGGGCAGCGGCCGAACGGGCCGCTGCCCTTCTTCGTTGCGCGCGGCCGGGCGTGGTCGGATTTTTCTGTTGCACCCGAGCCGGGGGGCAGGATACCTTGGCTGGGCTCTTGCATTAATGAGGCAGAGAACCACGGCTAAAGTGTACGGTGCCAGCCGCCGTAGCGTAAAGGGAGTCAATCCCGCAAAGGAACCAGCCATGCCGCGTCATAGAACCGCCCCCCTTTTTGTTGCCCTGCTGATGCTGCTTGGTTTTTGGGCCGAGCCCTGCCTGGCCGCGATCAAGCCGGTGGTGTACTTCGGGATTAACCTGCGCTACAGCCCGAGGACCATGTACCTGCGCTACCAGCCGCTACTGGATTACCTCACCGAGAATACCCCCTACCGTTTCGAGCTCCTCATCAGCCGCGACTACCGGCAGGCGCTGAACGATCTGAAACAGGGGAGGGCGATGATCAGCTCCCTCGGGGACGGCGCCTTCGTCGAGGCCATCCTGCTCTACGGGGCGGTTCCCATCGTGAAGCCGCTCAACAGCGAGGGGAAGCCGCTCTACCGCGCCGCCATAGTGGTGCCGCGCGATTCCTCCATACTGCGCATCGAGGAGCTCAACAAGAAGCGCTTCGCCTTCGGCTCCTACCATTCGGTCAGCGGAAACCTGGTGCCGCGCTTCATGCTGCAGCAGGGCGGGGTCAGCATCGCGGGGCTCGACTACCAGGTCAGCTTGAAAAACCACGACGCCGTCACCAAGGCGATCCTCAAGGGGCAGTACGACGCGGGCGCGGTCAAGGATCTTTTCGCCGCCAAATACGAGCAATACGGCCTGCGGGTGCTGGCGTACTCACCCCCCTTGACCTCGGTGCCGCTGGTGATGCGGCCGGATGCCCCGGCCGCGCTGAGAAAGTCGGTGACCGCCGCGCTGCTAAGGCTCGATCCCCGAAACCCCGCGCACCGCGAGATCATGTCGCAGTGGGACGAGGAGTACCGCTACGGCTTCGCACCGGCGTCGGTGCAAGACTACCGGGACCAGATACGGATGTTCCTCTCGGTCCCCCTGGGGTGCGGAGCGAGGTGCCACCGATGAAAAAGCCTGTGCGCTTTGGCCTGAAAGCCAAGTTCATGGTGGTTTCCACCCTGATCGTGGCCATCTCCTCCATTACCTGGGGGAGCTGGTTCTGGTACAACGAGAGCAGGCACCTCGGGGAAAGGCTCGAATCTGAAGGGCGGCTGCTGCTGACCTCGATGCAGGCGCCCATCATCGACGCCATCCTGTACGAGAGGATCGGGGTGGTGGAGGAGAACGCCGGCCTGCTGGACAACTTCATCGAGCAGATCGTGGAGAACCGCGAGCTGCAGGTGGTTTATGCCTTCGTCACCGACAGGCACGGCAAGGTGCTGGCCCACAGCGACTACCAGGAGTTCGGCAAGATGTATCACGACCCTCTCACGGTCGCCGCGCTGGGGCAGGAACTGTTCACGGGACGCATCGCCGTGCAGCGCTCGGGGCAGAGGGTGTACGACATGGCGATGCCGCTGCAGGTTTCCGGGAAGAGCTGGGGGGCCCTGAGGGTCGGGGTCTCCATGGCGGCAGTGGAGAAGGCGCAGGCAGCCCTGAAGGCGGAGATCCTGATCTTCTCCGGCATCTTCTTCCTGATCGGAAACATCATCTTCTACGTGGTCGGCGTCACCATGTCCCGGCCGCTCAAAAGCCTCTCCAACGCCATGGCCGGCGTGAACTCGGAGTCGCTGGAACCGGTCCCTCTCGCCCTGCAGAGAAACGACGAGATCGGCCAGCTGCAGAAGAGCTTCAACGAGATGCTGGAGCGGCTGAATCAAGCGGAACGGGAACGGCAAAGGGCGGTCTCCCGCATGATGCAGAACGAAAAGATGGCGACCATAGGAAAGATCGTCGCGGGCGTGGCGCACGAGATCAACAACCCGCTCATGGTGATGTCGACGAGCCTCTTCCACCTGGAGAAGAAATCGCCCCCCGAGCTGTCCAAATACGTCGAGCACCACAAGGAAGGGATACTGCGCATCGAGAGCATCGTGCGCCAGCTTACCGATTTCAGCAGGGCCGGCAGCCTCGACCTGCAGCGCGTGGCAAGCGATCTTTTCTTCAAGGAAACGGCGGGCTTTGCCGGGATCGCCCTGAAAAAGTTCCAGGTGAACTTCCAAAGCAGCGACAGCGCCTATCCGACGCTCCTTTCCATCGACAAGGGGAAGATGCACCAGGTGGTGCTGAACCTGCTGCTAAACGCCGCCGATGCGTCGCCCGCGGGGGGGACGGTCCAACTGCTCGCCTACCTGCACGACGGCAGCTACTACCTCGCGGTGCGGGACCAGGGGGCGGGGGTCGCGCCGCAGGACCAGGAAAAGATTTTCGAGGTGTTTTACACGACCAAGCCGGGGGGGGAGGGAAGCGGCATCGGACTTGCTATCAGCAAGAGCATCGTGGAAATGCACAGGGGAGAGATCACCTGCGAGAGCAGACCCGGGGAAACCACTTTCGTAGTCCGCATACCCCTGGATGGTGGAGAAATTAATGACTAAAGCAAAGCTGCTCCTGGTCGAGGACGACCGCCTGCTGGCTGACCTGATGTGCGAGTCGCTGGAAGAGGCAGGGTACCGGGTGCGCATCGCCAGGACCGGGGCTGAGGCGATGGAGGCGGTCAGCGAGGAGAGCTTCGACCTGGTGCTGCAGGACATACAGCTGCCGGATGCGGACGGCCTCGAGCTCCTCGACGAAATACTGCGCCGGCAGCCGCAATGGAAGGCGCTGGTGATGACGGCCTTCGCCACCGTCGACCGCGGGGTGAAGGCGATGAAGATCGGGGCGTTCGACTTCCTGGTCAAGCCCTTCGCCATGGACGTCTTGTTCCTGAAGATCGAGAAAGTGCTGCAATTCAGGCAGATGGAGAAGGAGGTCGCCGCGCTCAAGGCGGAGGAGGAGCCGAAGCTCGTTACCCGCTCCCCGGCCATGACCGGGGTGCTGGACATGGTGCGCGTCTCGGCCCCCACCGACGTTGCCGTGCTCCTTCTGGGCGAAAGCGGCACCGGGAAGGAGCTCCTGGCGGACCTGGTGCACGCGCAGAGCAAGAGGCACCGCAGGCCGTGCATCAAGATCAACTCGGCGGCCATTCCCGAGAACCTGATGGAGAGCGAGCTCTTCGGGGTCGAGCGCGGCGCTTATACCGGTGCCGACCGCAGCCGCCAGGGATACATCGAGATGGCGGCCGGGGGGACCCTGTTCCTGGACGAGATAGGCGACCTGCCGCTCTCCATGCAGGGGAAACTGTTGCGGGTGCTGCAGGAGAAAACCGCCTTCCGCGTGGGGGGGAACAAGGAGTTCTCCGTCGATTTCCGGCTGGTCGCGGCGACCAACTGCAACCTGCGCGAGCTGGTGGAGCAGAAGCGGTTCCGCGAGGACCTTTACTACCGGATCAGCGTCATGCCGATCCACGTCCCCCCTTTGAGGGAGAGAAGGGAGGACGTCCCGCTCTTGATAGCCACCTTCCAAAAGCGCATGAAGCAGGCGGGGGTGGGGGGGGAAGTCGACTTCACCCCGGAGGCCCTGGAGCTGCTTTGCAACTACGACTACCCGGGCAACATCCGCGAGCTGAAGAACATCGTGGAGCAGCTCACCATCCGCTTCCCCGGCGAGTCGATCAAGGGGCGGCAGATACCGGTATCCCTGAACAAGGACTCCTGGGTGGGGAGCCTGTTCGAGAGCTTCAGCGTCGACAGGCCCCTGAAGGAGGCGGTGGTGGAGTTCGAGGACAGGTACATAGCAAAGGTGCTCAAAAGCACCGGCGGCAACAAGACCAAGGCCGCCGGCATCCTCGGGTTGTCGCGCCAGATGCTGTGGGAAAAGATCAGGCGCAAGGAGTAGTCCTCTGCGCCGTGTTTTCACGGATGTGTAAAATAAACTTTACGCTCGCTTTTGGAGCTACCCCCCTTCGGCCCCCGTTTCGTTTGTCGCTTCTTAATAAAATTCCCAAACATTCCTATAGTTAGGCAAAAATAATCATTCCGCCTGAAAAGATCGCGAAGCGGCAACTGCCGTTTCCTGCGGCAAAAAATCCTCCTCTTAGCCATCCTTTGACCCTTCCCCGTTCAATTTCGATACTTTGTGACCCAGCTTTCTGCCGGATCCGTTCACCTTGGAGCGGATCGTGCTCAATACAGAGGAAAATTCCGGACGGCGGGATATTCCGGGGAGCCCTCGAGGAGGGTGCTGACAGCAATAGGGAAAGCCCAGATGCTTTCCGCCGCCCGCACCGGTTGGATTCCATTCAAAGGGAGGTGACACTGGTTTTTCTGGGTCGGAGATGCCCACCATTCAGGGCATCCAAACATCGATACTTCCTGGACAAGGTAGTAAGAGCATTAAATAACAAGGAGATGTGAATGAAAAAGTTTTCCGGCAAAATCCTCTGGCTGGCGATTGCTATCGCCCTTACGGCTGGCGTAGCTGTAGCCAAGGACGTGGATTGGACTGCCTTGAACCCCGCTTTCCAGGGTGCAACGTATGTCAAGGACGCAACTGTATGCTTCGGCTGCCATGCGGAGTACGAGAAGCCCTACAGCCAGACCGCCCACGCCAAAGCGTTCAAATTCGGCAAGACTCCGGTAAATGGCGATTGCGAGTCCTGTCACGGCCCGCGCAGCAAGCACGTGGAAAACCCCAACGGCGAACTTGCGCTCGCACCCGCCAAGCAGACGGCGGCCTGCATGCAGTGCCATGAGGGGAGCAAGCGTATGTCCTGGGAGAGCAGCCTGCACAAGTCTGCCGGCGTAGCCTGCACCTCCTGCCACACGGTCATGCTGAATAAGAGCGAGAAAGCTTTGCTCTCGTCTGCTCGTGAGGACGATCTCTGCTACAAGTGCCACACCAACGTGCGCAGCTCTATGAACAAGTCCTCGCACCATCCGGTGCGCGAAGGGAAGGTGAGCTGCTCCGACTGCCACAACCCGCATGGCTCGGCAACCCCCGCCATGCTGAAATTCAACTCCGTCAACGAGACCTGCCACAGCTGCCATCAGGAAAAACGCGGACCCTTCATCTGGCAGCACCCGCCGGTCATGGAGAACTGCCAGACCTGCCATGAGCCGCACGGCTCCAATAACCGTAAGCTGCAAAACGCCAAGGAAGCATTTCTTTGCCTCTCGTGCCACACCTACGGAGGGCACGTAAACCTTCCCCGCTACAACAGGGTCAACACCCTTTCAGGCGAGGGATGCGTCAATTGCCATATGGCCATCCACGGCTCGAACAGCCCCTCCGGGGCCAAACTTACGCGTTAAAGGAAGAGGACCTATATGAAGAAACCTATTATTACCGCGGCGATGATTCTGCTCGCGCCGGCTGCGGGCCTTTCCCAGGATGTAACCGGGCACGTCACCGTCGGCGGCCAGATGGAAGACACCGACACCAATTCGAGCAAGTTCAACGAGTACAGAGACATCGACAGCGGATTCTACCTTTACGATCTGGGCGTGAAGACCGAAACCGGCACCGGGTACTTCCTGGGCGCCAAAGGCAAGAACGTCGGACGTGACGACCAGAACCTCCTGCTGCAGGGCGGGCGCTACGGCAAGTGGGGTGTCAGCCTCGAGTGGGACGAAATCATCCACAACCTGAGCAACAAAGCTCAGACCCCGTATGTCACCCAGGGCGGGAATTTGACCCTGCCTGGCGGAGCTGTGCCGATTCCCAACAAGAATCTCGCGCCTGCCACCAACACCACCGGCGGGCCCCAGCAAGTGGCAAACGACAACGCCACCGCCGCTTATCTGGCCACCAACCTGCGCCCGATCCAGATCTCGAACGACCGCAAGAAGGGGACCGCCGGGTTCAGCCTGATCCCCGCCGAAAACCTGAAGCTGCGTGTGACGCTTTCCAATGAAGACCGTGAAGGTAACAAGGTGGGATATGGCCAGATAGGCGACCGTCCGCCGCGCTCCCTGAGCGTACAGTTTGCGGAGCCTATCGACTACCGCACCCAGGAGGCGAAACTGGAGGCCGATTACACCGGCAAGAATTTCCAGACCAGCTTCAGCTACCTGGTCTCCAAGTTCGATAACAACGTCGACACCTTGACCTGGCAGAACCTGTACACCGACCCGACTGCTGGAACCTTCGAGGCCTGGAGCGGCGCCAAGAATGTTGCCACCTTCGGCAGGCGTCCGCTACCGCAGGACAACCTGTACCAGAACGTGGCGCTTTCCCTCGGCGTGGATCTGCCGATGAACAGCCGCGCCACGGCCACAGCTTCTTACGGGCTGGCCGAGCAGGACGAAAACCTGATTCCCTACACGACCAACGGCACCGTTGACACCACTGACGGCGCAGCCTGGAACAGTCTCTCCAAGCTCCCCCGTGCCACTGCCGACGCCGAGGTCGAGACCAAAATGTTCAACCTCGACTACAGCATCAACCCGATTCAGCGCCTGAACCTGCGTGCCTTCTACCGCTTCTACGACCTCGCCAACAACACGCCGGTCTCCGATTGGCGCTACGTGACGGGGGATACTCCCGTAAACGGCACCACCGGCGCAGTCGATTACGTGAACAAGCGCCGCAACTTGGCCTACGAGTACGACAAGCAGAATTTCGGACTCGATACGACTTACAGCCTCCAGCTTTGGGCGAGCACCATCGGTCTCGGCTACGAGCGCGAGAACATCGACCGGGAGTACCGCGAAGCCGGCACCGACGAGAACATCTATCGCGTGTCGCTCCGTTCGCGTCCGGCCAACTGGCTGAGCTTCCGCACCAAGTACCAGTACGGCGACCGCAAGGCGGACCACTACGATGCGGAAGCGGCGCACGAGACCTACTGGTATGCTCCGGCTGACGCAAACACCAACATAGATTCGCAGTTCACCTTCGAAAACCACGCTGATACGCGCCGGTTCGACGTGACCGACCGTGAGCGCAACCAGCTCGACTTGCAGGCGACGGTGACACCGACCGAGAAGGTAGACGTCTCGGCCTCCTACCGTTACCGCAAGGACGACTACAACTCCGGCGTGCAGCCCTCACAGCCCCTGCTCCATTATGCAGGCGGGCGCACCATAGCGCCGGCCGATCAGAATGCCTTCACCCCCGGCGATCAGGTTGGCCTTCTTAAGGACGAGCGTCACTTCTACGGTGTCGACGTGTCCTATACCCCGAGCGACCGCGTCCGTTTCGGTGCCTTCGCCAGTCGCGAAGAGGCAAAGACCTTCCAGCGCGGCTTCGAGTTCGACGAAAACTTCAAGCTCAACCCGAGTGCGGCTCTCACAACCTCCGAGCTGGGCCCCTGGACCCGCGAAGCGATGCAGTGGACCGCGGACATCAAGGACACCACCTACACTGTCGGTGTGGATGCCGGCGTGGCCATCGTTCCGAATAAGCTCAAATTCAGCACCAATTACGCCTTCTCGATGGGCAAGATGGAGATCGGATACGGCGGTTTCGGTACGCAGTCCTCGGTTACCCCGGCGACCACGCTGGCAGACAACTACCAGTTCGGCTTCAGGACTCCGCCGCCGGTTCGCAACCAGCGCCACACCGTCAACGCGACCCTCGCCTATGACATCGCCAAGAACCTGACCGCCGCGCTCAGCTACATGTGGGAATACTACAAGACTGAGGATTGGCAGCAGACAGACAACCCGTGGCGCGAGTCTGTGGGTAGCGAGTTCCTCACCCGCGACACCTCCGCTACCAATACCAGCGGTCCAGTCGGATCACAGTGGGGCAACCGTCTCGTCAACCTGGGCAGCTACCTCGCCCCCAGGTACGAGGAGCACGTCGTGTCGGTTGCGATGACCTACAAATTCTAATAGTCTAAGTAGAACAGCAGTCTCGTGGGGCGCCGGCAACGGCGCCCCATTTTTTTATGCCCAAGCGCAGGTTTGCACGGCAACAGGTGGGGGCAAATGATCATGCGCCCTTTCCCCCCCCTTCCCCTCCGTGCAATGTCGCGTGCTTTTTATCCAAAGAGATTGTATAGTTCCTCCCTCACAGCCGGACACTCCCAACCAGGATGGTGCACATGGACCCGCTACGGAAACCCGCATGGCTGCAGAAGAAGATCGCCCCCGCCGCTCACGGCGAGATGGAAGGGCTTTTGAAGGAGCTCAACCTCAACACGGTCTGCCAGCAGGCGCGCTGCCCGAACATCACGGAGTGCTTCCGGAAGCGCCAGGCGACCTTCCTGATCCTCGGCCGCATCTGCACGCGCCTGTGCTCGTTCTGCTCGGTCTCCAAGGAGGTTCCGCTTCCGCCGGAGCAGGGGGAGCCGGCATCGGTGGCCGAGGCCGTCACCCGACTGGGGCTTTCGCATGTGGTGATCACCAGCCCCACCCGCGACGACCTCGCCGACGGCGGCGCCCTCCTTTACGCGGAGACGGTGGGAGAGATACGCCGCAGATCCCCCGAGACCAAGGTGGAACTGCTGATCCCGGATTTCCTGGGGGATGCGGCGGCCCTGGAGACGGTGGTGGCGAGCGCCCCCGACATCCTCGGGCACAACCTGGAGACGGTGCCGAGGCTCTACGCCATCAGGTCCGGCGCCGACTACGGCAGATCGCTGGAGCTGCTGGCGCGCGCGCGCGGGCTCGACCCGGAGTTGAAAACCAAATCCGGTGTCATGCTGGGGCTTGGCGAGGAGGAGGGGGAACTGTTGGCCGTGCTGGAAGACCTGCTTGTCGCGGGGTGCCGCTACCTGAGCCTGGGGCAGTACCTGGCCCCGAGCCGCATGCATTACCCGGTGCAGCGCTACGTCGAGCCGGAACTCTTCGAGCGCTACCGGGTCAAGGCGCTGGGCATGGGATTCGCGCACGTCGAGAGCGCCCCCTATGTGCGGAGCTCCTACCATGCGGATCGTTACCAGGGTGCGGCGTGTGGGGGGGGAAACGCGTAGGAGCGGCAATCCTGACGCGATGACCCTTGAGGCTATCGCGGCAGGAATGCCGCTCCTACGATTTCGTGCGCTGTCTTACTCGGCGAGAAGCCTCTTGATGGTATCTTCCATCGCTCTCGCCGTCTGGTCGGAATACCCCTGGAACTTGTCCGCGACCATCCCCTTCTTGTTGATGACGTAGACGGTGGGTATGGAGCGGAGCCCGTAATCGGCTTGCATCTCCTCGCCGGCGATCGCCACGGGGTAGCCGATCCTCCGTTCGGAGATGAAACTCCTCACCTCGCGGTCGCTTCCCTCGTCAACGCTCACCCCAAGGACCTGCAGGCCCTGCTTGCCGTACTTCTGCTTCAGGGAGTTCAGGTGGGGGATCGATTCCTTGCAGGGGATGCACCAGGTGGCGAAGAAGTCCATCACCAGCACATACCCCTTGTAGTTGTTCAGGGTGATCGGCTGCCCGGAGGTCGTTACCAGTTTGATGGGAGGGGCGGGCTCCCCTTTCTGCAGGATGGCGGCGGCCGGCTGCGTGAAGAGCAGCATGCCGGCAACCGCGAGTGGAAAGGTCTTCAGCGCGAACTTCTTAAACGGGATCTGCATTTTCATGTTAGAGCGCCTTCTTGATCAAAGCCTCCAGCTGTGCTTTGGGTATCGCCCCGACCACCTGATCCACAACTTTGCCGTCCTTCAGCAGGATCACGGTCGGAATGCCGCGCACGCCGTATTTGCCCGGGGTAGCCGGGTTGTCGTCGACATTCACCTTGCCTACCTTGATACGTCCTTCGTACTCCGTCGCCATGGTATCGATGAGGGGCGCGATCGCTTTGCAGGGGGCGCACCAGGTGGCCCAGAAGTCTACCAGCACCGGAATCTCGGACTGCAGCACTTCCTTTTCAAAGTTGTCGTCGGTAAAGGTGTGTACGTTTTCGCTGGCCATTTAACCCTCTCCTTTAATAAAAAAAGTGATTCCTACTATAAATGAGCGGGTAAAAAAAGCAAGGAGTAAATACCCTCCGCCGGGAGGCTCTCGCGCCAAGCCGAAAGCCGCAAAGGCGCAAGGTCCGCCGAGATTGCAGGCACCCCTCGGGCAAGGCCGGGGGCGGGGGTTTCCCTCCCAAGAGGTCCCGATTTTCTTTGCGCCTTTGCGTCTTTGCGTGAACCAGCCGTCGTATTCACGGTTGACACTCCGGCGGCTTCGGGCGCATATTGTGCCAATTCCGAATCCGGGAGTTATCTTGCGCTATTACCCGATAAATATCGACCTCCGGGACCGCAGCGTGGTGATCGTGGGTGGCGGAAAGGTGGCGGCGAGGAAGGCAAGGCGGCTGCTTTTGGCAGGTGCCCGGGTCACCGTGGTCGCGCCAAGGCTGGAGCCGTCCCTCGCGGCGCTCGCGGCGAAGGGGAGAGTGAGGCACCAGGAGCGGGGGTACCGGCCGGGCGATCTCTCAGGGGCCCTGCTCGCCTTTGCGGCCACCGACGACCCGCAGCTGAACCTGCTCGTCGCCGAGGAGGCGAAAGAGCGCGGCATCCTGGCCGATGTCGTCGATGCGCCGCGCAAAAGCGGCTTCACCACGCCGGCCGTGCTGGAGAGGGGGGACCTCCTGATAACGGTCTCCACGGGGGGGGCGAGCCCTGTGCTTTCGCGGCAGATCGTAGCGGAACTGGAGCCGCTCTTCGGGGCGGAATATGCCGAGGCGGTGGCTCTTTTGGGCGCCTTTCGTGAAAAGCTATTGACTGAAAAGGTAGGGAACGCTTACAATGACCCGGTTTTTGCCGAGCTTGCAGCGCTGGACCTGCCCGCGCTGATCAGAAACGGGCAAAGAGATGCCATAGACCAGATACTCCTGAAACTCTCCGCTTCCGGGGGCATACCGGGCCCGGAGAGGGCTGAAAAAAAGGATCCGTCATGAACGCCTTGCTCTTCAACAGCACCCTGGTCATCTACGCGGTTGTCGCCGCCATCTACTTGACCTATTTGGTCAAGCCCAAGGAAGCCCTGGGCAAAGCCGGTCTCTGGCTTACCCTCGCCGGCTTCCTTGTGCACTGCGGCTTCACCGTGAACCGCTACATCGAGGCGGGGCACACCCCCATCACCAACCTGCACGAATCGCTCTCCTTCTTCAGCCTCGCCACGGTCGGCATTTTCATCCTGTTCGAGCGGCGCTACAAGATCTCGATCCTCGGTTCCTTCGTCATGCCGCTCGCGCTGCTGATCCTGCTCGTCTCGGCCAGCTTCTCAGCGGTGATCCCGCCGCTCAACCCCGCGCTCAAGAGCAGGTGGCTGGCGATACACACCATCATGGCCTTCCTGGGGTACGCCGCCTTCGCCATCTCCTTCGGCGTCAGCATCATGTACCTGATCCAGTCGCACTTCCTGAAGAAGCGCCGCCTGGGTCCCATGTTCCAGAAGCTGCCGCCGCTGGACATGCTGGACGATATCAGCTACCGCTGCCTCACCTTCGGTTTCCCGCTCCTCACCTTCGCCATCATCTCGGGCGCCATCTGGGCCGAGACGGCGTGGGGGACCTATTGGAGCTGGGACCCCAAGGAGACCTGGTCGCTGATCACCTGGTTCATCTACGCGGCGCTTCTGCACGGCAGGCTCACCACCGGCTGGCGCGGCAGGAAGGCGGCGATGCTTTCCATCTTCGGCTTTGTCATCATGCTCTTCACCTTCCTCGGCGTGAACCTCTTGCTGCCGGGGCTGCACAGCTACAAGTAAGAGGAACAGAGGCGGCAGCCGCTTTTTGGTTGCGACACTCAGAAGGGGCAGGACTGTTATGAATATTATTGTGGTCGGGCTTTCGCACAAAACTGCCGCAGTTGAAATAAGGGAAAAGGTCGCCTTCGCCCCGACCCAGATGGAGAAGCCGCTCAAGGCCGTAGTGGCGCTGCCGGACATCACCGAGGCGGTCATCGTCTCCACCTGCAACAGGGTGGAGATCTACGCCACCACCCGCGACGTTGCGGGCGGGATGTCCAGGCTCAAGCGTTTCCTGGCCGACTACCACGGCTTGCCGCTGGAGACGCTGGAGAAGCACCTCTACAGCTACCACGGCGAGGACGCCACCCGCCACGTGTTCCGGGTCGCCTCGAGCCTTGATTCCATGGTGGTTGGGGAGCCGCAGATCCTGGGGCAGATCAAGACCTCCTACGGTTACGCCGCCGAGTACAAGAGCTCCGGCATCATCCTGAACCGCTTCCTGCACAAGGCCTTCTCCGTCGCCAAGAGGGTGAGGACCGAGACCAAGATAGCCTCCTCCGCCGTATCGGTCGCCTTCGCCGCGGTGGAACTCGCCAAGAAGATCTTCGGCGAGCTCTCCGACAAGACGGTCCTGCTGATCGGCGCCGGCGAGATGTGCGAGCTGGCCGCCAAGCACTTCATCAATACCGGCGTGCGCGGCGTCATGGTCACCAACCGCACCTACGAGCGCGCCGAGAAGCTGGCCGATGAGTTCGACGCCAAGCCCGTCCGTTACGAGGACCTCCTGGACCACCTCCCCAAGGCCGACATCATCCTCTCCTCCACCGGCGCTCCCCACTTCATCATCCACGAGAAGGACATCGAAGAGGTGCTCCGCCGCCGCAAGCACAAGCCGATGTTCTTCATCGACATCGCCGTGCCGCGCGACATCGATCCCAAGGTCAACGACGTCGAGAACTGTTATCTCTACACCGTCGACGACCTAAACGGCGTGGTCGCCACCAACCTGGAGCAGCGCAAGATCGAGGCGGCCAAGGCCGAGGCGATCGTCGAGCAGGAGATCGGGCAGTTCTTCAAGTGGCTCTCCTCTTTGGAGGTGACCCCGACCATCGTGGCGCTCAGGAGCCGGTTCGACGAGATCAGGAAGGCCGAGCTGCAAAAGACCCTGTCCGGGTGGAAGAACTGTCCCCCCGACGCGGAGAAGAAGCTCGACGCGCTCACCAACGCCATGATGAACAAGCTCCTGCACCAGCCGACCAGCCTCTTGAAGAGGACGGACCAGGGAAACCGCAACGACCTGTATGTCGACGCCCTGAGAAACCTCTTCGACCTGGAGGTGGCGGGCGGCCAGCAGGAGAACATGATGGACCTGGAAGCGGACTAGGGTCGAGGTCAAGTTAGGTCAGGCAATCTCGAAGAGATCCAAATATAAAGGAGAAGTACATGGCGCTTAAAGAGCTGAGAATAGGGACCCGCGCGAGCCAGCTTGCGCTCTGGCAGGCAAACTGGGTGAAGTCCGAGCTGGAGAAACGCTACCCCGACATGGTCGTTACCCTCACCAAGATCAAGACCATCGGGGACAAGATCCTCGACGTGCCGCTGGCCCAGGTAGGCGGCAAGGGTCTTTTCGTGAAGGAGATAGAAGAAGCGATGCTGCGCGGCGAGATCGATATCGCGGTGCACAGCATGAAGGACGTGCCGACCGAGTTCCCCCAAGGGCTCGGGCTCTACTGCATCACCGAGCGCGAAGACCCGCGCGACGCGGTCATCTCCCGCGGCACCAAGTTCGCCGACCTGCCGCAGGGCGCGCGCATCGGCACCTCCGCTCTCAGGCGCCAGGCACAGCTCCTCAAGGTGCGCCCGGACCTGGAGATGGTGATCATCCGCGGCAACGTGCAGACCCGCATGGACAAGCTGGAGACCGAGGGGCTGGACGCCGTCATCCTGGCCGCCGCCGGCCTGAACCGGCTCGGCTTCGCCGACCGGATCAGCGAGCTCCTGCCGACCGACCTGTCGCTTCCGGCCATCGGCCAGGGCGCGCTCGGCATCGAATGCAACCTCTCCAACGAGGCGGTGAAGGATGCCATCTCCTTCTTCAACCACCCCGACACCAGCCGTGCGGTCCGTGCCGAGCGTGCGCTTTTGTGGCGCTGCGAGGGTGGCTGCCAGGTTCCCATCGCCGCCTATGGCGAGGTGACCGGCGACGAGCTGAAGCTGACCGGCTTCATAGCCTCTGTGGACGGCAAGGTCTCCGTGAAGGGAACCGTTACCGGCCCTGCCGACGACTGCGAGAAGCTGGGCGTGAAGCTCGCCGAGCAACTCCTCTCCGAAGGCGGCCACGCCATCCTCGCCGAGGTGTACCAGCGCGAAGTCTCCAGGGAGAAGGAAATCCCGGTTTAAAGGAACGAGCATAACCTAGGGCATGAGCCAGGGAGGATTCAGCTCGTTCTGTTTCCTCCCTGGTTGACGCTTTTGCTTTAAGGCTAATGGATCTCCCTTAGCCTTTTGCGTTTGAGGCATCAACCGCAGAGCACGCCGAGCCCGCAGAGGGAAAAACGTTTTTCGGGCAACCCCGAAGCGCTTTTCGCTCCGCGCACTCGGCGCTCTCCGCGGCAACCGAAATTTCTGCCACTGGTGCGAGATGACAGCTGACATGGCTAAAAAAGGATACGTCTACCTGATCGGCGCCGGGCCGGGCGACCCGGGACTGATCACGGTAAAGGGAAGCGAGTGCCTGGCGAGGGCGCAGGTGGTGATGTACGACTATCTGGCCAACGAGGAACTGCTGCGCCTGGCTCCCCACGGCGCCGAGCTGATCTACACCGGCAAGGTGGGGGGCGAGCACAACCGGGAGCAGAGCCAGATCAACGAGCTGCTGGTGGAGAAGGCACTTGCGGGGAAGGTCGTGGCGAGACTCAAGGGGGGGGACTCCTTCATCTTCGGCCGAGGCGGCGAGGAGTGCGAGGCGCTTTTCGAGGCCGGCATCCCGTTCGAGATCGTCCCCGGGATCACGGCCGCCGTCGGCGCCACGACCTATGCCGGTATCCCGCTTACCCATCGCGGGGTGACCACCTCGGTTGCCTTCGTCACCGGGCATGAGAAAAAAGGGAAGCAGAGCTCCGAGATCGACTGGGAGGGGCTCTCCCTGGGGAGCGGCACCGTCGTCTTCTACATGGGGGTCACCAACCTTCCGCACATCGCCCAGAGTCTCATGGCCCACGGCAGGGCACCGGAGACCCCGGTGGCGCTGATCCGCTGGGGCACGAGGCCCGAGCAGGAGGTGCTGATCGGAACCCTTGCCGACATCGCGGAGAAGGCGCGCAAGGCAGAGTTCAGGGCACCAGCCATCACTGTGGTGGGTGAAGTTGTGAACCTGAGGGAGACGCTGCGCTGGTACGACAACCGGCCGCTCTTCGGACACTCCGTGCTGGTGACCCGCGGCGCCGACCAGGCCGGCGAGTTCGCCTCGAAGCTGGAGCGGTTGGGCGCCAAGGCTTACCGCTGCCCGACCATCGAGATCACCGACCCGGAAAAGCACGCCGACCTCGACGAGGCGATAGACGCCCTCGACAGTTTCCACTGGATCATCTTCACCTCGTACAACGCGGTGAAGTACTTCTTCGCCAGGCTGGAAAAGCACGGACTCGACAGCCGAGCCCTTGGTCGTTGCCGCGTCTGCGCCGTCGGGCCAAAGACCGCAGCAGCCCTGGTCCCCTATGGTGTCCGGGCGGATCTGGTCCCCTCCGAATACAAGGCGGAAGGGGTGGTCGAGGCCTTTGCCGAGATGGATATGACGGGCAAGTGGGTGCTCTTTCCCAAGGGGGACCGGGCACGCGAGGTGATTTCGGAAGAGCTGGGCCGCCTGGGTGCGCAGGTGATGGCGCCGGTGGCATACGTCAACCGCACCCCCGACGACATCCCCGCCGGGGCGCTTTTCGCCCTTGAAGAGCGGCGCGTCGATTGCGTCACCTTCACCTCGTCCTCCACCGTCCGTAACCTGGCCGGCATCCTGGGCGAGAACCGTTTCCTGCACCTGTTGGAAGGGGTGAAGGTCGCCTCCATAGGTCCCATCACCTCCAAGACCTGCCGCGACCTCGGGCTGGACGTGCACATGGAGCCGGCAGAGTACACGCTCGACGCGCTGGCGGCGGAACTGGTGGAGTATTTCAAAACCTGCTGACCGCGGAGTCCGCAGAGGACGCAGAGAAAGGCTGAAAAGCTTTAGGGGGCAAAGCCGAAAAGCCTCCGTCTCTGCGCCCTGCGCGTCCTCGGCGTTAAATATGGATTTCCAAAGGAGAGATCAATGTTCTACCCACTGTACAGAGCGAGAAGGATCCGGGGCAAGGAAGTATTCAGAAACATGGTCCGGGAGACCTCCGTCTCCGCGAACGACCTCATATACCCGATGTTCTCCGCCTTCGGCAAGGGGATCAAGAAAGAGATCTCCTCCATGCCCGGGATCTACCAGCAGTCCATCGAGAACATCGTCGAGGAGGCCCAGGAGGTCTACGAGCTGGGCGTTCCCGCCGTCATCCTGTTCGGCATCCCCGAGCAGAAGGACGCCATGGGTAGCGACGCGTACTCCGACACCGGCATCATCCAGGAGACCATCCGCGCCATCAAGAAGAGCGTGCCGAACCTCGCCGTCATCACCGACGTCTGCATGTGCGAGTACACCGACCACGGCCACTGCGGCGTGATCAGAAACGGCGACGTAGACAACGACTCCACACTCGAGCTTCTGGCCCGCGAGGCGCTGTCCCACGCGAAGGCAGGGGCCGACATGGTTGCCCCCTCCGACATGATGGACGGGCGCGTCGCCGCCATCCGCGAGTCGCTGGACAACAACGGTTACAAGGACATCCCGCTGATGAGCTACGCGGTCAAGTACGCCTCCGGCTACTACGGCCCGTTCCGCGAGGCCGCCGAGTCCACCCCGCAGTTCGGTGACCGCCGCTCGTACCAGATGGACCCGGCCAACAGGCTGGAGGCGATCCGCGAGGCACGCATGGACGTGGAAGAGGGCGCCGACATCCTGATGGTGAAGCCGGGGCTTCCGTATCTCGACATCGTGCGCGAGGTGAGGAACGAGTTCAACCTCCCTGTGGCCGTGTACAACGTGTCCGGCGAGTACAGCATGGTGAAGGCCGCAGCCAGGATGGGGTGGATCGACGAGGACCGCGTCGTCATGGAGACCATGACCTCCTTCAAGAGGGCCGGCGCCGACCTGATCCTGACCTACCACTCCAAGGAAGTGGCGAAGCTGTTGAGGAAAGGGTACGAGGCGGACATCAAGGGCCGCTGCGGCTGCAAATAACCTAGAACCCGTTCCGCGTTCAACGTTCAACGTTCAACCCTTGTCTTCCTCCCTGGCACGATTCCGGTGACGGCGGAGCAGGACGCAAAGAAGAAGGCCTTTGGGTTTTTACCCTCAGGCCTTTTGTCTTTCTTTAAGGCATTAAGCGAGGAGTGTTCGCGTACCCTGCCTATCGTAATCCGGCGCAGACAAGTGCCGTCACGGCAATCGTGCCAGGGACAGTGAATAACATAGAACCTTGAACCTGGAACGTTGAACGGCCTTTCAAGCGGTTCCGCGTTCAACGTTCAACGTTCAACCCTTGTCTTCCTCCCTGGCACGATTCCGGTGACGGCGGAGCAGGACGCAAAGAAGAAGGCCTTTGGGTTTTTACCCTCAGGCCTTTTGTCTTTCTTTAAGGCATTAAGCGAGGAGTGTTCGCGTACCCTGCCTATCGTAATCCGGCGCAGACAAGTGCCGTCACGGCAATCGTGCCAGGGACAGTGAATAACATAGAACCTTGAACCTGGAACGTTGAACGGCCTTTCAAGCGGTTCCGCGTTCAACGTTCAACGTTCAACCCTTGTCTTCCTCCCTGGCACGATTCCGGTGACGGCGGAGCAGGACGCAAAGAAGAAGGCCTTTGGGTTTTTACCCTCAGGCCTTTTGTCTTTCTTTAAGGCATTAAGCGAGGAGTGTTCGCGTACCCTGCCTATCGTAATCCGGCGCAGACAAGTGCCGTCACGGCAATCGTGCCAGGGACAGTGAATAACATAGAACCTTGAACCTGGAACGTTGAACGGCCTTTCAAGCCCTGATCATGACCAGCAGCATCTTGAAGCGCTTCACCGCGCGGAGGGAATGGGGCTTGTTCGCCGGCATGATGATGATCTCTCCGGCAGACACGTTGTGTATCACTCCCTCTATATTCACCTCAGCCTCGCCATCCAGCACCTGCACAAAGGCATCGTAAGGCGCGGTGTGCTCGCTCAGTCCCTCACCAGCATCGAAGGCGAACGCAGTGATGGTGCCCACCGGCTTGTCTATGACGGTCCTGCTCACCACTGCACCGTCCTGATAGCCCGCCAGATTTACCAGATTCAGTTTCTCGCCCAGTACCACACCTTTTTTCTCTGCCATATCCATTCTCCTTGTCGAACGGGTTCGCTTCTTGATTGGAACTCTAACGCGTTCAGAGAGTGATGCAATTGATGAAAGTCAATCTAATGGTAAAATTCTGCGCATGCCTAAACCATTCCGCTACCTCGAACCCACCTTCTTCGCAGGGCTGTTCGACGACCCGCTGCTGCTGATCCGGGTGCGCCCCACCGGCCGGGCCCTGCTGTTCGATTGCGGAAAGATGCACCATCTCGCCAAAAGGGTCTACACCTCCATCGATGCCATCTTCATCAGCCACGCCCACATGGACCACTTCATGGGAATGGACAGCGTCATCCGCCACAGCCACGCCTCCCCCCGCACCATCGAGGTCTTCGGCCCCCCCGGTCTGGCGGGGAGGATGGCCAACAAGTTCGCCTGCTACGACTGGAACCTCGCCGACACCTTCTGGGGCAACTTCAGGGTGGGCGAAGTAGGCGGGGACGGGCGCATCGCCAGCACGCTCTTCAGCGGCCCGGAGGCATTTGCGGCAAGCCCGGAGGGCGAGCGTACAGGGATCTTGTACGGCAACAGGCACGTGAGCGTCACCAGCGTCCATTGCGAGCACAGGATAGCCGTGCTGGCCTACCGGATCGAAGAGGGGCCTGCATTCGTGCTGGACGAGGCGCGCATGGCGGAAGAGGGAGTCAGGAAGGGCGCGTGGCTGAAGGACCTGGAGAGGCTGTTTCACGATGGCCTCATGAACGGCAGCCCGATCCGGTATCCGCGGGGGAGCGGGGAGCAGGTTGAAGAGCGCGTTGAGCCGGATGCGGCAGCCCTGTATCGGCGGATCAGGAAGGTTGAGGAGCCCGCCAGCATCGGCTATGTGACCGACATCGGGTTTTCAGAGGAGAACATGGAAAGCCTGACGGGGCTGGTAGGGGGAGTGACGCTGCTGGTTTGCGAGTGTGCCTTTCTCACGTCCGAACAGAACAAGGCGCGGCTGTCGCGCCATCTCTGCACCACCGACCTCAACATCCTGCTGGATCGTTTGCGGCCGCGCTACGTGCTCCCCATGCATTTTTCCAAGACCTACCAGCGTGGGAGCGAGCCGCTGTACCAGGAGATCGAGCCCCCGCCGGGAGTAACGGTGCTGAAGATCCCCGACCGCATGACCCCGCGTCCCATCATGGAGAGCGAGGTCCCGAAGCCGGTCGAGCTGAAAGACTGACTCGCGCAAAGCCGCAAAGAAAACTGACTGTTTTTACCTTTGCGCCTTTGCGGCTTTGCGCGAGAAGCTTTTCTTGCCTTGAAACCTTCGCGCCTTTTCTGCTACAACCGACGCTATGAAAAAGACCAGCCCCAACGACGCCCCGGTCGTCTACTCATCCGAATTCGGCCGCATGTGCCCCGGCTGCGGCAAGCCCGCCAAGGATTGCGTCTGCCGCAAGAACGCAGCAGCCCCCGCCGGCGACGGTGTCGTGCGCCTCAGGCGCGAGACCAAGGGGCGCGGCGGCAAGACAGTCATCGTGATCACCGGGCTGCCGCTCGACTCCGCCGGGCTGACGGCCCTGGGAGGCGAGTTGAAGCGCCGCTGCGGTTGCGGCGGCACTGCAAAAGACGGCGTCATAGAGATCCAGGGCGACCATGCCGACCTGCTGCTGGCAGAACTCGCCAGGCGCGGCTACAAGGCCAAGCGCGCCGGCGGTTAGCCCCGCCTACTCCACCAGGAACTCAGTCCCGCCCACTTCCACTGCATCGCCGGGACGGAGTTTCCTGCCGCGGCGCAACTCCACCTCGCCGTTCACCGACACCATCCCCTCGGAGATGATGATCTTCGCCTCGCCCCCCGAGCAGACAGCGTTGACCGCCTTCAGGAAGCTATCCAACTTAATAAACTCAGTATCTATCTTCACACATCCTCCACACTGCAAAGTCCCGCCGTTATGGCGCGGTTGAACTTATCACAGAATTCTGCTAAAAAGGGACATTTCGTAAAGGAGAACACCGCATGTACACCACCAACGATTTCAAAAAGGGGCTCGTGATCAAGTTGGACGGCGCTCCCTGTGTGCTGGTAGATGTAGCCTTCCAGTCCCCTTCCGCCCGTGGTGCCAACACCATGGTGAAGACCAAGTACCGCAACCTCATCACCTCCCAGGTTCTGGAGAAGACCTTCCGTTCCGGCGACAAGGTAGACGAAGCCGATTTCGAGCGTCACAAGGGGCAGTTCCTCTATGCGGACGGCGGCCGCGGGATCTTCATGGATCTTGAAAACTACGAGCAGTTCGAGATGGAAGAAGACAACTTCGAGTCCATCGCACCCTTTCTGCTCGACGGCACCGAAGTGCAGCTGGGCATCTTCCAGGACCGCATGGTCAGCGTAGACCTTCCGATGACCGTAGAACTCGCCGTCACGGAGACCGCCCCCGCGATGAAGAACGCCACTGCGACCGCCCAGACCAAGGAAGCGGTATTGGAGACCGGGCTGCGTCTGCAGGTGCCGCCCTATCTCGAGAGCGGCGAGAAGATCAAAGTAGACACAAGGGACGGCCGTTTCATCTCCCGCGCGTAGTTTCTGTTGGAGCGGGAAGCGATAGAGCTTCAGCCGCTTATAAATGACAAAGAGAGTAAGGACGAGTCCGCAGAATCCTTGGCGAAGGCGAGAAAAAAAGGTTGACACAAACCGAGAATCAAAGTATAAAGTTGGTCTCTTGCCCAGATAGCTCAGTCGGTAGAGCAGAGGATTGAAAATCCTCGTGTCGGCGGTTCGATTCCGTCTCTGGGCACCACCTAAAAATGAAGAGGTCAGCTAGAAATAGCTGACCTCTTTTTTTATAACTTCCTTGCACGAGCAGGTGCTATTTCTTGGTGACCGGAGAAATCGATGCGTCTCAATGCCAATCATCTTACTCGCGGCATCATGACTCTCCAAGCTTCCCTCACCCTTATGAACAATTACGAACCGATGCCTTACAGGGAATGACACCACGTCTGGATTTCCAACAGCAGGGAGATGGAATTTGTCGCTAAAAATTCCTGCTGACCTGCAGATCTGGATAGAGGCGAGGAAGCGATTCTAGCTTTCCCATGTCCAAGTTTGGATGGCACGGGAACTGGGCATGAACCCGAAGAAGCTAGGCGCTCTACCGCTGCCTGTGTGGACATTGCGCGTGTCTATTGGAGTGCGGTGACGAACTGGCAGCGTTAACCTGGCTGGAGACCTGAAACGGATACATTCATGCTGACCGACAGGGATAGCCTGCTGCTTGAGATCTACGGCCGGTCAGGAAACCGGGCGAAGCAGGCAGTTGTCGCTTGGCGCATATTCAGGCGGAGTCATAGCGCGGCAGCCCTTTCGCGTCTGCTGGATGTTATCGGCCAGGACAAGAGGGACAGCATACTGGCGGGCGAGACAGGGACCATACTTGAGGCGACCTTGTTTTCTCAGACGGATGCCGTGTTTCTCGTTGAAATCGAGAGGCTGGAGGCAGCCGAGGCGTATGTGCTAGGCATACCGACCAGCTCGACGGAGATTACTATGGCGGCCTGCTCCCATTGGTCGAAGCCATGGAGAAAAGCGGACGCAATCTCTGTGCTTCAGTCATCTACCGGGCGCTGCTCGACTCCATCCTGCGCCGCGGGCAGACCAAAACCTACCCCCACGGGGTTCGGTATCTCCGTAAGCTGGATCTGCTCGCGCGTTCGGTTCCCGATTGGCGCAAGGTGGAACCGCACGATGCCTACCTGTAGAAGCTGAAGCTAAAGCACGGCAGGAAAAGCAGCTTCTGGTCCCGCTATGCGAGTAACGGTTGACGGCGAACCACGAAGCGCCGGCGACACGACGTAATCAGTCCAAAAAGGCACTGCGACCGGAGATTCCGGTCCAATGGCAGTAAAAAATCCCACCCGTTTCATTATCTCTTAGCCTTCCGCGAGGAGTGATGGGGTAAAAGTGAGAGGGAGCAGCCCTATGTCGAGGTTTTAAGTACTGTGTCCCCGGAACACCGACCATCGCGGCTGCGACGATCGGCTTCTTGGGTGGGCAAGAGACCCCCGGGGTTGAATATAGTTCCTTAGGAGTCCCGTTTCCTTTAGTTGACCTGTGATGCCATAATTTTCAGCGAGTAGGCACTGCTCCACAGCTATATCGCTTGACATATTACGCAAAGCGAAATATTATGCGACGCTAAGATGGGGGCATTTAGCCGAAAGAGGGATAATGTCAGCGCGGAGTTGGGATATGTATAAGGAAAAGGATAAGGAACCCACAGCTATGACCCCTGGAGAAATACTACTTACCCAGTTCATGGAACCCAATAATATTAGTCAAAACAAATTGTCTAGAGAGATTGATGTTCCAGTTGGTCGTGTAAATCAGATAATTAAAGGGAAAAGGGCCATAACTGCTGACACTGCTTTGCGACTCGCAAAGTTTTTTGGAAATGCTGCTGAATATTGGATGAACTTGCAAAGCAGCTATGACCTGGGCAGGGCAAGAAATGATATGTGGCCAAAAATTGAGCCAAGAATTCACACTCTGACTGCTCTGCAATCATGACAATTTCGAGTACCTGATCATATGTCTTTAACTTTTCTTGATCTATTCGCTGGTGGTGGCGGCCTTTCAGAGGGCTTCATCCGTGCTGGGTTTACCCCTGTCGCGCATGTTGAAGCAGATAAGGCAGCTTGTTTTACGTTGAAAACACGCATGGCCTATCACTGGCTAATTCAACATAGCCATCACGAACGTTACATTGACTACGTGCATGGAAATATCTCCCGACCACAATTTTATGAGTCTGTTCCGGATTCTGTGATTGCTTCGGTAATCAATGCAGAAATAGGACAGGAATCTCTATGTAGCATCTTTAATTACATTGATACGTTGTTAGATGGTAGGCAGCTTGATTTGATAGTTGGTGGTCCACCTTGCCAGGCATATTCACTAGTAGGCCGCTCTCGTGATAAAAACCGAATGCGCGGTGATAAAAGAAACTACCTGTACACGTTTTATGGAGAATTTCTCCGCAGATATAAGCCCAAATACTTCGTTTTTGAGAATGTTGCAGGGTTGCTTTCAGCAAAAGCACTCGATGGTGACTTGTACTTTGATAAAATGCGGTCTCTGTTTAAAGAAGTGGGATATGAAACAGAGCACAATATCCTTTCTGCAAGCAAATTTGGAGTGCTGCAAAACAGATCGCGTATCATACTGGTTGGGAAACGTGGGGACACAACAGGATTTTATCCAGAACCCGAACCCTGGATTCCGAAAGAAGTGGTGGTCAATGAAGTATTTAAAGATCTTCCAGCCATTTGTGCGGGGCAAGGATCGGTACGGCCCTGTAAAGTTAAATCTTATAACGGGACATATCTATACACAGCAGGAATAAAAAATATTGAATTACCTGTGACTTTCCATACTGCAAGGACTCACAATGAACGAGATTTGGAGATATACAAGATAGCGATAACTAAATGGAACAAAAACCATGAGCGACTTGATTATAACGACCTTCCTGAACGGTTGAAAACACATTACAACCGAACTTCGTTCTTGGATAGATTCAAAGTGATTGCCGGAGATATGCCATTTTCACACACAATTGTTGCTCACATTTCACAAGACGGTCATTTTTCAATCCATCCTGACATCGGACAGTGCCGTTCACTTACGCCCAGAGAAGCAGCTAGGCTCCAAACTTTTCCAGATGATTACTTTTTTGAAAGCACGATTCCTGTGCCGGGTCGGTCACCAGCTTTCAAGCAAATAGGAAATGCCGTACCCGTTTTGCTAGCACACAAAATAGCAAAAAAACTCTTGGAGGTTTGGGGTTGAATTACGCATCTTCTCATAAGATAAGGCCTGCCGGCCGCCATATCCTTACTATCGGTAAAGAACTAATACAAGACAAATATGCTGCAATTTTAGAACTTGTTAAAAATGCTTACGATGCAGATTCTCCAGATGTGGTTATTTCCTTCGAATCGTTTGAGGCAAGGAATAAATTTTCGATAACCATTCAGGATCACGGTCACGGCATGTCAAGGGATACTGTCGTGACAAAATGGATGGTTCCTTCTACTGATGACAAGCTGAAAAGAAGAGAGAGCCCTGGTCGTATTGTAGATGGCAGGCT